>JAFWTA010000030.1 GCA_017519145.1 Ruminococcus sp.
GCCACCTTGCCAAGGTGGAGGTAGCGAGTTCGAGCCTCGTAATCCGCTCCAAAGACGGCGCTATAGCCAAGTGGTAAGGCGTGGGTCTGCAACACCCTGATCCCCAGTTCAAATCTGGGTGGCGCCTCCAGAAGCACTTGCAATTGCAGGTGCTTTTTTTAGTTCCCAAGCGTTTCTCAAGTAATGAGAAACGCTATTTTTATGACAGAAATGTGAATTAGTCTATGATAAAAAATGTCTATTTTTGTTCAAATCGCAAATTGAAATATGAATAAATTTGTGATAAAATAATAAAAATATAATATTTAGGGGGAATTGTCATGGATAAGATTAAATTCAGGAGCTTTCTAAGCGTGTTTACATCGCTTTGCATTGTCGGAGCGGTCCCTATCATGACCCGCTATAACAAGCCCGACGACAAGGGGGCACAGGCGGTTACCGATGAGAACAGAGCGGAGCTTCTCGGGATAGATAACGAGAACGAGTATTTCCTCGGCGCTGCTTCGCAGTTTTCGGTTTTTCTGCACGATGACTTTTCAGCACATGGCTCAGACTGCGAAGGAAGACTTGCAGCAGGCGGAAACGCTAATATGGGAGACCCTGTTTCTTATTCCGTCGGGGCTAAACTTGAAGAGGGGACCAAGGCAGCCCAGATAGTTGTTGGCGGTGATACTCTTCAGAATTTCCAGCCTGATGAAAAGCGATTTGTTGTTGGTTCGGAAGGAACTATCAGCGATGAGATAAAACACTTTGCTGACGAGAACCAGTGCGAGATATATGTTGGTAAGCTTATTGATTTTGATAAGGAGTTTGAACTTCTTCGCGAAAGAAGCAAGTATCTTACGGAGCTTGAGCCCAATGCTACTCTTGGTATAGACCGTTATTATGATAAAGGCTGGACCATAACAGGCAATGACGAAAATCTTAATATAGTAAACCTTGATGAAGCTCAGGCAAAGACCTTCAATGATGGATATATCCAGATGGATGTCTATATTCCTGAGGGCTCATATCTTGTTATTAATGTTCCGGGCGATGACGTAACATTGCCGCTCACAAATCTTAGATTATATAATGATAAAGGCGAGTTTCTCCGTGATTCTGGAGAGAATATGCCTGTTCTCTATAATCTGAAGGATGCCGTAAAGTTCAAGTATACCGGTTCGATACAAGGATCGACACTTGCTCCTGATGCAGATGGAAGCGGAGATGAGGGCGGTCACGTTGCAGGTGCAACTATTGCAAAATCCTTTGACGGCGGAATACAGTTCGGTTACTCGGCGTTTAATCCTAAGATGCTGAGCAGTACCGAAGCAACAAATACAACAACAACTACTACATCGACAACAACCACCACGACTACTACAACTACAACGACTACCACTTCAACCACTTCAACCACTACCACCACTACTTCGACCAGCACGACTACATCGACATCAACAACTACGACAAGTACAACGACCACTACAACAACTACGACAACAACGACTACGACAACTACAACAACTACTACCACGACCACCACCACAACAACGACCACAACCACAACAACAACGACTACGACCACCACAACAACTACAACAACTACCACAACCACGACTACCACAACAACCACCACAACGACTTCAACTACTACAACAACTACCACATCGACCACGACTACCACAACAACTACGACCACCACCACAACATCAGCTTCTTCGACTTCCGCTTCTGCATCATTAACTTCAACTAATACTACAACTGCGGCTAAGTCTACCACGACATCTGCAAAGACCACATCCAAGACCGATTCACCAAAGACAGGCGATAGTAACGCTTATGGAGCGCTTGCCGTCCTCGGAGTTTCGGGAGCAGTATTCGTTGTTTCAATGAAGCGCAGAAATAAATAATCACTGAAAGGCACCTTCGGGTGCCTTTTATTTGTTGGTAACATTTTTATTTCTCAATACGGTATATTTTTTGTTAAAACCTCTTGAATATTTTCTCGGAATATTATATAATATTTATTGTATGGGCTTTTTGCCTGAACACCGTGACTTTTAAGTTTTTGCACAATTATTTACGGCTTTTAGCCGAATAGATACTGAGGAGAATCATATGAAAAAACTGAACGGTATAAAGCTGAAACACCGTAAAAATACGGAAAACAGCTCTACTGTTGTGTTTCCTGTGCCTGCAAAGGTCAGGATCCCAATGTCAATGACCATGGGTGCTCCGTGTCAGCCTCTGGTCAAGGTAGGAGACGAAGTAAAAGTCGGACAGAAAATAGGTGACACAGACGCTGCATTTAGTGCTCCTGTTCATTCCGGAGTATCCGGAAAGGTTACTGCGATAACTGATTACCGCAATGCAATGGGAGTTGTCTGTAAGATGGTCGAGATAGAGACCGATGGCGAGCAGACAGTGTCAGATGAGGTAACGCCTCCTGTTGTAACAGACAAGGAGAGCTTTATCAAGGCGGTTCGTGAGAGCGGCGCCTGCGGACTTGGCGGTGCAGGATTTCCCACGCATATCAAGCTCAACCCAAAGGCGGATATTGATACGCTTATCATAAATGCTGCCGAGTGTGAGCCGTACATCACAGCGGATTACCGCGAAATGATGGAAAATCCCGAGGATATCATAAACGGTATCAATATGCTGAAGTCTCAGCTCGGCATAAAGCGGGCAAAGCTTGCAATAGAAGCCAACAAGCCCGAGGCTATAAAAAACTTCACTGCAATGGCTGAAAACGATGACACCATAGACATAATCACTCTGCCCTCTGCATATCCGCAGGGAGCTGAAAAGGTCATCATTTACAACTCTACGGGCAGAATTGTCAATGAAGGCGAACTTCCCGCTGATTCGGGAGTTATCGTTATCAATGTTTCTACAATAGCCTTTCTTTATCGCTATATGCAGACAGGTATGCCTCTTGTTACCCGTAGGCTGACTATTGACGGAAACGCTGTTAGCGAGCCGAAAAATGTTCAGGCTGTCATCGGAACATCATTCAGAGAGCTGCTTGAATTCTGCAAGGCTGATATTGAATCTATCAAGAAGCTTATTGCAGGCGGTCCGATGATGGGAATGAGTGTTCCGGATATAGATATGCCTGTAGTCAAGACCTCAAACGCCCTGCTTGCTTTTGATCACTATGACGAGCGCAAGACCTCAAACTGTATACGCTGCGGAAGATGTGTCAGAGTCTGTCCGCTGGGACTTATGCCTGCTGATATTGACAGAGCATACAAAATACGAAATATTGAGGAATTGAAGCAGCTTAAAGTGCTGCTGTGTATGAATTGCGGAAGCTGTACATATGTCTGTCCTGCCAACAGAAAGCTTGCGGAGACAAATCAGCTTGCAAAAGCACTCATACCAAGAAAGTAAGGAGGCGGAGAGACAATGAACAAGCTTATCGTTTCGCCGTCACCACACGACGAAAACTATGTTAAAACTTCAACAATAATGCTGAATGTAATAATCGCACTCCTGCCTGCATGGGGCGCTGCGATATATTTCTTCGGACTTCGTGTAATACCGCTGACAGCAGTCTGTATCGGAAGCTGCATATTCTTTGAGTACATATGCAGACTTATGATGAAGCGCGACAATACTATCACAGACCTGTCGGCTGTGGTTACAGGACTAATCCTTGCTATGAATCTTCCTGTGACCCTTCCGTACTGGATGGCGGTAATAGGTTCTTTTGTGGCTATTGTAATAGTAAAGCAGCTTTTCGGCGGACTGGGACAGAATTTTGCGAATCCTGCCATTACAGCCCGAATAGTTCTGATGGTCAGCTTCACATCAGCAATGACAAATTGGGTCCTTCCTCTTGGTGAAAAGGTGGACGCCGTATCTGCGGCAACACCTCTTGCTCTGAAAGAGATGACATCCGAAAAGCTCAATGAGATAGGACAGAGTGTTCCGAGCTATCTTGATCTGTTCCTCGGTAAGACTGGCGGATGTCTCGGTGAGGTCTCTGCGCTTGCTCTTCTTATCGGCGGATTATACCTTGCAGCGAGAAAGATAATCTCACTTGCAGCTCCTGCTGCATTTATTGGAAGCTTATTCGTTATTAGCTGGATAGCAGGCGACGATCCTCTGTACCAGATATTAGCGGGCGGAGTATTCCTCGGAGCTTTCTTTATGGCTACGGATTACGCTACAACTCCTATAACCACAAAGGGAAAGATCGTATTCGGTCTCGGCTGCGGAATCATAACATTTGTTATAAGAAAATTCGGCTCATATCCTGAGGGAGTATCATTCTCGATCCTTATAATGAACGTGCTCACTCCTTATATCGAGCAGCTTACAAGGACTAAGGTACTTGGTGCAAAGGAGGCTGAGAAGAATGAAGGATAAAGTGAAGCCTACTCTTGTACTTACAGTGATATGCGTTATAGCTGCGCTTCTTCTTGTATTTGCCAATGAGCTGACAAAAGAACGTATTGCTGCACAAAAGGAGCAGAAGTTCAGCAGCAGTGTCGAGTCTTTATTCGGTAAGACCGAGTGTCAGATCGTTGATCTGAAGTGTAAATATGACGAGGTACAGACAATTGCGGTTACTCCTGATAAAAAGACAGTCATACAGGTCTGCACTGACGGATACTCCAAGGAGGGTATAAACATCCTTGTCGGCATCGACGAGAGCGGCGCTGTATCGGGCATCGAGTTCGTATCCCTCGGAGAGACTCCCGGTCTTGGCTCAAAGGTAAGGGATGAAGCTGATTTCCGCAAGCAGTTTTACGGTCTTACAGCTCCCTCGGAGTCCTTTGACGCAGTCAGCGGAGCTACATTCTCATCTAAGGGAATGAAGCACGCAGTTGATACTGCATTGAATGCATATAATGAAAACAAGGAGGCGATACTCGGTGGCTGAGAATAAGAATTCACTGGTCAAGGAGCTTACAAAAGGCATAATCAAGGAAAATCCTACGCTTGTAATGCTGCTGGGTATGTGTCCCACACTTGCCGTGACCACTCAAGCTATGAACGGCATTGGTATGGGACTTGCCACGACATTCGTGCTTCTTGGCTCAAATATAGTTATATCCGCACTCAGAAAGGTTATTCCCGATAAAGTGCGTATCCCTGCATTTATTGTTATCATAGCAAGCTTTGTAACGCTGATAGGCTTTCTGCTGGAGGGCTTTGTGCCCGGCCTTTATGACAGCCTCGGCATTTACCTTACACTTATCACCGTAAACTGTATAATTTTCGGCAGAGCCGAGATGTTCGCAAGCAAGAATGGTGTTGTGGCATCAGCTCTTGATGCCATTGGCATGGGAATAGGCTTTACCATAGCGCTGTTCCTTATGGGTTCCATAAGAGAGATAATCGGCGCAGGACAATGGATGGGACTGACAATACCTGTTATCCATGATAATCCGATGCTGCTGTTCATCATGCCTGCTGGAGGATTTTTCACTCTCGGAATGATAATCGCGGCGGTTAACAAGCTTTCAAAGAAAAAGCCTCCCAAGGAGATAAGCTGTGAGGGCTGTCCCAATGCGGAAGCCTGCGGAAAGGGAGGTGACTGTCAGTGAAAACTATCATAGTAATACTTCTCTCGGCAATGCTGACAGATAATTTTGTACTTTCAAAGTTTATGGGAATATGTCCGTTTCTCGGCGTCTCAAAGAAGCTTGACAGTGCTGCCGGAATGGGTGTGGCAGTTACCTTTGTTATGATATGTGCCACTATCGTTACATATCCTATCCATCATGGCATCCTTGTACCGAACGGACTGGAATATCTGGATACGGTCGTATTCATTCTTGTCATTGCGCTGTTTGTTCAGCTGGTTGAGAATTTCCTGAAAAAATGCGTTCCGTCGCTGTACAGCTCTCTGGGCGTGTATCTGCCGCTTATTACTACAAACTGCGCTGTTCTTGGTGTTACTGTGCTGAATATTGACAACGGTTTCAGCTTCGGGCAGTCGATCATCAACGCTCTTGGCGGCGGACTTGGCTTTATGCTTGCCCTTGTGATATTCTCGGGAGTCCGTAAGAAGCTTGAATACGCTGATATTCCGGAGACATTCAAGGGGGTCCCCGCGACTCTCATAGCTGCTTCCATCGTTTCCGTAAGCTTTATGGGCTTTGCGGGACTGTTCAATTAAGGAGGTGGGAAAATGACTACATATCTTATCCCTGCACTTATACTCGGAGGCTGCGGAATACTTGCAGGAGTACTTCTTACCATTGCTGCAAAGGTCTTTCACGTTGAAGTGGATGAAAGGATAGAAAAGATAGGCGAGGCGCTGCCGCAGGCAAACTGCGGTGCCTGCGGATTTGCAGGCTGTGCCGATTATGCTGCTGCAATAGTTCAGAAGGGCGCCGCAACTAATCTGTGCCGTCCCGGAGGCGCGGATGCGGCAGGAAAAATAGCCGCTATACTTGGCACCGCTGCAGCGGAAGTCGTTCCTATGACAGCTGTTGTGCATTGCAGCGGAGATTGTAATGCAACTTCACAGGCATTTATTTTCGACGGAGTGCAGTCATGCAAGGCTGTAAAACGCTTTTACGGCGGAAACGGAATGTGCAAATACGGCTGTATCGGTCTTGGGGATTGCGTGAATGAGTGCGAACACGACGCTATTAAGATAGTAAACGGAGTAGCCAAGGTCATACCCGCGCTTTGCGGCGCTTGCGGACAGTGTGCTGCGGTCTGTCCTAATAAGCTGATCTCTATAAAGCCGGTTTCCAAGCATATAGATGTTTTATGCTCATCGGGAGACAATGGCAAGGCGACGAAGCTTGTATGCAAAAACGGTTGTATCGGCTGTAAGATCTGCGAGAAGAAATGTCCTAATGAAGCAATTATGGTCAATAATTTCCACGCTTCCATCGATTACAGCAAGTGTACAAACTGCGGAGCCTGCATGGCAGCCTGTCCTGCAAAGGTCATCCACAGCTGTGAGGTAAAATCATAAAGAAAAAGCCGCCTGTCGAGGCGGCTTTCGCTTATTCTGCTTCTTTTGAGAGCTTGTAAAGATCAAGAACAATATCTTTATCCCTGCAATGAATTGTCAGAGTGGAGCCCTCTCCGATATTTGCAAGGGGAGCGCTCCAGACCATGCCGTTTTCTTCGCACAGTTCATTGATATCCTGCCTGAACGGAAGGCAGGGACGGAAGCCTAATGTTGCAGATACTTTATCGTCGGAATAAGTCTGGTCGATATCTCTTTTCATTGCTGTGAGCCGGTTATCGGCATGAATGAATACTCTTAAAGAGCCGCCGGGATAAAGAGTGCCTGTTGCGGGGACAGGCTCTCCGCTGTCGTCAAGGAGCTTCACTCCGTCAACATATACTGTATTTTCAAATGTATCAAGTTTGAAATCCGCATCTTTTGGAATAATGACCTCCTTCCGTATGCTATTGACATCTTCAAAATAGCTGTAAACAGGGTCAGCTATGTATGAGGAAACATTATATGTTATCTTGTCGGAGCTTACAAGCAGCGGATTGGCACACAGAAGCTCATACGCGATTGTAAGAAGAATAAAAGCAGATACAAAAGCAGTGAATAATACCTTTGTTATGCGTAACTTACGCTTAACTTTCTTCATTGGCTCTATTTCTTTGACGGGATCAGCAACTATAACATCGCCTTCATTCATTTCTTCATATATTCTTTTACAGTCCCGGCAACCATTGAGGTGCTTTACGACTTCTTCCTTGCTCACATCTGATAGTGCATCATCGATGTAAAGTGGGAGAAGGTCTCTGATAATCTCGCATTTCATACTTTTACTCCTTTCTGAGCTTCTGTTTAGCGCGGTAGTAGGTGACTCTTGCCCAGCTTGCGCTCTTTCCGAAGAGCTGTCCTATTTCTTCAAAGGTGAGAGCACCTGTCGCTTTAAGAAGAATTATCTCCTTTTCGCGCTCGGGTAGTTCGTGTATCTGGCGAATAATATACATCTTTGTATCGTAGTTTTCTATTTGATCATCAGGAGGGATGACATTTATATCAAGCTCGTTGAGATCGGGCTCTTTCTGAGATGATGGGTGATATTTTCGCCTTTTGATCTCTTTGAGCCACAGAAATTTTGCAATCCGGCAAAGCCATGTACACACGGAGCACTCGCCCTTAAAACGGCTGAGAGACTTGATAGCCTGACAGAAAGTCTCCTGAGTAAGGTCCTGAGCTGTATCAGGTTCACAGCAGATACTGAGAAGATAGGCATAGACCTTTTGTCCGTATTTATTGTAGTATTCTTCGATCTCCCTGTTCAACGCTCTCCCTCCTTGCCATTTATTCAGAAGCTTCTGTATTATAGTACCCCGAAAGTATAAAACGTTACAAAAAAAGCTTCCCAGATTTGGGAAGCTTTTTGAAGTGCGGATAACAGGAGTTGAACCTGCATGAACTTGCGTTCACATGGACCTGAACCATGCGCGTCTGCCAATTCCGCCATATCCGCATATATGTCTGATAAATTTTACACGGTTCAGACTTGCCGAGGCGGACCGTATAACCGGTTGTTCCGCAGTACCTAAATATTTTACCACATATTAAAACGTTTGTCAAGAGTTTTTTGAAAAAAATCCAAAAAATTCGCAGCATTATTTTTATGCTGTCGCAGGTTCAATACTTTTATGGTATAAGCGGCGAGCCGCCGCCCCCCCCGATTTCGCGGCATATCTATTGTTAGCATCAGCTTCACGCTGCGCACCTTGCTATTAATAATAAAATGTGGTATAATTTTTTATAACTTGATCTTCACGGAAAGGAGAAGCCATGCACTTTGTTGATGCCAAAGGGATACTGTCCTCGTCCAACGGAATGAATATATACAGGGGATGCTTACACGGCTGTATATACTGTGACAGCCGTAGCCTTTGCTACAATATGAACCATGCCTTTGAGGACATAGAGGTAAAGCAGAATGCTCCTCAGCTGCTTGAGAAGGCACTGCGTTCAAAGCGCAAAAAATGCATGATAGGAACAGGCTCCATGAGCGATCCTTATATGCCTGCGGAGACTGAACTGAAGCTTACACGGCGATGTCTTGAACTTATCGGGCAGTATCAGTTCGGGGCAGCGGTGCTGACAAAGTCTGATATGATCCTCTGCGATACTGATCTGTTGGTTTCTATTAATGAGCAGCAGAAAGCTGTTGTGCAGATGACAATGACTACATACGATGACGACCTTTGCAGAATAGTCGAACCTAACGTATGTCCTACAAGCAGGCGCTTTGAAGTGCTTATGGAAATGAAACGGCTCGGCATTCCCACGGTAGTTTGGCTTTCACCGTTTCTTCCGTACATAAATGATACGGAATATAATCTGAAAGGACTGCTTGATTACTGTGCCGAAGCAGGAGTAAAGGGGGTAGTATGCTTTGGCATAGGTCTGACACTGAGAGAGGGCAACAGGGAATATTTCTATTCTGCCCTTGACAGGCATTTTGAAGGTCTGTCGCAAAGATACCGCAGGGAATACGGCAATGCATATGAGATAGTGAGTCCAAATCATGGCCGGCTCATGAGGATGTTTAATGAGTTTTGCGAAAAATACGGTATAATACATGATATTAATGAATGTTTCAGTTATCTGAACGAACTTCCCGAGAAATTCGAGCAGCTTACATTATTCTGACTGGAGATATAACAATGAATGAACATATAATGGTTATTGACGACGACATACACATAGGTAATATGCTGGAAGAAGCTCTTTCCAGTGATGGCTATAAGGTTTCAAGGGCGTATTCCGGCACAGAGGCGCTCATGCTGCTTTCATTACAGAAGCCTGATCTTATACTTCTCGACCTTATGCTTCCGGGATTCAGCGGCGAGGAGCTCCTCCCGAAAATTGCTGGAATACCTGTGATAATAGTTAGTGCAAAGATAGATATTGACAATAAAGTGGATCTTCTTCTCAGCGGAGCTGCTGACTATATAACCAAACCTTTTGATATTAAGGAGCTGAAAGCCCGTATCAAGGTTCAGCTCCGCAGCAGACAGATGACGTCATCTGCCGCTGAACTTGTGTATAAGGAGCTGAAGCTTAACACAGTTACTCATAATGTAACAGTAAAGGGAGAGGATATCAGGTTGACAAGGACGGAATTTGCCATCCTGAAGCTTCTGATGCTGAATCCTGCACAGGTCATTACAAAGTCGATTATTCTTGACAGGATAAGTGCGGATACTCCCGACTGTACGGAAACATCTTTGAAGCAGCATATAAGCAATCTGCGAAGAAAGCTGCGTTCTGCTGACGGTAACGATTATATTGAGGCAGTATGGGGGATCGGCTTTAAAATGGCGTAATATTTACTATATCTTTACTTTTTTCTTTACCGCTTTCTTTACTTTTGTGGTATAGGATAGTATCATAAGGTCAAGGAGGTACAAATTATGGAATACATCATAAAGACAAATGATCTTAAAAAGAATTACAGAAGCTTCAAAGCTCTTGACGGACTCAGCCTTAACGTCCCCAAGGGTTCGATTTACGGACTTGTAGGACGCAATGGTGCAGGTAAGACTACGTTCTTCCGTATACTTTGCGGACTGCAGGAGCCATCATCGGGCGACTATGAGATATACGGAGTTAAGAATAATGACAGAGGCATAATGAAATCGCGCAGAAGAATGGGGGCAGTCGTGGAAACTCCCTCCATTTACCTTGATATGAGCGCACAGCAGAATCTGAAATATCAGTGCAGGATGCTGGGGCTGCCCGATTACAGCTGCGTTGATGAGCTTCTCAAGCTTGTTGGACTTGCAAATACCGGCAAAAAGAAGGCAAAGAACTTTTCCCTTGGCATGAAGCAGCGTCTCGGTATTGCAATTGCGCTTGTCGGTGAGCCCGATCTTCTCATACTTGACGAGCCTATAAACGGACTTGATCCTCAGGGAATAGTCGAAATGAGAGAGCTTATCCTCAGGCTTAACCGCGAAAAGGAGATAACAGTAATGATATCCAGCCATATCCTTGATGAGCTTTCCAAGCTTGCCACATACTACGGTTTTGTTGACCATGGAAGAGTTGTCAGGGAAATGAGTGCAGAGGAGCTTGAAAACAGCTGCCGCAAATGTATCAGAATGGAGGTGACTGATACAGCAGCTATGGCGAGAGTCCTTGACGGCATGGAGGTGGAGTACAAGATACTGTCAGAGACTACCGCAGATGTTTTTGCAAAGCTCAACTTCTCAAAGCTTTCCGAGGCACTTGCCGAGGAAAACTGCGAGGTTATATCCGTGAACGAGCATGACGAGAGCCTTGAAGGCTTCTTTATCTCCCTTGTGGGAGGTGGCGGAAATGATTAAGCTGCTGAAAGCAGAGTTTGCACGCTGCTTTTCGGGAAGGACCTTCTGGCTTATTGCTCTTTTTACTCTTGTGACGGCATCAAGCTTCAACTTTATCAAATATATTACAGTAAAGAGGGAACATCAGACAGAGGTATTCAATGACAGTATGCTCTATATCGGTCTTATCTCTATTGGTATGATAGCTGCAATATTTGTGGCTTTCCATGCAGGCGGAGAGTTTGACGAGGGAACTGTAAGGAACAAGCTTATTGCCGGCAACATGAAAACAGGCATATATTTATGCCATCTGGCTGTTAGTTCGGTGGCTATGGTCATTATACAGTATCTGTTCTTTTTTGCCTTTTATGCTTTCTCTTACCTGTTTTTCGGAGCATTTCATCATTCATTCTCTGTTATGATGCAGCTCCAGTTAATGGGCGTTCTCGGAACTGTTGCTGTTACAGCTTTCATGCTGATGATAACAATGATCGTCCGCAGCAGGATCATAGCAGTAACAGTCTGTATGACAGCTGCCGTCATTATGTTCATTATAGGCGTAGCGCTCATAAACGAGCTTGAGGAGCACAGCATGGAGCTTATGGCGATGGAAGATATCATTTCGCCCGAAAAGTATGCTATACTCAATAAATACAGCTATGTTTACGGAGTTGACAGCGACTCTCTTTCGGGGGCTGAGCTTGCCGTAAAAGAGGCTTTATATGATGGTCTGTTTATATGTCAGGCATTCAGATTCAGCTCGGAAAGGGAACTCCTTTATCACTGGGAATATATGTTAGTTTACAACATCGCAGTAACGCTGGTAACAACGCTTATAGGCTCTGTTACGTTCCGCAGACTTGACCTGAAGTGAGGTGGAAATATGAAAAACTTGTTAAAAGCCGAGTTCAGCCGTATGTTCAGATCAAAGCTTTTTTTGATATTTATGGTGCTGTCAGTACTTTTTTCTGTACATAGCATATATGATGAGGCAACAAGACCTGTAATGGACAGTTACTCAGCGGAAGCTTACGGATATGTCTTTGAAGCTGCTCTGTACTTTTATATAATGGCATATTGTTTTGCTGCTGCTGTTATAGACAGTCTCTTTATCAGTCGGGAGCACGCTGACGGCACTGTACGCAACAAGATCATCTCAGGACATTCAAGAGCCTCTGTTTACCTGACCGAGCTTATAGTATGCACTGTAACGGGACTTATTATGTTCATTGTGAATTTAGCGATCATAAGTCTGCCTTTTCTGAAATTCGGTATACATGGTATGGACGGAGGGGTGACTATGAGAAGGATAATACTTATCGCTGAACTGATAATAGTGATAAATGCAATGTTTGTTCTGTTCTCCATGCTTATTTCATCGAGAGCAAGCTCTATGGTTTGGTCGATAGTATTTATAATCATCATGCTCGTCTCATCGGGACTAATACAGGAAAAGATTTCCGGTGATTCATGGAGCCGAAACAGGCGTGAAGCGGGAGAATACTATAACGAGAGCGAAATACTGAGCGTCACAGAAAGAAAGATATATAAAGCCTTTGATCGTATTCTGCCGACCGATCAGGTGCTCCATACCTATGATATTGACGATTATCTTACAGACTATAAGGACCCTTCAACTGTTTCGCAGAAAAAACTCAACACAGCACTTGCAGGTATATGCCTTTTGGATGCAGTTACATTTGCAGTGGTAACGACCGCAGGAATTGCTTTATTCAGGAAAAAAGATTTGAAATGAGGTAAACAGATTGACTAAGCTTATAAACTCGTATTTATGGCGGCTTTTCAGAAATAAATTACTATACGTCGGACTTGCAGCTGCATTTATCATAACTTTCGCAGGAGCAGGCACAGAAAGCTCGGCGGAGCAGGCAGTTCTGATGATAAAGGTGCTTGGAGTCGGAATAATTGCCTTTACATCGGTGTTTGTGCCGTTGTTTCTCGGACGCGAATATTCCGATAAGACTATCAGAAACAAGTTCGTTTGCGGATATACAAGACCGCAGGTCTATTTTGCAAGCTGTATTGCTGTTACAGCAGTTGTTGTTCTAATGACAGCCGCATGGCTGACCGGAGCTTTCCTTGCTATGCAGGTAACAGGAGGGGATGCGGGGCAGATCACTGCACATATAGGGGAGATACTGCTTTTTTGTATAGCACATTCGGCTTTTGTGACATTTTTCAGTATGCTGATACCTTATCCTGCTATATGTGTAGCTATACAGATAATGATCTTTCAGGTAGGTTCATTTGTTGCACCGATTATGCTGTCAATTAGCTATAATGCCGACGGAGCGCTCGGAAAAGCTTTGGTTTACACAGCAAACATTTTCCCTTTGGGACAGTGGTTTTCTTCTATAGGTCTTACCGAGGACTTTGGCGGAATGGTGACTTATAGGGCGATGGTTTCTGTTACTTTGATAATTGTGTTTACATTATCGGGGTGCCTGATGTTCAGACGAAAGAATATTCGTTAAGGGAGTTTGTCTATGGTGGTTCTGACTGTTCTGCTGGCTTTGTTGTCGGCTTTTTTATCAGTGAAGATCTGGCTTCTGCGTAGATCGTCAAAGGAGATCGCAGAGGCTTTGTCGGACTGCCTTAAAACAGATACGAACTCGGTCATAACCGTATCAAGCAGAGATAAACAGGTCAGAAAACTTGTGACGGAGCTCAATAAGGAACTAAAGCTTCTTCGTGAGGAACACCACAGATTTGTGCAGGGGGATATGGAACTGAAAAATGCTGTTACCAATATCTCTCACGACCTGAGGACTCCGCTAACTGCCATCTGCGGTTATCTTGATATGCTTAAAAGTGAAGATAAGTCTCCTGAGGCAGAGCGCTATCTTGAGATCATCGGCGGAAGAGCAGAAGCTATGAAACAGCTGACAGAGGAGCTTTTCCGATATTCAGTGATACTTGCCTCAGACAGCAAGGGAAAGCAGGAACAGGTGATCGTTAACGATGTACTTGAGGAGAGTATCGCGGGGTATTATTCAATACTAATTGAAAAGAGCATTTCGCCTGAAATAGATATTACAGACAGTAAGGTAATAAGGATATTAGACCGCTCTGCACTTGCGAGAGTGTTTTCTAACCTTATAAACAACACTGTAAAATACAGTGACGGAGATCTTACTGTAAGGCTGTCGGCTAACGGAACAATAACCTTTTCTAACCACGCATCAAAACTGACTTCGGTGCAGGTGGACAAGCTGTTTGACAGGTTCTATACAGTTGAAGCTGCCCGCAACTCAACAGGTCTGGGCCTTTCAATAGCGAGAACACTCATTGAACAGATGGGCGGAACGATATCTGCTTCGCTTGAAAACGGGGTATTATCCATAGTTATTCGTCTTTAAAGCTTATCTGCCGTGATATATGAAGTATTTTTGCTTCAACACTTGATTTAGAAAAAAATATGTGATATAATAATATTTACAGGGGAGCTTGTGGGACAGGCTGAGAGGAAGGTGCTACCTTCGACCCTTCGACCTGATTTGGTTAATGCCAGCGTAGGGAGTCTGATATTGTTATGTACATTCAGGGAACTGCGCAGGCGGTTCCCTGAATTTTTTAAGGAGGTGCCTAAATGGTAAAGATAAATGGTGAACTGCTTGAAAAAGACGGAAAAACTGTAACGGAAATGCTCGCTGATATGGAAATAAGCGGTCAGAGAGTTGCTGTGGAAATAAATGAGGAGATCGTTCCCAAGGCAAAATATGATGAAACTGTTCTTAATGACGGGGATCATGTTGAAGTAGTTCGTTTTGTAGGAGGCGGCTGATATGTCAGTTCCTTCAAGAGAAGAAATGTACAGGGCTCTCGAAGAAAGACACGGAGCAGATCTGCAGAAAAAGCTTGACAGTGCTTCCGTGGCTATATGCGGTTTGGGCGGTCTTGGCTCGAATATTGCCATTTCTCTTGCGAGAGCTGGTGTTGGACATCTTCATATCATAGATTTTGACAGAGTGGATATCTCAAATTTGAACCGTCAGCAGTACTTCCCCGAGCAGCTCGGGCAGCTTAAATCCGTTGCTTTGAAGGACACACTTGAGCGAATTGCTCCGTATTGTCATATAAAAGCCGATAACATAAAGCTTTCAGAGGATAATATACCTGATCTGCTTTCAGATGCGGATATTATTGTAGAAGCTTTTGATAAGGCTGACCAGAAGGCGATGCTTGTTAACTGTGTTCTTGAGAGTATGCCTGATAAATTTCTTGTTTCGGGTTCCGGCATGGCGGGGATAGCTCCGTCAAATATGATAACTACGAACAAAATAACAAAACGCTTTTATCTTTGCGGTGACGGCGTAAGCGATGTCGAGGACGGGATGGGACTTGTTTCGTCAAGGGTACTCATCTGCGCAGGACATCAGGCTCATGCTGTTATAAGGATAATAGCAGGCGAATTTGACATATAAGGAGAGATAGTAATGAAAGACGATAAGCTTATCATCGGAGGACATGAGTTCTCCTCACGTTTTATTCTTGGCTCCGGAAAGTATTCCCTCAGCCTTATTGAAGCGGCTGTAAAGTATGCAGGCGCGGAGATAATCACACTGGCAGTACGCAGAACCAATTCCAAGGAGCATGAGAATATCCTTGACTATATTCCCGAGGGAGTAACACTTCTCCCCAATACTTCAGGAGCAAGAAATGCTGATGAGGCTGTTCGTATAGCAAGACTTGCCCGTGAGCTTGGCTGCGGTGACTTCGTTAAGATAGAGATCATGCGCGATACAAAATACCTTCTTCCCGACAATCAGGAAACTGTACGCGCTACAGAGATACTTGCAAAAGAAGGCTTTGTTGTAATGCCCTATATGTATCCCGATCTCAACACAGCCCGTGATCTGGTGAACGCAGGTGCAGCTTCGGTAATGCCTCTTGCATCGCCGATCGGCTCCAATAAGGGACTGGCTACCAAGGACTTTATACAGATACTCATTGACGAGATCGATCTTCCCATAATCGTTGACGCAGGAATAGGCAGACCTTCACAGGCTTGTGAGGCTATGGAAATGGGTGCTGCTGCTGTTATGTCAAATACTGCACTTGCTACCGCTGGAGACCTTCCCATAATGGCAGAGGCTTTCAAGCAGGCAATTGAAGCAGGCAGAAAGGCATATCTTTCCGGACTCGGACGAGTTCTCACAAGAGGTGCTTCTCCCTCAGACACACTGACAGGCTTCCTTCGCGACTGATGGTACATCTTGAAAGGGTAAACGGCGGCAATATCTATGATATCATTGAACTTAAAGTTGATGAGAGCCAGAGAAAGTTTGTCTCCGACAATAAAATGAGTATCGTTGATGCCTATGGTGCAATAACAGGCGGCGGTCACGTTTTTCCTTTCGGGATATACGATGACAACACACCTGTCGGCTTTCTCATGATAGGCTTTGATGTGGATGAATACTGGGAGAACTATCCTCAAATTGCCGTTGGCAGCTACAATATATGGCGCCTTATGATAGACCGGCGTTATCAGGGCAGGGGATACGGAAAAGCCGCGATGAAGCTGGCACTTGATTTCATACGGACGTATCCATGCGGAAAGTCTGAGAGGTGCTGGCTTTCTTATGAACCTGACAATCATGCAGCTGAAAAGCTTTACAACTCATTCGGTTTTGTGCCGAATGGGGAAAAAGACGGCGATGAAGTGATCGCTGTACTGGAATTATAAAAGAAGGTAATTTAATGGAAAATCACTATTTTGTGGACTCGGACAAGCTCTCCGAGGCTGCTCTTAAAAAGAAGCATATGCTTGAAACAGATCCGGCTTCCCGTACCGACCACATGGCGTACATGGAAGGCATGGAGCGCATAAAGTCCGACATTATGGACAAAGTTATGACTGAGATGAAAAACTATGATTATTCTCGGTATACCGCCCGGGATGTCAACGCAGCTCTCAATCATGAGACCTGCACAGTCGAGGACTTCAAGGCGTTGCTTTCTCCTGCGGCAGAGCCTTTCCTTGAGAAGATGGCTCAGCGTGCGAAGCTTGAGACCCAGAAGCATTTCGGAAACACCGTATATCTTTTCACTCCGCTGTATATCGCTAATTATTGTGAGAACTACTGCGTTTACTGCGGATTCAACTGCTATAATGACATCAAGCGCATGAAGCTCAATATGGAGCAGATAGAGCATGAGATGAAAGTCATTGCTGACAGCGGTATGGAGGAGATACTCATTCTCACAGGCGAGAGCCGTGCGCAGAGCAGTGTTGAGTATATCGGAGAAGCCTGCAAGCTGGCACGAAAGTATTTCCGAATGGTCGGGATTGAGGTATATCCGCTTAATACCGATGAATACAAGTATCTGCATGAATGCGGAGTTGACTATGTTACTGTTTTTCAGGAGACCTATGACAGTGACAGGTACGAGCAGCTCCACCTTATGGGACATAAGCGTGTTTGGCCGTACAGATTTGAAGCTCAGGAACGTGCTCTTATGGGCGGAATGAGAGGTATTGCCTGTTCAGCACTTCTCGGACTTTCCGATTTCAGAAAGGATGCTCTGGCGAGCGCGCTTCACGTTTACTATTTACAGAGGAAATATCCTCAGGCTGAGATATCACTTTCCTGTCCGAGACTTCGTCCTATAATCAATAATGACGAGATAAATCCTCTTGATGTCCATGAAAAGCAGCTCTGTCAGATACTCTGTGCATACAGGATATTCCTGCCGTTCTGCGGTATAACTGTATCCTCCAGAGAGAGTGAGAGTTTCAGAAACGGTATCGTAAAGATCGCTGCAACTAAGGTGTCAGCCGGCGTTTCAACAGGTATCGGTGACCATGAGAGCAAGTACACAGGCAAGGAGAGCGAAGCTGCCGAGGGCGATGAGCAGTTCGAGATAAATGACGCACGCAGCTTTGATAAGATGTATAAGGATATGTCAGAGGAAGGACTCCAGCCTGTGCTGAATGATTACCTCTATGTCTGATATTATTTGTGTGACCTCTCGTTCACTGTGCAGCGGAGATTTTTTGGACCAGCTTCGCAGAATTGTAAAAGCAGAGCCGCGATATGTTATTCTTCGCGAGAAGGACATGAAAGAGGAAGAGTATAGAGAGCTTGCTGTAAAGGCAGCAGAGATCTTCCGTGGTTCCGAAACAGTGCTTATACTGCATTTTTTTTACAAGATTGCAGCCGAAATCAGTTGTAGAGCTGTACATCTGCCGCTTCATATGCTTCGTGCATTGAGTGATGAGGAGAAAAGCGCTTTTGATCTCATCGGAGCATCATGTCACTCAGTCGAAGATGCACAGGAGGCTGAGAATCTCGGTGCTGATTATATAACTGCCGGTCATGTGTTTGCCACTGACTGCAAAAAAGGACTTCCACCGCGCGGAATTGAATTCCTCAGCAGTGTGTGTGAAAGTGTGAGCATTCCTGTCTATGCTATCGGAGGAATATCGCCCGATAACATTGATCTTGTCAGACAGTGCGGTGCCGCAGGCGCTTGTGTGATGAGCGGATTTATGAAGTGCAGTGATCCTGCTGTATTTATAAAAGAATTTGAAGAGAAGTGATTGAATTGAAAATAAAAAAAGAAGATCTGCTTCTTTATGCTGTAACTGACAGAAACTGCCTTCGCGGGATAAGCCTTGATGAAGCAGTTGAGCAGGCTATTATCGGCGGAGCCACTTGTATCCAGCTTCGCGAGAAATCAATTGATGAGGATGAACTCTTCAATGAAGCTAAAAGGCTTATCGAGATATGTCATAGATACAATGTTCCGTTTATCGTCAATGATGACTACGAAGCTGCACTCAAATGCGGTGCTGATGGCGTTCACGTTGGCATAGAGGACGCTCCGGTAGAGGAGATACGCCGCATCGCAGGCGAGGATTTTATTATAGGAGCTACCGCAAAGACGGTAGAGCAGGCGCGTTTTGCGGAAAGCTCGGGAGCAGATTATCTTGGCGTCGGCGCAGTATTTCCATCTCCTACAAAACAGAATGCCATAAGGATAACACCGGAGCTTCTGAAGAAGATATGCAGTTCTGTAAATATACCTGCTGTTGCTATCGGCGGTATAACTGCTGAAAATGCCGGAAGTATAAAAGGCTGCGGGCACAGCGGAATTGCTGTGGTTTCAGCTGTATTTGGCGCAGATGATGTCAGATCGGCAGCTGAAAAGCTTGCAGAAGCTGCTAAGGCAACATTATAAAGAGGTTGATATGATAAAATATTACGACATCGGACTTAATTTGTTCTGCAAACAGTTCAAGGAGCCTGAAAGGATCATAGCTGACGCTGAGGCCGAGGGAGTACACTGTATTCTTACAGGTTCTGATATGAAAAGCAGTGAGAGCGTCAACGAATTTGTGAAGAACCATAATTGTTTCGGCACTTGCGGTATACATCCTCACAGTGCCGACAGTGCGAAAGCCGAGGATTTTCAGCGCATCAGAGAGATTGTTTCTGCGAATGACAAGATCGTCGCAGTTGGCGAGTGCGGACTTGACTATGACAGGATGTTCTCGACCAGAGAAAGCCAGATAAGCTGCTTTGAACATCATATAAAAATAGCCGAGGAGCTTGGAAAACCTCTGTTCCTTCACGAAAGAGAGGCAAGTGATGATTTTATCGCACGTTTCAAAAAACACGGTGATATATGTAAAAGAGCGGTAGTTCACTGCTTCACCGGTGATAAAGACATTCTGAAAAAGTATATCGACATGGGCTTTTACATCGGCGTCACAGGCTGGATATGTGATGAACGCCGCGGAGGAGCACTTCGCGAGGCTGTAAAGTATATCCCTCTGGACAGGATAATGGCTGAAACAGACGCTCCGTACCTCACACCAAGAAATATCAAGGGGCTCGACAGGACTAATGTGCCGCAGAATATTAAATATGTAGCTGCTGAGCTTGCGCGTGATATGAACATTGATGAGACCGAGCTGATCGCTGCGCTTAAAGAAAATACAGAGCGGTTTTTCGGAATATAAAAAGACTGCACGGCATAATACCGTGCAGTCTTTTCTGCTTATCTGCAGCAGATACCGAACATTTCGCAGAGTATCTTCCATATGTTGTTGCAGCACATAATGTATACCTCCTGTATGTTTATTGTCCCTTTCGGGATAATTTAATTATACCAGAGGTAGTTAGTTAAATCAATACAAAATATATGGATATTATTTTTACAGGAATGTCCATTAATTCAGAATATAGACCGCAGCTGCGAGATATGAAGCAAAGCATAGCCATATCAAATAAGGAATATTCATCCATGCAGAGATTTTTTTGACTTTTTTGAAAGCTAATATCATTACTCCTGTAAGCAGCAGTAATATAATCGCAACAGCAGCTGCAATACCAAGAAGTCTGAAACGGAAGAATAGAATGCTCCATGAGAAGTTTACGGCAAGCTGTATATAATAGAGCTTCAGAGCTGATGAACGTCCTTTTGTGGAAGCGTCAGTCTGCCATATCAAATATGCTGATATTCCCATGAGCGCATATAGAATTGCCCAGACTACGGGAAACAGCCATGCGGGCGGAAGCAGCGGGGGAGCCTTGATTTCCGCATAAAATGAAGAAAAATCTCCTGAAAACAGTGCGGAAAGTGCTCCGACGAGCTCTGCGGTCACAATAAAAATGAGCAGATCCGTTAACTTGAATTTTTTCATAGTATCTACCTCTTTTGATTTGATAGTAAATACTATGCAGGATCTGCTCATATTATGTTTTATTTCAGCGGAATTACGTTGTTGAATACCGCATAAAACTTTATGGGGATATGCTTGTCGATATGGCATTTGCCAAAGAACCACTTGTCATAATTGCAGGTCTTGATGACATCCTCAAAAAATGCGTGCATTTCAAGTCTTTCCAGAACATCGACTCCCAGACACTCTTTAAGCGAAGCTGGCGGCTCGTGGGTAATAACATAGTCGATTTTATAATTATTCTCTCTCAGATGAGCGATGCCTTCAGTTATTTCAGCCTGTGTTGGCTGTTCCTGAGGCCACCAATCGTTATCCCGTCTGAATTCAATGTCCTGACTGTGACCGCCGCCGAAAGTAAAGATCTTCTTCTTTTCGATCGTGTAGACCTGTCCTCGCATAAGATGGATGATATTTGGAGCTATGATACGTGCTTTTCCGCCATGCCACTCCTCGGGCTTATACTTCTCAAGAATATCGAAGTTTTCATGGCAGCCGTCAAGAAAGGCGATAGTATAATTTTTGTCCGCAAGCTTCTTCAGCGCCGCACGTTCCTGCTTGGAATTATCCCAGAAAAAGCCGAAATCGCCTGCGATAATGAGGGTGTCTCCTCGTCCGAGCTTTCTGATCTCAGGGCTTTTAAAGCGAGTAATATCTCCGTGAGTGTCTCCTGTAACGTAGATCACATTAAAAACCTCCGTTCTTTTGTTCAATTTTATACGGCTATTTTTTTCTGTGCCGCTGTCGTTTTGTATATTTATTGTAGCATATTTTTCCTAAAAGGTAAAGAGGGGAAGAAAATTTTTCAGAAATTTAAAAAAAAAATTTCAGAAACCCCTTTTAAAATGGATTTATTTCTGTTATAATATAGATTAGGCTTTTTGTAAAGCATATTACAGCGGGGAACCGCGTGAAATAAAGGAGAATGTATGAAGAAGTTATTATCTGCGCTGGCAGCAATAGTAATTATACTCCCATTTTTATGCAGCATAAGATCAGAAGCGGTAAGTTTTCCGCTGTCCATGAATATAAAGAGTGAGTCTGCGGTATTGATGAACCTTGACTCAAATACAGTTATCCATCAAAAGAATGCCGATACAAAGCAAATGCCGGGACCTCTGGTTAATATAATGACAGCAGTGGTATGTATTGAGAACTGTCCTGATCTTTCGCAGGAGGTCACAATTGATGAGTCGGTATATGAGTACCTCTATAACATAGAGTTCCCTGACGATCTGAGATTTGCTGAGATCGAAGACGGGGACGTCCTTACCTATACGGATCTGCTTTATGCGATGATGCTTACTTCCTCTGTTGAAGCGGCTGAGACTATCGCATACAAGATCGGCGGAAACAATACTTCAAAGTTTGTTGACATGATGAACGAAAAGGCTGCTGAGCTTGGACTTGAGGATACTCATTTTACCAATGCAACAGGTATGTACGATCCTAATCAATACACTACTGCGAATGATATGATGGCACTTACGGTCTATGCTCTCGGAGTTCCTTATTTTGAAAGCATCGCGACTACTTTCACATATACTCCATCAGTGCCAAATCCGAAAAATCATCCTGAGATGGATAAATGGATCTGGCCGAACTCCAACGTTATGATGGACAGTCAGAGCGATTATGCATACAGCGGAACCAAGGGCATCAAGACATCTAATCTTGAGCGAGCAGGCAGAAGCATAGTTACTATGGCGAGCCGCGACGGAAACAAGTATCTGGTAGTTCTCATGAAGTCACCGCTGAATAACGCTGACGGAGACAATACATTCTACCATTTGACAGATGCGATCGCAATGTTTAACTGGGCGTTCGACAATTTCTCGTATCAGGTCATACTGGCTGATACTGCAGAGGTCGGTGAACTTCCGGTTGAGCTCGCAGAAGGAAATGATTACGTTCTTGCCATACCTAAGGAGGAATTCACGCTTCTGTGGTATGATGAGGTCGATATTTCGACAATAAGCCGAGATAAGGTGGTCTGGTACAAAAATACACTTCAGGCGCCTGTTGCTAAGGGCGAGCCTCTTGGTAAAGTTACCCTTGAGTACTCGGGTGAAGAGCTCGGAACAGTTGAATTGGTAGCGGTAAGCAATGTCGAGCGTTCTGCTTCCAAATATAATATGTATGTTGCGAAGATGTTCACCAAGTCCCGTTGGTTCAACAAAGCCCTGATGGTATCATTCCTGCTGTGTGCTATATATATAATCGTCTGCATTTACTCTTATATAGTTTTCAAGAGCAAAGGCAAGCCGATGAAGCCGATATATGCTGTTCCTAAGGTTAATGACAAAAATCGCCGCAGACGCAGACAGCAGCAGAGTGAAGATGAAAAATAATTGAAATACCGTACAGCATGATGGCTGTACGGTATTTTTTATAATGTTATATATCTGCTGCTGGAATAGCCGGTTATACCATTGTAGCTTACTACATACCAGCCGTTTGTCTCTCCGTTGATCATTAAAGTTGCTCCATCGGGAGCTGAACCGATGATATTACCGGAAAGTCCGGGATAATCCCGGATATTAAGATTGCTGCCATCAGTAGTGACAGTGCCCCAGCGCACTGCACCTGCGGGCACAAATGGGATACCGAAATAATCGCACAGCGAATCTACGATATTTCTGGCGATTATTTCAAGATTATTCTTTAACCATGCCTCATCAGCGTAGTTGTCATGATATCCGAGTTCACAGAGCACTGCCACTGCCTTTGTACGAAGCACCTCTCCAAGGGAATATGTCGGAACTGCTCTGACTTTATCCGGGAGAGGATATACCGATTTGAGGTTATTCGATATTATATCAGCAAGTCTGCGGCTATCATCGCTTTTAGGAGCGTAATATATATCTATCCCTCTTAATCTGCCTGCAAGAGATTCGGGAGCTGCATTTGAGTGGAGTGCAAGATGAACATCGTAGCTGCCGGCGTTTGAATCTGCAATTGCACCTGTAACATTTCTTGCAGGATCATTTCTTACGAAGCTAATGCCGCATGAACGAAGATAAGGCTCTATACGATCGGCAAGAAGATTCATATAAAGCTCTTCATTGCCATCTGTAGCGTATTGGTTCCATTCCTGTGTCGATGGACTCAAAAATACCTTTGGCATATTATCATTCCTTTCATTGAATGTGAGAATACTCTCACTACATTCTATGCCTGAAGGTAATGAAATGATATAAATATTTCTTTAATATAGGAATATACTATTGACTTTTTTCTTTTAAAGCGTTATACTTTAAATGATAAAAGAAAGTGGAGGTTTGATCTCAATGAAAATATTAGTTGTCGGACTCGGACTCATTGGCGGTTCTCTTTGTAAGGCACTGAAAAAATATACATATCATACGGTAGCAGGCTGTGATATCAATCATGATATCGAGAATGCTGCTCTGCGTGATGTAGCTCTTGATGAAGTATTTGACGGAAACTATGAAGGATATGATCTGATCGTAATATCACTTTTCCCCGAGGGGAGCGAAAGGTTCTTTGCGGAGAATGCGGCAAAGATCAGCAAGAACACTCTCATAACCGATGTCTGCGGTATAAAGGGCGATTTCTCTCAGCGCATGAAAAGTATCGCTGAGGCAAACGGACTGAGATATATTGGTATTCACCCCATGGCAGGCAAGGAATTCGGCGGATATTATAATAGTACGGGTGATCTCTTTGTAAAGGCAAATTTTATCATAGCACCATTTGACGACAGCGATCAGACAGATATTGACCTGCTCAATGGTCTTGCCAAGGAGATCGGTGCGGGCAAGATAGTTATTACCAGCCCCGAAAACCATGATAAGATGATAGCTTATACGTCACAGCTTGCACATATAGTTTCCAGTGCATATGTAAAAAGCCCCGAACTGGGGCTTGAGTGCGGATTCAGCGGAGGAAGCTTTCAGGATATGACCCGTATCGCTACCATGAATGAAAAAATGTGGACCGATCTGTTCATGCAGAACAGGGAACATCTTCAGTATGAGCTCGATACACTTATCGAGAACCTGAAAAAATACAGTGCCGCTTTGAAAAGCGGCGATGCCGACGGCATGAGAGCTCTTATAGCTGAGGGGCGCGAACTCAAGGAGGAGAACTTACGCCACAGAGTCGGTCAGCCTAACTGAAGAATCTTTTCTCAAAATCAGGAGTATTATCTGTTATTATCAGCTTGTTGAGATAACTGAACTGTGACTCCTCGGGGAGGTCAAACAGCAGCGAGTACGCGCAGAGCGCCTGACGAAATACGCCGTAGCGCTTGTTTGCGGCGATATTTCCGTATTTGCCGTCGCCGAGAACCGGTGCGCCTATATGAGCCATATGAGCTCTTATCTGGTGAGTCCTGCCGGTATACAGAGTTATCTCTGCAAGGGTAAGCTTTCCGCGCTGTTCAATAACTCGGTATCCTGTTTTTATGGGTTTATAGCCATCAAGTGGCGAGTCGGAGATCTTTACAAGATTTCTTGACTCGTCTTTTTGATGATATGCAGTGATAACATCTGAATCTTTTGGAGGAGGAGAGGTCGTTATACAGTGGTATATCTTATGAATCCTTCCGCTTCTTATAGCTTCATTAAGATCACGGAGAGCGGCGGCATTTTTTGCGGCAGTTACAAGGCCGCAGGTATTTCTGTCGAGCCTGCTGCAAAGCGCTGGAGCAAAGGAACTTTCGGTTTCGGGCAGGAATTCTTTCTTATTATATAAGTAATGCTTTATTCTGTCTATAAGAGTGTCGCTCATGGGGCTTCCGTTGGAGTGCGAGTCGAGTCCGACAGGTTTGCTGACAATGATCACATTTTCATCCTCGTATATAACATCAATATCTGCGGAACACCTCAAAAAACTCATGTCGTGCTGCTTTTCAGCCGATACTTCGTCCTTCACATAGACGGTGACCCTGTCTCCTGCGTTCAGACGATCGGCGATATCACAGCGTTTTCCGTTTATCTTGATGTCCTTTTTTCTGATGAGACGGTACATCATACTTTTTGGAAGATCGGGGAGTGCTTTTGAGATAAATTTGTCCACTCTCTGACCACTGTCGTTTTCATTTATAATAAACTCTTTCATGTAAGCTCCTTAATTATTACAAAATTGTTATCCATAAGTTACAAAAACATTTCATGAAATTCTTCAATCCTTACAAAAATACACAATTAATTGACTTTTTTGTGAGAAAAAGGTTGAAATAAGATAAATAGTATGGTATAATTGACTAAAAGAAGCGTGTATTTAGTTTTTCTTTTTGCAACCTTAATGAAAAGGAGTTCGATAAGCTATGAAGATCTACAAGACTTTGCTTTCCTTATTGATCACCTGTGGTGTCATAAGCTCAGGGGTAATGATGTCTGCATCGGCAGCCGACTCCGGTATATATAATGATATCACATATTCATCGGAAAGTAAAGAGGATGAGGAATTTAAAGTTCCCGACCAGATCTCAAAGGTAGGAAACAGTTCCGCTTCTGAGGCAATTGCTCAGGATGAGAATGTTTCCGCTTCAGCAGCAATGCTGGAGACACCGTATAACGTATTCGACATATATGACGCTCATCAGAAGTATGTAAAGCTGCATTCGGGCGATATGAGCATGATATACAAGAAAGCTGAAGGTATCGATGTTTCCTATGCACAGGGAAAGATCGACTGGAAGGCTGTTAAGGACAGCGGAATTGATTTCGCTATAATCAGAGCCGGATTCGGTAACGCTAATAAGTATCCCAATCAGGTAGATACATGGTTCAAGTATAATATAGAGGAAGCACAGAAGGTGGGCATGGACGTCGGCATCTACTGGTACAGTTACGCTCTGGATGTTGAGGCGGCTTACAATGAAGCAGAGTCCTGCTACAATGTTATTAAGGACTATGACATCCAGTATCCCGTATTCTTTGATATTGAAGAAGAAAAACAGAAAAGGCTTCCGACTTCACAGGTGTCTGCTATTATAGATGCTTTTTGTTCCAGAATAGAGTCTAAGGGCTTATATGCAGGCGTATACAGCTTTTCAAGCCTGCTCAGTTCAAACGTTTATCAGCAGGTGCTTGATAAATACACTGTATGGGTAGCTCACTGGGATGTAGCTGCTCCCGGTTATGCACATGACTACGGAATGTGGCAGTATAACGCAAGAGGTAGAGTTAACGGCATCAATACCGAGGTCGATCTTGATCACTGCTACATAAACTATCCGTATCTTATCTCTCCCGAGACATATGTGCCTGACGGTACCGAAACAGACTCAAGTGAACAGCTTTTTCCTGTAAGTATGGATAAGGGCAAGGCAAAGGGCATTGATGTTTCTGTATGGCAGGGCAAGATAGACTGGGATAAGGTCAAGTCTTCGGGTGTCGATTACGCGGTTATCCGTGCTGGATATGGTGATCTTGCCACACAGACTGACAAGTATTTTGAAGCCAATGTCGAAGGTGCTGAAAAAGCCGGTATAGATTGCGGCGTTTACTGGTACAGCTACGCTTCATCTCCTGCAGATGCAGTTCTTGAGGCAGAAGCCTGCTATGAAGTTATAAAGGGTCACAAGTTTGAGTATCCTGTCTACTATGCAGTGGAGGATCCTTCCATAGCCGCACTCAGCAACCAGGAGATAACAGATATAATCAATGCTTTCTGCTCAACTCTTGAGAAAAAAGGCTATTATGTAGGTGTGAAGAGCTACGCAAACTTCCTTAATACAAGGATAGATCCTTCTGTATATTCAAAATATGATGTATGGGTAGCTCATTACGGTGTATCCAAGCCTGCATTCAACAGCCACTTCAATATGTGGCAGTTCACCAACGAGGGCAAGATCGACGGTATAAAGGGCTATGTTAACTGTAATTATGCTTATCTTGATTTCCCGAGTATAATGAAAAAAGCCCATATCAATGGTTTCTGATCGATAACACACATATGCATACCGCATTTACGCGGTATGCATATTTTATATTACAGGAGATATTATGGTCGAATTTATAACAGGTCCCGCAGGAAGCGGAAAGACTACCTGTATGTTTGGACGTATAAAGGAAAATTGCCGTGAGGCAGATAAGCTCTGCATCATCGTTCCTGAACAGTTTTCTCAGGATTTTGATAAGAAGCTTTATTTCTATCTTGGTGCAGAGAACTTTAACGAGCTTTTTTCACTTAGCTTTACAGGCCTTGCCAGACAGCTATTTCAGCTTTACGGTGATCCGAACCGTAAGGGTGAGTATGCTGATGATATGGCGAAAATGATACTTGTCTATCAGGCTGTCGATGCAGCTCTTTCACGTCCTGAGTCCCTTGGAAGCTTCCGCAGACAGAGCACTCAGAGCGGATTTGCAGAGGACATAATGACTCTGATACGCGATATGAAGCGTATTGGTATCGGTCCGGAAGAACTTATGAACCGTTCTCAGCTTCTTGATAAAAGGCTTATGGATAAGACGAAGGATGTTGCTGCGATATTTATAGAGTATCAGCGGCTTATGGAGGAGTACGGCTTCAAGGATGAGCTTGATAACATCAAAGAAGCTGCAGCTGTTGCAAATCTGAACAGCTACTTCAGAGGAAAAAAAGTTTTCCTGGACGAGTTTGAGAGCTTTACCGCGGATCAGTACGAAATGATAAAGCTTATCATTTCTTCTGCCGATAATGTATGCATTACACTCAGAACTGACGACGTTAATGCGGGGGAGTACACCCTTTTTGAAACTGTTAATGACACATATCGGCGAATAAGAGCTGTATGCCGTGAGCTCGGAAGGGATACTGTAATAACAGTATGTGATAAGAGTTACCGTTTCCGAACTCCGGATCTTGAATACGTCAGCAGTCGTTCTCTCCGTAATATCCAAAACGAACCCGGCAGAGCTCCAAAAGCTGAGAACATACATATTTTTGAAGCTCGGGATATGTACAGTGAGGCGGAATATGTCTGCGCTGCTGTCAAGCATCTGTTATATGAGAACAGTGACCTGAAGTACCGTGATATTGCTATATTGTCAAATGATATCGCCATGTATTCGGATGTGCTGAAGGCTGCATTCAAAAGATATGATATACCGTATTTCCTAAGTCTGGAGAAATCTGTCGCTCATACAGCTGTAATGGTTTATTTCACAACTCTTCTTGATATACTCAGCAGCAGGAAGTTCCGTTCTGAGCAGATCTTCAGACTGGTAAAAAGCGGGCTGCTGGATATCGATCTTACCGAGACCGCTTTACTTGAGAATTATTGCTATAAATGGGGCGTTGACGGAGATCTGTGGAATGATAAGTTCACTGCCGACGACCCGAATCTGGAACGTCTTGAAAAGACAAGAACAAGAATCATCCCTCCAATAGCTGCGCTTAAAAAAAGGATTAGACGCAATATTTCCGCTTCAGAGATCTGTTCGCTGCTGTATGATCATATAGTTTCATGCGGAGCGGAGAGGAATACTGCAAGGCTGATGGGCGAACTTATAAAGCAAAATAAGGATTATGAAGCAGCCGAGCTGAAAAGGCTTTGGGGATGTCTGATAGATATACTTGACAGTATAAGTGATACTCTTGGTGACCGAAAAATCGGATTCGCAGAGATATCACGAATGATAATGTCGATGATCGCGCGTATACAGTATTCTGTGCCGCCGCAGACCCTTGATGCAGTAACAGCCGCTTCTGCGAGAATGGCGAGACTTGATTCTCCTAAAATAGTCTTTGTTATGGGCGTAAATGACGGGGATTTTCCTAATCGTATAAGCCTTCACGGGCTTTTCTCGGAAGCGGACAGAGCCAAGCTTGCAGAGAACGGGATTGAGCTGTCAACTCCTCTTGCCGAGCTGATAGCTTCCGAGAGGCTCGTTGTCTATAAGGCTATTTCTGCCGCCTCCCACAAGCTCTTTATAACATATCCGCTTTCCGACCTGTCAGGACAGGCAAAGTATCCTGCACAGATAGTTGACAGGATAATCGGTATGTTTGGCGATATGAGCATACGAAAAAAAGATGATGATATTCCTGTAGATTATTACGCTGTTACACTTCATTCTGCATTTTATCATTATATGCAGGAAAGAAGTTCAGATAATACATCGGTTGCTTCGATAAAACAGCTTCTGATGGAGAGCGGCGAATACAGGAGAAGATTATCCTATGTTATCAGCAGGAGCAGTCTGAAGCAGGACTATCATATTGACAGCAGTGTTATCGAAAAACTGCAAAGCTTTGATCCTCTCAGGCTGTCCTCCACCGGGCTGGAGGAATATAACCAGTGTCACTTCAAGTATTTCTGTGACAAGTGCCTCAGGCTGCATCTTAACGAGAAAGTTGAGCTTGATGCAAGAATAGCAGGTGAGCTTACCCATGAGTGCTTTTATGGCATTCTGGGCTCAAGGTCAAAAGACGAGTTTATATCAATGACATATGATGAAGTTAAAAGCGAGATAAACAGCTGTGCCGAGAAATACCGTGAAACTTCACTTGCAGGAGATTTTGGCAAGGATGCTAAATTCACTCTTATTTTCAATAAACTGACAGAGCGTATGTCGGATGTTTTTCTTTATACTCAGCAGTCGCTGATGGCTTCGGATTTTACGCCCCATGATTTTGAGCTTGATCTGAGAGACAGCCATTCGGTTGTTCTTCCTTTCGGCAGCGGCAGAAGTCTGAGCTTTGGAGGGATAGTCGACAGAGCAGATGTATGCAGGATAGGGGATAATGATTATCTTCGTATAATCGACTACAAGAGCAGCCGAAAGGATATTACCCCGGAAACTCTTGCCTGCGGAATAAATATGCAGATGCTGCTCTATCTCTTTGCCTCTACCGATAAAGACGGACTGTATGAAGGCTTTGAACCTGCAGGTGTTCTTTATTCACCTGTTAGGATCTCAGACGTCCATCTTGAGTCGCATAAAGTCGGATCAAAGAATAGCGGAGCAGTAAAGGAGTCGCTGCGCACAAGCGGACTTGTTCTCGGCGATATGGACATACTAAGGGCGATGGAAAAAGATGTCCGCGGAGAATTCATACCGGTAAAGCTTGATAAAAACGGAGTTCCTGACAAGAGGTCAAGTTGTGTATCCGCAGAGGGAATGACACAGCTCAGGAACTATACTTACGGCAAGCTGATTGAAATGGCTGAATCACTTCTTGCAGGAAATGCAGAAGCTGTACCGCTTGTATTAGACGGAAAGATCCCGTGCAACTACTGTGATTATATCAATATCTGCGATAATTCCGAGCTTCTCAGCCGTCGTGTTCCCGATGAAGCTCAGGTGGCGGAGGCTGCCGGCATTCTCGGCAGAAAGTATGAGGGAGAGGAGGAGTAAAATGGGCTGGACAGAACAACAGCAGAAGGCTATTGACGCGCGTGATACGTCGCTTATAGTTTCGGCAGCAGCAGGAAGCGGTAAGACGGCGGTTCTTACCGAACGTCTGGTTCAGCTGCTTGCTGACAGCGAATCCGGAGTTAGAGCTGACAGGATGGTTGTGGTAACTTTCACCAATGATGCAGCTTCCGAACTGAAAAAGCGCCTTGACAGTAAACTTAGAGCTATGATAAACGAGTCTCCCGATAACAGACATCTTCTGAAACAGCAGATACTTCTCCAGAGCGCGAGAATATCCACGATAAATTCTTTCTGTTTTGAGCTGATCAGGGATAATATCGGTGAAAACGGCATAACATCAGGTTTTAGCGTACTTGATGATACTGACAACAAGGTTCTTCGTGCCCGTGCCATGGAAGAGCTTATAAACTATTACTGTGAAAACGAGTATGATAAGATAGCGTTTATGTATGATCGTTTCTGTATCAAGGACGAGAAAAGACTTGTAGAAGTTCTCGAAAGAGCAGACAGTTTTTTGTCATCAGTCGCACTCAGAGACAAGTGGCTTGAAACAGCTGTTAGTATGTATTCTGTTGAGTTTGAGAGCTCTGAGTATTACAGGTGCTTCTTTGAGTCGATAACAAAAGAACTTGAAAAAGCTGTTAAAGCAGCTGACGATAACATCGGCATGATCAGAAAGATATTTCCCGATATGTCTGCTGCGGCAGCAGAAAAATCATATGCTCAGGCGGAGGAAGATTACGACAGGATATCTGCTCTTGCAGATATTTTTAAGTCAAGGCGTTTTCCTGCTGCCGAGGAAGCAGAGCAGGCTCAGGCTTTTTCTGTTCTTGTCAGAGTGGGAAAGACTCCGCACGATAAAGCTCTGAGAGAGATATTCAAGAAAAAGCGCGATCTTGTAAAGAAAACGGCTGAAAAAGTCATAAGCAGCATATCATCTGTCGAAAGCGATTACCGAGAGTGCGGAGAGGTAACAAGAGTACTTGCTGAAATGCTGAAAAAGTATGAGGAGCTTGTATGGGAAAAGAAATGTGAAAAGAATGCTCTGAGCTTTGACGATGGCGAAAGACTGGCACTTGAGATACTTGCTGCACAGGATGAAAATGGTATGATAATACAGTCTGCGACAGCTGAAAGGATCGCGGATTATTACGACATAATAATGATAGACGAATATCAGGATTCGAATAATAAGCAGGATCTGATATTCAAGCTTATCTCAAAGAATTACAGGCATAGCGAAACGGGAGAGCCTCTTTACGGAGACAATGTATTCCTTGTCGGTGATGTCAAGCAGTCTATCTATCGTTTCAGACTCGCAAACCCCCGTAACTTCATTAGTACATTGCGGAAGTCAGAACACTATTCTACTGAAAACAAATCAAAAAACCAGTCTATAGTTCTGAATAAGAATTTCCGCAGCTCTCCGCAGGTGATCGACTTTGTAAACTTTGTTTTCTCGCAGATAATGAGCGAAAAATGCGGCGATATCAGATATACCGAGGATGAAATGCTGTATTTCGGAGCAGAACAGTATACTGATGAAAACGCTGAAAGCCGAAAAGCCTGCATATCTTTTATAAATGATGACGCTCCGGAAGATGATGAGCAGATAGAAAAGGTCAATCGTGAAGCCGTGTATACAGCCTCTAAGATATCGCAAATGCTTGAAAGCGGCGTTACAGTCACCGATAAGGACGGAAGCGAACGACCGTGCGGACCGTCTGATTTCTGCATACTTGTAAGAAATAACGTACATATCAATATGTATGCGGACGAACTTAACAGGATCGGGGTTCCGGCAAAGGGGAGTGAGGAGTCAGGATACCTGAAGTCAAGAGAGATTGCTGTTCTGATAGATCTTCTCAGGATAATCAGCAATCCGCTGCAGGATATCTCAATGGCAGCTGTAATGACATCTCCCATGTATATGTTCAGTGTATCAGATATAGCAGTAATAAAGTCGTATGACAGGAAAAAGGCATTATTCCCTATAATAAGAGGTATTGCCGATGGTGAATATCCTGAGTGTGATGATATGTTTCTCAGGGAAAGGTGTGCGGAATTTCTTGAGTCCCTTGACGGTTTCAGGCTTGACTCTGTGACAATGACTATAGGCGAACTTATAGGCGAGATATACGATACCACGGATTTTATCTCTGTAATGCAGCTTTATAACGATGGAGATAAAAAACGTGCCAATCTCCGAGCCTTGATACAGTATGCACAGAATTATGAAAACACAGCTGCGTATGACGGTTCAGGCGGCTTGAACGGATTTCTCAGGCATCTTGACAGAGTAATGGAAAACGGTGACTATGCTCAGGGAAAGGTCTCTGCTTCAGCAGGTGATTACGTTTCGGTAATGACACTGCATCGCTCAAAAGGACTTGAATTTCCCTTTGTTTTCATAGCGGAGACATCTGTAAAATTCAAATTTGATTCAAAGCCTGTTATGTGCAGTTCAGACGGCAGGATAGGATATGTACTTTACGATCCTGCGCTTCTGAGAAAGTACAAGACCTTTCAGCAGGTGATGCTTGCAGGAGAGGAGGAGTGTGATACCAGAAGTGAAGAAATGAGACTTCTGTACGTTGGACTTACAAGAGCTCAGCAGAAACTGTTCATTAATCTGAAGTGCGGCGAAAAGGCGCTTAAAAGAGTGAGAACGCTTATGGATGGCGTTATACTGCAAAACGGAGATATTTCTGAAGCTGTGAGTGAAGCTAAAAGCTTCTCGGACTGGATGTGGCTGAGTGTTTTCCGTTCTCCTTGCTTTGACGCAATTGCTGAGCAGATTGGCATGGAGACAGGAGTGATGACACCGTATGTTCAAAGGGCTGACGATATTTTTGAATATGAAACTGTTAACGATATCAGTCTTGATTTAGCCGAGCAGGAGGAAGAAGCTGATGATGCTGCACCCGATGAAGCAATGATAGAAAGAATGAAAGAAATCATTTCATTTTATTATGACCGTACTTTGGCGGAAACACCTGCAAAGCTCAGCGTAACACAGATAACCAAAAAGCTGAAAGATAGTGAAGAACCATTTGACATGAAGCTCAAACGTCCGAGATTCCGCTCTGAGAGCTCAAAGCTTACAGGCGCGGAAAGAGGTACTGCGATCCACACATTCTTCCAGTATTGCGATTTTGAAAGTGCAATAAAAGATGTCGGAGCCGAGATAGAAAGCGTAATGGAGAAGGGCTATATCAGCAAGGCGGAGGCGGAGTCCATCGACAAGGAGAATGTCAGTGCATTTTTCTGCGGAGAACTTTACAAAAGGATATGCAGTTCAAAAGAATATGTCCGTGAAAAGAAATTCATGGTGGCGGTATCAGAGCTTGACATAGATGACGAAGCGCTGGATAAGCTTAAAAGATCAGATGGAATGATAAAGGGAATAATCGATCTGATGTTTGAAGAAGAAGACGGTATCGTTATAGTTGATTATAAATCGGACAGGGGAGTGTCACTTGAAAAGCTCAAAGAGCGGTATTCTATGCAGCTCAAGCTATATAAATCGGCTATCGAGCTTACTACAGGCAAAAAAGTCAAAGAAGCCTATTTGTATTCGTTTGAAAAAAGAGAGCATATTGCTGTTGAAATATAAATACAAAAGCTCTCGTGTGTTATACGGGAGCTTTTTCAACAGATGTTTCAACGCTGTAATTTGATAAATCGCAATAAGAAACCGGCTTGCATTTGTGCAAATCGTAGAAATAATCTGAGTTCGCAAATTTTGTTGACAATAAATGAAATTTGTATTATAATAAAATATACAGAGATATAAAATTTTGAGGTGTAGAATGAACAAAAGAAGGAAACAAAAGCGCAATGCTAACTTGTTTAAGGCAGGCACAGCGGTTTTCCTTTTAGTTCTTATATTTATCGGCGCTTTCACAGCGAGGTATCTGAACAGACGCAGCAAGCGTACAGCTTCTGTGACATCTGTTATTTCAGATAAAGCTGCAGAAACAACAGGCGAAGTGCCTGCATATGCCGAAACCACTACAGAACAATCAGAGGAAACGGCGGTGCCTTTTGTTGTATTTCCTGAAAAGACGGACAAGTCTCAGAAATTCAAAAAGGAATACGATGCCGTAAATGCTATTCTGATAAATGTGGATGATAATGAGGTAGTCGCTTACAGGGATGAGCATATACAGCTTTATCCTGCGTCACTGACAAAGATAATGACGCTTATTGTCGCTGCCGAAAACATAGATGACCTTTCAGCTACCGTTAAGATAACGTATGAAATGGTAGCTCCATATATAACTCTGGATGCTTCAAGAGCAGGCTTTGAACCTGATGAGACTCCTACACTAAAGGATGTTCTTTATGGCATGATCCTGTGCTCTGGAGCAGACGCTTCTCTGGCAGCTGCTGAATATGTAGCAGGCTCAGAGGAAGAATTCGTGAAGCTTATGAACGCAAAATGTGAAGAGATCGGACTAAAGCATACACACTTCACCAACGTCACAGGACTTCATGACAAGAACAATTACAGTACAGCAGAAGATATAGCTGTTCTTCTGGAATATGCTGTTCAGAACAAGATCTGCCGTGAAATACTCTCGGCGGTTGAATACAAGGTGCCTCCTACAGAACAAAATCCTGAGGGACTTACATTCAACAGTACCCTGTTCAGCAGAATGTACGGTAATGAAATGCCGGGAGTTAAGATCCTTGGCGGTAAAACAGGATTTACAGATGAATCAGGAAACTGCATGGCGACGTTTGCGGAAGTGAACGGTAAGACATACATACTTGTGCTGTGCGGCGGAACTACTAACTGGAACAATGTATATAACACGCTGAGTGCGTACAGTGAATACTGTGCAGGCGGAAAAGCTTATGTCCCGCCTGATGAAAGATAAAAACAAAGATATATATATGTAGAACAAAATATCGGAGGATATGTATAATGAAAGAGAGAAAGAAAAACAAGCTCAAGGTGAGCCGTGTTTTGCTTGCTATGGGCATTATTGTCGGCACTCTTTTCAGTGCTGATGCTCTGAGGAGAGGACTTGCCTCTCAGCAGCCCTATAATCTCACTATAAAGGGCGATTTTCGCAATGAGGAAACTCGTACTGAGGCTTCAACAGGAAGCACTCTCGGGTATAGCACCACAGACCAGGGAACAACCGCTTTTGAAGGTGTGAAATATCTCGGCTATTCGGAATGCGAACTTTATAAAAAAGATGTTTCTGACGGAATTCTTTCTGTTTTTAATGATAAATCTCCTGCCAAGGCTTCTCATCAGGGGACCATGGTGGATCTTGCAGATGAGAAGAACGAGTTTTATAGTCTTGTAGACGAAGAAGTTGAGCTCAATGAAGATGCAGCTGAAGCTCTTAACCGTATGATGGAGGATTATGCAAACGAGACTGGTCTTGCTGACTTCATTGTATACGGTACTACCGATACATACACAGGTGAAGACTCATTCTGTCCTAAAGCTTTCGCTGAATCAAAGGCAGGTTACTGTGTTGACCTTGCTCTTAATGCATATGGTTCGGTTATATCCTATGACGGATATGATACGGAAGGCTGGGTTGGCGAGAACTGCTGGAAATACGGCTTTATCGTCAGGTATCCCGAAGGCAAGAAAGAAAAAACAGGCTCAGAGTATTGTCCGTGGCACCTCAGATACGTTGGTGAAATTCACGCGGCAATAAGCACACAGAAGAAAATGTGCCTTGAGGAGTATATTGAGTTCCTTGAGCAATATACATTTGATGATCCGTACACTTTCTCTTTCAACGGAGAATCGTATCAGATCTATTCTGTAACCGGAAACGAGGATAAGCTTACTACGAGAGTGCCTGTATCCGGAAATTATGAGCTTACCGGAGATAATAAGGATTCGTTTATAATAACCGCACATAAGGTATGATGAGTGGGAGCAGCTTCGGCTGCTCCTTTTCATTTATCATGAAACCGAAGCATATTATTCACTGAGGTGATTTTATGCGTTATGTTTTTAAAACTATGATGATACTTGCTGTGTCAGCTGCGTTATCTGTTTTGCTGCTTGGAGCTGATAAAAAAGAAGATATTTCTGCATATTCTTATATAGTTATCGAAGCTGATACGGGGATGACGATCGAGGGAGTGAATGCAGATAAGAAGGCAAATATCAGCTACCTCAGCAAGCTTATGGCGATCCTTCTTATTGCTGAAGATATTGATCAGGGAGAATATACTGTTAATGATGTTTTGACTGCGTCTGACAGTGTAACCGGAACAAAGGGGGCCGTTATCTGGCTGAAAAGCGGAGATACACTGTCTGTTGATGAGCTTCTGAAAAGTGTGATAATAGGTAATGCAAATGATGCGCTCACTGTGCTTGCAGAACATTCGTCGGGAAGCGTCGATGATTTTGTGAAAGACATGAACGCCTGTGCTTTTGATCTCGGGCTCAGAGATACTGTATTTGACAGTCCGTACGGATACAGCGGTGATAATACTTATTCAACCGCTCACGATTTAGCGGTGATCTGCTCCGAACTTTTAAAGCATCGTTTTTTGCAGGGATATTTTTCTATATGGAGAGATTTTGTCAAAAACGGTCAGGTAGAGCTTGTCAGCGAGAATACGCTTGCAAGAAATTACAGCTTTCATGCAGGATTTAAAGCTTGCCATTCTGATGAAGCAGGCTATTGCATTGCTGAAGGGGGACGAAATGATAATGGTACGATGTTTATTGCTGTCATTTTAGGAGCAGATAGCGCTGAAGCTACATTCAGCAGCTCAAAAGCACTTTTGAAAAAGTCATTTCGCGATTATAAAGTTGCTGATACTATGTTTCCGGACGAAATGTTAAAGCCTGTTCTTGTTCGATGCGGCACTGAGACAGCTGTGAAAATAGGGATAAGAGAGCAGGGGAAAGCAGTTGTCCCGCGTGAAAACTCTGAGCTGAGGTCTAAGATCGTTATCCCCGAATATTTGTCTGCGCCCGTAAGAGCCGAACAGCCTGTAGGTACAGTCGCTTTCTATAATGGTGATGACCTTGTTTTTGAGACTGATATTATAACAAAATCTGCTGTGCATAAGCTTGAATTTACCTATGTCTTAGAGAAACTGTTGTACAAACTGATGTAAAAACGGTGTTGAAACAGTTACAAATGTACAAATGTTGAAAATGTTATGTAAAGGGACTTGAAAAAAAACTGAAAATATAGTATCATAAAGATGGTAAATTATATTTGTATGGCTTTCCATACATATTGGAGGTAAATTTTAATGTCTTTGAAACTCAACACCAAATACTTGAAGGATTTCGTCAATGCTGACGAAATGGCCGGCATCAAGGCTCAGGTCGAGGCGGCTGCACAGTCCCTTCACAGCAAGACAGGTCTCGGTAATGACTTTTTAGGCTGGGTAGAGCTTCCTACAGCATATGATAAGGAAGAATTTGCTCGTATCAAGGCTGCTGCCGAGAGGATCAAGGCTAATTCCGATATTCTTATCGTTATCGGTATCGGCGGTTCCTACCTTGGCGCAAGAGCTGCTATCGAGCTTCTCAAGTCGCCTCTTTATAATAATATGAAGAAGGACACACCTGATATCTACTATGTCGGAAACAGCATCAACCCTGCTTATCTCAATGAGATCATTGCTCTGTGTGATGGCAAGGACTTCTCTGTAAATGTTATCTCTAAGTCAGGTACAACTACAGAGCCCGCTCTTGCTTTCCGTATCTTCAAGAAGATGGTTGAGGATAAATATGGCAAGGAAGAAGCTAAGAACCGCATCTTCGCTACAACTGACAAGGCAAGAGGAACTCTCAAGAATCTCTCGGATGCAGAGGGCTATGAGACATTCGTTATTCCGGATGATGTAGGAGGACGTTTCTCTGTTCTTACAGCTGTTGGTCTTCTTCCTATTGCAGTTGCAGGCTGTGATATCGATGCTCTTATGAAGGGCGCTGCTAAGGCACAGGCTGATTTCTGCGCTGATTTCGATAACAACGATTGCTATAAATATGCAGCTCTCAGAAATATCCTTTACAGAAAGGGGAAGTCTGTTGAGATGCTGGTTTCATATGATCCCAGCTTCGTAATGATGTCCGAGTGGTACAAGCAGCTCTTCGGCGAAAGCGAAGGCAAGGACAACAAGGGAATTTTCCCGTCAGCTGCTGTTTTCTCAACTGACCTTCATTCAATGGGTCAGTATATCCAGGATGGCGCAAGGATACTCTTTGAGACTGTTGTGGATATCAAGAAGCCCAAGACAGATCTCTTCCTTGAGCCCGATGCTGAGAACCTTGACGGACTTAACTTCCTCACAAACCAGAATATGTCTGTTGTTAACAGAAAGGCATTCGAGGGTACTGTACTTGCTCATACAGAGGGCGGAGTTCCCAATATCATTCTTGAACTTGATGATACGACCGAGGAAAATGTGGGCTATATGATCTACTTCTTCGAGAAGGCTTGTGCAATCTCAGGCTATGTTCTCGGTGTTAATCCTTTCAACCAGCCAGGTGTTGAAAGCTATAAGTCAAATATGTTCGCTCTTCTCGGTAAGCCCGGTTATGAAGGCGCAAAGGCTGCTCTTGAAGCTAAGCTCGGCTGATCGGTCTGTTTAGCTCATAATACAAAATATAATACGTCATAAATGCCGTAAGGCACGGAAGGAGTAAATTATGATTAAACTTATTACAGGTAAAAAAGGTACAGGTAAGACAAAGATACTTATCGATCAGATCAACGATGCTGTAAGATCAACAAACGGCAACCTCGTTTGCATCGAAAAGGGCGATAATATCAGACGTTCTATCAGCTTCAGAGTTAGATGGTGCGATACAGAGAGCTTTGCTATCGAAGGTGCAGATGCTTTCTATGGTTTTGTTGCAGGTATGCTCGCAGGCAACTACGATATAAAGGACGTTTTTGTTGACGGTATCCTCAAGATCGTTGGCCGTGACTACGATGTGCTCGGCAACCTCTTTGAGAAGCTCGACAAGCTCACAGGTGAAGAGGCAACTGTTGTATTCACAGTTTCTGCTGATGATTCTGAGCTTCCCGAGAGCGTTAAGCAGTTTATCAAGTAATTTAGTATTAAAACCGAAAAAATTTACACCGAACTATTGACATATCCTGTCATCTGGTGTATAATATATCTTATGGTGCTCTGAAGGATTATAATATGAAGATCAATTTAAAACAGATATTTGATATCGTTGGAGAATCAAAGAAATTCGGCTATGAGATCGCTGCCGAAGAGCTTCAGGATGTGAAAGGCTTTACTTTCGGTACTCCTGTAAGTCTCGAGGGAAGGTTCTACAACCGTGCGGGAGTCGTTTATCTTGAATATTCCGCTATATTTGAAATACTCCACATCTGTGACAGATGCCTGAAGGAGTTTTCAAAGAACTATGATCTCAGCTTTGAACATATTGTTGTTCCTTCCGTCAGCAATAGCGATAACGATGATTATATTGTCGCTGACGGTGAGAGCATTGAAGTTAATGAAATTGCACTGACTGATATACTTCTCAGTCTGCCTACAAAGATTCTCTGCAAAGAAGACTGCAAGGGACTTTGTATGGTGTGCGGCTGTGATCTTAATGAAACGCAGTGCGATCATCTTAATAATAATGAGCTGTGAAGCTCTGTAAGGAGGTGCCAGAATGGCTGTACCGAAGAGAAAAACTTCCAAGGCAAGACGCGACAAGAGACGTTCTGCAGTTTGGAAGCTTGAAGCACCCGCAATGTCCAAGTGTGATAACTGCGGCGCATATAAGGCTCCGCACAAGGTTTGCAAAAACTGCGGATTCTATAAGGGCGTTGAGGTCCTTAAGATCGACGCTGAATAATCGGCTTGATCCGATAAAAGAGAAGGAGAGGAGGAGAGATCCTTCTCTCCTTTTTAAGTATTTGGAGTAATTTTATGGTTAAGATCAACAGCGTTATGCATGGCTCTCCGTCGGATAAATGCGGAGTCAAAAAAGACGATATACTCGTTAAAATAAATGGTCATGGTATAAAAGATGTCCTTGACTATATGTATTATGCTGCCGATACCGAGGTTTCTCTTGAATTACTGCGTGAAAATGAAACAATAAATCTGGATATTCATAAGGACGAATACGACGATCTCGGACTTGAATTTGAGACATTCCTTATGGACAGTAAACAGTCATGCAGTAATAAGTGCGTTTTCTGTTTTATAGATCAGATGCCGCCCGGTATGCGAGAAACACTTTATTTTAAAGATGACGATGCGCGTCTTTCGTTTTTACAGGGCAATTATGTTACCCTGACCAATCTTCATCAGGAGGATATAGACAGAATAATTGAAATGAAGCTGAATATCAATGTTTCTGTCCATACTACAAATCCCGAACTCAGAGTCAAAATGATGCACAATCGTTTTGCAGGCGAAAAGCTGAAGTTTATATGGCAGCTTGCCGAGAGCGGTATCAAGCTTAATTGTCAGATAGTTTGCTGCCCCGGACTTAATGACGGTGATGAATTACGGAGATCTCTTACGGATCTTGGTACGCTTATGCCAAACATCACAAGTATGGCTGTGGTACCTGTAGGTCTGACTAAGTTCAGAAAGGGGCTTTATCCTCTTGTTGGCTTTACTAAGGAAACAGCAGGCGAAACTATCGATATTATCGAAGAATTCCAACAGGTGTTCCTCGAAAAATTCGGTACAAGAACTGTTTTTCCGTCGGATGAGTTCTATCTTATCGCGGAACGCGAGCTTCCTCCCATGGAAGCCTATGAGGACTTTTCTCAGTATGAAAATGGTGTCGGAATGCTCAGATCGCTGATCGACGAATTCTACAAGGCTCTTGATATGGCTGAATGGGAAGGCGGAAAGCGCCATGTTTCCATTGCTACGGGCTATTCTCCGTTTTTAACCATATGCAGTCTGGCAAAAAAGGCTGAAGAGAAGTTTCCTGACCTCAGATGTGATGTTTACCGTATCAGGAACGACTTCTTTGGCGAAACAATAACTGTTACAGGTCTTATTACAGCTCAGGATCTTATCGCACAGCTGAAAGGCAAAGAGCTTGGCGATGAGCTTCTTATCTCTTCCGCAATGCTTAGACGAGACTCGGATGTGTTCCTGGATGATCTTACAGTTTCTGATGTGGAGAAGGAACTTAATGTGAAGCTTACTTCCACTAACAGCGATGGATATGAGCTTCTTGACGCGATAATGGGAATAACCTATTAAAGATACAAAAGCGTATCCACTTAAAATACGATCACACGAAGCCAGAAAGCTTCTTGATATAATTGGTAAATCAAAATATAGAAAGGGGAATTGAATATGCCTTTACCGATAGTTGCAGTAGTCGGACGCCCAAATGTAGGAAAGTCCACCCTTTTCAACAAACTTATAGGACAGCGTCTCTCCATAGTTGAGGATACTCCGGGTGTTACCAGAGACCGTATCTATTCAAAGTGTGAGTGGCGCGGCAAGGAATTTATGGTAGTTGATACAGGCGGTATCGAGCCTGACAGCAATGACGTTATACTTGCTCAGATGAGAAGGCAGTCTGAGCTTGCAATTGAAAAAGCAGATGTTATCGTCTTTGTTACAGATATCAGATGTGGAGTTACGGCAGATGATTACGCAGTTGCCCAGATGCTCCTAAAAAGCGGAAAGCCCATTGTTCTTGCGGTCAACAAGGTGGACAACCTTGGAGATCCGCCTATGGAGCTTTATGAATTCTACAATCTCGGTCTTGGGGATCCGTATCCTATTTCTTCTGTTCATGGTCATGGTACAGGCGATATGCTGGACAAGGTCTATGAAAGCCTTCCGGATAGCGAAGAGGCTGAATATGATGAGGATCATATCAAGGTCGCCGTTATAGGAAAGCCTAATGCAGGTAAGTCCTCGCTTATCAATAAGATCGCAGGCGAGGAGCGAGTTATAGTTTCTGATATTGCAGGAACTACCCGCGATTCAACGGATACAGTTATCGAAAATGAATACGGAAAGTTTGTGTTCATAGATACAGCAGGTATACGAAAAAAGTCTAAGGTCACTGAAAAAGTCGAGCATTACAGTGTTCTCAGAGCTTATATGGCTGTGGATCGCGCAGATGTATGCGTAATAATGCTTGATGCTGCGGAAGGCTTTACCGAGCAGGATTCCAAGGTGGCAGGCTATGCTCATGAACAGGGTAAAGCCTGTGTTGTAGCTGTAAATAAGTGGGATCTTATCGAAAAAGACGACAAGACTATGCAGGAGTACAGAACGAAGCTCGAAAATGACTTCAGCTTCATGTCGTATGTTCCTTTTGTCTTTATATCTGCTAAAACGGGACAGCGTATCAACAAGCTTTATGAGCTTATCAAGTATACCTATGAGCAGAACAGTATGCGTATCTCGACAGGTATGCTGAATGATGTACTTGCTTATGCGACTACAAGAGTTCAGCCTCCTTCGGATAAGGGCAGAAGACTGAAGATATATTACATGACTCAGCCCTCCACAAAGCCGCCTACGTTCGTCACATTTGTAAACAGAGCGGATCTCTTTCATTTTTCATACAGGAGATATATTGAAAATCAGATCCGTTCAACATTCGGACTTGAAGGCACTCCTGTACGTTTTATAGTCCGCGAGAGGGGAGGAAATGATAAATAATGAAGCTGTTTCTTTCTATCATCGCTGCTGCGGGACTTGGTTATTTTCTCGGCAGTCTTAATTTCTCCATCATAGTTGTAAGAATGATGACAGGACGGGATATTCGCGATATGGGCAGCAAAAATGCAGGTCTGACAAACACGTTCAGATGTGCAGGCAAAAGCTGTGCTCTTTTCACTTTACTCGGTGACCTTCTCAAAGGTATAATAGCTGTTGCTCTTGCAAGAGGCTTCTGTCACTTGCTCCATGCAGGACTGATGCCGGGCAATGATACTCACTATATAGGCTATATAGCAGGATTTTTCGCTATTCTCGGACACGTTTTCCCGATATATTACAGTTTCAAGGGCGGAAAGGGTGTTCTTGTCGGAGCTGCGTCTTTTCTCGCAGTAGACTATAAGGTCTTTCTTGCTCTTCTTGCCATTTTTGTGGTAATACTCGCACTTTCAAAGTATGTATCCCTTGCTTCGATAATCTCAACGGCATATTGTCCGCTTGCAACTCTGCTTATGTCATGGCTTATCGACGGATATTCGTTCGGCAGAAGCTTTTTGTATCTGATAATGTCGCTGCCAATGGCAGCAATGGTCATCTGGATGCACCGCTCTAATATCCAGAGACTTCTTGACGGTAATGAGAATAAATTCTCATTCAAGACCATAAATATAAACTGAGGCTCAATGCGGAAGGAGTAAAATGTTATGGCAAAGATCGTTATACTTGGTTCAGGCGGTTTCGGACTCAGTCTTGCAATAATGGCTGAGCACTGCGGACATGATGTTACTGTATGGTCAAAATTCCAGTCTGAGATAGATGATATCCGCTCTCACGGTGAGCACGTTCAGAAGCTTCCGGGAGTTCCTGTATCGGAAAGCATTGCAATGACCAGTGATATTTCATGTATAAAGGGGTGTGAGGTGCTTATATTCGGTATCCCCTCTTCATTTGTAAGGGATGTGGCTAAGGCTGCTTCTCCATACGTTGATGATAATATGGTTATTGTCAATACCGGCAAAGGGCTTGAAGAGGGAAGTCTCAAGACTCTCAGTGAGATAATAAAGGAAGAGATACATACAGATAAGCTTGTAGTTCTGTCAGGTCCTTCTCACGCAGAGGAGCTTGCAAGATGTGTTCCTACTACAATAGTAGCAGCTTCTGAAAATCATGATGCAGCCGAGCTGGTACAGAGAGAATTTGGCAACAGCTATCTCAGGATATACCTTAATGATGACGTTAAAGGCTGTGAGATAGGCGGAGCTTTAAAAAACATCATCGCTTTGTGCGTCGGTGTATGCGACGGTCTTGGCTATGGTGATAATACAAAGGCTGCACTTATGACAAGAGGTATACATGAGATAGCTCGTCTTGGTAAGGCATGCGGAGCAAATATTGCCACATTCAGCGGCCTTACGGGTATAGGTGATCTTATTGTTACCTGCACAAGTATGCATAGCCGTAACAGGCGGGCAGGCATTCTTATCGGTCAGGGAGTTTCTCCCGAGGAAGCTGTCGAGCGTGTGGGTACGGTAGAAGGATACTTCTGCTGTAAGGCTGCGTACGATCTTTCAAGACGTCTTGGCATAGAAATGCCTATAACAGAGCAGCTCAATGAGGTGCTTTTCAACGGCGGCGATGTAAGGCTGGCTCTCGGTGCACTCATGAACCGTCCGCAGAACTATGAAGAAATATAAGCAAAACTTTACGAGGTGAGTTCAATTGATAAAAATATGCGATTACAGAGGACATATCCGTAACTGGAGAGAGCTTTGCAGGGAGCTCTGTATAGATGATACACTTTCCAGAGAAGAAAGAGAGAAAGCCATAATAGTAGGTGCCTATGAAAAATGGGACAAAAGCATGGCTGACCATATTTACGGAATGTTCGCGTTTGCTCTTTACAATACAGAAAATGACAGGTATTTCTGCCTGAGAGATCAGTTCGGAACAAAACCTTTCTATTATTACATCACAGCAGATAACAGACTGCTCTGCGGTACTTATATCAGAGATATAATGAAGCAGGAGGGCTTTGTTAAGGAGCTTAATACAGATATGCTCCAGATATACATGACCCTCACATATGTAGCAGGTGAGGAGACTTTCTTTAAGGGCTTGAAAAAGCTCATGCCCGGACATTGGCTGGAATTTGAGAAAGGAAAGCTTACACTTGAACGTTATTGGACACCGGAGTTCCATGCGGATGAAAGCAAGTCCCTTGACGACTGGGCTGATGAGATACATGAGACCCTTAAAACTATTTTTCCTGAAGTTAAGGATCAGGATGAAGTGGCTGAGTCGTTCCTTTCGGGCGGAGTTGATTCTTCATATGTTCTCGCTATGTCTGACGCTAAAAGAGCTGATTCCTGCGGTTATGACGAGGAGCGCTTTGATGAGTCAAGAGTAGCTGCAAAGACAGCTGAACTGCTCAACGTGGAGCATAGCATCGCAAAGATTCAGCCTAAGGACTTCTTTGATATAGTTCCATTTGTAATGTATAATATGGAGCAGCCTCTTGGAGATGCTTCAGCTATTGTATTCACACTCGGCTGCAAGGCGACAGCAGAACATACCAAGCTCTGTTATTCAGGCGAAGGTGCTGACGAGTTTTTCGGCGGATATAATATGTATAGAAATGCTGAGCGTTATGGTGATAACCTCAAGACATTCTATGTTGGCAACACCAACATAATGAAGGAAGAGGAGAAAGAGCGCATACTCAAGCACTACGATCCCAATGTCCTACCCATAAAGCTTGTAAGCCATATTTACGAGGAGACTGAGGGGCTTGATCCTCTCACAAAGATGTCTGATGTAGATATTCAGATCTGGCTTGAGGGAGACATTTACCTCAATGTCGACAAGATGAGTACAGCCTGCGGACTCGAGATCCGTATGCCTCTTACAGACAGAAGAATTTTTGATATTGCTTCCCGTATGCCTTCAAAGTACAAGGTTAATGAGGAGACAAACAAGGTAGCTTTCAGAACTGCCGCAGCAAAGGTTCTACCCGAAGAGATCGCGTTCAGAAAGAAGCTCGGCTTTATCGTGCCGATAAGAATATGGCTTGCAGACGAGCGCTACAACGCTGATGTGCGTGCCAAGTTCAGAAGCGATATGGCTGCTCAGTTCTTTGATCTGGATGAGATAAATGCTATATTTGATGAATATGTAGGCGGAAACTCAGACAACTGGCGCAAGGTATGGACCATTTACACTTTCCTTGTTTGGTATGAAGAATATTTCGTAAAGAGATAAAATCAAGCCCGTGAGATAAGAACTCACGGGCTTTTTGCATCATTTTTTCTTTTTTGCAGGAAGTTCTTCATAGATGGAAGTAATAAGTTTATTCAGGAAAGCTTTATCATCTACTTCCGTTACAAGAAGCATTGCTTTAGCGCCATCATATGGAAGCTCGAGCGGCGCGTCTGGCATTAATTCTCTGGCTGATCTGAAATCTTTTATGAGAAATCTGTCATCATATACGCCCCCGATTATTTTATTCTGAAAATAAATAATATATTCGCCCATCATTGCTTTGTATGTAATTCCGTCCAGTTCTGAAAGCTGTTCCAGTATAAAGTTCAGATAATCTTTGCTTGATGCCATAACGATCTCCTTAAAATTTGATATAAAAAAGATACTTCCGAGGAAAATCGGAAGTATCTTGTATTTTTTATTCGAGGACAGGGAGACAAGCAAGTGCTCCGAGCTCCTTAGCCTTAGCTTCTGCCTGAGTAAAAGTAAGCTCCTCAGAGGTTACAAATGACATTCCGTAGTCGCTGTTATATACTTCAACGCCCTCAATAGCTGAACCTGAGGGAACTCTGAAGTACCAGCGTGATTTGAAGTCACTGATCTTTGATACGAACGAGTCATCAGAAGCAGATTCCCATGACTGTGAAAAAACAGTGACCTTATGCTTGACAGCTTCGATAACATCTCCCATTACAGCACTTGCAGTCGGGAGCTTTCCTGCGCCTCTGCCGTAGAACATTGCCTGATCTATACCGTCACCGTAGACGAGAACAGCATTGAATACGTCATTAACGCCTGACATAATGTTGTCGTAGGAAACAAGTGTAGGCATTACGCAGGGGAGAATATTACCGTTTTCAAGCTTTGTAACAGAAGCTACAAGCTTTATAGCGTAACCGAGGACATCGGAAGCTTCTACATCACAGAGCTGGATATCTTTGATTCCCTTTGTGTAGACGCTCTTGGGATAAACGTGCTTGCCAAAAACAAGAGAAGATATGATGCATATCTTGCGGCAGGCATCATGACCTTCGATATCGGCTGTAGGATCCTTCTCTGCATAACCAAGCTCCTGTGCAAGCTTCAGCGCTTCATCAAAAGGCATATTATCGTTATACATCTTTGTGAGTATGAAGTTTGTTGTACCGTTAAGGATACCTGCTACCTTTGTGATATCATTGGCAGCGAGGCAGCGGTGAAGGGGTCTGATTATCGGGATCGCGCCGCCGACACTTGCTTCAAAGAAAAAGTTGCAGTTGTGCTCTTTGGCAGTTTTCAGGAGAATATCACCTTTTTCTGCAACGAGTTCTTTATTTGAGGTTGAAACGCTCTTTCCTTTTTCAAGGCAGGCTTTAACAAAAGTGAAAGCCGGCTCAACGCCTCCCATACACTCAGCAACGGAAATAACCTCATCATCATTGAGGATATCATCAAAGTTCTTTGTGAACTTATCGGCGTAAGGGGAGTCGGGGAAATCTCTGAGATCCAGAATATACTTTATATCCATTTCCGCTCCTGCGCGTTTTTCAATACTCTTCCTATTCTTATAGAAAAGCTCGACAACGCCTGAACCTACAACACCGTGACCTAAAACTGCAAATTTAACTGACATAAAAAGAAAACCTCCGTAAACTATTCGGCAGAGAGGATCTTGACCTCTAAAACGCCATCAAGTTCAGTAATTGAATTTAGAGCGGCGAGTTCTTCATCATACTCGCCCGTAAGCCTGAGTGAAATATTGACAGCAGCCGCGCCGTCCACGGGGATACTCTGATTAACAGTCAAAATATTAGCATTCAGGTTATGAAGAAATACAAGAGCACTTGACAAAATACCGGGACTGTCGCTGAGAAGCAGATAGATATTGACTATCTTCCTGTTAAAGAGCTCCTCATAAGAAAAAACGCTGTCCTTGTACTTGTAGTAAGCACTTCTTGAAATGCCGATACGTTTGCAGGCTGAGGCGAAGCTTTTTTCGCCTTTCTGAGCCATGAGTTTTTTTACCTCAAGGACTTTTGTGAATACCTCGGGGAGTATTTTTGCATCGGCAACGATAAGCTGTGATTTGGTATCCATAGTAAATCACCTTTTAGTTTTTTGAAGAAATCGTCCACCACTGATGAACAATTGTATTCTACTTAATTACTATAACATTTTTTACGTCTTTTGTCAAGACCAAAAAAATCAAGTTTACCATGTCTAATTTATGTATATTGCTATGAAAAAGTCCGCAGTTTCCTGCGGACTGGCTTATTTATCAGCTTCACTGAGCAGTTTTTGTCTGTACTGGTATGCGGACTGTTCCTGCTTATTCTCACCGTAATGATAATAAACGCGGTCTTTCAGTGCATCGGGGAGGTACTGCTGCCTTACATAGTGATTGGGGAAGTCATGAGGGTAAAGATAATGCTGTCCCACAACCTTGGCGCCTTTTCCGTCAAAGTGAACGTTCTGGAGATGCCTTGGAAAATCAAGAGCATCGCAGCTTTTCAGATCGTCCAGAGCGGCATCAATAGCCATGCAGGCACTATTTGATTTTGGTGCTGTTGCCATTAAAATTATCGCTTCGGCGATGGGAAGCTTAGCTTCGGGAAGTCCTAATTGTAAAGCCGAGTCTACGCAGGCTTTAACGATGGGCACAGCCATAGGGTAGGCGAGTCCCACGTCTTCTGACGCAATACAGAGCATACGCCTGCAAAGCGAGATAATATCTCCGGCGGCGATCAGACGCGCAGCATAGTGCAGTGCGGCGTTTTCATCCGAGCCGCGGACAGACTTATGAAAAGCAGAAAGAATATCGTAATGCTGATCTCCGTCACGGTCATAGCGCATATTGCTGCGCTGTGCAAGAACTTCGAGGGAGTCCTCGGTTATTGTTACTTTACCGTCAGAGGGCTCTCCGCAGACGACTGCAAGCTCAGCTGTGTTCATTGCCTTTCGTACGTCACCGCCGCAGCTGAAAGCGATACGAGTGATAATGTCATCAGAAGCTTCTATTTCATAGCCGTTTTCTTCTGACATGATCTTGAAAGCTCTCTTTATCGCCGGTATGAGCTGCTCGGCAGTAACAGGCTTGAACTCAAAAACAGTGCTTCGGCTGATAACAGCATTATATACTGCGAAATACGGGTTTTCCGTAGTTGAAGCAATAAGCGTGATATCGCCGTTTTCGATATACTCCAGTATACTCTGCTGCTGCTTTTTATTCAGGTACTGTATCTCGTCAAGATAGAGGAGAATGCCATTCTCGCTGCCAAATGTGCCGATATCGGCTACAACGTCCTTGATATCGGACAGTGAAGCATTGGTTCCGTTGAGCTTGTACAGCGACATACCGCAGTTTTCGGCGATAATTCGAGCGACAGTTGTTTTGCCCACTCCCGAAGGGCCATAAAATATCATATTCGGGACAGTTCCGCTTTCGATAATGCGTCGAAGCGGCTTTCCCTCGGTGAGTATGTGTTCCTGACCGACAACATCAGCAAGTGTTTTCGGGCGTATTTTATCAGCTAATGGTGCAGACATAGCAGTTCTCCTTTCATTTTACTTTGCAGGTGTAGTCATTTCAATGTGATTGCCCTCAGGATCAACAAACTCTGCCACCCAGTTATTTCCTATGCGGGTTATCGGGAAGCAGATATCTTTTCCCTTGAGCTTGACATCAAGGATTTTTAGGTCATCAACACTGAAACTCGGTATACAGTTGCTTCCGAAAATATGAGGCTCGTTAGTTAGTTTATACGCGAATAAGCCGAGACGGAAGCCGTTTACTTCAAAAACGCTGTACAATTCATCTTTTTCAGTAACTTCCTGTTCAAAAAGTTCCTCATAGAACTTTATTGCTCTATCCATATCATTTACGCAAAGATAGAGTGAATTAATGTGAAAATCCATATTAAATACCTTGTTTTATGATAATCGGAATATGTATTGTTTGTATACAATATCCAGTGCCCGGTTCTGCATTTTCCAGAACATTTTTCCTTTGATGTTTTCGTACTTGATCCACAAGAATTCATAGTCATCTTCGGTCGGCGAAGATACTTTTGAGATAAACTCACCGGTATAATAGGTCTGGACGGGGTAAAAATAACCTATGATCCGAATATCTTGTGCATAATAATTTCTATAAAATAAGGGGACGGACAGTTCGTCCGTCCCTTGATGATTATTGATTACTTATAAAGAGGGAACTTCTCGCAGATAGCGTTTACGCCTGCACGGATCTCATCAGCCTTGTTCTCGAAATCTGTAGCGCAGAGGTAGATGTACTCAGCAATCTTTTCCATTTCCTCAACGCCGAGACCTCTTGTTGTAACAGCAGGGGTACCGATTCTGATACCGCTTGTTACGAAAGGCTTCTCGGGATCGTTGTGGATAGCGTTCTTGTTTACTGTGATATATACCTCATCCAGTCTGTGCTCAAGCTCCTTACCTGTGATGTTGAAGGGACGGAGGTCAACCAGCATGAGGTGGTTGTCTGTACCGCCTGAAACGAGGTTGAAGCCTCTCTTGAGGAGACCGTCAGCCAGTGCTTTTGCATTGGCAACTATTCTCTGCTGATACTCCTTGAACTCGGGTTTGAGAGCCTCACCGAAGCAAACAGCCTTAGCAGCGATAGTGTGCATAAGAGGACCGCCCTGTGTTCCGGGGAAGATAGCAGAATTGATCTTCTTAGCCAGAAACTCGTTGTTTGTAAGGATAAGACCGCCTCTGGGTCCGCGGAGAGTCTTGTGAGTTGTAGTAGTAACGATGTCAGCATAGGGAACAGGTGACTCGTGGCAGCCCGCAGCAACAAGGCCTGCGATATGAGCCATATCAACCATAAGGAGTGCTCCGACTGCTCTTGCTATCTCGGAGAGACGCTTGAAGTCGATAGCGCGGGGATATGCAGAAGCACCTGCAACGATAAGACGAGGCTTAGTCTTGTTTGCGAGCTTGTAGAGCTCATCATAGTTGATAGTCTCTGTCTCGTCGTCAAGACCGTATGAAACAAAGTTGAAGTACTTACCTGAAAGGTTTACAGGTGAACCGTGTGTAAGATGACCGCCGTCAGCAAGGCTCATTCCGAGAACAGTGTCACCGGGCTGAAGAACGGCAAAGTAAACAGCTGTATTTGCCTGAGCACCCGAATGAGGCTGTACGTTGGCGTACTTTGCACCGAAGAGCTTGCAGGCTCTCTCAATAGCGATCTCCTCGACCTCGTCAACACACTGACATCCGCCGTAGTAACGCTTTCCGGGATAGCCCTCAGCATATTTGTTTGTAAGAACGCTTCCCATAGCAGCCATAACAGCAGGGGAAACGATATTTTCGCTTGCGATGAGCTCGAGATTTCTCTGCTGGCGAGCGAGCTCCTTGCCCATAGCCTCGCCTACAGCAGGATCATATCCTTTAACGAAGCCGATTGAATCCATAAGATCGTTGTACATTATAAGCACTCCTTTAAAATAGTGAATTTGCGCAAATGCATTACTTTATAATTATACATTAACTTTCTTGAAATTTCAATAGGAAAACTGAAAAAAGTTTACAAACAGCAAAAAAACTGCCTGTCAATCCGCTTTTGCGGAAGTCGGGCAGTCTTATTTTATTTTCCTTATTATGCGAAGACAGGCTTCGATATGCATTATCCAGTGCCTTGAAAATGGCATTTGGATAAGTCCGCGAATATCCTTGCTGCACCAGTAATCAACGAGCCAGGCAGCGTTTTCGTCAGTACTGACAGTATTAAGCGAAATAAGAAGGTCTTTCCGTTCGGGAGATATTTTCTTCTTAAGCATATCAAAGGGAAGTTTTGACAATATCAGCTCTGTACTCTCCTTAACTTCGCTGATGTATGTATATAGTTCATCAATATCGAGTTGTGCAGAGAAATCTGCAATTTCCTGCTTGATAAGTTCATTTCCTGTTGTTATTATAGGAGAATTGATACGTTCTTTGTATTTTCCGGAGAAGAACACCTGCTCATCGTCATTGATCAGCGTATGAGCAACTATATCTTCAATACGGAATATATGCCATAGAGAATAAGCAATAGTTTTGCTGTGGTATCCCTCTGCATTTATAAACGGCATAGCGTTAAAGTCTTCGCGTTCGAGATCTTCTTTAAACAGACAGATCGTCTGCATAAGCTGATCTCTTAATTGAAGGAGTGTATCTATGCCGTCGCGGTATGTATCTTTTTTTCTGAGCTGTGTCTGCATTGACTTGTTAAGCTCCGACCATTCTTTATTCATACAAGTTTATCTGGAACCAAGGATCTTGTCATAGTCAAAGAAATACTCCCAGTCTATGGCTTCTCCTATAGTTGAAGAAACAGCGTAGTATTTAAGGATGTGTGATGCGTCACGGGCATCAAGCTTTCCGTCCATATTAACATCTGACAGCTTCAGCATCTTATCCGATACCTTATATTCTTTGGAAGCTGCCATTTCAGCATATGCGGTCAGGACCATAGAAGCGTCCGTAGAGTCGATATTTCCGTCTCCATTTACATCGCCGAGATCTCTGTGACAGACTATATCAAATGTACACAGCGGCTTCTGGTCGCCTACAGGGTAAACGGTAATAGTAGCTTTATCACCTTTTGCGAAGGCATCTGAGAGAGCGGATGGCTTTGCGATGCAGCTTGCAGAGATATCAACAACGCTTTCTTCGGTGATAAACTTGCCGTCTTTATCTGTCTGAGGTGTCTGTACGGTCATTTTGATCGAAGCTTCAAGTCCTTCGAGGGAAACATTGCCCTTTGTAGAGAAATACCTGTTCTTGTCGGGCTCCTTTCCCTTAATAATAGTAGCGGTTTTGGAAAGGGCATGGATAGTATAGTCCTTATCGGCAAAATCAGGTTTGATGTTCCATGCACAGAAGTCCTGTTCGGTATACTCGTTGATATGCTTGTGAAGCTTTGTCACATCTACCTCGGAATAGTCGATCGGGTCACCTTCTTCAACTTCAAGGACATTCATTGTTTTGCCGTCAAAATCGAGGAAAGTAATATGATACTTCTTTAATGTTGTTGGTTCCGTTGCAGGTTCGGTTGTCGTAGTTGATGAAGTTGAAGCATCTGATGAAGCTTTTTCCTCCGGCTCACTGTTATTATTGTCTGCTGCATTTGAAACTGCTGCGGCAGCACCCGAGAGAAGAACAGCAGATACTAAAGCGGATATTGAATGCTTTATAATCATATTTTCACCTAACCGTTTCCAATGCAGAATAATCTGCAAAATTTTGAAAGCCTTTCGCATACGCGGGCGTAGTGTTCGAGGGTAAGTCGTTTCAGCATAAAATTAGCGTAAATAAAACGCTGTGTATCTTCGTCAAAAGCGTATATAGCAAAGAGTATTACTTCATCATCGCCGATATCCTTTGCAGCTTCCGCTGCCATCGCCTGATATTCATCAAATCTCTCTTCGATATCTGCGAGCTTGTAGAACCCGTGATATATAAAATCAATGTAAAGATCTATATCAGTATCCATAGTAACAGCTCCTGTTTTTATTTGTCTTCTTCCTCCTTGGAGGATGATTCTGCTGATCGGCTGATGTTTTTCTTTTTGATCCTGAATGTAATGAACGCTGTACATACAGCTGTTGCGATAAAGACTGCTATCATGATAAAAGCTGTAGTCCCTTTTGAAATACTGTTGTTTTTTTCATCCTGAGCCGCAAAAACATTTGCGGCTGAAGAAAATGAAATACAAACCGCAAGCACAGCCGAAAAAATAAACGAATAAATATAGTGTTCATGCTTCTTCATGAGATCAGCTCCTTACAGTTCATATTATAACATATAAAATGATTTTTGTCCATAGAAATCAGGATGCCGAAAAATTTTTTAATGTCAAAATGCCGAAAAACAGGCAAATGAAGGCTGTTGATAAAAAAATCTGAAATTTTTTTCAAAAAACCCTTGACAAAACGGTTTATGGGTGGTATAATTAATATCGTTGATTGCGGAGAACACAAAAACGTCTGGGTGTGGCGCAGTTGGTAGCGCGCTACCTTGGGGTGGTAGAGGCCGTGGGTTCAAGTCCCGTCACTCAGACCAGATGCAATCAGCATTACCCCAAAAATCCGATACTCAAATGAGTATCGGATTTTTTTATACATTGACTAATAAATAATATTATGTTATAATATATTTCAGTAAATTGGCATTGCCATGATCAAGGAGGAGTTTATGATAGATCGCGATAAGGCATTTCGTATTCTGTCAGAAATTGGTCAGGAGCATATACTGAAGTATTTCGATGAACTGAATGATACAGAACAGCAGGAACTTCTTTCTCAGATCGAAATAACTGATTTTTCGGTTCTTGAAAATCTTATCGGTGATAAAAACAGCGGTTCGGAGCGCGGCAGATTTGAACCTCTCGGTGCTGTTACTATCAGCGATATAGCTTCTGAAAGTGACAAATATATCAAAAAAGGCACAGAAGCTTTAAAAGCGGGTAAAGTCGCCGCTGTTCTGCTCGCGGGAGGTCAGGGAACAAGACTTGGCTTTGACAAGCCTAAGGGTATGTTCAATATCGGAGTCGATACCGAGCTTTATATATTCCAGTGCCTTATAAATAATCTCATGGAAGTTGTTGATATCGCAGGTGCATGGGTCCCTCTCTACATCATGACCAGCGAGAAAAACAACGATGAAACGATCGGATTCTTTAAGGAAAAGAACTATTTTGGATATAATCCTTCATATGTGAGATTTTTCATTCAGGACATGGCGCCATCTGTGGATAAGAACGGCAAGGTACTTATGGAGAGTCGTTCAAGGATATCTCTTTCGCCCAACGGTAACGGCGGATGGTTTTCGTCTCTTGTGAGAGCGGGGCTTCTTGACGAGATCAAGGAGAAAGGCGTACAGTGGATCAACGTCTTTGCTGTCGATAATGTTCTCCAGAGGATAGCCGATCCCGGCTTTATTGGAGCTGTTATCGATTCGGGACAGCAGTCCGGCGGAAAGGTGGTCAGCAAGGCGTCGCCTGATGAGCGTGTAGGGGTTCTGTGTCTCGAGGACGGTATGCCGTCTATAGTAGAATACTATGAGATGACCGAAGAAATGAGAACTCTTCTTGATGAAAACGGAGAGCTTGCATATAAATACGGAGTTATACTGAATTATTTGTTTAACGTGGACAAGCTTGAGGAGATATGCGACCGAAAGCTTCCTGTTCATGTTGTAAGCAAAAAAATTCCGTATATGAACGATAACGGAGAATTCATCAAGCCCGATTCTCCTAACGGGTATAAGTTTGAGACCCTTGTACTTGATATGGTCCATATGCAGGACAGCTGTCTCCCGTATGAAGTTGTTCGCAACAAGGAATTTGCTCCTGTGAAAAATGCGGAGGGTGTGGATTCGGTCGAATCGGCACGGGAACTGCTCAGAGCGAATGGTGTAAAATTATAGTATTATGTCAACACTCCCTTTAAAGGGAGTGTTGCTGTGTGTGAAAGAATTTAATGGACGGATGCGGTCGAATGAATAGATTAATGAAATATCTGAAAAATTACAAGAAAGAGCTTATACTTGGACCTTTCTTTAAACTTCTTGAAGCTGTTTTTGAACTGATTGTACCTGTAGTGATGGCTAAAATAATAGATAACGGCATCGGAAACAATGACAGCTCCTATATCTTAAAAATGAGCGGACTTATTGTTATTCTCGGCGCCAGCGGCCTTTGTTTTGCACTGACCTGCCAGTATTTTGCTGCAAAATGCGCCTATGGGTTCGGCACAGAGCTGAGGGCGGACTTGTACAGGCACATCAATTCTCTCTCATATGAAAGCATTGATAAAATAGGTACATCGTCCCTCGTGAACAGACTCACCAATGATTCAAATACGGTTCAGAACGGCGTAAATATGTTTATAAGACTTGCGGTCAGAGCTCCTTTTCTTGTTATAGGCGCTGCTGTTATGGCTGTTACGATCGACCTGAAGCTGTCGCTGATCTTTTTTATTGTAGCTCCTCTTATTTCCACTGTGATCTTTTTCATCATGAAGAAAACGGTTCCGATGTATAAAAAGACTCAGCAGTGCCTTGACAGAGCGTCTTTGCTGACACGTGAGAGTCTTGAGGGTGCAAGAGTTATAAGGGCGTTCTCCCGTCAGCAGGAGGAGATAGGCGAGTTTAAAGAGGCTGTGAACGATATTTCTGACAATTCTGTTGCCGTTGGAAAGATATCGGCTGTACTCAATCCTGTTTCTTTTATGGTGATGAATCTCGGAATCGTTGCGGTCATCTGGTTCGGCGGCAAGAGAATAGATATCGGCGGCTTGACTCAGGGAGAGCTGACAGCATTCACAAACTACATGACACAGATACTTCTGGCACTTGTGGTACTTGCAAATCTTATTGTTATTTTTACAAAAGCTTTTGCTTCTGCCAATCGTATAAGCGAGGTGTTTTCTCTTCTCTCCGAAGAAAACGGAACTATCTCTGAGATAGATGAAGAAAAATCCGTTGCCATTGAGTTCAGAGATGTTTCTTTTTCTTATGCCGGTGCAGGAGATTATTCCCTCAGAAATATCAGTTTTTCTATAAAAAAAGGACAAATGCTCGGTATTATCGGAGGAACAGGCTGCGGCAAGTCAACTCTCGCCAACCTCATCCCTTGCTTTTATCGTGCGACCGAGGGAACTGTTAATATTTTCGGAGTTGATGTAAATGACATCGAAAACGAACATCTGCGTCGCAGGATAGGAACAGTTCCGCAGAAGGCAACATTGTTTTCAGGTACTATACGAGAGAATATGCAGTGGAGAGATCCGAACGCTACGGATGAAGAGATAATATCCGCATTAAAGACAGCTCAGGCTTGGGATTTTGTATGCAAGACCCCTGATGGGCTTGATACCGTTATCTCTCAGGGAGGAAAGAACCTTTCAGGCGGACAGAAGCAGAGAATTTCTATTGCAAGAGCGCTTATAGGTTCTCCTGATATTGTTATTCTTGATGACTCGACGAGTGCTCTTGATTATAAAACGGATCTCGCATTCAGACGAGCGCTGAGTGAAGATCTGCCTGATACAACTGTTATCATGATCTCTCAGCGGACAACTTCTTTGAAGAATGCGGATAAGATAATTGTCATGGATGAGGGTGAAGCGGTCGGCATCGGAACCCATGATGAATTAATCCGCAGCTGTCAGGTCTATAACGAGATATACAGATCTCAGATGAATGAAAAGGAGGGCGGCAAAAATGCTTAGGACGTTGAAGAGAGTTTTCTCATATGCAGCTCCTTATATGAAATATTTCATCATGACGATTGTGTTTGCGGCCCTTGGTGTTTCACTTTCGCTGGCTGTCCCTGTTTTTATCGGCGAAGCGGTCGACTGCTGCATAGGGATGGGAAAAGTTGATTTTGACAAGCTTGGGATCATAATAGTGCTGCTTGCTTCAATGGTCATTGCGAGTACACTTTTCCAGTGGCTTATGAGCCTTTGTACGAATAAGCTTTCTTTTCTTACGATAAGAGACCTCAGAGCCGACGTTTTCTGCAAGCTGGAACGAGTACCGCTCAGGTATATAGACGGACATACTAAGGGTGAACTTACGAGCCGGGTCATAAATGACATAGAGATAATCTCCGACGGTCTTTTACAGGGTTTTACCCAGTTTTTCAGCGGCATCATAACTATTGTGGGTACACTTGTGTTTATGATGGCGATTAATTACAGGATCGCTATAGTTGTTGTTATCTTGACGCCGCTTTCGTTTATTGCTGCTTCAAAGATAACCAAAGCGTCACATGACTCTTATATGAAGCAGTCAAAGCTCCGCGGCGATATGGTTGGACTTGCTGAGGAAATGGCGGGAAATCAGAAAATAGTAAAGGCTTTTGTTTATGATAAGAGAGCAGAAGCGCGGTTTGATGAGATAAACAAGGCTTATGGGGCTATAGGTGCAAAAGCAACTTTTTTCAGCTCCATGACAAATCCCACAACCAGATTTGTTAACGGTCTTATCTATGCGGCAGTCGGACTTCTCGGAGCTCTCGGTGTAGTGGGGAAGTTTCCTGTGATCGGGGCTATGACCGTAGGTAAACTTTCAAGTTTTCTGGCTTATTCCAACCAGTATACAAAGCCTTTCAACGAAATATCGGGCGTTTTTGCCGAGCTTCAGAATGCCGTAGCCTCAGCGGAGCGTGTCTTTTCTGTTCTGGATGAGCAGGAGATCCCTGATGATACTGATAAGGCGGTTTTGAAGGAGTGCGACGGAACTCTCAGCTTTTCGGATGTATTCTTCTCTTATTCTCCTGATACAAAACTAATTGAAAACTTCAGCCTTGATGTCAAAAGCGGACAGAGGATAGCCATTGTCGGACCTACGGGCTGCGGAAAATCAACAATTATCAATCTTCTGCTGAGATTTTACGATATTGACAGCGGCAAGATCAGGATATCAGGAAGAGACATAAACGATGTTACCCGGGACAGCCTGCGAAGCTGCTTCGGAATGGTTCTTCAGGAGACATGGGTGTTCACAGGAACAGTTGCCGAGAACATTGCATACGGAGCTCCGGATGCCACAAGAGAACAGATCATCGAAGCAGCGAAATCTGTATATGCTCACGGCTTTATAAAAAGACTTCCGGACGGCTATGATACCGTAATCAATGAGGACTGCGGACTGTCACAGGGACAGAAACAGCTTATCTGTATAGCAAGGATAATGCTCATGGATCCTCCAATGCTTATTCTTGATGAGGCTACCAGCTCCATTGACCTGCGTACCGAGCTTCGCATACAAAGAGCTTTCTCTAAGCTTATGGAGGGGAGAACCAGCTTTGTAATTGCTCACAGATTGTCCACCATAAAGAATTCAGATGTGATACTTGTCATGAAGCATGGAAACATAATCGAACAGGGAAACCATGACCAGCTTCTTGCCAACGGAGGATTTTACGCCGAGCTTTATAACAGTCAGTTTGCATCCTGAAAAAAAGGCTTCTTCGGAAGCCTTTTTTATTATATAAAAAATACTTTGTTTAATTCTTGACAAACTGAGTAAAATGTTGTACAATTAAAATGTATTCTTATGTATTGAAAGGAATGATCTTCAATGGGTTTAACTTTAACTGAAAAGATCCTCAGAGCGCACCTCGTTGACGGTGAATATGTGAAGGGACAGGAGATCGGTATCCGTATCGACCAGACTCTCACACAGGATGCAACAGGTACAATGGCATACCTCGAGTTCGAGGCTATCGGTGTGCCTCGTGTAAAGACCGAGCGCTCGGTCGCTTACATAGATCATAATACTCTCCAGAACGGATTTGAGAACGCAGATGACCACAGATTTATCGGCAGCGTTGCTAAGAAGCACGGAATTTACTTCTCGCGTCCCGGTAACGGCATCTGCCATCAGGTACATCTGGAGCGATTCGGTATCCCAGGAAAAACTCTTATCGGTTCTGACAGCCATACACCCACAGGCGGCGGTATCGGTATGATCGCTATCGGTGCAGGCGGACTTGATGTTGCTGTTGCAATGGGCGGCGGCGCATATTATATTACCTGCCCTAAGGTAGTTAAAGTTGAACTCACAGGAAAGCTCCAGCCATGGGTAGCTGCCAAGGATGTTATCCTTGAGGTCCTCAGAAGAATGTCTGTTAAGGGCGGCGTAGGAAAGGTTATCGAGTACTGCGGCGAGGGCGTAAAGACACTTTCTGTCCCCGAGAGAGCTACTATCACAAATATGGGTGCAGAGCTCGGTGCGACAACATCTGTATTCCCCTCGGACGAGATCACAAAGCAGTTCCTCAAGGCTCAGAAGCGTGAAGAGGTCTGGACTCCTCTTGCAGCTGATCCTGATGCTGTTTATGATGAAGAACTCCATATTGACCTCAGCAAGCTCGTTCCTCTTGCGGCCTGTCCTCATTCTCCTGACAATGTAAAGAGCGTTGAGGAGATCGGCAGACTGAAGATAGATCAGGTTTGTATCGGTTCATGTACAAACTCTTCGCTTCTTGATATGCTCAAGGTAGCTCATATTTTAAAGGGCAAGACGGTAAATCCCGATGTTTCTCTTGCTATTGCTCCCGGTTCCAAGCAGGTACTCAATATGCTTGCTCAGAACGGTGCGCTTTCGATTCTGATAGATGCAGGCGCAAGAATACTTGAGAGTGCCTGCGGTCCTTGTATCGGTATGGGACAGTCTCCTAACTCAAAGGGCATCTCGCTCCGTACCTTCAACAGAAACTTTGAAGGACGTTCCGGAACAAAGGATGGACAGATTTACCTTGTTTCGCCTGAAATGGCTGCAGTTTCTGCTCTTACAGGTTACCTCACCGATCCCAGAGAGCTTGGCGATATGCCTGACTTCAAGCTTCCTGAGGAATTCGTTATCAACGATAACATGGTAGTTCCTCCGGCATCTGAGGCTGAGATGGACAGCGTTGAGATCCTCCGCGGTCCCAACATCAAGCCCTATCCCGAGACTTCTCCTCTCCTTGAGACTATCGATGCTCCTGTATCACTCAAGGTAGGCGACAATATAACAACAGACCACATCATGCCCGCAGGTGCAAAGATCCTTCCTCTGCGTTCAAATATCCCGAAGATCTCACAGCACTGCTTTGCTGTATGTGATGAGAGCTTCCCTGAGAGAGCAAAGTCTCTCGGAAAGAGCATAATCGTAGGCGGCTCAAATTACGGTCAGGGTTCTTCAAGAGAGCACGCTGCACTTGCTCCTCTTTATCTTGGCGTTAAGGCAGTACTGGTTAAGTCTTTTGCAAGAATTCACCGTGCTAATCTTATCAATGCAGGCATCCTGCCTCTTACATTTGTAAATGAGGCTGATTATGACAGCATCGCTCAGGGTGACGAGCTTGTACTGGCTGACGTAAGAAAGGCTGTAGAAGAAGGAAAGTCTGAGCTTACTGTTGTTAACAAGACAAACGGCAAGGAGATACCTGTACTCTGCGAGCTGTCAGGACGCACAAAGGATATCATGCTTGCAGGCGGACTTCTCGATTACACAAGAGAGTCTATGAAGTGATATAACGAAATAATCCCGATAAACCAAATGCACTTTTAATTTCTTATAGAATTACAAAGGAGGTACAATCCAATGGCTAAAATAACCATGAAAACTCCTCTCGTTGAGATGGATGGCGACGAGATGACAAGAATCCTCTGGCAGTGGATCAAGGAAACACTTCTTGAGCCATATGTAGAGCTTAATACTGAATACTACGACCTCGGTCTCAAGCACAGAGAGGAGACCAAGGATCAGGTAACGATAGATTCTGCTGAGGCTACAAAGAAGTACGGTGTAGCTGTAAAGTGTGCAACTATCACACCTAATGCAGCAAGAATGCCCGAGTACAACCTTACTCAGATGTGGAAGTCTCCTAACGGAACTATCCGTGCTGCACTTGACGGCACTGTTTTCCGTACACCTATTATAGTAAAGGGCATCGAGCCCTATATTCCTACATGGACAAAGCCTATAACTATTGCCCGTCACGCTTACGGTGATGTTTACAAGAACACTGAAATGCGTGTGAGCAAGGGAAGCAAGGCTGAGCTGGTCGTAACCGATGAAAATGGTAATGAGACTCGTGAACTCATTCATGATTTCACTAAGTGCGACGGTATTATTCAGGGACTTCACAACCTTGACGCTTCAATTGCAGGTTTTGCAAGAGCTTGCCTTAACTACGGCCTTGATCTCAAGCAGGATGTATGGTTTGCTTCAAAGGACACTATCTCCAAGAAGTACGATCATCGCTTCAAGGACATCTTCCAGGAGATCTACGATAACGAGTATAAGGAAAAGTACGAGGCAGCGGGTATTGAATACTTCTATACCCTCATTGATGATGCTGTTGCGAGAGTTATCCGTTCAAACGGCGGATATATCTGGGCTTGTAAAAACTATGACGGCGATGTAATGTCTGATATGGTTTCTACAGCTTACGGAAGCCTCGCTATGATGACATCTGTTCTTGTTTCTCCCGATGGAATTTATGAGTATGAAGCTGCACATGGTACTGTTCAGCGCCATTACTATAAGTATCTGAAGGGTGAGGAAACTTCCACCAACTCCGTTGCAACTATCTTTGCATGGAGCGGTGCTCTCAGAAAGAGAGGAGAACTTGACGGAACTCCTGAACTCTGTGACTTTGCAGATAAGCTTGAAAAAGCTACTATACAGACCATTGAGGAAGGTGTTATGACAGGTGATCTTTATCTTATCTCAAAGCTTGACAACAAGAAAAAGGTAGATTCAAAGACCTTCCTTGACGAGATAAAGGTCAGACTCGACAAATTAATGTGATAAGAGAGAAGGCATAGAACAATGTCAAAAAACTCAATATCCAACTCTGTCATAAGAAGGCTTCCAAGGTATTACCGCTTTCTCGGTGAGCTTGAAAATAACGGATACGTTCGTATTTCGTCGAGGGAGCTGTCTGAAAAGATGGGGCTTACAGCTTCACAGATAAGACAGGACTTCAATTGCTTCGGCGAGTTTGGTCAGCAGGGATACGGCTATAATGTCAGTGATCTCAGGCTGGAGATTGGCAAAATACTCGGCCTTGATAAGCAGACTCCTATGATCCTTCTCGGTGCAGGCAATCTGGGTAAAGCGATTGCCGCGCACATTGATTTCCACAGCAAAGGCTTCGATCTCATCGGTGCATTCGACATCAATGAAGAGCTGATCGGTAAGGAGATCGGCGAGCTGAAAGTCAGAAGTGTTGATGAACTAAGTTCGTTCTGTGCTGAAAATAATCCTGTGGCGGCAATTCTTTGCGTACCGATGCAGGCAGCTGAAAAGCTTGCAAATACTCTCATAAGCTGCGGCATCAAAGCTTTCTGGAATTTTACACATTACGATCTCAAAGTTGCTCATAAGGGTGTGGCGGTAGAAAATGTTCACCTTGGCGACAGTCTCACTACTCTTTCGTATTGCCTGAACAATATTGAAGGGGCAGAAAAGAAGTGATCTTATAAAGCGGAACGGGACTTCTGTTCCGCTTTTTTGAAATACGAGTGTGAAAAAAATATCAAACTTTGCACAGCGATATATATAAAACAGAATTTATGAATTCTATTTTTGAATGAGTAATCGGAGCATTTCTTTAAGTAAGGCAGTTACAGTTTCAGGCAATTTTGAATTTGCTGATATCAAGTTCTAAGACTTGCATTTGTTAATAATCAGTATAATTTCAAGGTGCTGCACTGATCTGTGAGACAAATGCAACAAAAAAATGACCGACTGTTCTTAAATAAATGTACGCAATAAAAATGTAATATGAAAATAAATATATCATTTTTATATAATCGCTGAAGTATAATATATCATCATTGTTAATTATATATCAATATCAGAATAGCGATATTCTTAAACTGAATTTGAATTTATCCGCAGATACTGGTATACTTATAATGTATAGTAATGGTGAAACAGGTATTTCTATGCCGAAAGGCGTAATATGCCAAATCGTCAGGGGAGAGGATAAATATGGATTATCGTATTGAACATGATTCTATGGGAGAGGTCAAGGTGCCTGCTGATAAATACTGGGCAGCCCAGACCGAAAGAAGCCATGAGAATTTCCTTATCGGTGTAGGTATCGAAACTATGCCGAGAGAGATAACTCATGCATTTGGTATTCTTAAAAAGGCAGCAGCACTTTCTAATCACGAGCTGAAGCCGGAAAGAATGACCGATGAGAAGCTGAGTGCCATTTCTCAGGCTTGTGATGAAGTCATAAGCGGCTCGCTCAATGATCATTTCCCGCTTGTTGTCTGGCAGACGGGAAGCGGTACTCAGTCAAATATGAATGCCAATGAAGTTATTGCAAATCGCGGCAATGAGATCGCCGGAGCCAAGATCCTTCACCCTAATGACGATATTAATATGAGCCAGTCGTCAAATGATACCTTCCCGACTGCAATGCATATCGCTGCTGTTGTTGCACTTGAGGACAAGGTTGTTCCGGCTGTGAATGTTCTGATCGATACTTTCAAAAGGCTTGAAGTTGAAAATGAAGGCATCGTAAAGAGCGGAAGAACTCATCTTCAGGACGCTACACCTATAAAGTTCTCTCAGGAGATCAGCGGCTGGAGAACTTCACTTGAAAAGGACAAAAAGATGATACTTTCTGCCTGCGATGAACTTAAAGAGCTTGCGCTCGGCGGTACAGCTGTCGGAACGGGTTTGAATGCTCCCAGAGGCTTTGCCGAAAAAGCTGCTGAGAATATAAGCAAACTCACAGGCAAGAAGTTCGTAACTTCTCCGAATAAATTTCATTCGCTCACATCAAAGGATGAGATCGTTTTTGCGCATGGTGCTCTCAAGGCCCTTGCAGCCGATATGATGAAGATAGCCAATGACGTCAGATGGCTTGCGTCCGGTCCGAGAGACGGACTCGGCGAGATCTTCATTCCGGAGAATGAACCCGGTTCATCTATTATGCCCGGTAAGGTCAATCCTACACAGTGCGAGCAGGTAACAATGGTAGCTGTTCAGGTAATGGGCAATGATGTTGCGGTGGGGATGGCTGCTTCGCAGGGCAACTTTGAACTGAATGTGTTCATGCCCGTGTGTGCATATAATTTTCTTCAGTCTGCAAGGCTTCTTGCTGAGTCTATAACATCATTCAACAAGAACTGTGCAGTCGGCATAAAGGCAAACAAGGAAAAAATGCACCACAACCTTTACAATTCACTTATGCTTGTTACAGCTCTTAATCCCTATATCGGATATGAGAACGCTGCTAAAACTGCCAAGAAGGCATTCAAGGACAATATTTCTCTGAAGGAAGCCTGCGTAGAACTCGGATTTCTCACCGCAGAGAGATTTGATGAGGTCTTCCATCCCGAAGAAATGGTTTGATATAAAACGAAAGGATGCGTACATATGGAAACATTTACTTATTACCCGGGCTGTACGCTGAGAACAAAAGCAAAAGACCTTGATACATACGCAAGGTCTTCTGCCGAAGCTCTTGGTATCTCTCTTGAGGAGCCTGCTGACTGGCAGTGCTGCGGCGGAGCTTATACTACAGCGAAAGATGAGATCGCGACCAAGCTTTCAGCTGTAAGAACGCTCAATTCAGCAAAGACAAGCAACAGGCCTCTTATCACAGTCTGTTCAGCCTGTCATAATGTTATAAAGCAGACCAATTATGACATTCTCCACGACGAGGAGATGGCTTCTAAGATCAATAATTATTTACAGCTCGATGAGCCTTATAACGGTGAAACAACAGTTTATCACTATCTTGAAATGCTCCGTGATGTAGTCGGATTTGATAACCTTGCACAGAAGGTAGTCAACTCATTCAAGGGCAAGAAGATCGCTGCTTACTACGGATGTCTCCTGCTTCGTCCATCAAAGGCACTTGCTATGGACGATCCCGAAAATCCTACTATAATGGAAGATTTCATAAAGGCTATCGGCGGAACTCCTGTTATATATGCTCAGAGAAACGAGTGCTGCGGCGGTTATATCACTCTTGAGGACAAGGATCAGGCAGCAAAAAGAAGCAGCGCTGTAATGCGTTCTGCTGCAGATCAGGGAGCTGACATGATCATCACAGCCTGTCCTCTCTGCCTGTATAATCTGAAAAAGAACTCGGGCTCCGAGCTTCCCGTTTACTACTTTACCGAGCTCCTTGCAGAAGCTCTTGGCGTGAAGGAGGAGAGCAATGAATAAGAATTTAAAGGAACAGGTCCTTCGCTCCAGCGGAGTAAATGTCCTGAAGTGTATGCGCTGCGGCAAATGCTCAGGAACCTGCCCGTCATATGACGAGATGGAGTATCATCCCCATCAGTTCGTTTATATGGTCGAGCGAGGCGATATTGAGACTCTGATGAATTCAAAGTCCATATACAAATGTCTCACTTGCTTTGCCTGTGTAGACAGATGTCCCCGTAACGTCGAACCTGCAAAGGTCGTTGAGGCTGTTAGACTTGCAGCTGTACGTCAGCAGGGCAATAATCACATGAATCCCAACCAGATACCTGAAATGCTGGACGATGATCTGCCTCAGCAGGCTATTGTAACAGCTTTCAGGAAATACATAAAGTAAGGAGGAGATCACACTATGCAGAGAATAGGCGTTTTCGTCTGTCATTGCGGAACGAATATTGCTGCAACAGTTGATGTAAAAACTGTTGCGGAAACTCTTGGTCATGAGCCGGGCGTGGTCATCTCTCAGGATTACCAGTATATGTGCTCTGAATCGGGACAGAATCTTGTAAAAAATGCGATCAAGGAACATAACCTCACAGGCGTCGTTATCTGTTCATGTTCTCCGAGAATGCATGAAAATACATTCCGAAAGGCTGCTGCGGCTGCCGGTCTCAATCCTTATCTTGTAGAGATTGCAAATATCCGTGAGCAGTGTTCATGGATACACAAGGATATTGCAACTGCTACCGACAAGGCTATTATCCTCGGAAAAGCAGCAGTTGCTAAGGTACATCTCAATGCACCTCTGACCGCGGGTGAAAGCCCTGTTGCAAAGAGAGCTCTCGTTATCGGCGGCGGTATCGCAGGTATACAGACTGCTCTTGATATCGCGGAGGCAGGCTTTGACGTTGATATCGTTGAGAAGCAGCCTACTATCGGCGGTAAGATGGCTCAGATCGATAAGACTTTCCCGACACTTGACTGTGCTGCTTGTATCCTTACCCCTAAGATGGTCGAAGCTTCACAGAATGAGCATATTACCATCCATTCTTTCAGTGAAGTTACAGATGTCAAGGGATTTGTAGGAAACTTTACCGTAACTATCAAGAAAAAAGCTCGCTATGTTGATGAGACAAAATGTACCGGCTGCGGTCTTTGCACCGAGAAATGTCCCATGAAGAAGGTACCAAACGAGTTCAATATGGGGCTTGATAACAGAACAGCCGTATATATACCGTTCGCACAGGCTGTTCCGAAGGTGGCAACTATTGACCCAAACTACTGCATGATGCTGAAGAACGGAAAGTGCGGTGTCTGCTCCAAAGTTTGCTCTGTGGGAGCTATCGACTACAAGCAGCAGGATCGTTTCATAGAGCAGAAGTACGGTGCTATAGTTGTTGCAACAGGCTTCAATCCCATCAAGCTGGATAAATACGACGAATTTGCGTATAATCAATGTCCTGATGTTGTTACTTCTCTGGAGCTTGAGCGTCTCATGAACGCTGCAGGTCCTAACGGCGGAACACTTCTTCGTCCTTCCGATAAGACACATCCGCATAAGATAGTATTTGTACAGTGTGTCGGTTCGAGATGTGACGACAGTAAGGGTAAGCCTTACTGTTCAAAGATATGCTGTATGTATACAGCCAAGCACGCAATGCTTATCCGCGAGAAGTACCCTGATACAGAGGTATATGTATTCTACATAGATGTTCGTACTCCCGGAAAGAACTTCGATGAGTTCTACCGACGTGCAGTAGAACAGTACAACGTTCACTACATCAAGGGTATGGTCGGCAAGGTGACACCTCGTTCCGACGGAAAGATAGATGTTCAGGCATCCGACCTGCTTGCTAATGAGCAGCTTCATATCGATGCTGACATGGTAGTTCTTGCTGCAGCTATTGAGCCTGACAAGACTGCCCGTCCTCTCGCAACAATGCTCACTACTCAGATGGATACCAACGATTTCTTTACCGAGGCTCATCCAAAGCTTCGTCCTGTAGAGAGCGCTACGGCAGGTATATTCCTTTCAGGTGCTTGTCAGGGACCGAAAGATATCCCTGAGACAGTAGCTCAGGCAAGTGCGGCAGCTGCAAAGGCTATCGGTCTTCTTGTAAAGAACAGTATAACCTGCAATCCCTGTGTTGCTCATTCAGATGAGCTTATGTGCAATGGCTGCTCGTCCTGCGAAAAGGTTTGTCCCTACGGAGCTATCACATATGAGGACAAGGAGTTCAGAATGCCCGACAGAACAACAGCTATACGCCGTGTTGCAAGTGTTAACCCTGCGGTATGTCAGGGCTGCGGTGCTTGTACGGTAGCTTGTCCTTCGGGAGCTATGGATCTCAACGGCTTCTCTAACAGTCAGATAATGGCGGAGGTAGACGCAATATGCAAGTAAAAGAGAATAAAGAGTTTGAGCCGCTGATCGTTGCCTTCTGCTGTAACTGGTGTTCATATGCAGGAGCCGATCTTTCGGGAACAAACAGACTTAACTATCCTACAAATGTAAAGATCATCAGGGTGCCCTGCTCATGCAGAGTAAATCCCATGTTCATACTGAGAGCTTTCCAGCGGGGCGCTGACGGAGTTATCCTCTGCGGCTGCCATCCGGGAGACTGTCACTATACCTCAGGCAACTACTTCACCAGAAGAAGAATGACTCTTCTGTTCAGTATGCTCGATTTCCTTGGAATAGAGCGCGACAGAACAAGAGTTGAATGGGTATCGGCTGCCGAGGGAGCTAAATTCGCGGCTACTATGAACGAGTTTACCGAAGCGGTAAAGAAGCTCGGACCTAACCGCAGACTGGAGGATCTACGATGCAGGAAGCAATGATAAACAGAGCAAAGCAGCTTCTGGCTGACGGCACCGTAAACCGTGTCATCGGCTGGAAAAGGGGAGAGTTCGTATACGATGTTACTCCCGCAATTTTTGAAACTGCCGAAGAGATCGATGCTGAATTCGTATACGACGACTTTACGGCAGCAAATGTTTCAAAGTATCTCGTAAAAGAGAGCAAAAAGGATGGCAAGATCCTTGCTTTTCTGAAGCCTTGTGATACTTACAGCTTCAATCAGCTTACCAAAGAGCACAGAGTTGTTCGCGATAATGTTTATATCATCGGAATCCCGGGTGGGCCCAAGCTTGACGCAGAAAAGATAAAAGCTAAGGGCATCACAGGAATACTCGGTGCAAAGAATGATAACGGCACGCTTGTAATCGATACGCTTTACGGTGAGGAGAAAATGCCTTATTACGAAGCACTCAGCACAAAGTGCGAGAGCTGCAAGAGCAAAAAGCACGTTGTGTACGACGAGCTTATCGGCGAAGACGGTGATATCCTCGAATCAAATCGATTCGATATGGTAGAGAAGCTTGAGAATATGTCAGCTCAGGAGAGATATGACTTCTGGAGAGAGCAGCTGTCAAAATGTATCCGCTGCAATGCGTGCAGAAATGTCTGTCCTGCCTGCACTTGTGAAAAGTGCGTGTTCGATAATCCTAATTCAGGTGTTGAGAATAAAGCTCCCGCTGACAGCTTCGAGGAGAATATGTTCCATATAATCCGTGCTTTCCATGTTGCAGGAAGATGTACAGACTGCGGCGAGTGCTCGAGAGTTTGTCCTCAGAATATACCGCTTCATCTGCTCAACAGAAAGTTTATCAAGGACATCAATTCTCTGTACGGCAACTATCAGGCAGGCGAGGACACTACCTCCAGAGCTCCTCTCAATGATTATAAGACCGATGACTGTGAAGCAAGTATCGTTCATGAAAGGGGAGTTGAGTAATGCTGAAAATATCACTTGATAAGTTAGATGAACTCTTTGAGGCTATCTCAGCTTCTCAGACACTGTACATCCCCACAGACCGCGAGGACGGTTCAGCTGCATACAGAAAGTATGAGAGCGGTATGAAGCTCAGCAATGCCCTTAATACAGTCAGAAGCGCAAAGGACTTCTTCTTCCCGCAGACTGAGAACCTTGTTGACTTCAAAATGGAAGGAAAGAACATCGAAGTCATAGATGTACGCAAGGAATCCGAAGATTTTGTAGTTTTCGGTGTTCGCGCCTGTGATGCCAGAAGCTTCACTATTCTTGACAAGGTATTTCTCGCAGAGCCCGTTGACAGCTACTATAAGACACGCCGCGAGCATGGTACTGTTGTAACAATGGCTTGTACCCGTCCTTCCGAGACCTGCTTCTGCGGAGTATTCGGCATAGACGCAACAGCTCCCGAGGGCGACGCTGCCTGTTGGAGCGACGGTGAGAGTCTTTTCTTTGAGGCTCATAATGAAAAAGGCGAGAAATTCATCAGCTCTATTTCATCTATGCTTGAAGACGGAGATACCGCAAAACTTGATGAAGTACGCGAAAAAACCAGAAGTATACTTAAAAAGCTTCCTCTTGCTGGTCTTTCTACCGAATCATTTGGCGGCGACCGCATGATGGAGCACTTTAATTCCGATAAGTGGGGAGAGCTTTCAGAGAGCTGTCTCGGCTGCGGTACCTGTACCTTTGTTTGTCCTACCTGTCAGTGCTATGACATCAAGGACTTTAACACGGGTCATGGCATAAAGCGTTTCCGCTGCTGGGATTCATGTATGTATTCCGATTTTACGAAGATGGCTCACGGAAATCCAAGGCTCACTCAGCTTGAGCGCTTCCGCCAGAGATTTATGCATAAGCTCGTATATTTCCCTGCAAATAATAATGGCGAGTTCGGCTGTGTAGGCTGCGGAAGATGCTTATCAAAGTGTCCTATTTCCATGAACATCGTCAAGGTAATGAAAGCATTGGAGGTAAAGTGATGAATAATGATACATTGATACCTTACATAGGAGTAGTTACCGACATTAGACAGGATACTCCGGACGTAAAGACCTTCAGAGTAGTTTCTCCCGAGGGAGGCAAGGTTTTTGAACATATGCCCGGACAGTGTGCAATGCTTTCTATTCCCGGTGTTGGCGAGGGTATGTTTTCAATAACATCTTCTCCTACAAACAAGGACTTTATGGAGTTCAGCATAAAGAAGTGCGGCTGCCTTACAACATGGCTCCACGCTATGGACGTAGGTCAGCAGATAACTATACGCGGACCATACGGAAATCATTTCCCTGTTGAGACAGACCTCAAGGGCAAGGATCTTTTGTTTATCGCAGGCGGTATCGGACTCGCTCCTCTCCGTTCTGTTATCAATTATGTTCGTGACAACCGTTCTGATTACGGCGATGTGCAGATAGTTTACGGTTCACGTTCAAAGGACGATCTTGTTGATTATAAGGAGATAATTGACGAGTGGATGGCTGATGACGGTATAGAAGTCAACCTCACTATCGACAATCCTCAGGACGGCTGGGACGGTCATGTCGGATTTGTTCCTAATTATGTAAAGGAACTCAATCCTTCAATCAGTAAAACTGTTCTTATATGCGGACCTCCGATAATGATCAAGTTTACTCTTGCAGGGCTCAAGGAGCTCGGCTTTACTGAGACTCAGGTATATACCACTATGGAGCTTCGTATGAAGTGTGCTGTAGGAAAGTGCGGACGCTGCAATATCGGCAACAAGTACGTCTGCAAGGACGGACCTGTTTTCCGGTTTGATCAGCTTGATGAGCTGCCTGATGAATATTAAGGAGGAGAATTTCGCATGGATAATATGTTGAATGTTTACCTGTTCGGCAAGAGATATCAGGTGCCTGCAGGTCTTACAATAATGACAGCTATGGAATATGCAGGATATGAGCTCGTAAGAGGCTGCGGCTGCCGTAACGGCTTCTGCGGTGCCTGCGCTACCATATACAGAATAAAGGGAGAGATAGAGCTTCACGGATGTCTCGCTTGTCAGACTGAGATACAGGAGGGTATGTACGTTGCTACACTTCCTTTCTTTCCGCTTGAAAAGAGAGTATACAATATCGAGGAGATAAAGCCCACTCAGCAGATCATGATGCAGCTCTATCCCGAGATATACAGCTGTATCGGCTGCAATGCCTGTACAAAGGCTTGTACTCAGGAACTCAATGTTATGCAGTATATCGCATACGCTCAGAGAGGCGAATACGACAAGTGTGCAGAGGAGAGCTTTGACTGCGTAATGTGCGGCGTATGTTCATCACGCTGTCCCGCAGGCATCTCTCATCCTCAGGTAGCTATGCTCGCAAGACGCCTTAACGGTAAGTATATCGCTCCCGAGTGCGGACATCTTACAGACAGGGTAAACGAGATAAACGAGGGTATCTTTGATGAAAAGATAGCTGAGCTGATGACAAAGGCTGTAGATAACCTTGACGAGATCAAGGATATGTACAATCACCGTGAGATAGAGAAGTAAGGGGGAGAGAAGATGTACAAGATCGAAAAACTTAACGAACTTGCAAAGGTAGTTGCAGAAAAAAGAGCCGAGAACGCAGCTCTCGAACCCAGACGTATGACTGCGGAGGAAAAGGACGATCTTCTCGCTCATTTTCACCCCGATTACAAGCAGGACGAATTCACAGTCCTGTCAGCAGGCGTTAACAAGGGCGATAAGGTCCCTACACAGCTTGCTGCACTTCTTCAGGGCAAGAGCAGGATATCAGCCGCTGACGTAGACCTGTCAGCTCCCGATTATGATACAGATGTGCTTATCATCGGCGGCGGCGGTGCAGGTGCTTCCGCAGCTATCGAGGCTGACGAGGCAGGTGTAAAGACAATGATCGTTACAAAGCTTCGTATCGGTGATGCAAATACAATGATGGCAGAGGGCGGTATCCAGGCTGCTGATAAGCCTAATGATTCTCCTGCTATCCATTTCCTTGATGCTTTTGGCGGAGGACACTTCGCGGCAAAGCCCGAGCTTGTAAAGAAGCTGGTAACAAAGGCTCCCGAAGCGATCCAGTGGCTCAACAAGCTGGGCGTAGAGTTCGACAAGGAACCCGATGGCACAATGGTAACAACTCACGGCGGTGGTACTTCTAGAAAGAGAATGCACGCTGCCAAGGACTACTCAGGTGCTGAGATAATGCGTACGCTCCGTGATGAGGTGATCAATCGCGGTATACCTGTTATCGATTTCACAGCTGCAATTGAAATAATCCTCGACGTGAATGGTAAGGCTGCCGGAGCTGTTCTTATGAATATGGAGACTAAGGAACTTCTGGTCGCAAGAGCAAAGACAGTTATCATTGCCACAGGCGGCGCAGGAAGACTTCATTATCAGGGATTCCCCACATCGAACCACTACGGTGCAACTGCTGATGGTCTTATACTCGGCTATCGAGTTGGTGCTAAACTCCTTTATGCTGATACACTTCAGTATCATCCCACCGGAACCGGCTATCCCGAGCAGATATTCGGTGCTCTTGTTACAGAGAAGGTTCGTTCACTGGGAGCTAAGCTCGTTAACATAGACGGTGATGTATTTATGCACCCCCTTGAGACCAGAGATGTTACCGCGGCTTCTATTATCCGTGAGTGTACCGCTCGTGACAAGGGCATAGAGACAAATCTCGGTAAGGCTATCTGGCTCGACACGCCTATGATAGAGCTTATCCATGGAGAGGGAACCATTGAAAAGCGCATACCTGCTATGATGAGAATGTTCGGTAAGTACGGCATCGATATCCGCAAGGAACCGATACTCGTTTATCCAACACTTCACTACCAGAACGGTGGTCTGGATATAACCGATGACTGTGCAACAGGTGTTGAGAACCTTTATGCAGCAGGTGAAGTTGCAGGCGGTATCCACGGACGCAATCGTCTTATGGGCAACTCTCTCCTTGATGTTATTGTTTTCGGCAGAAACGCTGGTATATACGCTTCCGCCAAGGCAAAGGAGACCTCTGAGCCTCAGGGACTCACTCTCGCACATATCGAGAAGTTCAACAAGGAACTTGAAGCAGCAGGTGTTGCAGGCGATACAGCTTCACCTATGCTTCTCCCTCATTATGCAAGAAAGAAATAATTAAAAAGGGACGCCTGATCGGCGTCCCGAAATATGTATTAATAAAAGAAAGTTAAGTGATAAATAATGGATTTTTTCAACGGAATTCTTTCTATTCACGGCGTTTCATTCCTGATGATATCAGTAATAGCTATTGCTGCTCTGGGATATATTCTCGGAAGAATAACTATTAAAGGTATATCTCTCGGAACAGCTGGCGTTTTTATTGTCGCCCTCATATATGGATGTATCTTCTATAAACAGCTTTCTGATGAGATAAACACAGACTTTGTAGGAAATGCCTTGAAAATAGTTGACAATCTCGGACTTATTCTTTTTGTGACAGCTGTTGGCTTTATTGCAGGACCTAATTTCTTCGGCAACTTCAAGAAAAACTTCAAATCCTATGTTCTCCTTGCGATAATCATTATCCTCAGCGGAGGACTTGCTTGTGCCGGCTGTATAATGATCGGCAGGAACTTCACCGATCTGTCAACAGAAGAGTTTACAGCTATGCTCACCGGTATACTTTCCGGCGCACTCACAAGTACTCCCGGCTTTTCCGCAGCTAAGGATGCAGTACAGACAGACCATCTTCAGAGCATTGTATCCGTAGGATATGCTATTGCCTACATATTCGGAGTTATCGGTGTGGTTCTGTTTGTACAGATAATCCCCAAGCTCACAAAAGCTGATATGGCTAAGGAACGTCAGCTTCTTGCTCCCACATCCGGTAAAAATGTGAAGGAGAAAAGTGAGAAAAAGCTTATAGAGATGGACAGCTTTGGCATAATGCCTTTCGCACTTGCAGCTGTTATCGGAATTGTTCTTGGTTCTTTCAAGTTCGGTAATTTTTCACTTTCAACCACAGGCGGATGTCTGCTTGTATCCCTTATTTTTGGTCATTTCGGACACTTCGGAAAACTTTCCGTAACACCGAAGGATTCCACCTTAAAGGTATTCCGTGAGCTGGGACTCATGTTCTTCCTTATCGGTGCGGGAGTATCAGGCGGAGCCAAGTTTGTACAGTATTTCGATGCTGTATACTTTGTTTATGGTATAGTAATGACTATCATCCCTATGATCATAGGATATCTTTTCGCAAAGTATGTTCTGAAGCTCAGTCTGCTCAACAACCTCGGTTCTATCACAGGCGGCATGACTTCGACACCTGCTCTCGGAACTCTCATCAGCACAGCAGGTACGGAAAATGTTGCATCAGCATACGCAGCAACATATCCTGTGGCACTTATATCAGTCGTACTTGTATCACAGTTCCTTATTATTATTTTCAAGTAATTGCATAATAAAAAGCCTGAGATGAACTCTCAGGCTTTTTTCATTATTTAACTCCGTAAGTCTCTCTGTATTCAAGCATCTTGTCAAGGTATTCTTTACCGGGAACAATATCGTTTCTGATAGCGTCGATTATATCTTCCATAGTTACGATAGGATATACAATAACGCCGAAGTCACGCTTTACTTCCTGAACAGCAGAAAGTTCTCCCGTGCCTTTTTCCATACGGTCAACAGTGATGACCATACCTGTAACATTAACGTCTGCAGCTGTCATAAGCTTTGGCATTGATTCTCTGAGCGCCTTGCCCGAAGTCATTACATCATCGATGATAACGACCTTTTCGCCGTCTTCAAGAGTCTTTCCTACGAACATACCGCCCTCACCGTGGTCCTTTGCTTCCTTTCTGTCGAAGCAGTAGGAAACATCAATACCGAACTTATTGCTGAGAGCAACAACTGCTGAAACAGCCAGCGGAATGCCCTTATATGCTGGACCGAAAAGAGTATCAACAGGAATATTATTTGCATTGATGCATTCAGCATAATACTCGCCGAGCTTAGCAAGCTGTGCGCCTGTCTTATAGTTTCCGCAATTTATAAAGTAAGGAGCCTTTCTTCCGCTCTTGAGAGTGAATTCTCCGAATGTAAGCACACCGCAGTCCACCATAAACTTTATAAAACTTTCTTTGTAAGTCATATGTATAACCTCCGTTATGTATTTATTACAGCCTGCAAAGCAGGTTAATATCATTATATTGCCTCATAGAGATGACCGCAGAACGGACATCTTGGATAGTCCACATCTATTTCGGCTCCGCATTCGGGGCAAACTTTCTTTGGCAGGATGTCGATATTGTCATCTATATCCTGATTGAACTTGCCCGCAAAGCCGGTGGGGTGGGTGACAGGGAATACACCTATCAGCATACCGCATTCAGAGCAGTAATATCCAAGTGTAGTATCCACAGGTACCTCACAAAGCATTTCGTCACCGTCATAAAATGTGGAAACGGGATACACAAGAGATGAGCCTTTGGACGGTATACCGCGCTTCTCGATCTTGAAAAAACCTCTCAGCATCTGCTTTCCGCAATGGATCATAATATATCCCTCCTTTTAAGCTATACTAATATTATAATCTATTTATGGAAATAATTCAAGACATAATCCGGAAAAAGTTCGTATTAGCTGCAAACCATGCTTTACCACTTGATTTTTGCAGAGTATTAGTGTATAATATATACATAAAAGGCGTATGCCGGATAGGAGAAACAACTATGTCTGAAATGAACGAATATACTCCCGATCTTTTTGAGCTGATCGATGAGGAAGGTAACAAAAAGCAGTTTGAGCTTATTGACGTTGCCGAAATAGAAGGAGAGCAGTATTTTGCAATGCTTCCTGCAGTAGAAGATGATGATTTCCTTAACGGTGACTGTGAACTGGTAATTCTGAAGTCTATCGAAGAAGATGGCGAGGAGATACTTGCATCCATAGATGATGACGACGAATTCGAGACAGTATCAAGATTTTTTATGGAACGCCTTCAGGATGCACTGGAAGACTGATTTTTACCAAATTTTAATAATTTTACATAGAAATGCTATTGATTTTTTGAAAATCATCTGCTATAATATATATAGAAAAAGAAAATTTCTGCCTTGTTCGGGTAATTATAGTTTTTATAATCCAACACATAATCCAAGGGAATTCGACTCCGTATGTGGACTGCAGACCTCCCGCCCTGCGGAAGAAGGGAGCGAGAAGCATAAGGGCGTTTACCCACCTGCTTCGTGCGGGTTTTATGCACTATATGACGGCAAGGCGGATTTTTATACCCAAAATCTTTTCTGATAAATAAATATCCCGAAAGTGATAGTATATCACTTTCGGGATTCTTTTTTATGGTTCTGCTTCGGTCACATGACCTTCAGCAAGACTTTTCTGACAGTCAATATAGCGCTGATTAGAACTTCCGCGGAATTTTATCTCCCAATCCTTCTGTTCAAGAATAAAGGGACCATCGATAAGTACATCAGTCACTTCAAGAAGTTCCTGCCAGTGATTTTTTTCGCGGTCATCATAAAGCTTCTCAAAAGTATAGCCCGTATATGTTACAATGTTGAGACCGAGCTTTCTGATCTCTTTGCCCAGTACAGAAAGAGCCTCAGCCTGACAGAAAGGCTCTCCGCCGCTGAACGTCACGCCGTCAAGCAGGGGATTGCTCTTTATTTTGTCAAGAAGCTCCTCGGTAGTGGTAAGAGTACCGCCGTTAAAATCGTGAGTCTGTGGATTGTGACAGCCCTTGCAGTTATGAGGGCAGCCCTGAACAAATATCGTAAATCTTATTCCGGGGCCGTCAACGATAGAATCGTTGACAGTTCCCGCAATTCTGAGTTCCATTTAATCACCTGATCACACGTCATGCTTTACACGGTCATGCTCCTCAGCACGCTTTCCGTTATTGAAACGGTCAAGAGTACCTACAAGATAACCTGTGATACGGCGTATCCTGTCGAAAGCGACATTGTCGGAATGTTCCTTTCTGCCGCAGCAAGGACAAGTCTCGCCGATAATTCCTGTGTATCCGCAGCAGGGGTCACGGTCTACAGGATGGTTGATAGCACCGTAGCCTATGCCTGATTCCTTCATGCAGCGAACGATCTTCTCGAAGGCGCTAAGATTTTCAAGGGGATCACCGTCAAGCTCGATATAACTGATGTGTCCTGCATTTGTAAGCTCATGGTAAGGAGCCTCTATCTTTATCTTCTCAAAAGCACTGATAGGATAGTAAACAGGAACATGGAATGAGTTTGTATAGTATTCGCGGTCTGTAACGCCCTCGATGATACCATATTTTTTAGCGTCCATACGGACAAATCTGCCTGAGAGTCCTTCTGCAGGAGTAGCAAGGAGAGAGAAGTTGAGACCTGTTCTCTTTGACTCCTCATCAAGACGTTTTCTCATAGCAGTAACGATCTCGAGACCGAGTTCGCGTGCTTCTTCACTTTCGCCGTGATGAGCGCCGATAAGAGCCTTCAGAGTCTCAGCGAGACCGATGAAACCTACGGAAAGAGTTCCGTGCTTTAGTACCTCTTCAACTGTATCGTCGGGACCAAGCTTGTCGGAATCGATCCAGATGCCCTGACCCATAAGGAAAGGATAGTTTCTCACTCTCTTCTGGGACTGTATCTTGAAACGATGCATGAGCTGGTCGATGACCAGTTCCATTTTTTCTTCCAGCATCTCGAAGAATAGACCGACATTGTGGTCAGCCTTTATGGCGAGTCGGGGAAGATTTATTGAAGTAAAGCTGAGATTTCCTCTGCCTGTAACGATCTCTCTTGAGGGATCATAATTGTTGCCTATAACTCTTGTACGGCAGCCCATATAAGCGATCTCGGTATCAGGATTGCCCTCCTTGTAATACTGAAGGTTATAGGGAGCGTCGATGAACGAGAAGTTAGGGAAGAGTCTCTTCGCGGAAACTCGACAGGCAAGTTTGAAAAGATCATAGTTGGGATCGGTAGGATTGTAATTGATACCGTCCTTGATCTTGAAGATATGTATCGGGAAGATAGGGGTCTCGCCGTTACCGAGACCGGCCTCCTGAGCGAGAAGAACATTCTTGATGACCATTCTTCCTTCGGGAGTTGTATCTGTACCATAGTTTATGGAGCTGAAAGGTGTCTGTGCACCTGCACGGCTGTTCATGGTGTTAAGGTTGTGGATCAGCGCCTCCATAGCCTGATAAGTAGCTCTGTCTGTTTCCTTCTCGGCGTTTCTTGTGGCGAAAGCCTGAATTTTTTCAGCAGTTTCCTTATCTGTGTACTTGAGAAGCAGTTCCATTTCCTTTTCCTGGTAGCCGTTATCGTGTGCAAGAACAGGCTTCAGACCAAAGTTTTCGGATATTTCTTTCTTTATATTATCCACCGCTTCAAATTCGTTCTCCACACCGCCGATAAGTGAAAGGGCTCTTGCTACATTCTGTGTATATCTTGCAGCATATGTTTTCTTAACGCCCTCTGCCATTGCATAATCGAAGGTGGGGATACTCTGACCGCCGTGCTGATCGTTCTGGTTGGACTGGATAGCAATACAGGCAAGAGCTGAATAGCTTGCTATATCGTTAGGCTCTCTGAGGAAGCCGTGTCCTGTGGAGAAGCCGTTAGTGAAGAGCTTCTTCAGATCGATCTGAGTGCAGGTAGTTGTAAGAGTATAGAAATCAAGGTCGTGGATATGTATATCGCCCTCACGGTGAGCTTTTGCGTGTGCAGGCTCGAGGACGTACATCTCATAGTATTCCTTTGCGGATACAGAACCGTACTTGAGCATGGTGCCCATGGCTGTATCGCCGTCTATATTTGCGTTTTCGCGCTTTATGTCACTGTCTTTTGCAGGGCTGAAGGTAAGCTCGTTGAGCACACACATCAGATTAGTCTTCATCTCACGGGAGCGTGTACGCTCGTAACGGTAGAGAATGTAAGCCTTAGCTGTTTTTGCGTGTCCTTTTTCGATGAGAACCTTCTCGACGAGATCCTGTATTTCTTCAACAGTGGGAGTTTTTCCGGGATTCTGTTCCTCATAAAGTCTGCAAACTTCAACTGCGACATCCATAGCCACATTGAAGTCAGTGCCCCCCCGAGCCTGAGCAGCCTTGAAGATCGCGTTTGCTATCTTCTCTATATTAAAAGGAACCTTTCGTCCGTCTCTTTTGATAATGTGGATTATCATTTCTTTATCATACCTCCAAACACAATATATAGTATCTGTCTTTCAATTGCTCTAATGTATAGTATATAGCATTCGGAGACGCTTGTCAATGTGAAGTATAGACAATGAACGAGAAGAAAACAACTTGATAATTGTGATAATTGTGCATAAATCATTTATAAAAATTGATTTTTGCGATATTTCGGCGTTTAAAAGGGGTCTACAAAATGTAAATAGCCGACCACTATATATAGTGGTCGGCCTAAAAATTATACAGTATGACAAAGTATGTAATCAGCGATGGTTTTGTATGCGGATTCTGTCAGCATGCCTGTCTCTGCGTCCCTGAATTCTTCAGAGATTTTACCGTCAACACCTTTGAGCGCTGTATTGATATCTATACAATAGACATTATTAGTATTTGCAAGCGTAAGCAGTTTGGTGTTGAACTCATTTATATCACTGTTGGTAACAACAGGATCATCATCGCGAACAGGAGGAAGCTGCATTATATAAATATTGGAATTTGGAAGATATCCTCTTGCATTTTTTATAAGTTCAGTATAGCTTGATATCATGTCATCAACAGAAGAAGTTCCAATATCGCTTCCGAGCATTACATAAATAGTCTCGGGCTTTTTGATCTGTATGATCTCATACGCGGTCTTGGCACCGTATGACGACTCAATTGTAACATTATTGCAGTTCGCTGCGCTGAGTTCGGGACTTGATATGATATCTTTCAGCTCAGAATATTTTCCCATATCCTGCAACGTACTGTCAGTCACAAGGCAGCATTCGCTCAGATAGGACGGCTCCTTGGCTTCTGATTGCGATATCGGATTGGTTATCGTGTTAATGCTGCTGTCTTCCGTGTCTGAGCTGCTGCTGTTTTTATTACTGTCCGAAGAATTCTTTCCGTTTTTTTCTTCAATAACAACTTTATCAAACTCTTCCGAGAAGAAATCATCATTGTAATTTGCAGCTACCATATATAATACAAAGCATGTAGCAAAAGAAAGCACGAAAATAAGCAGAAGTCCCCAAATGCTGAAACGCACTTTAGGTCTTCCGCGCTTTTTATTTGATATCCTTCTGATACTTTTATTTTTAGCCATGTTTTCTCCCGGCTCATAAAAGAGCCTGCCGAATTACGGTATACGGCACACCGAGATCTGCCAAAGCGGCATACAAATATATTATACCTCTTTTTTTGATTTATTGCAATAGTTTTCATATAATTTTCAGTTCACTGTTTCATTTGCTCTTTTTTGTTGTCAAAAAGAACAATCAGAGTTACTCTTGTTTGGTATTAACGCCGAATTGTACTAAAATATTGTGAAAGATGAGAGGAAACTATTGACATTGCACATAAGATGTGGTATTATATAGACAGAGAAAAGGAGAGCTCAACAGAGTCCTCCAAGCTAGATTTACTTGGACTGGGGCATAGCCTCAATGTAAATGATTTTATGCGGAAGGGAGAGTGAGTCCAATGGAAGGAAATTCAAAGCAGCATCGTGAAGCCGGCGGGCTTGCTGAGTGATCGGACAAAAAGTAAAAGGGAATATAGGCTTCGTGCTTGTTCCAGTGATCAAAGCTCAATAAATGCTTGTATATCTGATCATAAAGCTGACGTATTGCTGATCTGAACGGCTTCATGTCAAAGTTAACGGATACAGAGTTATCTGAAATTTCGACAATAAGTCTTTAGATATATTGCGAAAAATCTTAAGTAAAGGTTGAGTCCAATGAGAATTTAGGTTATTACTTTATGAACTTGCATGATATTCGGATGCGTGATGCGATACCGGATAAATACATCTTTATAGGTGATTCCAATGGAGAATTTTTACATTGCTTGATTACTTTATTTAAAGGAATGATGTACAATGAAAATGAGGTACACATTTAAAATCTGATCCGAAAGGGTGAGTCCAAAGGGTAATTTAGCCAAGTGATGAAAGTCACTTAATACAATTGAATAGAAACAGCCCCGACATGTGTCGGGGCTTTTGTTATGTATAACAAATATATAATTAATAAATCAGCGATTTTTTCCTTATGTTATCATATAATTATCACAAAAATGCTTATAATATAATATAGTGAGAAATTATGTGAAAGGATGAGCGGTATGTCGGATAATTATAATGATAAAGATCCTTTTAGTTCCGATAGCAGAGATGAAATAAGCTCATATCATTCAGAATACAGTTCTGAACGATATGGCGATATAAAAAGAAATGAAAGCAATTCGGAGTCATTCACCTACACTTCCGAAAACTCATCTGCTGCTCAGAAGAGGAAAAAGCCTCATTTTGTCCTTAAATGTATCGCCGCTGTACTCGCGCTCGTTATACTTGGAACAGCTACAGTTCATGTCTATAAGTTTCTGAATAATACAAGGGACGAGCTTGCGGAGTTCTCCGGAAGCCCCTCAAAGACCGTTTTAAAGCAGCAGGAAACAGATGATGGCAGTGAGGACGAGCCTATGCCAAGCCTTATCGAACTTGCTTCCCGTTCTGACGCTAAACCGCTTCCTGATATTGTTGATTCTATTATGCCTTCCGTTGTCGGTGTTGCTTCTACATTTGAGTTTGAGCAGCAGCAGTCTTTCAGTATGTGGGGGTGGAATACCACTCCACAGACTCAGCAGCTCAGAGGTACAGGCACCGGATTCATAATTTCTGATGACGGATATATCGTTACAAACGCTCATGTTGTGTATGATGTAGACTATAACGCGGGTGAAGCAATAGAGGTTTCGGTACTTTTCAGTGATGAGACCGAGCATGAAGCTTCAATAGTAGCTTATGACCCTGATACCGATATAGCAGTTCTAAAGGTCGATGAAACAGGTTTGAAGCCTGCTGTTCTCGGTGACAGTGATGAGCTCAGGGTAGGAGAGCTGGTCATCGCTGTAGGAAATCCACTCGGATTTGATCTTTTTGGTACAGTTACAAGCGGTATAGTTTCTGCTCTAAACAGAAAGATCGATATAAACGAAAAAAAGATGAACCTTATCCAGACTGATGCTGCTATTAACAGCGGTAATTCAGGCGGACCGCTTCTCAACAGCTGCGGACAGGTAATTGGCATAAATTCCGCCAAAATGTCATCAAGCTACAGCAGCAATCGCGCAAGTGTCGAAGGACTTTGCTTTGCGATACCAATGAAAGAAGCAAAGGTCATCATAGACGACCTTATCAATTATCGTTATGTAACAGGCAGACCTCAGATCGGCATCAATACGAATGATATCAGCGAGGCTCAGTCCAGATATTTCGATATTCCGGTTGGAGTACTTGTTCGTACTGTTCATGCAGGAAGTGCTGCTGATATTGCGGGCATCGAAGTCGGAGATGTAATAATTGATATTGAAGGTGAGCCTGTAACGACCGCTCAGGAGCTCAATGAAATAAAGAACCAGCATAAAGCAGGAGATACTATTACGCTGACAATTTGCAGGAATGATAAAGATATCAAGGTCAAACTTACACTTCAGGAAAAGAAAGGTATAAACGGTAAACATGCAGCAGCATTTACCGATGATTCAAAGATCACCGAAAACTAAATAAAAAAATAACGGCTTTACCAAATGGTAAAGCCGTTTTCTTATCATAGCTTTGAATATGTCTTTGCAGTGAATTTCTCACCATAAACAAGAAATCTCTTGTGCATTCCTTCACCGATATCTCCTGCCTCGTCATAGGCTTTGACCGAGAAGATGAGCTCGCGTCCGTTAACTTCAATTAGTTCAGCTTCAGCACACACCTTCATGTTTTTTGGAGTTGCCGAGATGTGCTTAACATTCATCTCGGTGCCCACAGTGGTCTCATCACCCTCAAGGTACTCGGAAATGCAGCTGCACGCAGCCTTTTCCATAAGCATTACCATTACTGGAGTTGCAAGTACTTCCAGACTTCCGCTTCCGACATTTACTGCCAGATCCTTATCCGAAACGGTAAGCTCGGATGTACCTGTAAGCCCTTTAGCTATTTCTTTCATTGGAAATCTCTCCTTAATTATGTGTTGACAGTTCATCTTCGGGAATGGGCGAAGGTGAGAATTCTTCCATTATTACTCGGTCGATAGTTATAATATCAAGGTCTTCGTTTCTCGGAATATCACTGTTATATTCAGAAGAATAAACAGGTTCGGACTCCATAAAGCCGTTCATTTTTTCAATAAACGCATCTCTTGGGGCATCGATGATATTGAGTATTACATAAGGCATATAGAAGAATGACGTTTCATGATCGGGAATATACGAGAAATCAGCGTCATAGTTGCTCCAGAAGAAATATTTCTGCTGATAAAGCGGTGTGCAGTTTTCTCCGCTGAGTCCCAACTGATTATAAACGCTTGTCTCTCCGCGAAGAGAAGGGAAATGGTCGCCGACGAAAAATACAAGAGTTGGTTCATCTATCTCTTTGAGTTCGGCGAGGAATTCTTTCAGCCCCTCGTTTGAATGCTGTATCCATGTCAGATAATTGCCGAATTCATCATCGGGGTCCTCACCTTGATTGTACGGCTGATGATTCTGCATTGTAGTTGTATGCAGATATATCGGTCTGTCGGAATTTTTTATTTCATATATGATCTGGTCGAAAACAGTTGCATCATCAACATAAGTACCGAAATGCTTTACAGGCACAGTGAAGTCGGTCGAACCTGCCTGATCATCGTGATAGATCATTTTCTCAAAGCCGAAATGTCCGTAGATCTTTGCTCTGCTGTAGAAGCCACTCATAAAAGGATGAACGTAAACCGTTTTGTACCCCCAGCTCTTATAGTACTGGGCGAGTGCAGGCTGCTCACGGTCTGCGAGCTCACGCTGAGGCATATTCGGAGTATTGAGTCCTCTTACGGGAAGACCGAAAAGAAGCTCAAACTCAGATCTTACTGTCCAGCTTGCATATGTAGGGGTAATAGCTGTTCCGCCTTTTCCTTCAGCAGCAGCTTTGTCAAAGTATTTGTAGCAGTTCTTGTCGATATCCAGCTGATCGAATACGCGGAAATCAGCGTAGGATTCACTCATAACAACAATTACATTGGGCTTTTTTCCGCCGTTAAAATCCTCATTGGTATCAACGGGGATGTTCATGAGCTGATCGATATATTCCTCGCTGTAATCCTCGGGTACAACCAGTCTGTTTGAATAACTCTCTGTTGCAGTCTGCATAAGAAAAGCAAGGAAATGGTTTTTGTCAAACTTTTCATTGAGAATAAAGGTATTTGTTGCGTTTGTGGTATCCAGCTTGAAAGTCCTGTAAACAGGATTGTAGAAACCGGGAAGAACAATTAGAGCTGCAACAGGCAGGACACAGGCGCACGAAACTGTAACACGCTTTATGGGAGTCGCATTTAATTTTGGGTTAAAGTACATTGCTATCAGAACAAAGGCGACAACGATTGCATAGTAGAGTATCAGCTGCGGTGTTATCTTGATATATGCAAAAGATGTAAGACTCTTGACACTTCTCACCAGCTTCATATCAGACAATATCAGATGATTTCCGTTGGTGCCGTACTTGAAAAGCTCTGTCGTGCTCAGAGCCATGAAAATAAAGCTGTGAACAGCCATAGCTATCCAGCCTTTTTTGAAAATGCCAAGGAAAAAGATGAAGAATACAGCTGTCAGCAGTATATCAAACACAAGAACAGTGGGCCTCTCAGTCCAGAACTTGAAGTAGGAGGTAAAGTACTTGGACTGTGTTATTTCTGCCATACTGCATATAAACACGGGAAATATTATCATCAGGAAGGTGTTGAACTTGCTGAACTTAGTTGTATTCTCATTTCGCTTTTCGTTAAATTTCTTTAATCTTGGGAAACGCACTTTCTTTGGTGCTTCAGGCTCGAGAGCTGCTTCGATAGGATCGCTCACGTCTTTCATGAGCGGTTCAGCAGTCTTTAAAGCTGTTTCTTTATCGCTCACGTTGGACTTTTTTGTCATTTGTCATCATCCTTTATAGTTTTTATTTATATTGAAGTATAATTTGGCTTGGTTACTTATAATAAATATAGCATAATACCGAAAAAAGTTCAAGATTTCGACGGAATTATCATTGTTTGTTCACGAAATTCGGCGCATTAGTATTAGTGTACTGAATAATAAGGTGAAATTTGTGTATTTTGACTAAGCGTCATTTCAGCCAGCCTTTGTTTTCAGCGTCGTCGAGGACCGATTTTATAAGCGCAGCGAGTTCATCCGACTCGCTGAAGTAATCAGCGTTACGGCCGAGAACCTGTTCTTTGGCTATCCCGTGTTCTTTCCATGAGATACCCTCCTTGGTATAATTCATGAGAAGCGGCTGTATGCGGTCCATAACAGCAGCAAATCTTGCTTCATTTGTAGCACTGCCCTCGAATTCACGCCATAAAGAGTAGTACTCTTTCTTCTGGTCATCCGGAAGAAGTCCGAATATCCTTTGTGCTGCTTTTTCTTCACGTTCTGCTTTAGTGGAATTACCATCCGCATCATAGCAGTATGTATCTCCTGCATCTATCTCTACCACATCATGGATAAGCAGCATTTTTACAGTTTTATTTATATCGATCTCTTTATTGGCATATTCGCTTAAAAGTAAGGCAGTTACAGCTATATGCCAGCTGTGTTCTGCATCATTTTCCTTTCTGTCTTCATGAAGAACATAGGTCTGACGGTAGAGATTTTTCATTTTATCGAGTTCCAGAAAGAAATCGATCTGCTTTTTAAGTCTGTCGTTCATGATATAAGCCTCCTATATGACCATTCCGCCGTTGACAGCAAGGATCTGTCCGGTAATGTATTCCGCCCGCCCGGAAGCGAGGAAGGAAACTGCGTCAGCGATATGACGGGGCTGTCCGAATATTCCAAGCGGAATATCTTCTTTGATCAGTTCAAGGTCTTCTTCCGAGAAGTGAGCATTCATTTCTGTCATTATAAATCCGGGAGATACGCAGTTTACTCTTATCCCTGAAGGAGCGACCTCCTTGGCTAGAGCTTTTGTAAAACCGATCACACCTGCTTTTGATGCTGAGTAATCCACTTCACATGAAGCGCCACATTGTCCCCACATTGACGAAATATTGATGATATTTCCGCTTTTAAATTTTATCATCTCAGGGAGAACAGCTCTTGTACAGTTCATTGTTCCTCTGAGATTGATATCAAGTATCCTATTTGCGCTTTTTTCGGATGTATCGGTAAAAAGTTCTATTTCGGACACTCCTGCGTTGTTTACAAGCAGATCAATGCGCCCGATCTCAGTAACCGCTGAAATCACCTCGGTATTGTGTGATACATCGAAGCATACAGCAGTTCCTCCTGTTTCCGAAGCAATTCTTTCGGCTTTTTCCTTAGAATGAGCATAATTAATATATAATGTGTAACCGTCGGCGGCAAGCTGACGGCATATCGCTTCTCCGATACCTCCTGCGCCGCCTGTTACAAGTGCATATTTCATAGCCGTTTCTCCTTATAAGCAATAGTGTTTAATTATTATAACATATTCTGCCGCAAAAATCCAGTATGATACTTGAAATTAATGCGAATTCATGTTACAATGTATATAATATTGTATAGGGAGTGTTAGATTTGGATCAGAAAAAAATAGACCGCATCAATGAGCTTGCTCGCAAATCCAAGACAGAAGGTCTTACAGATGCCGAAAAGGCTGAGCAGACAGAGCTCAGGAACGAATACAGAAGAGCAGTTACAGGCAATCTTGCTGCTCAGCTCGAGAATACATATATAATGACACCTGACGGCAGGAAGCACAAGGTAGGCAAAGGAAGGTGAGTGTCATGACCAATGATGAGCTGTTTCGCGAAGCCGTAAAGGCTTCGGAGAGAGCATACTCAAAATACTCCGGTTTTTCCGTTGGAGCGGCTCTCTTGACTGACGATGGAAAGCTTTACACAGGATGCAATATTGAAAACTCATCGTATTCTCTTACTAACTGCGCAGAGAGAACTGCCGTATTTAAAGCAGTGTCCGATGGATGTACAAAGTTCAGGGCCATTGCGGTCGCAGGCAGCGGCAGCGGAGATTTCTCCAAGCCATGTTTTCCGTGCGGAGCCTGTCTGCAAGTCCTCAGCGAGTTTTGCGGTGATGAATTTACGGTTGTCCTGTCAGACGGAGCCTATAAGCTCTCGGATTTTTTGCCGATGCGTTTTTCTGAGGAGAGCATGAAGTGATAAAGTTTTTCGAGGAAACTAAAGATAAAAAACAATATATGGATCTGCTCCTTATCGGAGACGAACAGGAGGATATGATCCTCAAGTATCTTTCGCGCGGCAGACTGTTTGTGATGGAAAATGACGATAATGTCATAGCGGTCTGCGTTGTAACAGATGAAGGTAACGGAACTCTTGAGATAAAAAATATAGCTGTTTCTCCTGTTTTTAGGCGTTCAGGCTGCGGAAAAAGAATGATCTCTTTCATTGAAAATGAATTTGCGGGATCATTCCGCAGACTTACCGTCGGAACAGGAGACAGTCCGCTGACAGTGCCGTTTTATGAGCACTGCGGCTTTATAAGAAGCGGCGTTATCAAGAATTTTTTCATTGATAACTATGATCACCCGATAATCGAAGCGGGTGTTAAATTATGTGATATGATATGTTTTGAAAAGGAGCTTCCTGATAAATATGGAACAGTTAGCGAAGGTTTTGCCGAAATATAAGGAAAACATAATAGTTGCCGTGGTATTCAGAAAGCATTTCGAGTGGTATGTGGCACCGAAAAATCTCTGGAAAATGGACTATGAGAAGCTTTACAGGATATGGAAGGCTCTTTACTCGCGAAGCGGCAGGTCTTATGAAGACTTCGAGCGTGAAATTGGAAGTTACGAGGACTTTTGCTCTAAAAGATGGGGGATAGAGGTACTTAACGAGGATACCGCAAGCCATTTTCTCGGGCATTTGTTCAAATGCAGATACTCCGCAGATGAGCTCAGACTGCTCAGGACTATGGCACGCGATGATAAGAAAGTAGATTACGAACCTTCTCTCTACATTGATTTTGACAGTAATAAAATGTATTCCGTTTATCCTAAGCCCGAAAACTTCGAGAGTTTTGTGCCTGACGGATGGAGCGGACGATATGGTGATTTTTCCGCGATGATACCTGCGGACAAACGATTTTGAGATTTTTCGGAGGAAATATGCTGAAAGATTTAATAGAAAAACATCTTCTTGAGGTCCAGAAACCTTCAAGATATATCGGCGGTGAAGTCGGCAGCGTGATCAAAGACAAATCAAAAGTGGATGTCAGATTTGCGTTCTGCTTCCCTGATACATACGATATCGGTATGTCACATCTTGGCATGAAGATATTGTACTCCCTTACAAACGAGCGTGAAAACTACTGGTGCGAGCGCTGTTTTGCGCCCGGAGAGGATTTTGAGGCTATAATGCGCGAGAATAATATTCCGTTGTACGCACTCGAAAGCCTTGATCCCATAAAGGATTTTGATTTTATTGGCTTTACTATGCAGTATGAGCTCTCATACACCAATGTGCTGAATATGCTTGATCTTGCAGGTATACCGATCTTCTCTGCTGACAGAACGCAGGAGCTTACACAGATAGTTGTTGCCGGAGGCCCCTGCGTATGCAATCCTGAGCCTCTCGCAGACTTTTTTGATATTTTTATACTTGGCGAAGGCGAAGAGGTAAACCTTGAACTGATGGATCTTTACGCAGCGATGAAGAAGCAGAGAGCTTCAAGAGATGATTTTCTGCGCAAAGCAGCTCAGATCGAAGGTGTTTACGTTCCGAAGTTTTATCACTTTATATATAAAGAAGACGGTACTATAGACAAACTTGAGATTTCCGACGGAGCGCCGGAAATTGTTCATAAAAGGATAATCAAGGACTTCGATAAAGTTTTTTACCCGGATAATTTTGTTGTTCCTTTTACTGAAATAGTTCAGGACAGAGCATCAGTCGAGGTGCTTCGCGGATGTATACGCGGCTGCCGTTTCTGTCAGGCAGGCTTTATATACAGACCATTCCGTGAAAAACATACGGATACGATATGCAGGGAAGTCAAGTGTCTCTGCGAAAATACGGGGTACGATGAAGTCTCTCTTGCGTCCCTCAGCACAAGCGATCATTCGGAGATCGATCCTATGCTGACTGCGCTTCTTGATTATACGGTAAGTGAGAGGATAAATCTCTCTCTTCCGTCACTGAGAGTTGATAATTTCTCTGAGGCCCTCCTTGAAAAGATCAAGAAAGTCAGAAAGAGTGGTCTTACATTTGCAGCTGAGGGAGGAACACAGCGACTTCGTGATGTTATTAATAAAAATGTTTCGGAAGATGAGATCATGAATACCTGCCGAATTGCGTTTGAAGGAGGCTATTCTTCTGTAAAGCTTTATTTTATGATGGGACTTCCCACAGAGACCGATGAGGACATCGTCGGTATCGCCGATCTGGCTAACAGAATAATCGACCTTTATTATAGTATAGAGAACCGTCCCAAGGGCAGGGGAGTACAGATATCCATAAGCTGTGCAACTTTCGTTCCCAAGCCCTTTACCCCTTTCCAGTTCGAGCCTCAGGATACAAAGGAAATGATCGAGCATAAGCAGAAGCTGCTTCTGGACTCTGTCAAGACCAAGAAGATCAAGGTCAGCTACCACAACCCGGAAGTCAGCCGGCTTGAGGTTATTCTCGCCAAGGGCGACAGAAGACTGTGCAGGGCAGTATATACCGCATGGAAAAAAGGCTGCAAGTTCGACAGCTGGGATGAATACTTCAACTTTGAGAAATGGATGGAAGCCTTCTCCGAATGCGGGATAGATACTTCTTTTTATGCAAACCGCAGATTTGAGTACGATGAGATACTCCCATGGGATCATCTTGACTATTTTGTCAGCAAGGAGTTCCTTATCCGCGAAAATAAAACTGCCCATAAATCAATAACAACGCCTAACTGCCGTCTGAGATGCTCAGGCTGCGGAGTCAATAAAAAAGTCGGGAGGGAATGCTTTTGATCCGTGTAAGAGCAACATTTGAAAAATGCGGCCGCGCAAAATACATCTCTCACCTTGACCTGAACCGCTGTATGCTCAGGACTTTCAGACGCTCGGGACTTCCTATATGGTACACAGAGGGCTTCAATCCGCATCCATATTACTCTTTCGCTCTGGCACTTTCTCTCGGCTTCGAGAGCAGCTGCGAAATACTGGACTTCAATCTTAACGAAGAAATGCCTTTTGACGAGATAAGGGACAGGCTAAATGCAGTAATGCCGGAGGGGATGAAAATAATAAAGGTCGCCGAGCAAAAGCAGAAGATAACCGCGATCACCGAAGCGGAATACAGTTTTTCTCTTACAGCTGCCGATACAGACAGACTTTTCAGCGATGTGGAAGCTCTGCTCGCTCAGCCCGAGATACTTATCGACAAGAAGACGAAAAAAGGCATCAAGACTGTTGATATAAAGCCGTCTATTAAGGTAATAGTCTGCGAAAAGACCGGTAATTCCGTTGATATGGCAATAAGGCTGCCTGCAGGGACTCAGACTAATTTCAACCCAACACTCTTCATTGATGCACTCAGGAATATGGCGGGAGAGCCCTTTGAGGCTGAAAAAATACGCCGCACGGGAATTTTTTGCGAAAATAATGAAATTTTTTCGTGAAAACACTTGCATTTTTCTGCAAAGTATGTTATCATATAAAAGCATTTGAAATCCGTTCGGACATTTTATGCCCGAATGAGGGTTAATGCCGAAAGACATTAAATCGGATAGTCCGCTGCCTGCTGCTCATTTAATGGGCCCGAGCGCTCAAAGCGCCGCTTTATTTATTCCTGCGTATGCCGAATGCTGAACGGTACACTGCGGGACAGGTAAGAATGTTCGGAAATTTTAGGAGGAAAATAAAATGGATGCACTCAAGTTAATCAGCGAATCAAGCATGAAGGAAAATGTTCCGCAGTTCAACGTAGGTGATACCGTTAAGGTTCACGTTCAGATCAAGGAAGGCGATAAGAGCCGTATCCAGATCTTCGAGGGTACTGTAATTGCCAAGAAGCACGGCGGAATCAGCGAGACCTTTACTGTAAGACGTGTTGCACACGGCTGCGGTATCGAAAGAGTATTCCCTCTTCACTCTCCTGTTGTTGACAAGGTAGAGGTCGTAAGATACGGTAAGGTTCGCAGAGCTAAGCTCTACTACCTCAGAGACAGAGTTGGTAAGGCTGCTAAGGTTAAGGAACAGATCCGCTAACAGGTTGCAGACTGAGTTCAGCCGACTTTGTCTCGGCTGACTCATCTTCTTTCCTTGAGGGACTTAAAGTCCCTTTTTTGCTACATTTTTATAATTAAGAAAGTCTGGAGGCAGCATTATGGCTGACGAAACAAAAAACACTACAGAAAACACAGAAACAGAGGCGGTTGCCGAAGCTGTTGAAGATATTGAAGATGCAGCTGAAGAGCTTATAGAAGCTGCGGATGACGATACCGATGATGAAGCCGCTGATGATGAGTCAGGCGACGAAGAGGAAGAAGAAGAGGAAGAAAAAGCAGAGAAAAAAGAAGGCAACTTTATCAATGATGTTATTGAGATAGTCGAATCAACACTGCTTACTGTATTTGTCATAATCATGATATTTACATATCTTCTCCACCCCGTAAATGTAGTCGGAAGCTCTATGAATAACACCCTTTTCGACGGTAACAGGGTTTTCATGACAACTGTATACACAGGTCCTCATTACGGAGACATTCTCGTTATCAATAACGATATGGCGTATTTCCTTGACGAAAACGGCAAGGTTATTGAAAAGGATATCACCGGTTCAGGTCTGAAGGAATGCATTATCAAGCGAGTTATTGCAGAGCCGGGTCAGACCATCGACTTTGATGTTGATAAAGAACAGGTCATCGTAGACGGCAAGGTTCTTGATGAACCTTATATCAGACAGACCGTCATAAGCGACGGCGGAAACTTCAATTTCCCCATAACAGTACCTGAGGGATACTACTTTGTTATGGGAGATAACAGACGCGAGTCAGCTGACAGCCGTAATGGCGAGGTAGGTCTTATCAAGAAAGAACAGATCTACGGAAAGGCTATCGTTAAGTATTCACCTATAAAGGAATTCAAGTTCCTTTTCTTCAAAAATAAATAATGATCAAAAAGATCATCGGTCTATTTGAAACTTTGCTCATCACATTCTTTGTGGTGAGCATGGTATTTACATTCTGTTTTGCAACCTATACTATTGATGGTGAATCAATGGAAAGCACTCTGTCACGGGGAGATACCGTTTTAGTCAGCAAGATATGCTTTTCGGAAAAGGCAGGCGATATTATCATCGCTGACACCGATAAAGCAGTTACTTTTGATGAAAACGGGAATATAACTGTCAAAAATGTTGTTGAAAAGCTCATTGTAAAACGAGTTATCGCTGCAGAAGGGCAGACTGTGAATATTGATTTTGCCAAAGGAAAGGTGTATGTTGACGGCAATGAGCTTCGCGAGGATTATGCAAGCGGCCTCACGCACCTTGATGAAGGTGCTTTCACAGGCAAATATCCTGTAAAAGTTCCGGAAGGCTATCTTTTTGTTATGGGGGACAACAGAAGAAATTCGCTCGACAGCCGTTCCTCTGAGCTTGGCTTTGTCTCAGTAAAGGACGTAGAAGGAAAAGTGATCATGAGGATGGCTCCCACAGATAAATTCGGCAAAGTCAAATAAACGCCGTCAGGAGGCAAGTGTGGATAATACCGACATGAAACAGATCCAGTGGTTTCCGGGACATATGGCAAAAACAAGGAGACTGATCGCATCTACTCTCTCTTTGGTCGATGCCGTTGTTGAGATAGTAGACGCACGTTCTCCGCTCAGCAGCAGAAATCCCGAAATGGATCATATGACAAAGAATAAACCAAGACTGGTTCTGCTAAATAAAAGCGATCTTGCTGACGAGAAAACAACTCAGCAGTGGATAAATTACTTCAGAAGAAACGGCAGCGAAGCTCTTGCAGTAGATTGCAAATCAGGCAAGGGACTGAAGTCCATTCTGCCTGCATTGAAAAGCACTGTACTGAAAGAGCTTATGGATAAGCGTGAAAAGAACGGCATGAAAGGAGCTGCTATAAGACTTATGATCGTCGGCATCCCAAATGTCGGAAAGTCGTCTCTTATCAATAAGTTAGCAGGGTCTAAGCGAGCAAAAGTTGAGGACAGGCCCGGCGTTACAAGAACCAAACAGTGGGTAAAGCTGGATAATAACACCGAACTCCTTGATATGCCGGGAGTACTATGGCCTAAATTTGAAGATCAGAGTGTTGCTGTAAGGCTGGCATTTACAGGTGCTATAAGCGATGATATACTTGATATAGAAACTCTTGCAATGAAGCTGCTGTCATATCTTGCCGAGAATTATCCTAATTCTCTTACAGAAAGATATAAGATCGAGCTCTCAGATGAGGAGACAGGTCTTGATCTTCTTGAAAAAGTCGGAAAAAAACGCGGCATGATGATATCCGGCGGTGAAATAAATACCGAGCGTGCAGCTATAACTGTGCTGGACGAGTTCAGAAGCGGAAAGCTTGGCAGGATTACTCTTGAAGCTCCTCCGCAGAAGGAGCAGTAATGGCAAGGATCATTCTCCACAAGGAACTTTTTGAATACGATTCCCAGCTTCGTCGGGAATATCCTTTGTTCTGCGGAGTTGATGAAGCAGGCAGGGGACCTCTTGCAGGTGATGTATATGCCGCAGCCGTCATTCTCAATGATGATGTCCTTATCAATTATCTCAATGACAGCAAGAAGATCTCTGAAAAGAGAAGAGAACTTCTGTACGATGAAGTAATAGAAAAGGCCGACGCCTACTGTATTGCAACAGCATCCGTTGAAGAGATCGACCGTCTGAATATCCTTCAGGCAACCATGCTTGCCATGAGGAGAGCGGTAGAAGGACTTGGCGTGAAACCTGATCTTGCACTTATTGACGGAAACAGACTTCCCGAGCTTGAATGCGAAAGCCGCTATGTTATTCACGGAGATGCGGTCTCAGCTTCCATTGCGGCTGCTTCTATACTGGCAAAAGTGTCACGAGACCGTTATATGCGTGAGCTCGATGAAAAAAATCCGCAGTACTGCTTCGGTAAGCATAAAGGCTATGGAACTGCACTGCATTACGAAAAGCTTGCGGAATACGGCATATCAGATGTACACCGCAGGACATTTTTAAAAAAGCTATATGACGAAAAGTGAAATAGGAAAGCTCGGAGAGGAAAGTGTATGTACTTATCTTACCGAGCGAGGATATAATATCGCCGCAAGGAATTACAGGATCAAAGGCGGCGAGATAGATATAGTCGCTGAAAACGGTGATTATATCGCTTTTGTTGAAGTAAAATCCCGCAAGCCTGACAGTATGGTCTCGGGATTTGAAGCTGTCAACAAGCGAAAACGCGGTCTGATAATAAAGACTGCCGCTGATTATTGCTGTAAGCACCCGAATATGCTTCAGCCGAGATTTGATGTCGCACAAGTCATCATCGACGCAGGCAAGGTGCTCAGCATTGATTATATTATAAATGCCTATGATACAACAGGCTACAATTTCATATTTTGAAGGGTGATAATATGTTTTATAACAGCACAAGAAACAGTGATGTCAAGGTAAACAGCGCCGAAGCTATTACTCAGGGTATCTCAGCCGAGGGCGGACTCTTCGTTCCCGAGAGTATCCCACAGCTGACACTTGATGAGATCAAGGCTATCGGCGACATGAAGTACGCTGACAGAGCTGCTTATGTGTTTTCAAAATATCTCACTGATTTTACCGATGCCGAGATACACTATTGTACAGATAATGCTTACAGTACAAAGAATTTTGAAACCGAAAGTATCGCTGAGATCGCTCATCTCTTTGACGGCACATATATGCTGGAGCTCTGGCATGGACCTACCTGTGCTTTCAAGGATATGGCTCTTCAGATACTGCCATACTTCCTTACAACCTCTGCCAAGAAGATAAAGCTGGACAAGAAGATAGTTATTCTTGTTGCAACTTCAGGCGATACGGGTAAGGCTGCTCTTGAAGGCTTCAAGGACGTTGAAGGTACTTCTATACTTGTATTTTACCCCGAGGACGGAGTAAGTCCTATGCAGAAGCGTCAGATGAAGACTCAGGAAGGCTCAAACGTAGGCGTTTGCGCTATCAAGGGAAATTTTGACGACTGCCAGAATGGTGTAAAGGCTATCTTTACAAATGACGATGTGAAGAAGGCTCTTGACGATAACGGAATGATCTTCTCAAGCGCAAATTCTATCAACTGGGGACGTCTTGTGCCTCAGATCGTTTACTATGTATCTGCCTACGCAGAGCTTGTGAAGGATGGCGAGATCGCTCTCGGCGATAAAATAAATATTGTTGTTCCCACAGGAAACTTCGGTAATATCCTTGCTGCTTACTATGCAAAGCACATGGGTATTCCGGTCAACAAGCTCATCTGTGCTTCAAATATCAATAACGTTCTCACTGACTTCATCAACACAGGTATCTATGACAGGAACAGACAGTTCTATGCAACAGTATCTCCCTCAATGGATATCCTTATCTCCAGCAATCTCGAGAGACTTCTCTATCTTATGACTGACCGCAACGATGCTCTTATCAGAGAGTGGTTCGGCAAGCTTGCTTCAGAGGGCAGATATGAAGTAAATGATGATGTAAAGAAAAAGCTCAAGGAAGAGTTCGCTGCAGGCTTCTGTGATGATGGTCAGACAAAGGCTACCATCCACTCTGTATATGAGACATATTCCTATACCTGTGATACCCACACAGCTGTTGCTGTAAAGGTCTACAAGGATTATAAGGAGACCTCTGGCGACACTACAAAGACAGTTATTGCTTCCACAGCAAGTCCGTACAAGTTTAGCGCTGCTGTTCTTGAGGCTCTTGAGGGCAAGGCGTCCGATATCGACGAATATGATAAGGTAGATAAGATCGCTCAGCTCTCTGATATACCTGTTCCTGCAGCACTGGCTGACCTCAGAAACAAGCCCGAGCGCTTCAGCGATGTAATCGATAAGGCAGACCAGAAGGACTATGTGCTCAGAACACTGGGCATATAAAGCATGAGCTTGTTCGTACTTGCCGATCTGCACCTGTGTAAAGGCAATCCCGAGAAGACAATGAGTATTTTCCCTGGGTGGCAGGATTATCAGGAGCGGATTGAGAAAAACTGGCTCGAACTTATAAAAGCAGATGACACGATTGTACTTCCGGGAGATATATCATGGGGTATGTCCCTTGCGGAAGCAGCTCCTGATTTTCACTTTATCGATGAGCTTCCCGGCGAGAAGATAATCATAAAGGGTAATCACGATTACTGGTGGACTACTATGCGTAAAATGGAGGAATTTCTTGCAGCTGAGGGCTGCAGCTCCATAAAAATCCTGCATAACAACCACTATAAATATGATAAATACGGAATATGCGGCACAAGAGGCTGGGTTAATATGCCCGGAGAGACTCAGGACGAAAAAGTTCTGAAAAGGGAAGTACAGCGCCTTGAGACTTCAATAAAGTCAGCTCTGGCAGCTGAACTGGAACCCATCGTTTTCCTGCACTATCCGCCCATCTTTGCCACAAATTTCAATTACGACATCCTTGAGGTATTGTACCGCTACAAAATAAAAGACTGCTATTATGGTCATATACACGGACGCTCAGCACATGATCTCTGCGTAAAAAACACCTATGATGACATCAATTTTCATCTTATTGCAGGGGATTATTTACAGTTTATCCCTGAAAAAGTCTTGTGATTTGTGCATTATGCAGAAGTGTTAAAAATCAGTAGAAATAATTTTGGAAATGTGGTATAATATACCAAGTATGTTATATAAATATTGGAGGACGTATCAATATGAGTTTAAAATCATCAAACAAAACAGATGTGAATACTACAGAGTTAGTAATTTCAATCGACGCTGCTGCTTTTGAGGCAGCTGTTGAGAAGGAATATCAGCGTCAGAAGAAGAACATCCAGATCAAGGGCTTCAGAAAGGGCAAGGTTTCAAGAAAGCTTGCTGAGAGAGAGTTCGGTGAGGGAGCATTCTATGAGGGCGCTATCAACTCACTGCTCGGTCCCGAGATCGACGCTGCTGTTAAGGAGACAGGTCTTGTTCTCGTTGACAGACCCAATGTAGAAGTTACTTCCATTGATAAGGAATCAGGCGTTGAGCTCAAGGCTGTATGCGTTACAAAGCCTGAGATCGAGATCTCTGACTACAAGGGAATCAAGGCTCCCAAGGAAGTCAAGGAGATCACAGACGAGGATATCGAGAAGCAGATCGAGATCATCAGAAAGAAGAACGCTCGTATCGTTTCTGTTGATGACAGAGCAGCTCAGATGGACGATGAAGTTGTTATCGATTTTGAAGGCTTCTTCGGTGATGAAGCATTTGAAGGCGGCAAGGGCGAGGATCATCCTCTTCGTCTGGGCAGCGGTCAGTTCATCCCCGGTTTCGAGGATCAGATCGTTGGCCACAACATCGGCGATGAGTTCGACGTAAATGTAACATTCCCTGAGGACTATCAGATGTCTGATTATGCCGGCAAGGAAGCTACATTCAAGTGCAAGCTCAAGTCTATCAGCTACGAGGAGCTCCCCGAGATCAATGATGACCTCGTAAAGGATGCTACTGAGTTCGATACAGTTGCCGAGTATAAGGATGATATCAAGACAAAGCTCGAAGAAGCTGCTGTAAGTCAGGCTGATTCAGCTTTTGAGAATGCTGTAATGACTGCTCTTATCGACAAGGTAGATGCTCCTATTCCTAATTGTATGTATGAGCAGAGAATAGATGCTCTTATGAGATCATTCGAGCAGCAGCTCGCACAGCAGGGTATGGATCTCAAGCTGTACTTCCAGTACACAGGTATGGATATGGATTCCTTCAGAGAGACATACAGAGACAGAGCTGTAAGCGAAGTTAAGCTCAGACTTGCTCTTGAGAAGATCGCAGATCTTGAGAATATTGAGATCTCTGAAGAAGAGCTCAACAACGGTCTCGGCGAGATCGCTGCTGCAAACAACATTGACGTTGAGACAGTAAAACAGTTCATTCCTCTTGATGAATATACTACAGACCTCAGAGTTCAGAAGGCAGTAGAGCTTGTTAAGGAAAACGCTGTTGTAGATAACACTGTTGCAGAGGAAAAGGCTGAATAATAGCTTTTCCGACAAATTTAGCATATAAAGTATCGTTGTCCCGCAGCTTATTGTGGGACAACTGTTTTTAAAGAAAGGGCGATAAACTATGAGCGTACTGGTACCTTACGTCGTTGAACAGACAAGCAGAGGCGAAAGATCATATGATATATATTCAAGACTGCTCAATGACAGAATTATTATGCTTTCAGATCAGGTAAATGATGCAACTGCAAGCGTTGTCGTTGCACAGCTCCTTTATCTTGAGAGTCAGGATTCCGAAAAGGACATCTCTTTATATATTAACAGCCCGGGCGGTTCTGTAACTGCCGGTATGGCTATATATGATACAATGAACTATATCAAATGCGATGTATCAACAATATGTATCGGTATGGCTGCTTCAATGGGAGCATTTCTCCTTTCATCAGGTGCAAAGGGCAAAAGGATCGCTCTTCCCAACAGTGAGATCATGATCCACCAGCCTCTTATCGGCGGCGGACTCGGCGGTCAGCAGACCGATATTATGATCCACGCTAAAAATCTTGAACGTACAAGAGACCGTCTTGAAGAGATCCTCGCAAACAACACCGGCAAGAGCATCGAGGAGATCCATGCGGCTTGTGAGCGTGATAATTATATGACAGCTAACGAGGCACTCGAATACGGACTTATTGATAAGGTCATAACAAAAAGGTAGGGGTTATAAATGGCTGAAACGTTTAAATCGTGCAGCTTCTGCGGCAAGGGAGAGAACAGGGTTCGCAGTATGTTTTCTGCTGGTTCATCAAATATCTGTGATGAATGCGTTACTTACTGCTATGAAATGCTCTATGGACCCGGAGTAGCTAAAGCTCACAGAAAGGCAGCGAAATCAGAAACTGAGAAAGATGTATCTTCATTGACTCTTATGAAGCCTATGGAGATAAAGGCGTTCCTGGACGAATATGTTATTGGACAGGATGATGCAAAGATCTCTCTTTCTGTTGCTGTTTACAATCATTATAAGAGAATAATGAGTCAGGAAAATGAAAAGGAGCTTGCCGAAAATGACGGTGTGGAGCTTCAGAAGAGCAATGTTCTTCTGCTCGGTCCTACCGGTGTTGGTAAAACATTCCTTGCACAGACACTGGCAAAGCTTCTCAATGTTCCTTTTGCTATCGCTGATGCTACGACAATCACAGAGGCAGGTTATGTCGGCGATGACGTTGAAAATGTTCTCCTCAGACTCATTCAGGCTGCTGATTTTGATATCAAGGCCGCCGAAAGAGGAATAATCTACATCGATGAGATCGATAAGATAGCCAGAAAGTCTGAGAACACCTCGCTCACCCGTGATGTAAGCGGCGAGGGCGTACAGCAGGCTCTTCTGAAGATAATCGAAGGTACTGTTTCAAATGTCCCACCTCAGGGCGGAAGAAAGCATCCTAATCAGGAAGTTATCCAGATCAACACAAAGAATATCCTGTTTATCTGCGGTGGTGCATTTGACGGCCTTGAAAAACAGATCCAGAAGCGTATCGGAAAGGCTCCTATCGGATTTGGCGGCGAGATAAAGCCTCATAAGGAAGAAATGGATAATATTTTCAAGAAGGTCGTTCCGAAGGATCTTGTCAAATTCGGTATGGTTCCCGAATTTGTGGGACGTCTTCCGGTTATTTCAGTACTTGAAGAGCTTGATGAAGCATCACTCGTAAGAATCCTCACAGAGCCCAAGAACGCTCTTATCAAGCAGTACAAGAAGCTTTTCAGCTATGATGATATAGAGCTTGAGATCGAGGATGATGCTCTGACAGAGATCGCCAAGAAGGCTATCGCTCAGAAAACAGGTGCCCGCGGACTCCGGTCAATACTTGAAACCATTCTCATGAACACTATGTTTACTGTTCCTTCTGACGGAAGTATAGCAAAGGTAACAGTTACAGCTGACAGTGTAGTAAACGGCGTACAGCCGCTTCTCACAAACAGAAGGAACAAGCTTCTTAAAGCTGAATAAAAAGATTAAGGGACTGCAAGTGCAGTCCCTTTTATCTTTATCAGCAGCCGCATCCGCAGTTGTTGTTTCCGCAGTCACAGCCGTTATTGCCGCAGCCTGAGAAGAGAATGATCACCAGAAGTACTAAAAGAATGATGCACCAGCAGTTATTTCCTCCGAAGCATGAATTACACATAATTGAACAACTCCTTGAATTGATGTATTTGAACCGCTTTTCTGCGTTTCATAGTACATAGTATGCCATGAGAAAAAAAGTGTTACAGTTCTATACACTTTCCCGATTTCGACAGTTATCGCATGAATTAAGTGGCATAATATTATAGAGAGATAAAAGGAGGAGTAATATGATCAATAACAATAAATTCACAAAAAAATCGGCTGATATAATTGAAGGTGCTGTTGTGTATGCATCAGAAATGGGGCACACCTATGTTGGCAGCGAACATATTCTTTTGTCGATACTTGGAGAGGATACTTCCGAAGCAGCCGACATACTGAAAAACGGCGGAATGTCTTTCGAGAGCTGCAGAAACGGTATAATAGAACTGGTAGGCGAGGGCTCTCCTTCTGTCCTTAATCAGAGATTTTTTACCGCTTCTACAAAGCGGATACTTGAAAAGGCTTGCAGCTGTGCAGCTTCAAAGGAAAACAAAAGGGCGTCGGCTGAACATATACTTGCCGCAATAATAAAGGAAAGCAACTGTACAGCCTGCACTATCATAAGGAAAAACGGCGGTGATCTGGAGTATATATGTAAAAAGCTCAGCATAATAGGTGACAAGCAAACAAATTCAGAGCTGATGGATGCACTGCGTCCGACACCTTCGAAATATCCTAATTTATTCAAATACGGACGAAATTTGACCGATATAAAGGAGACCGGAAAAACAGACCCTCTCATAGGCAGAAAACGTGAGATAGAACAGATCCTTCAGATACTTGCGCGAAGGAACAAAAATAATCCATGTCTTATCGGAGAGGCAGGTGTGGGCAAAACCGCAGTTGTTGAAGGAGTTGCACGGCTTTTTATGCAGAATCATGTTCCGGATAGCCTGAAAAACAAGTACATCTTCAGCCTTGACCTTACATCTTTGCTTTCGGGAGCAAAATACAGAGGTGATTTTGAAGAACGAGTAAAGGCGTGTATAGATGAAGCTGTCAGTGCAAGAAATATTATTATATTTATTGATGAAATTCACAGTATTGTCGGCGCAGGCGCAGCTGAGGGGGCGATCGACGCCGCTAATATCATGAAGCCTCAGCTTGCAAGAGGTGAGCTTCAGATAATCGGAGCTACGACATTTGATGAATACAGACGATCTATTGAAAAGGATCATGCTCTTGAAAGGCGATTTCAACCTGTAAAGATAGATGAACCTGATGCAGAAAGCTGTATCAGTATAATAAAGGGATTAAAAGACAATTACGAGAAATATCATGGAGTAATTATCCCCGATAAGACAATTGAACTTGCTGTAAAACTGTCTCAGCGCTATATCGCCGACAGATTTCTTCCCGATAAGGCGATCGATATACTTGATGAAGCCTGTGCAGGTGCAAAAATACGAAATGCAGAAGCTGTACTCGAGCAGGAGACCGAATATATTTCTATGAACGGGAGAAGGCTCAGCGAAATGCATAATGCGATAAATATATCAAAAGTGACCGAACTTACAGAAAATGATATTTATACTGTTATATCTGATCGATCGGGAGTTCCTGTAAACAGAATGACCTCAGCAGAAGCAGAAAGACTCGCCTCTCTTTCGCAAAAGCTTTCAGAACGAGTAATAGGACATAAAAAAGCTATTGAGAAAGTATCAGAAGCAGTTATAAGAGCAAGGTCGGGTTTTCATGATCACAGTCGTCCGATGGCATCATTTTTATTTGCCGGAGCAACAGGTGTGGGAAAAACAGAGCTTGCCAAAGCTCTTGCGGATAGTATTTTTGACGGAGAAAGGGACATAATAAGAATAGATATGTCAGAATATATGGAAAAGCACTCGGTTTCCAAGCTCATAGGAGCTCCTCCGGGATATGCAGGCTACGACAGCAGTGACAATAATCTTTGCGAGAAAGTAAGAAGAAAGCCCTATTCTCTTGTACTATTTGATGAGATAGAAAAAGCGGCCCAAGAGGTGCTGAATATTCTGTTACAGATACTTGAGGACGGTATTGTGACCGATTCTACGATGAGACAGGTCAGCTTCCGAAACTGTATGATAATAATGACATCAAATGCAGGTGCTGAGGAGGTGCTTGCCTCTAACTCTTTAGGTTTTGCCGGTTATAACGCAAATGACCGCGAAGAAAAGACACTTTCTGCCATCAGGAAAAGTTTTTCACCAGAATTTTTCAACAGGATAGATGAGGTGATCTCATTCGGAGCACTTGAACGCTCAGAGCTTCTTGAAATTAGCCGCAAAGAGCTTGAAAAACTAAAGCTTCGCGCTGAAGCTGTCGGTATTAAAGCCAACTTCACCGATAAAGTTGCAGAAGCAGTCATAGATACAAAGGATACTGCGCGATATGGTGCAAGACCCATTAGACGGCGAGTTTCTGAGCTTGTAGAAAGCAAACTTGCCCGTATGATGATAAATGCGGAACTCAGCAAGGGAGACCGTATAAAAATCGATATCAAAGATAACGAAATATTCGTCACAAGACTCGTTACCGTATGAAAAAAGGCAATACACATTTGTGTATTGCCTTTTATACTTAATTGATGTCCTCGACTGCAAGAAGCGGAGGGGGAGTCTGGTCTTTATTAGCATAGATAGAATTGAATGCTAAAGCTCTGCCTGTAACGTCAACATAGAGATCATCAAGATCGTCAGCATTAGCGATCATTGCGACCTTTACATGAGTTGACTCATTCTTTGGGATATTGATATGGTTTTTGCCTGATTTGTTATCGGTTTCCAGAGAAAGGAAGTCCTCGACGGCTATCTTATCACTGCTGAGTTGTACCTTATCATCAAGATGATAGAGAACACGCCAGTTTGCATCCCATTCTGTACTGTTTATAAGAACTGGGGCAACGAGATAATCGAAGAGGCCGTTTTCCATATCGTCGTATATATCATTCTCACCGATATTCTTATATGTCAGATCAAGAACGATAACTTTCTTCTGTACAGTTATAGTATCAGTAATTTCATCGACAGTTTTTACACCGTCACCAAGATTTCCGTATTCATAAGTTTCGTATATTTTTCCGTCATCGCTGAGAAAGCTGCTGTAATCAGCAGGATTACCGCAGGGATCCGTAGATATACCGTCGAAGTTATCCTGTACCCATGCATCATTGAGGGTTATCTCCACCTTATTTTCGATAGTATCTGTAATGATCTCGGTATCTGTGAACGTATCTCCGATATGCAGTGGCTCAAAGGCTTCTGCTTCACAGGTATTGGAGTCGCTGTCCTTACGGGCATTGCTGTCATCAGACTCAGATTCAGTCAACTCGTTCCATGTTGTCCAGCTGAGAGTATCCTCAAATTCCGCAGCGTCAACAAGCTTCATCCCCTGAATAATGCTGCTGAGATCGGAATCGGAGATGTCTCCTGTGGCGTCCATTCTTACAACAAAATTGGTACCTTTGAAGTGTATCCATATATTCTTTGATAACGTGCTTTCTGTTGAATCCTCATCACCGATCTGACGGCAGAATATAAAAGCGTTCTTTTCTTCATCTGAAACATCAATAATGTTTTCTACACGATATATCTCCTGTTCAACGGGACAGGATTCATACACACGGAAATAGTAGGCTTCAAAAGCCCCTCCATCATCTTTGTCAAATCTGTGGAGTAAAGCGGGAGAAGATACATCGGCACTGAATCCTTCGGGCAGCCATGTATACTGAACATTGCATTTTCTTGTTTCATCTGTCTCAGAGTCCTTTGGAGTAAACCTGAGGGTATATTCATTTTCGCCTTCTTTTGTGTAATACAGCTTATCATATTCTGCTTCCGAGTCTTCAACCGAAAGATTCTCGGGAGCTATCTCAATGTTTTCAACTTCCTCGGTCTCCGTTGCAGGAGTGGAAGTCGGAAGTGCTTTTGAGAGGGCATATACTGATGCAGGAGCTGCTATAACTATTGCGGCAGCAGCTGCCACCATGCCTCTGTAACGTCTCTGTATATGATTTGTTGTCGTTTTCATGGTAATTCCTTTCTGTATCTCTGCTCTTCGCAGTTCATACAAGGCGGAGAAATCATGTTTTTCGTCCGATGAAAAAGCTTCATCTATTATATTATTCCATTCCTCCGAGGTAGGAAGCCCCTTATTTTTCATCGTTAATTTCTCCTTTCAGGCGCTTTTTCGTACGTTCAAAACGCTTTCGTACATTTGATTCGGTGAGTGACAGCTTCTCAGCGACATCCTTCCATGACATCTCTTTTACACAGCGCATTATAACAATGCTTTTATCAGGTTCTTTCACGGAATGAAGCAATTCATCGATGGTTTCCGACCTGTCAGAACTCTGGCTTGAATCGGCTATCTGCATAGCTTCATCTATTGCGACCTCCGAATTGAACCGCTTTTTGTTCCTTCGGTAGATATTGATGGAGGTACTCTTGATGACCTTGATTATATAGTTCTTTGTCCTGTCGCTGTTACAGTCGCTGAGCTTGTGGAGTTTCCCTATGAGCCTGAGAAAAGCCTCAGAGACCGCATCCTCGGCAAGTCCCTGATCGTGCAGAACCGCATATGCAATTCTGTACATCGGCTGTTCGTATACTTCATAGAGAGCTTTCAGCTTTTCTGAGTTCTCCTGCGTCATTTTATCACCTCGTTTGAAACGTTTCATAACATATAACACCTGAGAGACACGATTTGTGACAACAAAAATAAAAAAATTCCTTTCGGGCTTATTTATATACCCGAAAGGTCGAAATCAGGTACATAATCCTCGGAGGCAGAGCTTCTTTCCTGTGTGAAACCATTTATTCCAAGCTCAGCTGCACGATTTATGACCGAATTATATTCCATTTTAGTGACCTTTCTTTTCAGCTCACCGAACTCCTCGGATATAAAGTCAAATGGCGTATACTGATTCATAATGCTAACAAGAACATCATCACGCGAAGTATTGTCGGCTATCCATTCAATGAGTTTAATTGAATCATGTCTGTGAGAGGGGAGTACCATATGACGAATGACAGTTCCTTTCATTAGCCCTCCCTCACTGTTGAACGTGAGCTTACCAACTTGTTTTATCATTGCAAGTATCGCCTCAGAGGCATACTCAAAATAGTCGGGCGCATTTGAATATTTTGAAGATATATCCGATGAGAAATACTTCAGGTCGGGAAGATATACATCTACATAACCATCCAGCATATCTATCGTTTCTTTTAGCTCGTAGCCTCCGCAGTTAAAAACAACAGGTATATCCAGTTTGTGCTTTATCATATCCAGTGCATTGATTATATTTGGAACAAAATGCGTAGGAGTCACAAGATCGATATTATCTGCACCGCTGTCCCGCAGTCTCAGAAAGATATCAGCCAGCTGTCTGTCGGTTATCACTTTTCCGAAAAGTTTATTGCTTATCTTATTGTTCTGGCAGAAGCAGCAATGCAGATTACACCCCGAGAAAAAAACAGTGCCCGCACCATTTTTGTAGGAAATACAAGGCTCCTCCCATTTATGCAGTGATGCCCTTGCGACAATAGCATTGCCGCCTGCTCCGCATATACCTGTTGAATTGCTTCTGTCTGCACCGCATTTTCGCGGACACAGAGTACATTTATAAATCATATTCATCATCCATATAATCTCTGTAATTGAAGTTCTCGGCGGTGGTCGTGCTGTCAAGCACCTCATGTACATCGATATCATGCTTTATACAGTACATTGCTGCCGCTGTAAGAAACAGACTTTTTGAAAGCTTATTCCTGAAACAATAGTCTGTAATAAGCCTGTCTTCGTAAATACTTGCCTTGCATGAAAGGCTTTTATAGTAGATCACACTGCTTGAATAACGTGTAATTTTGTTATTTTTAGGCTTCTTCCTATCCATAACATATCCCCCCTGATAGAATAATTGTAGCATTGCTGTCGGATAATGTCAATAATTGCCGCAAAAAACGCTTTCTATCATTGAATATCACAAAAATTTCACTTGCTTTTTTGTGTAAAATGATGTATAATTAGAATTACATAAATTTTTAAGGAGTTATGAATATGACTAATATAGGTTTTATCGGCGCAGGCAATATGGGCTCAGCTATCATGAAGGGCATCTCATCGAGCAGTCTTGGCAAGGATACCGCTCTTTTTGCCTTTGATCCGAGCACAGATAAGGTAGAAGCTCTCTCGGGATACGGCGTGGGAGCATGTTCTTCCGAAAAGGAGATAATGGAAAAGTGCAAGTTTGTTTTCCTTGCTGTCAAGCCTCAGATCATCGAGGGAGTTCTCGAAGCTATTTCGGCATATACTACCAAGGATACCGTCATAATTTCCATAGCAGCAGGCATTGGCGACGAGTTTATCGCCAAGAAAACAATTCCCGATGCAAAGGTAATACTTGTTATGCCGAATACACCTCTTCTTCTCGGCGAAGGAGCATCGGCTCTTTCAAGGAACGATAAGGTAACAGATGAGGAATTTGACATAGTTCTGAATATATTCAGAATATGCGGCAAGGCAGCTGTTATCCCTAAGGACAAGATGAAGGAGATAATCGCTATCAATGGAAGCAGCCCTGCATTTATCTATCTCTTTGCAAAGGGCTTTATCGATTATGCTGAATCCGTAGGCATTGACAGAGCCGCAGCTGAAGATCTGTTCACACAGAGTCTCATAGGTTCCGCTAAGATGATCACCGATTCAGGAAATACTATCGATGAGCTTATTAAGATGGTATCTTCTCCCGGAGGAACAACTCTTGCAGGTCTTGACAGACTCTATGAAGGCAATCTTACCGATGTTGTTAAGAATTGCTGTGAGAGCTGCACAAACAGAGCTTACGAGCTTTCAAAATAAGCATAAATAAGCTGTATCATGAATATCATTTCAGTGAAAGGAATGATATTCATGAAGAAAATAAGTACGATATCAGAGAAAAGGACAAGCCTGTCGGTATATATGGTATTCATTGCCGCAGGAATAGCAATAGGTGCATTTCTCGCAAGAGTGCCATTCTGTGCAGGCAATAGTATTATAAATCAATACTTTCTCACACCTTACGAAGCTGTAAATCCTTATTATATTATAGGCAGGTCTTTTCTGTTTTCAGCAGCGATCATTACAGCAGCTTTTTTCTTCGGAGCATCTGCTGTTGGACAGCCCTTCGGGATATCCCTGCTCATATATCGTGGGATAGGTATAGGAATATCCACATCTTCGATGTATATTTCCATGGGTTCTGCAGCGATAATACCTGTGACAGTAACCGTTCTGCCGAAAGCAGCAGCTTTTTCTTTGATCACCGCTCTTTCAGTCAGAGAGAATGTACACAATTCATGCCTTATCTTTTCCCGCTGCTTCAGAAAAGGTGAACAATCCCCCGTTAAGGGAGGACTGAAGCTGTGGCTGATAAAATATTTCGTACTTATTATATTGTCATTAATAATCTCTTCTGCTGACGGAGTTATTTGTTTTTTATTTACCTCTGTCAGCGGTAATTAAACGGAGGAATTTCAAATTGGGTCTTTTTTCCAAGAATTATGAAAGCGCAGGAGTAGGTATCTCCAAATATGCTCCCAAGAAAAAGGGAATGGCGCTGTTTTTTGATATTGTCGGAAGAAAATTCTGGAAGCTGATGCAGCTTAATCTGATATATATGCTTTTCTTCCTTCCACTGGTAATGATGCTGCCTGTAATGACTCTTTTCAAGAATAATTATGCGGTATCAGTTGCTTCCATGATAATCATGATAGTTATATTCATGGTTCTATTTGGTCCGGCAACAGCAGGAATGACAAAAGTCATAAGGCTTTTCGTGATAAACAAACATTCTTTTATAGTGCGCGACTTTTTCAACGGATTCAAGTCAAACTTCAAAAAGGCGGCTGTCATTGGCTTTATTGACTGCCTGATCGTTTTTTCCGCAATCGCTGCACTGAATGTATATCCTGCTCTGGCTATACAGACGCAGTCAAAGCTCATGTACATACCTATGGTAATAACATTCAGCCTTTTCCTTGTCATTATAATAATGAATCATTACATTTTCCTTATGATGACAGCTACCAGCCTATCCTTCAAAAACCTGCTGAAAAACTCTCTTGCACTTGCATTTGTGGCACTGAAGCAGAATTTGCTCACTTTCATTATAGCACTTGCTGTTATAGCAGTAATGATACTTCTGATGTTTTATCTTTTCCCTGTATTTTTGCTGCTTGTACCGTTTTTTCCTGCGGCGTTCATTTGCCTGCTGAACTGCTTTATAAGCTACCCTGTGATACAGAAATATGTTATCAACCCTTACTATACAAGCATTGGCGAGATCAATCCCGAGCTTGTTGACGATACTCCTACCGATGAGGAGCGTATCTTCGAGGATATGGGCGGCAAGGAACAGCCTATCGAAAAGCGAAAAAAAGGCAAGGGCAAGAGAATATCCTAAAAAATACGGCGCTTTTTTGGCGCCGTAAATTTTTTGTGATATTTTGTATAGCTTTTCCGTTTTATATATGAAGTACTTCAACAGATACAGAAGAAAGGAAGTGACATGATGGGATCTGACAAAATGGCGGACATATACGACAGGAATAAAAATGCAGTATTTCGTATGGCTTTTTCATACTGCAAGAACAAGGCAGACGCAGAAGATATAATGCAGGATGTCTTTATCAAACTATTCACAGGCGGCGCCGAGTTTGAAAGTGAAGATAAGGAACGAAGCTGGCTTCTGAAGGTCACCGTGAACAAGTGCAGAGATATGTTCCGCTCACTGAGGTACAGGTATTCATTGACTTCGATACCCCTTGATGAAGCCTGTCTCACCTATGAGACTCCCGAAGAAAGCGAAGTCTATCACGCTGTAATGTCACTTCCGACAAAATACAGGATCGTTATTCACTTATACTACTACGAGGATTACTCCGTAAAGGAGATAAGCAGTATCACGGGAACAAAGGAATCAGCTGTTCAGACGCAGCTGTACCGTGCAAGGAAGAAGCTTAAAGATATTCTCGGAAAGGAGCTCCTGACATGAATATGAACGATTATAAAAAGGTAACAGACCGCTTGGAACCTGATGAGCGGTGCAGAAAAGAGGTACTTGATATGAGTAAACGTGAGAACAGAATAAAGCAGAATACAAACGAGTTTGAGGAAAAGGTATCAGGCGTAGAAGTCCGCCGCGGAAACGGCGCTCTCAGATTTGTCGGTATCGCAGCTGCTTTCGCACTGATAGCAGGCGGTATAGGAACAACAGGTGTACTTCTCCACAAGAACAGCAGGAACGTCTCGCAGCTTACAGAGGCAGGCGAGGAGGAAACGGTTACCGAAGAGCTCACAGAGGAGGTAACAGAAGAGGCTACTGAATCTGAGGCAGGCGAAGATTATGATTATGAAGCTATCGCCATAGAGAACACAGACGGTTATCTCGAGAGAACTAATATTCTTGTATACGGCGATGTGGAGTATGACGCAAATGATACCATAACATTCTATACCTATGACAGTTCTGATGCCGAATGGTCAGAAAAATACGGCGGTGAGCGTACATTCTGCAAGGTGACCGACGAGCGCTTCAACAGCTGTCAGGATATCTACGATTACTACAAAGAGTTAATTGCTGACACTATTGAATTTGAAGGTTATAGTGAGCCTTTAATAATGGCTTCTGATTATAAGGACGGTGTCACTTTAGATGGAGCCGGCGTAGTAAGCTATCTTGGCGGAGATGCAAGCGGATTTGAAAACGGCAGCAAGGTCGACCTATATATACCCGATCCCGAAGATGACAGCACGGTTGATTATACAGCTCATGGCATCAACGGTGGAGTCTATATTGATTATAACGGAGAGCTCTACCTTAGACCTCATGACGATTGGGTTGAGCATTATACTTCCGAACCTGTGATAGTCGAAAACAGCGAGGACAGGATAGTAGTTTCACGCTATATCGATTATAATATGCAAAATGAACAATACGGCACACAGAAACTGTTTACCTTAGTGCTCCAAAATGGTGAATGGAAGATACAGAGCATAGGAACAGGAATGCAGCCTGAGTATCTGTCATCAATTGCTATCCAGTGCTACCTTGAGGACAGGGCAGAATATAATGATATAAATATCGACTGCGGTGACATTATGGCTCCTCTTGAGATGCTGGAATATGATGAAGAAAACAAAACTTCCCGGGTACACGCTGTTCTTCATGATGTAAACGGTGTTGACGCAATAGATGTAACAGCAGATATCGATCTTAATAGTGTCAAAGTGACATCAGCAGATATAACAAGACTCAATGAATATGATGGTACACTGAAGCGTCCCAGCGTTATCTGGGCTGAGGAACACCCCGACGGCAAGGAATAAAAAACTATCCCCTGAACATAAAAGTTCAGGGGATTTTTGTAACATTAATCGGGTTACTGCATAGAATATAAGCAGGGGAGAGTTCAGACATCAACTATATTGGTAACGACTCCAGCAGGAGAGATGTCAATGTGACCGAAGGAAGGCTTTTTTCCGTCACGAGGCAGTGAAGCGCTTCCGGGATTCATTATGTAAAGTCCGTTCTCATTGCTCTGATAGCGGACATGGGTATGCCCGAAAAGAACTATATCACAGCCGTTGGTGAGCGCAAGGTTTTTCAGCCTGTCCAGAGAGCCGCTTACACCGTAAAGGTGACCGTGGGTGGCAAGGATCTTATGATCAAGGACAGGAAGTACAAAAACGTCATTACTGAGGCTATCAAAGTCGCAGTTGCCTGCAACGTGTATTATCTTTGGAGCAAGCTTCTGGTGAGACAGGATGAAATTGTCAAGCTCATGCTCGCCGTCGCCAAGGTGGATTATCCAGTCAGCATCGGTATTACGGAGAATTATACTTTCAAGATTGAAGTAATTACCATGTGTATCTGATAAAACAACAATTCGCAAGATGATCCCTCCCAGTTTATATTATAAGTGTATTATAACATAAAATTACAAAAATATCAACTGTTACGAAAGAATATTTTCATTTTTTACTAAAATGTGCGCGTAAAGTGATAGATCAAAGCTTCGTTAAATAACATATTTGGATGCAAAAAGCAATATAATAGTTGTGTACATTATCCCTAAGGAGGCTTTTATGAATAATAATATAGACCCGAAAAGAATAACAGGACTGCTCAATGCTGTCAGTAAAAAGATAGGTGTTCCGCCTGAAAAGCTGCGTTCAGAGCTTGAGGAGGGAAAATTTGACAGTGCTCTTTCTGCTATGAATAAAAACGATGCTGCGAAATTCCAGCAGGCTGTCAATAATCCCAAGCTGGTAGAAAAAATGATGAGCACGCCGCAAGCTAAGGCGCTGTATGAGAAGCTTTCGGGCGGCAAGAAATAACAGGAGAAACAAGTGGATGACATAATGGAAAGGATCAGCGAACTGCTCTCGGACGAGGAAAGCGTAAAACAGCTGTCCGAGCTTGCACAGATGCTGGTATCGGAGGACGGAAGCAGTTCTGACACAGATAACGCAGAAAAACAATCCGATGAACAGCCGGATCTTGGCGCAGTGCTTAAACTGACAAGCATGATGGGCGCAGCTTCAACTGACAGCAAGAATACCGACCTGCTCCGCGCACTGAAACCACATCTCAGCGAAGACAAGCAGAAGCGTGTGGACAAGGCGATAAAGCTAATGAAGCTGCTGGCAATGTGGAATATAGCAAAGGACAGCGGTCTGTTGCAGGAACTGATCTGATTTAGGGAGGTGATCTGATGGCGGTATATAACAGGAACGGCGGAAAAGAACGCGGCTGCGAGAATATGCGGATATACCAGAACTGTCCACGGAATATCGCCGCAGATATCCCTCCCAATGAAGATAAGAGGTGTGAAAATAAAACTAAAAGTTTGCAATCGTCAACCGGCAGTTCGCTGAAAAGCATACTTGATGATCTGCTTGACGGCGGCATAGACAGTGATAAGCTACTTGTAGCTGTACTGATGTACCTTCTTATCAAGGAAGGAGCTGATATAAAGCTCATTATCGCACTTGGATATATACTGATGTGAGAGGTAAAAATGGATACGGAAATGATATTCAGACTTGGCTGTGCAGCAGTCATTTTAGTCGTCGTAATATACTATTTCAGACGCGAAAAAAAGATACTGTCGCTGTTGATCGGAGCTGTTACGGGATGCGCAGCTTTGTTTATCGTAAATAAATACGGATATTTCCTTGGAGTGGACATCCATCTCAATATGTTCAACACTCTTGGCAGTATTATACTCGGTGTTCCGTTTGTAGTATTTCTTGTAATAATGAATTTTTTGTAAAAATAAAGTCTTATTTCACAAAAACTATTGAATTATTATATCTTTTATGGTAAAATATACTTATAGGAGGTGGATCATGAACATTATCGATATCATCAATAAAACTAAAAAATCACAGGAACTTAACGAAGAAGAGATCTCATGGCTCGTGAAAAGCTATACAGATGGTGAAGTACCTGATTATCAGATGTCTGCGTGGCTTATGGCAGTTTGCCTCAACGGACTTACCGAAAAGGAGACCTTTGCACTTACAACAGCTATGCGCGACAGCGGAGACATACTAAAGCTTAGTATACCATATACCGCTGACAAGCACAGTACGGGCGGAGTAGGGGACAAGACGTCGCTTATAATCGGACCAATAGTTGCTGCCTGCGGAGTATGTGTCGCCAAGATGTCGGGGCGCGGACTCGGACATACAGGCGGAACTATCGACAAGCTTGAAAGCATCGAAGGATACAGGACTGATCTTCCTCTGGCAGAATTTGAAAAAATACTCAGGCACACAAATTTCTCAATAATATCTCAGACAGGGGAGCTTTGCCCTGCGGATAAGAAAATGTATGCGCTGAGAAATGCTACGGGAACCGTAGACAGTATCCCTCTTATCTGCGCAAGTATCATGAGCAAAAAGCTTGCAATGAACGCGGACTGTCTTGTACTTGACGTCAAGTACGGTTCGGGAGCCTTCATGAAATCCCGTGAGGACGCAGAAAAACTGGCTGTACTCATGGAAAAGGCCGGAAGATCCGCAGGCAAGAAATGCAAAGCTGTAGTAACAGATATGGACTCTCCTCTCGGAAAGAACATCGGCAATGCCCTTGAAGTCAAAGAAGCTGTCGAGGTACTTCAGGGAAAAGTAAAGGGCAAGCTTTACGATATCTGTATCGAGCTTGCTGCTGATATGCTGGAGCTCTCAGGAAAGGGTGACAATGCAGCCTGCCGTAAAATGGCTGAGGACGCCGTTTCATCGGGAAAAGCACTTGGAGTTCTTCGTGATACGATCAAGCTTCACGGCGGTAATTCTAAGATATGTGACGATACTTCACTTCTGCCGCAGCCGCTTCTTAAATATGAGATAAGAGCTACAAAGGATATGAAGATACTTGGCTTCAACTGTGAAGAACTGGGAATGACATCACTTCTCCTCGGTGCAGGAAGACTTACTAAGGAAGACAAGCTTGATATGAGTGCAGGTATAGTCATGAACTGTGATATAGGAGACCAGCTTTCAGCAGATGATGTTATCATGACTCTGTATTCCACAGTTTGCAGCGACTTTTCAGACGCCGCTGTAAGAGCACTCAATGCGGTGAAGTTCGAGATCACAGAAAAGCCAAGCTACACCTGATAAAGGTGTAAATATAAAAAGGAGGTAGTTAAAAATGGGATTTGTTGATTCAGTAAAGGATCTGGCAGGAAAATTCGGCGAGTCGGTAGAGCGCGGAGCAAAAACAGTTTCAAACAGCTCAAAGAAATTTGCCGAGAAAACGAAGATGAAACGCGAGATCGCCCGTGTTCAGTCTGATATCAATACAGATTACATAGAGCTGGGAAAAGTCATGTTCGAGAAGATATGTGACGATCCCGAAAGCGATTACGCTTCCATCGTATCCGATATCAAGAATAAGACTGCAAATCTTGAAGAACTCAGAAGCATTCTTATGACACTTGAGGATAAGATAACCTGTGCAAACTGCGGAGCGCATATCCGTAAGGATCAGATCTACTGCGATAAATGCGGTACTAAAGTTGAGCGTCCTGAACCCGAGGCAGATGTTGAAGTGGTAGAGGAAGCAGAAACAGAAGCTGTATTCAGCTCCGATCAGGTTGAATAATACTCATAAAGGCGTATCTGTCACGGATACGCCTTTATTTATGCAAATTGCTGTAAATAATACCTTTCGATTTGTTGCTAAAAACGAAAAATAGGTATTTACTTTTTCGCTTTTTTGTGATAAAATATAAATAGTTTATCGCTTTGCAGCTTTTTTGCTTTTATAGGCAAAAGCAGAAAGCTGCTCTTGCAGAAAGGAACTTAATAATGCCCATTACAGATTTACTTGAAAGAAATGCCGAATTATACGGCAGCGACGTTGCTCTTGTGGAGGTAAATCCCGAGATAACAGAGGTTCGCCGTGTTACATGGAAGGAATATGAACTCATTGAGCCCGATCCTGAATGTCACTACAGACGCGAGATCACATGGAAGGTGTTCGACGAAAAGGCAAACCGTTTCGCGAATATGCTCATTGAGCGAGGCGTACATAAGGGAGACAAGGTTGGCATACTTCTTATGAACTGTCTTGAATGGCTTCCCATATACTTCGGTATACTCAAAACAGGAGCTCTCGCAGTTCCGCTCAACTTCAGATATACAGCAGATGAGATAAAGTACTGCCTTGACCTTGCAGAGGTCGATGTACTCATGTTCGGTCCCGAGTTTATCGGAAGGATCGAGGAGATCGCAGACGAGATCAGCAAGAACAGACTTCTGTTCTATGTAGGCGAAGGATGTCCTTCATTTGCAGAGCATTACGACAGTCTGGTTGCAAACTGTGCAAGCTCAGCTCCGGATGTAAAGCTCACAGATGACGATGATGCCGCTATCTACTTTTCGTCAGGTACAACAGGTTTCCCTAAGGCAATACTTCATGACCATACGAGCCTTATGCACTCAGCAAAGGTGGAACAGAATCATCACGGACAGACAAGAGACGATATATTCCTTTGTATCCCTCCTCTCTATCACACAGGCGCAAAGATGCACTGGTTCGGAAGTCTTTACTCAGGCAGTAAAGCAGTACTCCTCAAGGGCGTTAAGCCCAAGTCTATCATAGAGACCGTATCGGAAGAGGGATGTACCATTGTATGGCTTCTCGTTCCGTGGGCACAGGACATTCTTGACGCCATCGACAGGGGAGATATAGACCTTGCAAATTATGACCTTGACCAGTGGAGACTGATGCACATTGGCGCTCAGCCTGTTCCGCCCTCACTTATAGCACGCTGGAAAAAAGTATTTCCCAAGCACCAGTACGATACCAATTACGGTCTCAGCGAGTCCATCGGACCCGGCTGTGTTCATCTTGGTGTCGAGAATATACACAAGGTCGGCGCGATCGGTAAGGCAGGCTTCGGTTGGGAAGTTAAGATAGCTGACGAGAATGGAAATGCTGTTGATCGCGGACAGGTAGGAGAGCTTCTCGTAAAGGGTCCCGGTGTTATGAAATGCTATTACAGAGACGATAAGGCTACGGCTGAAACTCTCAAGGACGGCTGGCTCTATACAGGCGATATGGCACAGGAGGACGAGGACGGCTTTATTTACCTCGTTGATCGTAAGAAGGACGTTATCATCAGCGGCGGCGAGAACCTTTATCCCGTTCAGATAGAGGACTTCCTGAGAAGTCACCCTGCTATCAAGGACGTTGCGGTTATAGGACTTCCTGACAAACGTCTTGGCGAAATAGCAGCTGCCATCATCTCCATTAAGGAGGACCATGACTGTACAGAGGATGATATCACATCATTCTGCCAGAAGCTTCCAAGATACAAGAGACCTCACAAGATAATATTTGCTGATGTTCCTCGTAATCCTACGGGCAAGATCGAAAAGCCGAAGCTCCGCTCTATTTACTGCGGCGAGAGCCTTGTGGCAAAGCAGATAAAGAACTGACAGATTACAAAGACCGATGGTTTTCCCATCGGTCTTTTCAAATTTTGATATGGAACAAAGATTGTTCGACTTTCTTCGACAAAACTCGTCAAATCACGACGAAATCGCCTATGTAAAAGTTGCCGGAAATGTGGTATAATTTGTCTGAAAACATCGAAGGAGTGGATCATTAAATGAAGAATAACGTCGTAACAATCATCGTAAAAACACTTTTAAACCTTGGCATATCGCCAAACACCAAAGGATATCACTACCTTAGGGACTGCATACTCATATGCGTGACATCTGACAGTAATCTCACGGTTTTCAGCAAGGATCTTTACTCTAAGCTTGCCGAGAACTATCATACTACAGAGTGTTCCGTAGAGCGAGCTGTCAGACACGCTATCAAATCAGGCTGGTATCGTCATAATACAGAACTCGCAGAGGTCATTTTTATGAATACTCTTCAGAGTCAGAACGATATACCGACAAACTCAGTGTTCATCTCGACAATATCCGAATGGATAAAGATCAATTACTCAGATCTTCTGTAATACAAAAAGGCAGCTGTAAAGGCTGCCTTTTTTGTATTATTCAGTTCACTTTATTTCCGAAAAAAACGTTCAACACAGAATTCATCAGCAGAGAAGTGATTATATACGAAAAATGTCCGTATTCCGACACGATATAGGAATACAGACAAAAAAAGTGGTGAGACATGAGGGATTTGAACCCTCGACCCTACGCTTAAAAGGCGTATGCTCTACCGACTGAGCTAATGTCTCACAACAAAAATAATTATACCAAATTTTGTGATTGTTGTCAAGGCGTTTTTCATCTTTTTATAATAACGGTCATTACGCTAACTTTTGATGATAAAATTAGTGCAAAATGACGTTTTTATTTTTTGCTATTGACTTTTCACTGTATACATGATATAATATTTAAGTCGTCAAATGATGTGCTTGTAGCTCAGCTGGATAGAGTGACTGGCTACGAACCAGTAGGTCGGGGGTTCGAATCCCTCCAGGCACGCCATACGTCAAAGCTCTGTGTTTATTCACGGAGCTTTTTTGTTTTTCTTGACATATTGCCCGAAAACGGGTATAATATATAGTATTAATGATAGGAGGGAACACTATGCTGAAAAGATCATTGACAGGTCTGCTTTGCTCGGCAGCTGCCGCAGCGGTAATGCTGACATCTCAGCTCCCGGCTTATGCAACAACGGCTGATGATGTTGCCGCGGTAGCAAGATCCTACGGTTACTCCGAAGAGGATATACAGGCAGGCTATAATGAATACTATTCTCACCCTGAAGATTATCCTTCGGAAAGACTTGATAAAGCTATCTCAAAGCTCCACGAAGCAGGTAGTCAGATAATAACAACTGGTCCTCAGGTACCGAACAACAATACAACAGTCACTACTGCTGCACCCGCTCAGCCCGAGAACAATAATCCCGATACAACTCAGAGCGGAGGCATAACTCTTACAGCAAGTGACGGAACCACTTTCACCCGTATCAGCAAAGAAGAATTCGTAAAGATGTCATATGAGGAAAAAATGGCTTACTTCAGCAGTTTTACACCTGCTCAGCAGCAGGCTATAATAGACAGTCTCAGTCCCGAGGAGTACAGAAGCCTTATGAAGCAGACCCCTTCTCAGCAGAAGCTTCAGATCGTAGGCACTCTTTCCGAGGCTGCCGAAGAAATGGGTCTCAATGTTACAGTCGATGAAATATCCGATGACTCGCTTACCCTTGCAATGAGAAACGAAAAGGGCGAGCTTGTTAATGTTTCCTCAGCAGGCGCCTCTGTAGAGAATACAGGCTATGACAGAAGAGGGATCCTTGCTGTTGCCGGTATCCTTATTGGTCTCAGCATATCCGCAGCAATACTCATTATGCGCCGTTTCAGATTAAACGGATCGGAGAACTAAATGGAAAAGAAGAATAATAAAGACAGCGCTCTGATCCATATTGCAACTCCATTCATACTCCTTGCGCTCTGCATAGGCATTTTTATGATAGCTATGATAAAGCCGTCAGACAAAATAAAAATGTACCTCAATCTGGCATTTATGGACAGTCTCAAATCAACTCCCGACTCAGCAGGTTCCGGACTTGTTATCCGTGATAATGATATAATAAATGATTACACCGGTGATACTTCGGAAGAAGGGGAGTTTATAAGGCCGAAATTCGGCGAAATGTACGCAGAAATGGCCTGCTCTGCTTTTGATATCACAATTCCGGTTTACTGGGGAAGTAATTCCGAATTATTTGAGCATGGCGCCTGCCAGTCAGCCGGCTCGGTCATAATCGGTGAAAAGGGCAATACAGTTATAAGCGCTCATGTGGATACATTCTTTTCTGAGCTATACAAGCTGAAAAAAGGCGATACAGTGACCATGAAAACCAATTACGGTTCCTTTGTTTACACTGTAAAAGATACTATCAGCTTCAATAAAAAGGACGGAAAATATGTTGCTCCATCTGATGATGCGAAACTGACGCTTTATACTTGTAAGAAAGACATTCTCGGAAACGCTGATGAACGTACAGGCGTTGTATGCGAGCTTACAGAGAGGAAATTTTATAATAACGCAGGGGAGGGAAGCTCACGATGAAAAAAGTAAGTACCTACCTGCCGTCACTTATCATCTCGGTCATTCTCGTTTTTCTTCTTATAGCAAGTTCGGCAGTTCTTCTGGTGGATATAAATATCAGTGCTTCAAAACTCAAAGCTCTTGCTGCGAAAAATGATCTGGAGTCCAAGATCTATACCGACCTCAACAAGAACTACAATGATAAATACAACACGACAGGAATACCTGCTGATGTATATATGAGCGCTATAAGCAATTCATATCTTAAAAGCGTTGAGGAAGCCTATATCGACTCTGCATTTGAGGCGTTGGAAGGTGACGGGAAACTTAATATCAATATTCCCGAAAACAAAAAACTGGAAGACAATATCGATAAGTTTTTCAATGACTTCGCTGACGAGAACAATTATGAGAAAGATGACAATTTCGGATTAAAGCTCAGGACCACCAAAGAGAACGCTTATACAACAATTGGTTCTCACTGTGATGTATACAAATTCTCGGCAATGAGCGATCATGGAGTTCTTCCAAAACTTGCAAAACTCTACTCTAACAGACTTCTTGCAACAGCAGGCGTCATAGGTGCAACGGTACTTTTTATAGTTCTTCTTGTACTCATCAACCGCAAAAAGAAGATAACTTCTCTTTACTGGTGCGGTATTTCAGCTTTGATCTCGGGAATACTCGGCGGAATCCCCAGTATTTATCTAATAGCAACCAAGTATTTCGACTCATTCTCAATAAAACAGGCACCTGTTTTCACAGCTTTTACAAGCGCTATGTACAAGTATACAGAGGCTTTTATGGCTGTACAGATGGCATTTATCGTGATCGGCATAACTCTTGTTGTCATATACGGCGTAACCCATGAAAAGAAAAAGTATCCCGATACTAAACCGACCGATATTAAATAAACATTACAGCTGCATTAAGCAGCTGTTTTTGTTATAACTAACTAATAATCTTCGTTTATTTTTTAATTGTCAGTTATTGACAATGTGTCGTAAATGATGATATAATTAATTCATCGGTTATACCGAAGAAAAAAATTTAAGGAGGCAATAATTATGGAATCAATCAAAAAGTACATCGCTGAAGTGATCGGTACATTTGTGCTTGTACTTCTCGGCTGTGGTACCGCAATGCTGGTAGGCTGCGATGCAACTTCTGGCGGAGGCTACATCCTTACAGCTCTTGCATTCGGTCTTGTAATCGTTGGTATGGCTTACTGCATCGGAAACATTTCAGGATGCCACATCAACCCTGCAGTTTCTCTCGGAGTTCTTCTGACAGGAGGAATGACTTTCACGGACTTTGTCGGATATGTAGTATCACAGTGTGTGGGAGCTATTGCCGGTGCTGGTATGCTCAAGGCAATATTCGATCTCGGAAACATCACAGATATGACAGGCGGTTACGGTTCAAACGGTCTGGCAGGTGTTAACGGAAGCTCAGGTGCAGGAATACTCGTAGAGATACTTCTTACATTTATTTTTGTAATGACTATTCTTGGCGTTACATCAAAGAAGGCTAACCACGGTTCATTCGGCGGACTTATCATTGGTCTCACACTTACACTGGTCCACATTTTTGGAATCGGTCTTACAGGTACTTCCGTAAATCCCGCAAGAAGCCTTGGTCCCGCACTTTTAGCAGGCGGCGATGCACTTAGTGATCTCTGGGTATTCATCGTAGGTCCTTTTGTAGGCGCGGTCCTTGCAGCATTCATTTATAAGTTCCTCGAATCTTCAAACAAGAATGTTAAGCCTGTTGCTGAAAAAAACGCAGCAGCTGTAAAGACAGCAGCTCCCGCAAAGTCAGCTTCAGCTTCAAAAAACAATTCAAACAAAAAGAAAAAGAAGTAATGATTTCAAGCTCCCTGATCACAGGGAGCTTTTTATTATAGTTATATAAGCTAAACGAATAATCTTGAAAAACTAAAAGAGAAGTGATATAATAGAACTAATGAAGAAAGAGACAAACTTTCACCAAATCAAAGTTTGGTGAAAGTTTAGATAGTTTTTAACACAGGAGAGCATTATGAGACGACTTTTTATAATGGATCAGAAAGACTATGATAATAGCTGGAATAGATACAAGCGTCCGTCTGTACGAGGTATTATTATTAAGAATAATAAAGTTGCCATGGTTTATAGCCGTAAGTTTGACTATTATAAGTTTCCGGGCGGCGGAATTGAAAACGGTGAAGATCATATCACGACTCTTAAACGTGAGCTGACTGAAGAAACAGGTCTGACAATTTCCGAGAATACAATTACCCAGTATGGATCAGCACTGAGGATCCAGAAAAGCCGATTTGTTGAAAACGAGATCTTTGAACAAGAAAACTTTTATTATCTCTGCGGCACTTTTTCTGATGCCGGTAAACAGGCTCTTGACGAATATGAAGCTGATGAAGGCTTCGAACTCCAATTTGTTGAACCCGAATATGCTATTTCAGTTAACAGAACACATGACCATTCTGATTATGATGCACATCTTATAGAACGTGAATCAAGAGTTCTTGAATCACTTGTAAAGGACAGGCTTTTATGAATAATTTAAACTCCCCTGATAATCCTGAGTTTCTCAACGATTATCTTGTACATATGAAAATAGTTAAACTTCTTGCTCAAAGAACTATTGAGGAATATTATACCGATATACGGTTATTTCTGCGATTTGTATATGAAAACGAACACAGTACCGGAAAGCCTCTTGAAGAGATCGATATCCGTGACATGACTACCAACGAATTACGCAAAATTACTGTTTCCGATATATACAACTTTATTTTCTATACCTCTGATGAACGCAAGAATAAAGACAGAGCACGATACAGAAAGATATCATCACTCAGAAGTTTCTTCAAATATCTTGAAAAAGTTGCTCATATCATTGAGAATAATCCCACAAAGGATCTTGATGTTCCTGTTCCAAAAGCTTCTCTTCCGAAGTTTCTTTCACTTAATGAAAGTCTCAGACTTCTTGAAACTGCCGACAGCGCGGATTCAAAGCGCGATTACTGTATTATTACGCTTTTTCTAAACTGCGGTATGCGTCTTAGCGAACTTGTTGGCATAAACATCAAGGATATCGACTTTTATGAAAACCGTCTTAAAGTTCTCGGTAAGCGCAGCAAAGAGCGAATGGTTTATCTTAATTCTGCCTGTATCGACGCCCTTAATAAGTATCTTGTCATCAGAAAAAACAATCCAAAAGCTGCCGATGAACCTGCTCTGTTTATAAGTAATCAGAACAGGCGCATATCAAAGCGCCGTGTGCAGCAGATCGTTGAGGAGACTCTTCAGAAAGCTAATCTTGACGGCAAAGGTATTACAACACATAAGCTTCGTCATACAGCAGCAACTCTTATGTACCAGTATGGTGATGCAGATGTACTTACTTTAAAGGAACTCCTCGGACACGCGAGTATTTCTACAACCGAAATATATACCCATCTCAACGACGAAAACGTCAGGAATGCTATTGAGAGCAATCCGCTTTCCAAAGTTACATCACAAAATGATGATGATAAATAAAATGCAAAAGAGCTTTTTTACTGTTGCAAAATCGTTTGATTTGTAGTATAATATTTGGGGAGATTTAGTAGATATAAAATCGGAGGAACGCATATATGTGTGGAATCGTAGGTTTTACGAATAATATTGACAATTCTGACGAAGTTCTCGAAAAAATGATGGACCGTATAAGACACAGGGGTCCTGACGCTGAAGGCAAATATGTTGACGATGACATTGCTCTCGGTCACAGAAGACTGAGTATCATTGATATAAGCTCAAGCGGTGATCAGCCCATCTTCAATGAAGACGGTTCTCTCGTTATCATCTTTAACGGTGAGATCTATAACTATATGGAGATACGCGAAAAGCTCGTCGAATCAGGTCACAGCTTTAAAACAAATACCGATACCGAGGTACTTATCCACGGATATGAACAATACGGTGAAAAGCTTCTCAATATGCTTCGCGGAATGTTCTCATTTGTGATCTGGAACAAGAACAAAAAGGAGCTTTTCGGTGCAAGGGACTTCTTCGGGATCAAGCCTATGTACTATGCAAATATGAATGGTACTCTTATGTTTGGCTCGGAAATAAAAAGCTTCCTTGAACATCCTAAGTTTGTAAAAGAGCTTAATACTGATGCGCTTGAGAACTATCTCACCTTCCAGTACTCCCCTACTTCCGAAACTTTCTTTAAAAATGTTTACAAGCTTCCGCCTGCTCATTATTTCCGCTTCAAGGATGGAAAATTCGAGGCTAAGCGTTACTGGGACGTAAAATTCAACGCTGACGGAAAGCCGCAGCTCGATGAATGGGTTAACAGGATATCCGATACCTTCCATAACTCCGTTGCGGCACATAAAATTGCCGATGTTGAAGTCGGCTCATTCCTCTCCAGCGGCGTTGATTCAAGCTATGTAGCTGCAATCGCCGATGTTGACAAGACCTTTACGGTCGGATTCGGCAGCGATGAAAAATATAACGAGATAGGCTGGGCAAAGAACTTCTCAGCTGCTATCGGAAAAGAAAATACCAGCAAGGTCATCACTCCCGAGGAATACTGGGACAGCCTTTCTATGATACAGTATCACATGGATGAACCTCTTGCAGACCCATCTGCTGTGGCGCTTTACTTTGTATGCAACATTGCCTCGGATAAGCTGAAAGTAGTTCTTTCTGGCGAAGGTGCAGATGAGATCTTCGGCGGTTATAATGTTTACAGTGATCCTGACGGCACACTTTATGACAAGCTGCCCCGTCCTATAAAAAGAGGCATCGGCAAAATAGCTTCAAAGCTTCCGGCAAGACGCGGCGTTAACTTCTTCGTCCGCAAGGGCAAGGATGTTGAAGAGCGATTTATAGGTAATGCCTATATGTTTACCCCCGCTGACAGAAAGGCACTTCTGAAAATAACTACAGAAGCTCCCGATCCTACTGAAATAACAGCTCATTTTTACAAAAACGTAAAGGGCAAGGATGACGTAACAAAAATGCAGTACCTTGACCTTCATATGTGGATGGCAGGAGATATCCTCCTAAAGGCTGATAAAATGAGTATGGCAAATTCTCTGGAGCTCAGAGTCCCCTTCCTCGATAAAGAGGTGATGGCTCTTGCCGAAAAGATACCTACTAAATACAGAGTTACTCATGATAAAGGCACTGACGAGACCAAGTACATTACAAAATACGCTATGCGTCTCGCAGCTAAAAAAGACACTCCCGAGCAGACTGCGAAAACAGCAGCCAAAAAGAAGCTGGGCTTCCCTGTTCCCATCAGAGTATGGCTGAAGGAAGACAAGTATTATGAGCTGGTAAAAAGCTATTTTGAGGGCGAAAGCTCACAGAAATTCTTCAATACCGCTCCCCTGATGAAGCTTCTTGACGACCACCGTTCAGGTAAGGCAGATAACAGCCGCAAGATATGGACTGTTTTCATCTTCCTTGTATGGTATAAGGTCTATTTTGAGAATGACGGAAAATATTGATTTACAGGAGATAATATGCCAAGTATAGTTACTTATAAGTATATAAAACAAAATCCCGATATTATGGAGTATATCCGCCGCGCCGACAAGGCTCTCGAAGCGCTGGGATATACAGAGCACTCATTTCCCCATGTGGAAAAGGTTGCTCATACCTCGGCAATGATACTTGAAACACTGGGATATGATGAGAGGACTGTGGAACTTGCAAGGATCGCTTCCATAATGCACGATATAGGCAATGTTATTAACAGAGTCGATCACGCTCAGAGCGGTGCTGTTATGGCGTTCAGACTGCTCGATAACCTGAGTATGCCCGCAGACGAGATATGCTCTATCATTTCCGCTATCGGTAATCATGATGAAGGTACAGGTCAGCCCCTTGACGCTATATCGGCTGCTATGATAATCGGCGACAAGACCGATGTAAGAAGAAGCCGTGTCCGCAACCATGATCTGCTCACCTTTGATATCCATGACCGAGTAAATTACGCCGTAGTCAAATCAAACGTAAGGTTCAACGACAGCAGGACCTCTATTATTCTTGAACTCCAGATCGATACGGAAATATCTTCTGTGCTTGAATATTTTGAGATATTTATGGAGCGTATGCTGCTGTGCAGAAGAGCTTCTAAGTTTCTTGGAGTGCAGTTTGAAATGATGATAAATGACAGTAAAATACTGTAAATAATATAACGGAGGTTCAAATATGTTTTCAGAGTATCAGCATCTAATCGATCTGAATGATTATCCTGTTTCATGGTGGAAGAGTGTGGTAGAGCTCGGAGAAAAGATATACCACTCCCCTGCTGATTATGCTCATGTATGCGATGGAAAGATCATGGCTACACTTTTCTATGAGCCGTCCACAAGAACACAGATGTCTTTCCAGACAGCTATGATAAGACTTGGCGGACAGATAATCGGCTTTGATAATCCTGCAAATTCATCTGTTGCCAAGGGGGAGACAATAAAGGATACAACCAAGATAGTCAGCAACTATGCGGACGTACTTGTTATTCGTCATCCTGTTGCAGGCGCAGCTAAGGCAGCTTCTCTCACCTCCGACTGCTCTGTTATAAACGCAGGTGACGGCGGACATCTCCATCCTACACAGACTCTCACCGATCTGCTCACTCTGAAAATCGAGAAAAAAACATTATCAGGTCTTACGATCGGAATGTGCGGAGATCTTCTTAACGGAAGGACCGTTCATTCACTCTGCAAGGCTCTTAGTATGTTTGAGAACAATAAATTTGTGTTTATATCTACTTCTGAGCTCGGTATGCCTGCCTATATCAAGGATATCATAAAGGCAAACGGAAGCAGCTTCACTGAGGTCAACACGCTGGAGGAGGCGATCGGAAGCCTTGATGTGCTTTATATGACAAGAATACAGCAGGAGCGCTTTGCAAGCGAGGAAGAATACCTTGCTCAGAAGAATACCTATGTTCTCGACAAGAAAAAGATGCTTCTTGCCGCTAAGGATATGATCGTTATGCATCCCCTGCCGAGAGTTGACGAGATCACAGTTGAAGTAGATGACGACGAGAGAGCAATGTACTTCAAACAGGCTAAATACGGTATGTATGTCCGTATGGCTCTTATAATGACTATACTCAAGGAGAAAAAGCCTTCGGAGACTCTGAAAGGTAAAGTATTTACCGGAGTAAGATGCAGTAATCCGAGATGTATCACTAATCATGAGGAGTATCTTCCCAAGAGTTTCCGTTCAAGTGGAGATGAAACTCTCCTTGAATGCGAATACTGCGACGAAAGAAAACTTATATAAGACAGTTATTCCGTACAGAAAAACATCTGTACGGAATTTTTTTGCTTATTTCAAAAAATTTTTTGAAAGGATTCCGCACCTCACCTGTTACAATTTGATCTTTACAGGTATTATTTGTGGACTTATACCTTCCCTTTTTCTGTCGGATGATCAAAACTTCGGTGTAAAGCTTGCCAAGCTTACAGATCATTTTGCTGCTTTCAGTATAATCTCCGTTGCTTCCGTTCTTGCTCTTCTCGTTGTATCATGGATGTTATCGTCGGTAATATATGAGCATAAAGAGTTATGATAAAATAAAAACAGGCAGATGTGATCATCTGCCTGTTTCTTTTACAATGTAGCGTATAAATTGGTTTCCCACGCAGGGATATACAGCTGATGCCTGATATACAGCTTATACGATGGATTGAGCTTCTTGATAAGTAATGGCAGCTCAAATATATCCTCGTTTCTGTGGTACAACGAAACCATCATTTTAGGAGCGTAGTGCGAGATGGTACGGGCTGCTCCCCAGATAGCCTCTCTCTCGAAGCCTTCAACATCCATTTTTATTATTGTTGCAGGCTTTTTGGCAAGAACACTGTCAACGGAAAGTGCGCTTACCATATTATCAGATGAAGCGCTTATTGCCGACTGGCGTCCTGCCTTCGCAGAGAACGGAAGCTCTGTATCAACGCACCATGCCGCAGCATTATATGCATAAACGTGAGGCATTCCGTCAACAAATTTCGCCAGCTTCTTGAAATTCTTCTTGTCGGGCTCGAGGGCATATATAGAAACATACTTGCCGTGAGTAAACTCAAGAACTTCCTTTATAGTATCGCCGTTATATGCTCCGAGATCCACATAGACCTCATTGAGATTGGGCTTTATTATCTTCTTGTATATCTCAGCCTTCGGAGTTGTGACAGCGGAGAGGTACTCGATCTTGCCGCTGATCTTGAAGTTGATTATATTGGCGTATACTTTTCGCGAATAATCATCTGCGAGACTGTCGTATACCTGCTGTATCTTGTCAGCGTGCTCCATGCAGTACTCATATGTAAAGATACCGCCGCCTATTACAGGAACATCGGGCACATACAATGTGTGCTTGGAAGCAATGGCATGAACTTTGTCCACTATCTCCTGATAGCCTGCAGCAAAAGCAAGCACCACAACGAAATCATCAACAGCTTCTTCTATCTCTGATAGCTTATGGACTCTGTAACCCTCAAAAGAATGTCCGCGCACAAAATCATCGCTTGCAAAAATACCTGCTACAGTTATTTTTTTGTTACGGAAAACAGACATGATCTTCAATGCTCCGTCGCCCATACCGTAAATGAATATGGGGCGCTTTTCAGCCTTCAGTCTGTCCCAGCTGGATTGTTTTTCTGTTATAAACGAGAGCATTCTCCCAATCACCTCTGAAATCAAAAATCTCCGTCGTGGTCATTCATATCACCGTAATCATCGTAGTGATCGTTACCTGAATGGAAGCCCATCATATCTCTTCCTCTTATGCCGTACTTATCTCTCATAACAGTAAGGTATTTATCAATGAGCTCTGAGACCTTTCTGACATTTTTTATACAGTGGACCTCTTTTGAAGGAGTATCAGCATCGCGGCTGTAGATGATTATAGTACCGCAGTTGAACAGACGCTGAAAGAACGGATACTTTACCTTTTTATCGGTTATCTTGTAAAGATCTATCTCATCCTCATCAATACTTAGGAACCCTGTTCTTGTAACGAATTTTGATTCGGTAAGGTAATAACGCGTGAAAGTAAGAGGCAGACCGAAAAGTGAACGTTTTTTATCTGTCCATACATAGTCGAAAGCATTTTTTTTCATAACCTGATCCTCCAATCTGTTAATAAGCAGACCTCTGTACTACTATTTTACCACATAACGCCCCAATAGTCAACTATATTCTTTAAGAAAACTGTTAAAACCGCAGATCATATAACTTATTAAAATGCAGTTTTTTCGTAAAAATACAAAAAAAGGCTTTACAAAAACGTTTTTATATGGTATAATATTATCACCGTGTACTTGGTCCGGGGCTTGTCCTCGACTTTCACCCCCCACTGAGTTAGCGGAATATTTTATTTAAGAGGTGCTTCAAATGTTATTGAAGGATGAAAAGACAGCTGTTATTGAGGCTAACAGAACACACGAAAACGACACAGGATCTCCTGAGGTTCAGATCGCTATCCTCACAAGAAGGATCAACGACCTTACAAACCACCTCAAGACCCACAAGAACGATCACCACTCAAGAAGAGGTCTTCTCAAGATGGTTGGTCACAGACGTAACCTTCTCGGCTATCTCAAGAAGAAGGATATCAACAGATACCGTGCTATCGTAGAGAAGCTCGGTCTCCGTAAGTAATCACGAGTACGAAGGCAGCGGGGTGTTTATACCCTTCTGCCTTTACGTCTATCAGAGTGCAGGGATTAGAAGTCAGAGGTAAGGGTCGGAAAATCTTGTTTACAGGCTTTTACCTCTAACTTCTAAAGGCTCTCCTCTGATAAAAAATAATCAAATTGGAGGCAGATTATATGTTTGAAAACTACAGAACATTTGAAACGACATATGCGGGCAGACCGCTTATCGTCGAGACAGGCAAGACCTGCGGACTTTCCAACGGTTCCTGCTGGGTAAGATACGGCGAAACAGTCGTAATGGCTAACGTAACTGCAAGCGCAAAGCCCAGAGAGGGTATCGATTTCTTCCCTCTTTCCGTTGACTATGAAGAGAGACTCTACTCCGTCGGCAGGATCCCCGGCTCTTTCACAAAGCGTGAGGGCAAGCCCTCAGAAAAGGCTATCCTTACATCCCGCTGCGTTGACAGACCTATCCGTCCTCTCTTCCCCAAGGATATGAGAAACGACGTTTCGGTAGTTATGACAGTTCTCGCAGTAGAGCCTGATAACTCTCCCGAGATCGCAGGTATGATCGCTACTTCAATAGCTATCTCCATTTCGGATATTCCTTGGAACGGTCCTATTGCAGGCATCAATGTTGGTCTCGTTGACGGTGAGATTGTTCTCAATCCTACTCTTGAACAGAGAGCTAAAACAGACCTTACTCTTACAGTTGCAGGTACTGCTGAAAAGATCGTTATGATCGAAGCAGGCGCTAACGAGGTTCCCGAGGACACAATGCTTGAGGCTATCCTCAAGGGTCATGAAGAGATCAAGAAGATGGTCGCTTTCATCAGTGATATCCGTGCTCAGATCGGTAAGCCCAAGTTCACATTCGAGTCAATGGAAGTTGACCACGATATGTTTGATGCTATCGAAGCATTTGCAGCTGACCGCGTAAAGGTCGCACTTGATACAAACGACAAGAACGTGCGTGATGAGAGACTTGCTCCTATCGTTGACGATATCCACGCAAACTTCGATGAAAAGTATCCCGAGCAGATACCCATGATCGACGAGTGCATCTACAAGCTTCAGAAGAAGATCGTTCGTACATGGCTCTATGAGGGCAAGCGTGTTGACGGCCGCGGAATTGACGAGATCCGTCCTCTTGCTGCTGAAGTCGGCGTTCTCCCCCGTGTACACGGTTCAGGTCTCTTCACAAGAGGTCAGACGCAGGTACTTACCATCGCAACTCTCGGACCTGTCAGCGATTCACAGAAGATCGACGGTCTCGATGAGGAAGATTCAAAGAGATATATGCACCAGTACAACTTCCCGAGCTACTCCGTTGGCGAGACAAAGCCCAGCAGAGGTCCCGGACGTCGTGAGATCGGTCACGGTGCTCTTGCAGAGAGAGCTCTTGCTCCTGTTATTCCTCCTGTTGAGGAATTCCCCTATGCACTCAGACTGGTTTCAGAGGTGCTTTCTTCAAACGGTTCCACATCACAGGGTTCTATCTGCGGTTCAACACTTGCTCTTATGGATGCAGGCGTTCCGATCAAGGCACCCGTTGCAGGTATCTCATGCGGACTTATTACTCTTCCCGACAGCGATGAATTTATGACAATGGTAGATATCCAGGGTCTTGAGGACTTCTTCGGCGACATGGATTTCAAGGTTGGCGGTACTCACAAGGGTATCACAGCTATTCAGGTCGATATCAAGGTTGATGGACTTACACCCGCTATCATCAAGGAAGCATTTGAGAAGACCAGAAAGGCTCGTCTCTATATCCTCGATGAGATCATGCTCAAGGCTATCCCCGAGAGCAGACCTACTGTAAACAAGTACGCTCCCAAGATGCTCCAGACAAAGATCCCCGTTGATAAGATCCGCGAAGTCATCGGTCAGGGCGGTAAGGTCATCCAGAAGATCTCCGCAGACTGTGATGTCAAGATCGACATCAGCGATGATGGTAATGTATTCATCAGCGGTGTAGATGGTGATAATGCAAACAAGGCTCTTCAGATAATCCACACTATCGCTAACGATCCCGAGGTAGGCGCTATCTACAAGGGTAAGGTAGTAAGGATAATGGACTTTGGTGCTTTCGTTGAGATCGCTCCCGGCAAGGACGGTCTGGTACACATCTCCAAGCTGGACAAGCAGAGAGTCGAGAAGGTCGAGGATGTAGTTTCCATTGGCGACGAGATCGTTGTTAAGGTTACTGAGATCGACCGTCAGGGCAGAATAAACCTCTCCCGTAAGGACGCTCTCGCTGAGATCGAAGCAAAGAAGAAAAACTAAACGTATTACAAATACCGTGTACATATTTGTACACGGTATTATTTTAATAATATGGGAAATAAATACAATTACGGAAACAATATATATAACGTCTTACATGATCCGCTCCATAAATACTCCTTTAGCCGGGGTGAAGTTATAGCAATTATCTGCTGCGTAAATTTCTTATGGTTAGCTATTGTTGTTGCGGCTTATTATCATTCTATTCAAATGCGCTTATTTATGGGCGTCGTCATTTACCTTCCTTCATTTATTTACAATTATTTTGCGATCAGGAAGCTGCGCACCATAACTACTGTCATTAAAAAAGGCGATAGATTCCCTGCGGAAATACTTAGCTATCATAGATCAAGCTCGTCAAGGAATGGAATAACTCATTACAAATATTCGATTGAGGTCTCCTATGGTAAGCGAAAAAGAGTTGTTTCGGAGGGATATACTGATGATCCGTGTTACAGTCTGGCAAGTACAAAATGCACAGTTTATATATATCATGGAAAGTGCTTTGTCTCAGACTTCAAAGTACGAACCTCAGGTGATCTTTTTACAGATATTCCTGAAAGATAAAAAACACAGGTACTTTTGTACCTGTGTTTTCTTTTTAGTGATAATTATGGCTCTGTTTTAGTACCATATCCTTTACTTTCATGAGAGAGGTCGTTGTACTTCTTTCGTTTTCTGAAAGTTTCATGGTTATAAACTTGATAGTCTCCTCATAATCAGGAATCATTATATGCTCCAGTGCATTTACTCGCCTGCGGGTCTTTTCGATCTCGTCTGCCATAAGCTGACAAGCTTTTTCTATCTCCGCAAGCCTTATCATCTTTGGGAAGACTGCACTGAGCGCGCTTACCGCACCGTCAAGGTCGATAGATGTGAAAGCCATACCATATGAGTATATGTCATTTGAGTCATCTGTCCTGAATTTTGTCTTGAATTCGGGGATATATACACTCATTACATTTTTTTCACTGACTTCCAGTTCAACTTCCTGTTTTGGAAGCATTAGAGCTGTTTCGAGTACCTCCTTCTGCATTACAGAGCCTGCAACTGCCATATAGCGGTTAGCTTCATTTATAGCCTGTTCGACTTCAGTACGCAGCTGTCGGTTCTCCTTTATGAGAATCATGAACTGCCTCATAAGCTCATCACGTTTATCTTTGAGCAGCTTGTGACCTCTCCTCGCTGAAGCAAGCTTCTTTTTCAGCTTGCTGAGCTCCATTCTGGTGGGATTAACATTCAGTCTTGCCAATCAGCTCACCTCATTTCTGAGTATCATAGTACTTGATCAGATACTCCTCTCTGATTCTGCGGAGCTCACTTCTTGGCAGGAGCCTCAGAAGCTCCCAGCCTATTGAAAGCGTATCCTCAATGCTTCTGTTGTTCTCAAAGCCCTGAGAAACATATCTTTTCTCAAACTCATCCGCAAATTTAGCATAGAGCAGATCAGTAGGCGTAAGTGCCGCTTCACCAAGTACGACCATAAGCTCCTTGGCATCCTTTCCTCTTGCGTATGCAGAGAAAAGCTGGTTCATGGTATCGGAGTGGTCTGCTCTTGTCTTGCCTTCACCTATGCCCTTATCTTTCAGACGAGAAAGCGAAGGAAGAACATCTACAGGAGGATTGATACCTTTTCTGTAAAGCTCACGGGAGAGTATTATCTGTCCCTCTGTGATATAACCTGTAAGGTCGGGGATAGGATGAGTTTTATCATCCTCCGGCATAGTAAGGATCGGTATCATGGTGATACTGCCCTCTTTGCCGTTCTGACGTCCTGCACGCTCGTAAATAGTTGCCAGATCGGTATACATATATCCGGGATAACCTCTTCGTCCGGGAACCTCCTTTCGGGCTGCGGATACCTCACGAAGAGCATCTGCGTAGTTTGTGATATCGGTGAGGATGACCAGAACGTGCATTCCCTTTTCAAATGCCAGATACTCTGCGGCAGTAAGCGCCATTTTGGGAGTTGCCAGTCGCTCGATAGCCGAGTCATTTGCAAGGTTAATGAATAAAACAGTTCTGTCAAGTGCTCCTGTACTTCTGAAGCTCTGCACAAAGTACTCAGACTCCTCAAATGTAATACCCATAGCAGCAAATACAACAGCAAACTGTTCATCTTTGCCGCGCACCTTAGCCTGTCTTGCTATCTGAGCGGCAAGCTGAGCGTGAGGAAGTCCGCTTGCCGAGAAGATAGGCAGCTTCTGTCCTCTAACAAGGGTGTTAAGTCCGTCAATTGCGGAAACTCCGGTCTGTATAAACTCCTGAGGATACTGTCTCGCAACCGGATTCATAGGAAGTCCGTTGACATCGAGTCTCATTTCGGGGATTATCTCGGGACCATCATCAATAGGTCTGCCGAGTCCGTCAAAAACTCGTCCCAGCATATCCTCTGAAACACCAAGCTCCATCTGATGTCCCGAAAACACGACGCTGCTGTCCTGAAGATTGATACCTGCGGCGTTCTCAAAGAGCTGGACAAGTGCATTTGTACCGTCTATCTCAAGAACACGGCAGCGGCGCTTCTCGCCGTTTTTAAGTCTTATCTCAGCAAGCTCACCGTATGTTACGTTTTCAACGTCCTTAACAAGAAGCAGAGGACCTGCCGCTTCCTCGATTGTTCTGTATTCTCTTGGCATCAGTCTTCCTCCTTGTCAAGCAGGTCGTTGAGCTCAGAGGAGATCTCCACTGAAAGCTTTTCAAACTCTGCGTCGGTTTTATCTTCTTCTATATACTTGAAACGTCCTATTTTTTCTCTTACAGCAAGATTTGCAACTTCTTCGATATCAGCACCCTTAGCTACCGCATCAGCCGCCTCATCATTAAAGTTGAGTATCAGCTTCATCATATAAAGCTGCTTTTTAAGACTTGTATAGGTATCTACCTCGTGGAATGCAAGCTGATGCAGGAAATCCTCACGGATAGAACGTGCAGTCTCCATTTTCAGTCTGTCTTTTGCCGACAGAGCATCCATACCAACAAGCTTGACAATTTCCTTCAGCTCAGCTTCATCGTGAAGTATCTCCATAAATCTCGCTCTTGACTTCATCCAGTCCTTGGATACGTTATTATCGTACCAGTTTGCAAGTGAGTCAGCATAGAGTGAATAGCTGGTGAGCCAGTTAATAGCAGGGAAATGTCTCTGATACGCCAGATTAGCATCAAGTCCCCAGAAAACCTTTACGATACGGAGAGTTGCCTGCGAAACAGGCTCGGATATATCACCGCCTGGAGGAGATACAGCTCCAATAACAGAAAGAGCTCCTTCCCTGCCCTCGGTACCATTTGAGATAACTCGTCCTGCACGCTCATAGAACTGAGCAAGACGGCTTCCGAGATATGCAGGATAGCCTTCATCGCCGGGCATTTCCTCAAGACGACCCGACATTTCACGAAGTGCCTCAGCCCAACGTGATGTGGAGTCAGCCATAAGAGCTACAGAATAGCCCATATCACGGTAATACTCAGCTATGGTGATACCTGTATAAACAGATGCTTCACGGGCTGCAACAGGCATATCAGATGTATTAGCGATAAGCACTGTTCTCTCCATAAGTGATTTGCCTGTATGAGGATCTATAAGCTCGGGGAACTCATTAAGAACATCAGTCATCTCATTTCCGCGCTCTCCGCAGCCGATATAAACAATGATATCAGCCTCTGCCCACTTCGCAAGCTGATGCTGAGTTACTGTCTTGCCGCTTCCGAAAGGTCCGGGGATAGCTGCAACGCCTCCCTTTGCTATTGGGAAAAGACAGTCAACAACTCGCTGTCCTGTAACCAAAGGCATATCAGGCGAGAGCTTTTTCTTGTAGGGTCTGCCGCGTCTTACAGGCCACTTCTGTATAAGGGAAAGTTCCTTGTCACCCTTGGATGTTTCGATAGTGCAGACGAAGTCATTGGCATGAAATTCGCCCTCTGAGATCTTTTTCACTGTGCCCTCGATACCGTTCGGAACCATGATCTTATGCAGAACAATATCAGTCTCGGGAACTGTTCCGATGATATCTCCGCCTGTGACCTTATCTCCTGCCTTAACAGTTGGAGTAAATTTCCAAAGCGGTTCTCTTTTCAAAGAAGGAACCTCAACGCCTCTCTGGAGATTGTTTCCGCAGACCTTTCTGATATCGTCAAGGGGACGCTGTATTCCGTCAAAGATGCTTCCGATAAGACCGGGACCAAGCTCAACGCTCATGGGCTCACCAGTGGATTCAACTCCCTCACCTGTTCCGAGTCCTGAGGTCTCCTCGTAAACCTGTATGGAGGCACGATCACCGTGCATCTCTATTATTTCGCCGATAAGACGTTTTTCACTAACTCTTACAACGTCAAACATATTGGCGTCGCGCATACCTTCTGCAACGACCAGTGGTCCTGAAATTTTTACTACTGTACCTTTGCTGTTCATTTATGCAAATCCGCCTCTTTCCTAATTCAGTATATCTGAGCCGACAGCTTTCTCTACCGCCTCATGAAGCGCTCTCATTCCGTCTCCCGTATTTCCCTCTATGGCAGGGATAAGAACTATAGACGGAAGCTTGCTGCTTCTGTATTTTGCTATTGTATCGCTCACAAGTGCGGCAGCAGGCTCTGTGATATATATCACAGCAAAATCATTCGCTGCAAGCCTTGAAATGAGCTTGGTTATTTTATCCGGTTCAGTCTCGCGGAATACGGAAAGCCCAAGTGCAGCAAAGCCTGATACACTGGCACTGTCGCCGATAACTGCTGCTTTATACATATAGCTTTCTCATCCTTTCCGTGATAGTTTCCTTATCAGCGCCGAATTCCTTGCATACTGACAGTATCCTGAGATTTTTTATCTCGGCTTCCTTAGCTATGAAGTATGCAGCAAGGGGCTCAGAGCCAAAAGCAAGCATTCTCGCTGATTCTGCAAGCTCCATAAGCACATCATCGCACCACTTTTCAAACTTTGCGGCAGACTCTTTCAGACGTGCAGCTCCGTCACTGTAAGCTGTGGTCTCAAGATAAGAGAAAAGCTGCTCAGAACCGGCAAGTGAAGCTTTGATAAGTGCATCTTTTTCAAGCTCGGGACTGCCGCAAACAGCGTTCTCCATGAACTGCGCAGATTTTCCCAGCAGACAACACCTGTATGCAGTCTTGATATCTGCACAGGCAGTTATAAGCTGTGCATACCTCTGCATGAACTCGCTTCCGAAAGAGCTTGCACTTTTCTGCATTGCTTCAAGTGCCGCTCTGTCAATGAGAGAGTCCGAGAGCTGTCCGTCAAGAGTCCGTGTCACAAGCTCATACGCTTCTGAAGCTGTCTTCCTCATGTATTCGGGGAGACCGCTTGGATCCTTTGTGCTTACAGCATCAGTGAGCTCTTTAAGTCCTACATTTGACGGTGATATATAGTAATGCTCGGGATCTCTGTTCGAGATAACAGCCTTCAGAACTGCTTTAAGATTATGAAAGTCATTTCTGTAAAGAAGGATCTCCAGTTCTCTGCATTCGGGGGCATATTCTTTGAGCATCGCCCAGACATCGTTAAGATCATCAGGTTTAGCTGTACCGCTCTTTGATGCGGAAATTGAACTTATCTCAGCTTTGGAGCGTGCATTGATCATCTGCTCTATGTCACTTTTACTCAGAAGGGTGGTCTCCATAGCTCTGACAGCACCAACCGCATTTGCATATTTTGTTCCGTTCATGCTATCACCTACCTGAACAGTATCCTTGCGGCGGTATCCCTGATATCTTCCTTTTCAGCCTCAATTATTGCGCGGAAGCAGCAATTCTCAGATATAAGACCATAGCTGAGTATGAAGCCGTCCTCGATATCCGCTGGAACATTTGACAGCTGTATGCTGCCGTTGTTTTTCTCTGCCATTTCTTTAAGCGATTTCTCAAAATCCGCGGGAACTCGTTTTAGATCAGCTTCACACAGACCAAGAACACCCTTATCCTGCTGCAAGTGGCGCCTTATAAGCCTTAGAAGCAGTTCAAAGTACTCTTTTTCCGGAAGATTCTTTAGCTTTAAGATAGTCTTTTCGATAGTATCATCTATGATCTCTACCTTGCAGGCAAGTATCTTTCGCTTCATAGAAGCGTCGACAGAAGCGCAGGAGTTCTCAAAATCCTTCTCAGCCTGAGCTTTTGCATTTCTGAGGTGATCCTCATAAGCCTTCTGTGCCTTTTCATCGCCCTCTGCTTTTATAGCTGCTGCTCTGCTTTCTGCGGCTTTGAGTATGCTGTCTTCAGTCTCTTTCTGCTGCTGTTCAATGAGAGTTAAGATCTCGTCAAGTCCTGACATAATCCTACCTCCATTATACAGCAATATTCAGTATCATGAGGACTGATATGAGAAGCGCAAGAATAGCATATGTCTCAACCATTGCAGCCATGATGATAGCCTTTCCGTTGTGGTCAGGCTTCTTTGCTGTGATGCTTACACCTGCAGCAGCTGTTCTTCCCTGCATGATTCCGGAGATAAGTCCGACAACAGCAATAGGAAGAGAAGCTGCAAGGAATCCCAGTCCCTGCTGAACTGTAAGAGCCTCTGCACCGCTGCCGAGAACACCTGTACGGAGAAGAATGAACATAGCTGCAATAAGTCCGTAAAGGCCCTGTGTACCGGGAAGGAGCTCAAGCAGAAGGACCTTGCTGAATTTAGATGGGTCTACAGAAACAACGCCCGCAGCCGCTTCACCTACAAGGCTTACGCCCTTTGCAGAACCTATACCTGCTAAAAGTGCTGCAAGTGCAGCTCCTATTATTGCTAATACTAATCCGTTAGTCATTTGAATTTTCCTCCTTGAATTTTATATACTTTGTATTTACAGTAAGCGGAGCAAACTCGCGTCCGCCGCCTGTGTAGAATTTACTGAACAGCTCAACAAACTGAAGTCGGTCGGTATGAACATACGCACCCAGCAGATTTATAGCAAGGTTTGCGATATGCCCCACCGCAAAGACTATAACAAGCAGTATAAGCTTAACGATTTTGTTCTCGGGCATAGTGCCGATAAGATTGATAACACTTGCGATACTTCCTGTAGCGAGTCCGAGTGCAAGAAGTCGTGAATATGAAAGTATATCGCCGAGATATCCCGTAGCCGTATTGTACAGCGCGTACAGACCGCCGAAGAACTTTCCAAAGACAGACTTGGATGTTCTTCCTGCTGTGAGCACAAGCATGATGACTCCTGCGATAAGCATATATGTGCCTGTTTTTGTAAGTGCCGACGGAACGGAAATGAACATTCCTGCACCTATAGGCGCCACGCCAAGAACAATTAGATATATAGGCAGGGCGTCAAAAACAGCGTCCAGTTTCTTGCCCGTATCCCATGTCATCTTAAACGCAACGGCAACGCCGAGGAAAAGATGGAGGATACCAAGTCCGAATGAAACAAGAAGAAGTTTGACAGGATCTGTCAGCGGCTCAAACCAGAGAGCTATGCTTCCGATCTCTTTGCCAAAGAATTCGCGTGAAACCACCTGTACGATATCGCCGAACCAGCTTCCGAAGAGCGCTCCCCAGAACACTGTGGAAATTCCGCAGTTACGGAACATTGTCAGCGTTTTCTTCATACTTGTTTCAAGCTTGAACTTCTTTAGAGCTATTGTAGTTCCTATGACCATGAGAAGTCCGTATCCTGCATCCGACAGCATCATTCCGAAGAACAGATAATAGAAGAATGACATTACAGGTGTCGGGTCAACATCTCCTTTTGCAGGAAGAGCATACATCTTGGTTATGCCCTCCACAGGAGCAGAAAAACGACTGTTTTCAAGCAATACGGGAACATCTTCATCCTCATCCGGATCTGTAAAGGTTATGGAAGCAGTATATTTGGCCTCGATCTCTTCTTTCAGTGCCTCAGCATACTTCTCCGGAATATATCCCGTCAGTACAAATGTAGAGCCGGTAAAACCAAGTCCGCTAAGCGCATCGTACTTTTCCTTTCGCATCTGAAGGTAGTCGATAACAAATTGGAGCTGTTTTCGATTCTCGGAAAGCTTTTCGATGTTGTCTTTAGCTTCCTCGGACCGTTCTTCGAGCTTCTCCATATCCTGCTTGTACTGCTCATGCAGCTCCAACGGAGTCTTGCTGTCGCTCTCGGATATGGAAACGAATGTCAACTTGCGAAGAATACTCTCTGCTTCATCATATACGTCCTTGCTGCATAGGATAAACAGGTTAGTCTGTTCCTTTGAACCGCTTATCACCTCAACGCTGCATCTTTCAGGCAGCTGCGCTTCAAGCTCCTCAGCCGAGATCTGGTACGGAAGCGTACCAATAAAAGCTGATGTGGTCGATGTACCTCTGAAATTGAGCGGCACATCAAGCGGGAGCCAGCGATCGAGCATATCACATTTTATTTCAAGCTGAGAAGTGGCGGCAGCTGACTCGTTAATTATCTTCTGATTTCGTATGATATCATTGGCCGCTCCCATGACCTTTTCCATCTGCATGGCTTCTCTGCCAAATTCATGCTTTTCCACCTCGGTCTTGCCACTGAACATATCAGCCAGTCCGGCCTTTTCGGGAGCATATGTGTCGATGATATCAAGAGCCTGTGCAGCTGTACTTCGGAACTTTTCAAATTCGCCGACAACAGCAGTAACATTAGTATTTTCAAGTTCTTCATCTGTATTCTTTGAGATCTCCACAACTCCCCTGCGCTGCAAAAGCTCGATGATCTTTTTACTGTCGGTAAGCATAGCAATAAGCTCGATTTTTTTCATTCTGAGCTTCGCCATATTTTACATCACTCTCCTTTCAGGTACATATATCAGAAAAACCTGCTGATTATCTCATCGACAGCCTTATCTGTATTTGAACCTGCAAGTTTTTTTATTTCGCTGATCTTATCAGAGCATTCAGCCTCTGCCTTTTTTCTGTAGCTTTCAAGCTTTGAGTCATAAGACTGTCTCAGCTTGGATACTTCGGAAGTTGCATCACTTATTCTTTTCTGGATAGCAAGTGATGAGCTTCCCGAGGCAGAACTGATGATGTCTTCGCGCCTGCGCCTTGCTTCGGCATTTTTCTTTTCCGAAAGCGCTTCGGCTTCAAGTATCTTTTTTACAGCTTCTGAAGCCATAGTATTACCTCCTATAAAAATGACCAACAGTCATTTGGTATATCAAAGTATAACACTTTAACAACAAAAAGTCAATAGATATAATGTTAATAAAATCTAACATTAAACAGAAAGGGAGCTACCCCCTACAGACAGCTCCCTAATAAGATTATTCAATTTATATTTAATATTATACCCGATACTAAATAAAAAGTCAATAATAATCGTATAATTTTTTGTGATTTTACTTGACTTTATACGCCAAATATCTCAAACGTCTCGTCTTTCAAAGAAATGGAATTGTAGCTTCCACGTTCAAGTGTGTTTTCCTTCCGATCTATATATGCACTGAGTATCGCACGGCTCATATTAGTTATATCGCTGCGCTTAACAGCATCTTCAGGTGAAAGCAATAAAACCTCGCTGTTTTCGTATCCGTCAGATCGCGGCTCACCCGAGATGTACTTCAGTCTGAAAACAATGATCCACTGCTCTTTCCTGAACTGTACAGCAAATACCGACTCGGCTTCAGCAATGACGCCTGTTTCTTCGAGCAGCTCGCGCTTAACAGCGTCAGATGGAAGCTCTCCTTCCTTGACATATCCGCCCGGAATAAGTATTCTTTCTTTGGCGGCGCCATAGGTGTGGCGTACAAAAAGTATATTCCCGTCAATATCAAGTATACCGCATACAGCGTAGAAACGATTACTCATTGTCCTCTTTCTTAACTACGCTGATGCCGAGAACATCAAGGCTCTCATCGTCAACAGTGGAAGGACACTCTGACATAAGCTCGCTTGCATTCTGCACCTTTGGGAATGCAGTTACATCGCGAAGACTGTCAGCCTTGCACATGATCATAGCGATACGATCAAGTCCGATTCCCATACCACCATGAGGCGGAGCGCCGTATCTGTATGCGTCAACAAGGAATCCGAACTTAGCCTGTATCTCTTCATCTGTCATGCCGAGAGCTTCAAACATCTTCTGCTGGAGCTCATAATCAGTTATACGCATAGAACCGCTCGAAAGCTCTGTGCCGTTAAGAACAAGGTCCCAAGCCTTTGCACGAACATTTGCGGGATCAGTGTCGAGATAACCGAGGCACTCCTCCATAGGCATAGTAAAGGGATGATGTGCTGCTACCCAAGTATTATTATCATCGTCATGCTCAAAGAAAGGCATCTCTGTTATCCAGAGGAAATTATACTGATCCTCGGGGATAACGTCGAGCTTCTTAGCGCATATAAGTCTTATTGCACCAAGTGTTGCGAGAACAGTCTTTGTCTTGTCAGCACAGATGAGAACGAGATCTCCCTCATGTGCATCAACAGCGGCACAGATCTTTTCAAGATCACCGTCTGCAAGGAACTTCTTGAATGAGCAGTTAGGCTCATCAGCCCATCGGATGTAAGCAAGTCCCTTTGCACCGATACCCTTTGCGTGCTCAACGAGCTTGTCTATCTCCTTGCGAGTATAAGTTGCTGCGCCGTTCTTTATATTGATCGCACGAACAGAACCACCATCTTCGATAGCATTCTTGAACACAACAAAGTCAATGTTCTTAACTGTTTCGGTGATATCCTGTATCTCAAAACCGAAACGAGTATCAGGCTTATCAGAACCGTATCTGTTCATAGCGTCAGCAAATGTGAGACGAGGAAGAGGCACGGGGATATCCACTCCGAGAACCTCCTTGAAAAGACGCTGGATATATCCCTCAACACACTCCTGTATGTCATCTGCATCAACAAAGGACATTTCAAGGTCTATCTGTGTGAACTCGGGCTGACGGTCAGCTCTGAGATCTTCGTCACGGAAGCAGCGTGCAAGCTGAATGTAACGGTCAAAGCCTGATACCATCAGAAGCTGCTTATAGATCTGAGGCGACTGAGGCAGAGCATAGAACTTGCCCTGATGAACTCTTGAAGGGATAAGATAGTCTCTTGCACCCTCGGGAGTAGACTTCATCATCATAGGAGTCTCTATTTCAAGGAAACCGTTTTCATAGAAGTAGTCGCGGGTAACCTTAGCGATCTGATGGCGCTTAATAATATTCTCCTGAAGAGGAGCACGTCTGAGGTCAAGGTAACGGTACTTCAGACGAAGCTCGTCATTTACCTTTGTCTCGTCTGTTATCTCGAAAGGAGTTGTCTGAGCCTTTGCAAGTATCCTGAGGTCACTTACAAAGATCTCCACATGACCTGTCTTGAGCTTATCGTTTTTGCTCTCACGCTCACGAACTTCGCCCTTCGCCATGAGAACATACTCACTTCTGCATGAAGCTGCCTTTTCAAAAAGCTCCTTATCAGTTTCGTCATTGAAAAGAAGCTGAACAACGCCTGTTCTGTCACGGAGAACAATAAAGATAACTCCGCCCTTATTTCTTATCCTGTCAACAAAACCGCCTACAACTACTTCCTGTCCGATCTCTGTGACCTCTCCGCAGTAGTGTGTGCGCTTCAGACCTTTCATACTGTCTGCCATTTTACTTATCCTCCCCTGTGAATGCGAACATAGACTGATTTTCCTCGTCTATAACATCGAGTACTTTGTTGAAATACTCGTTTTCAAAGTTTGCAGTGAATTTTTCATTGAGAAGCATTTCCTTCTCCTCGCCGCTCTCCATTTCCTTGAGGCGGGCTTTTCCGTCATTGAGCTCATTATCGCCGATAACCATTGTATAAACTGCGCCGATCTTGTTGGCATATTTCATCTGAGCCTTTATTCCTCTGCCCATAAGGTCATACTCGGCACGATAACCGAATTCGCGGAGATCCTTTACGAGCTCCATAGCCTTTTCGAGAGCAGCATCGCCCATAGTTGCAAAATAGATGTCGCACTTTTTGGGAGCAAGGTAATCACACTCCTGTTTGTCCATAACAAGGAGAAGTCTCTCGATGCCCATACCAAAACCGAGAGCAGGAGTAGGCTGTCCGCCGAGCTGCTCAATGAGTCCGTCGTAACGTCCGCCGCCGCAGACTGTTCCCTGTGCGCCTATCTCTGTGGTTATGAACTCGAAAACAGTCTTGGTGTAGTAATCGAGACCGCGTACTATCTTAGGATCTACAATGTAGGAAACATCAGCATTATCAAGGTATTTTTTCAGCTTTGTGAAGTGGTCGCTGCATTCCTCACACAGATAATCGAGAATAACCGGAGCGTCCTTGGCTATTTCGCGATCCTCAGGGCTCTTGCAGTCAAGAAGTCTCATAGGATTCTTGACAAGGCGCTCCTTGCAGGTATCGCAGAGCTCGTCTTTATGCGGCTCGAAATAAGCTCTCAGAGCCTCGTGGTATTTAGCACGGCAAGCCGGGCAGCCGATAGAGTTGATGTGGAGCTCTATCTTCTTCAGTCCAAGTCTGTCAAGGATATTCTTTGCAAGACTGATCACCTCAGCGTCAGCAGCGGGTGAAGAGCTTCCTGCCATTTCCAGTCCGAACTGGTGGAATTCACGGAGTCTGCCTGCCTGTGGTCTTTCGTGACGGAAGCAGGAAATGATGTAGAATATCCTCTGAGGCATAGCCTCATTGAGGAGTCCGTTCTGAAGCATTGCACGGATAGCGCCTGCGGTTCCCTCGGGACGGAGAGTAAATTCAGTCTCCTTAGCTTTTACTGTATACATCTCTTTCTGAACAACGTCAGTTGTTTCGCCGACAGAACGTAAAAAGAGGTCTGTATTCTCAAAGGTTGGGAAACGCAGCTCACCGAAGCCGAAACTCTCAGCAGTTTCGCGTGCTATCTTCTCTATGGTATACCACTTGTGGATATCCTTCGGAAGAACATCTTCGGTTCCATTTGGGCGTTTGATATTAATAGCCATATATTTCAAGCCTTTCCTTGTGTTATTACATGAAAATTGTCCCTTGATGAAGGGACAATTAAATATCAGATGCTCGGATTACCGACCTCACGCCAATCAAGGTCTCCTCTTTCAAGGGCGAGTATCAGCGCTTCAGCGGTAGCGATATTTGTTGCAACAGGAACGTTATGAACGTCACAAAGTCTCAGGAGGTTCATTCCGTGTACATCAGCTGCCTTAGGATTGATAGGATCTCTGAAGAACAGAAGAACATCGACCTCGTTGCACGAAAGAAGTGCAAGTATCTGTTCAGCTCCGCCCTGTCCGCTGAGATATCTCTTTATCGGAAGTCCCGTAGCTTCGCTTACCTGCTTGCCTGTAGTGTTGGTAGCAATGAGTGTATGCTTGGATAAAATTCCGCAGTAAGCGCTGCAGAACTGGACCATAAGCTCTTTTTTAGCGTCATGCGCAATAATTGCGATCTTCATATATATGTCCTTTCCCCGCAAAGCGGAATATTTTCATTATACAGTTTTAACTGTAAGCGGAACGAATTCTCCGCCAAGTCTCTTTGAGATAGCATCAAATGCTCTGAGAGCTTCGCTGTCGGTCGGGATAGGATTACCCTTTCCTGTAGCAACCGTCATCTTGAAGTCATCGGGTATAACACCTATAAGCTGAACGCCTACCTTATCGATGATCTCATCAAGGTTAGAAATGAGCTCACTTCCGATGATCTTTTTGCTTATCTTATTAATGATAAGGCGCTGGCTCTTGTTGCCTCTGTTATAGAATTCATCTGACATGAGACTTGCGTCTCTGATGCAGACAGGATCAGGTGTAGAGATAACAAGTATAAGGTTAGCCTGCTCAACTATATCGAAAACGTGTGAATTAATTCCTGCGCCTGTATCGATAATGATATATTCAAAGTATTTCTTTACAGAGCGGCAGATCTCAACGATCTGTTCAGCATTAACTGCGGTCAGAGTCTTAGGAGCACAAAGGATATTCAGATTTGTAGCCATAGGGATCTGAGCAACTGCATCAAGAGCAGACTTCTTTCCGCTGAGGACATCGCCCAGGTCATACTTGATATTATCCTCAACTCCGAAAATGATATCGAGACATCTGAGACCGAAGTCCAGTTCAATGATGAGAGTCCTGTGACCCTGTTTTGCGAGAGTATAACCAAGACCTGCACATACGGTAGACTTTCCAGTACCGCCTTTTCCTGAGGTAATAGCAATAATTTTAGACATTTCGTTTCCTTTCCGATATCCGCAAGCCAAAGCAGTGTTGCTGCATAAACGGCACCGGACTCTGATAATTATTAATAATAATAATCCTACTGTACATTATAACACATAATTACCTAAATGTCAAAGAACTTTTTGAAACAAAAGATAAAATTGTGCAAATATGCTCTTTTTAGGGTTTACAATTGTATATTTCTTACAAAGAGTTTTTGATTTCAGCCATAATTTTATTTACGGTCTTTTCAATATTGCAGCCATTCTCATCAATGACGATATCGGCATACTTTTCATAAAGCGGAACTCTTTCTTTGTACAATGCACTCAGAGATTGTCCTTTGCGGATAACAACTCCCCTGTTTTTTATGTTCCCGAGACGGTATTTGAGCTTGTTATAGTCAAGTTTCAGGTAAACCACAATACTTTTATCGGAAAGATTAGCCATAGCCTCTTTACCGTAAACAACGCTTCCGCCGGTAGCAATGACCGAATTATCAGCAGAAAACGTACTTAGTATCCTGTTCTCGGTCTCTATAAATCCATCAATTCCTTTTTCAGCAATGATGTCTTTAAGAAGCTTTTTCTCTTTCTTCTGTATGACCAGATCGGTATCCACGAAGCTGTATCCCAGCAGCTTTGCGAGGATAACTCCCACGGTACTTTTTCCGACTCCGGGCATACCAATAAGTATAATATTTTTATGCACTTTATACTCTCCACATATGTTTGATACATTATTATTTTAACTCACATTGTGCAAAATGTCAATAGATAATTCAGCCATATATTGCGATATTATTTTTTTATATACTGTTTATTGACAAAAAAGAGGTTATATGATAACATATTTTCACAAGGAGTGGTCATATGAGCAGAAATCCGTTTACTTTTTCATGCGATAATAAGCGATATCACACGCTAAATTACTACAATAAAGCAAGATTTGGTCAGAAGATACATAAAGCTGTTATCGACTGCGGTCTTACCTGCCCCAATATCGACGGCAGCAAAGGCACAGGCGGCTGTATTTTCTGCGATGGCGGCAGCGGATATTTTACTCATTCCGATGCAGATATAACAGCTCAGCTCACACTTGAAAAGGAAAGGATCTGCAGAAAGTTCGGCGATAGCGCTCGGTTTATCGCATACTTTCAGGCAAATACAAATACATATGCTCCTGCTGATACGCTCAGACAATACTACGAAGCTGCACTTACCTTTCCCAATGTCTGCGGTATCTCCATAGGCACGCGCGGAGACTGCCTTTCTGATGAAGTTATGAGTATACTAATTGAATTAAACGAAATAACCGATCTGACAGTGGAATTAGGAATGCAGACCTGTCACGACCAGACAATAAAGCTGATAAACAGATGCTGTACGCACAGTGAGTTTCTGGAAGGTTTTTATAAGCTTAAAAGTGCAGGCATACGGACCTGTCTCCATATTATAAACGGGCTTCCCGGTGAAAACGAAGAAATGATGCTGCAAACTGCACATGAGCTTGCAAGACTTGCCCCCGAAGCTGTAAAAATACAGATGCTACATGTCATAAAAGGCACAGAGCTGGAAAAATGGTATAACCGCGGCACGTTACGCCTTCTTGATCGCGACGAATACATCAATATCGTTGTAAAACAGCTCGAGCTGCTTCCTCCGCAAACTGTTATAGAGCGGATCACAGGCGACGGAGATAAGCGAAAGCTCATCGCTCCCGACTGGACAAAGGATAAGATAGCAGTTCTAGGAGGGATTGACAAAAGGCTCGTCGAGCTGGATACATGGCAGGGCAAGCTATATAAATAGAATATAACAGGCAGAGGTTATCCTCTGCCCGTTGTTTTTATATATCGTTTCTGATAATATCTTCAAGGGTTTCTCTCTTGACAGCAATGCGCGATTTACCGTCTTTCACAAAAACTACCGCAGGCTTCTGGAGCCTGTTGTAATTTGAAGACATAGAGTAATTATAGGCACCTGTGGCGCAAACAGCGATTATATCGCCCGACTCAGCGTGCTGAAGCGGCATATTCTCGCCGATAAGATCTCCGCTCTCACAGCACTTTCCTGCAATAGTCACCTTTTCAGTCTTTTCCTGATCGGCCTTATTCGCAACAATAGCTGTATACTCCGAGCCGTAAAGAATGTATCTGGGACTGTCGGCCATGCCGCCGTCTACGGATATATAAGTCCTGATATCGGGAATCTCCTTGCGAGCACCAACAGTATAGAGTGTTATTCCCGCAGGTGCAGCAATTGAGCGTCCGGGCTCGATGAACATCTTAGGAAGCTTTACTCCAAGGCTCTCGCACTCACTCTTAACGATCTGAGACACACGTTCAAGATAAGTTTCAAACGGCGAAGGATCATCCTTATCGGTATACATGATACCAAATCCGCCGCCGAGGTTAAGTCCGTCGATCTCATAGCCAAGCTCATTCTTTATCTTTGCGATGAAACTAAGCATTACCTTTGCAGCCTCTTCAAAAGGGGCAATGTCGAAGATCTGTGAGCCGATATGACAATGCAGACCATAGAGATTTACATTTTTACAATTTACAGCTTCCTTTACAGCGTCAAAAGCTTCGCCTGTTTCAAGAGCAAAACCAAATTTACTGTCGATCTGACCTGTTTTTACAAAATCATGTGTATGAGCGTCGATACCGGGCTTGATCCTGAACATAATATTCTGGCAAACGCCCTGTGTCTCGGCGATCTTTTCAAGTCTGTGAAGTTCACTTATATTGTCGACGATTATATGTCCGACTCCATTTTCGACTGCAAAACAGAGCTCCTCATCGGTCTTGTTATTGCCGTGGAATCCCACCTTTTCCATAGGAAATCCAGCCTTGAGAGCGGTATAAAGCTCTCCAATGGAAACTGCATCAAGACCGTCACCCTCGTCAGCAACTATCCTGCACATTTCCATGCACGAGAAAGCCTTGCTTGCGTAGTGTACCTCGCCCTGACCGTTGTAGTACTTGTTCATGCTGTCATGAAAACGGCGGAGACTTTTTCTTATCATCTGCTCGTCCATGACATAAAGCGGTGTGCCGTATTCTTTTACAAGCTCCACCGTGTCAGCTCCGCCGATGGTGAGATGTCCCTCGGAGTTGACATTGAGATTTTCGGATACAAACATTTTTAACATCCTTTCGGGTATAATTTATTCGTCAGCGACGTCATTGTCGTCTGCGATATCCTCAACGATCTGTCTGAGTTCTTCGACTCCCTCGAATGTCTGTGATGAAAAAGGTATAGTATGTATATCCTCAAAGCACGGTATTTCATCCTTGAAAGCTTCAAGTCTCTTTGCACGCTCGGTCTTGTTGAGCTTGTCTGCCTTGGTCAGAACGAGCACAAAAGGCATCTCCGTATCAATGAGGTAATTTACCATCTGAACGTCGTCTTTTGTGGGAGCGTGACGCATATCAACAAGCATGAATACAAGACGGATATCTCTGTCAGAGCTGAGATACCCCTCAATAAGCCCTGACCAGCGCTCTTTCTCGGATTTAGATACTTTTGCATAGCCGTAGCCGGGAAGGTCTACAAAGTAGATATTTTCCAGCCCGTAAAAATTGATGGTTGCGGTTTTTCCGGGGACAGAGCTAACTCTTGCAAGATTTTTCCTGTTGAAAAGCTTATTGATAAGCGTAGATTTTCCCACATTGGAATGTCCCGCAAAGGCTATCTCTATCCTTTCGGGAGCGGGGATCTGTGAGAATTTGCCATATGCGGCGGTAAACTCCGCTTTGTTGTAATTAAGTTTCACGGCGTTACCTCCTTACGATGTTTATTTTATAAGAGCTGTATCAAGAACGTCGGTAAGTTCCTCTGCATACACAAAGGTGATCGCGTTCTTTACAACTTCGTCAACTTCTTCGAGATCGGGCTTGTTTGCAGCAGGGATTATAACAGTTTTTATCCCCGACTTGTATGCAGCCATGGTCTTTTCACGGAGTCCACCGATAGGGAGCACCTTTCCGTGTAGTGTGACCTCACCGGTCATTGCAACATCAGACCTGACTTTGCGTCCGGAAAGTGCAGAGACAAGAGCTGTTGTCATTGTCACACCTGCAGATGGACCGTCCTTTGGAACAGCTCCCTCGGGAGCGTGTATGTGCAGATCCACATTCTTGTAAAAATCCGGATCAATCCCGTATTTGTCGGCAATACTGCGGACATAGCTGACCGCGATCTTTGAGCTCTCCTTCATCACCTCGCCAAGTGAACCCGTAAGCTCGATCTTGCCTGTGCCCTTCATAGTAATGACCTCAATGGGCATGAGCACTCCGCCCACAGACGTCCAAGCCAGACCGTTTACAACTCCGACCTGATCTTCCTTTGAAGAAAGGTCCCCAAGATACTTGCGTATTCCGAGATAGCCGTTTATGTCCTTGGCTTTTACAGTCACACGCTTTACTTCTTCGGCAGCAATACGCTTTGCTGTCTTTCTGCAAAGTGATGCAATGCTTCTTTCAAGGGAACGAACACCTGCTTCCTTGGTGTAATACTGTATAAGTTCGTCGATGGCATCATCGCTTATCTTCAGCTGCGAAGCCTTCAGACCGTGCTCCTTGAGCTGCTTGGGAATAAGATGCTCCTTGGCGATGTGGAACTTTTCTTCAGCTGTATAGCTGGGAAGCTCGATCACTTCCATTCTGTCGAGAAGCGGAGCAGGAATAGCTCCAACATTGTTGGCTGTTGTAATGAATACAGCCTTGCTGAGGTCAAACGGCACCTCAATAAAGTGGTCGCGGAAAGCGTTATTCTGCTCAGCATCGAGGACCTCAAGCATAGCGGATGAGGGGTCACCCTTTATATCGCTGCAAAGCTTGTCAATTTCATCAAAAAGAATAAGCGGATTAGCTGAGCCTGCCTGAGAGATAGCCGTAATGATACGTCCGGGCATAGCTCCTACATAAGTCTTTCTGTGGCCTCTGATATCAGCTTCATCACGGACACCGCCGAGAGATACTCTCGCGTATTTTCTTCCCATAGCCTTCGCGATGGACTTGGCGATAGAGGTTTTTCCGATACCGGGAGGGCCTGCAAGACAAATGATCTGACCCTTTATTTCGGGATTGAGCATATGGACCGCAAGGAATTCAAGGATACGCTCCTTGACCTTTTTAAGCCCGTAATGATCTTTTTCAAGAACTGCTTCAGCCTTTTCCATGGAAAGCTTTGCCTTTGTGTACTTTCCCCATGGAAGATCAAGTACTGTGTCAAGATAATTCTTTATAACGAAAGCTTCCTGTGATGACGGGGGCAGTTTTGTCAGCTTGTCAGCTTCCTTCAGAAGTTTCTCTTTGCTCTTTTCATCCAGCTTCAGTTCCATTATATCGTTGATGTATCCGAAAGCTTCTTCACCCTCATCCTCGCCGAGCTGTTCCTGAATAACTCTGAGCTGCTCACGAAGGTAGAACTCACGCTGTCCTTTGTCGATACTGTTCTTTGTCTGCTCGTTTATGAGATTTTCAAGCTCAAGTATCTCCACCTCGGAAGTAAGGCAGGCAAAAAGCACGGAAAGCTTGTTGATAACATTGGTCTCTTCAAGGAGAGTCTGCTTGTCCCTGTAATTGAGGTTGCAGTTGAAGGTGACCGTCTCAAAAAGCTTTATCGGAGAATCCTGAGTCATAATGGATGTCAGAAGCTCCTTAGGCATTCTCGGGAAGAATGACGCATATCTCTCGAAAACATCCTTTACCGAACGTATAAGAGCCTCAGCTTCCACTTCATCCACCTTAGCTCTCGAATATGTTGGGGTCCTCTTGACCTCAGCCTTCAGGACTTCACCGTCATCTATAAGGCGAACCAGATTAGCTTTATAAACGCCCTCAACAAGAACTTTCATGATGTTGTCAGGGAGCTTCAGGACCTGTTTTATTTCAGCAACAACACCGACCTTGTAAAGATCAGATGCCTTGGGATTTTCAATATACGCTTCATGCTGGGTAACGAGAAAAAGCTTGCCGCCCTCTTTGAGGGCTCTCTCCACAGCAGCCATTGATTTGCTTCTCGAAACATCAAAGTGCATGACCATTTTCGGGAAAGCAACAAGTCCTCTCATTGCAACAGTATAGAGGATATTAGCCTCTTCTATGTTCTTATCGCTTTTTATTGTCTGTTCCATAAAATCACCGCATTTCTATATGGTATCATATTCATCCTACTGACCGATAATGTCGGTTTCTTTATATTATACAATAAAAATAAAAAAAATTCAACCCCCTGCGTTCTTCTTAAGCTGAATGATGATATATCATTTTTCTATGCCGATTAAATAATTAAAGCGATAAGGTTATTTAATATATTATTTAAGCAGTTTTGTCTTATATGCCATGCGAATATTTGCGATAGTTTGGCTATTATCTCCATTTTTTGCGAACTTTAAGAAATAATCTTTACTTTTTGTTGAGAATGTGGTATGATATACACAAAGGTGTATGCTCAGACACTATTGCTTTTTTAAGGTAGTGTGAGCTTAGAAAAAAAGACTTTACTTTTACGGAATAATGTGTTAAAATGTAAAGTAAGAAATTGTTGCATACGCCTTTACGGCAGATTGGAGAATTACTATGATCGACAAAATCAAATCCGAAAGCATGGATCTGCTTTTTGAAGCAATACTTACCCTTGATTCCGTTGACGACTGCTATAAGTTTTTTGACGACCTCTGTACAAGCATTGAGCTAAAAGCCTTTGCTCAGCGTCTTCACGTTGCAAAGCTCCTCGACGAGCACAGAGTCTATAACAGTATCGTTACCGAAACAGGTGCAAGTACAGCCACAATAAGCAGAGTAAACCGCTCTTTGAAGGACGGCAACGACGGATATAATATCGTTTTTGACAGATTAAAGAAAAAAAATCTGCTGAAGTAATACGGCTATGTCGTGAAAGCTCCGAGGCGGGAGTTTTTGCGATAGATAGAATTACAACTTGAAAGGAAGATCTAAATGAAAAAGGCGAAGATATTCAAAAGATCATTAGCCTGCCTTTCTGCAGCTGCTACCATTTTGTCAAGCAGCATGGTGACAAATGTTAATGCCGCTGTTATCACGGAAGGCAAACCCAACAACTATGACAATTTTGCTGAGGCACTTCAGCTTGCGTTATGTTTCTATGACGCAAACAAGTGCGGCGATGAGGTGGCTGATGACGGCTATTACTCATGGAGAGGCAATTGTCATGTAAAGGATGCTGAGATACCGCTCCAGCCTATGAATCCTATGCCCGAGCTTTACGGCGAGGCTAAGAATGACGGCTCACAGAACGGTAAAGAGCAGGAGAAAAAAGAAGACGAACAGCCCAAGGGCGAGGGCGACGGTGACGGCGGTCTCAGTGCTGCAAAGGGTCTCTACGAAGGCGTTAATATGTCTTCAAAGTTCATCGAGGCGAACCGCAAATACCTCGATCCCGATGGCGATGGAAAGCTTGACCTCACAGGCGGCTGGCACGACGCCGGTGACCACGTTAAGTTCGGACTTCCCGGAAGCTTCTCCGCTTCAACAGTTGGCTGGGGCTACTATGAATTCAGAGATGCATATAAGGAAATGGGCCTCGATAAGCACGTTGAGGACGAGATGCGCTGGATCAACGACTACTTCATGAAAGCTACTTTCCTTGATGATGACGGAAACGCTATCGCATACTGCTATCAGGTCGGAGAGGGTAATAACGACCACAACTACTGGTGCGCTCCTGAGCTTCAGGTCGATGATACTGTTGTTGCTTCATCAAGCTGTGCAGTAAAAAGACCCGCTTACTTCGCAACCGCTGAAATGCCCGCTCCAGATCAGTGTGCAGGCGCTGCAGCTTCACTGGCTATAAATTACCTTAACTTCAAGGATACAGATGCGGACTATGCTGCTAAGAACCTCAAATACGCAAGGGCACTTTATGAGCTTGCTGTTGCTACACACGAAGAGTCATGGACTCCCGGTTCAACTCCCAGCTCACTTGTACTCGGCTACGATGGCGGATTCTATCACTCAAGCTATGACTACGATGAGCTCTCATGGGCAGCTGTATGGCTTTACTACGCTGCTGTTGCTGAGGACGAGACTCAGAAGGATGCCGCTTACGACAAGTATATCAAGGCTATCATCGATGTTGATGAAACTACTACAAACGACAAGGGTGCTCACCCCTACACAGGTTATATGAAGCGTATCATTACAGATACAGGCAACTGCTGGCAGAACATCTGGGTACACTGCTGGGATACAGTTTGGGGCGGCGTTTTCGCTAAGCTTGCTCCTGTTACCAACACTGCCCGTGACTGGTACATCTTCCGTTACAACCTCGAGTTCTGGTCAGGCTGCAACGCTGAGGTTGATGCTTCCGAATGGGGCTATGAGCCTGTAAGAGGTCATAAGTACTTCGGAATGGATGACTACCTCTGGAACACTCCTATGACCTGCGATCAGATCCCTGATCTCCCCAACAGTGACACAAGCAGCGACTTTATCGCTAAGTCTCCTAAGGGATGGGCAGTCGTTTCAGGCTACGGTTCTGCACGTTATAACACGGCTGCCGGTCTCTGTGCCTGCGTATACGCGAAAACAACAGGCGACGATACATTCCTCCCCTGGGCAAAGGCACAGATGGAATATATCCTCGGTAAGAACCCTATGGGTTATGCTTACGAGGTAGGTTATGGAAATAATTTTGCTTCACAGCCTCACCACCGTTCATCACACTGCTCAGGCAAGCAGAGCATGGAAGATCCTACAGTACAGGTTCACACCCTCTGGGGCGCTCTCGTAGGCGGTCCTGACCTCAAGGATTTCCATAACGATGTCACAAAGGACTATATCTATAACGAAGTTACAGATGACTATAACGCAGGCTTCTGCGGCGACCTTGCAGGTCTGTACCACTTCTACGGTGCAAAGGGCAAGGAGCTCGAAAAGGAAAACCACATCAATCCTGATTTCGATATGTCAGCTAACGCTATAGGCTACGATCAGGTCGATAAGGACGGCAATCCCCTTCCTGTTGGTATCTACGCTGCAGGCGGTAAGAACCAGGAGCAGGACAGCAGTGTTCAGCTCAAGGTAGTTATCTACAACAGAACTATCAATCCTCCGAAATTTGAAAGTGATCTCAGAGCAAGATATTACTTCAATATTTCTGAGCTTACCGAGGCAGGCTACGATGTAGATTACATCGTTCCCAGAATCGACTACGATCAGGAGAAGAGCTATTCAAACGGAAAGAACGAAGCTAAGTTCACAGGTCCTTTCAAGTACGACGATGACGGTAACTACTACATCGACATCCAGTGGAAGAATTGCGACTTCTACGGAAGCCGTGTATTCCAGTTTGCTCTTACCACAAAGATGGACGAAGATAAGTGCGTATATCCTCACTGGGATTCAACAAACGATTACAGCTATGCTGATCTCGTATCTTTCGCTGATGATAACGAAGCAGCAGCTATCACTGATAAGATCACTCTCTACGCTGACGGCGAGCTTATCTGGGGCGTTGAGCCAGACGGCACAAAGCCTAAGGAGGAAAAGAAGGAAAATACTTCCGCTGACCCCTCAGTTACAAAGAAAGTACTTTACGGTGATACTAACTGTGACGGTACTGTTGATCTGGCAGATGCTATCCTTATCATGCAGACACTTGCAAGCCCCAACAAGTACACTGTTACTGAGCAGGGCAGACTCAACGGCGACGTCGACAATACGACTGTGGGTCTTACTTCAAATGACGCTATGTTCATTCAGGAATTCTTACTGAAGAAGAGAGCTAATCTCGCCCCTGCAGCTAAGTAAAATAAGCGTAATTTTGCAGCTTAAAGTAAAATACCGAGCCTTATTCAAGGCTCGGTATTTTTGTGATCTAAAAACCCCCGACATAGTCGGGGGGCATTTTTATATAACGAAATTTAGAGGCATTCCGTTTTTCATGATCGCATGAAGCTCTCCCTGAATAAGAGGCATGAGATAATCATATGCCGGAGGGAGCACGTTGTTCCCCGCTTCGTTTATCCACTCGCGAGGGAAAAACTTCTCTGAGTTTGCTGCCTTTGAAGCATCAACAGTGTCGATTCTGTAGCTATAAGGCATATTGGATTCACGAACAAAAGTCATCATACAGCCCGAAGCACCCTTTAATGCAGCTTTCACAGCAGCCATGCCGATCGCTTCAGATGACTGTATATCTTCCAGCGAAGCTATGTGAGAACTGCATCGCTGCATAACATTTAGTTCTATTGATCGAACCTTGCATCCTATCTCAGCAGCTACGAGCTTTTCAAGGAACTTTCCAATACCAGCCAGATAAACATGACCGAACACATCCTTCTGTCCCGACTGGAACTCTTCTGCAGCAAACTTGCCCTCAGCAGTCTTTACTCCCTCGGAAACCACTACAATAACAGCTCTGTGTTTTGTCATTTGATCCTTAACATCTGAAAGAAACCTCTCTATGCTGAATGTGGTCTCGGGAAGATATATGAGATGAGGCGCACTTTCACCGTTTGCGCGAATACAGCAGGCAGCTGCTGCAAGCCAGCCTGCATGACGTCCCATTGTCTCTATAATTGTTACAGAAGGTATACTGTAAACATTGCTGTCACGGGTGATTTCCTGAACAGTAGCTGCAACATATTTAGCAGCAGAACCAAATCCGGGAGAGTGATCCGTTTCGCAAAGATCATTATCGATGGTTTTGGGAATTCCGATTATCTTTATATCCTCAATGTTGTTATCCTTGAGATATGCAGAGTACTTTGCAACTGTATCCATGGAATCATTTCCGCCGATATAGAAGAAAGCGCCAATATCACGGCTGCGGAGCACTTCTGTAATGCGCTCATATACCTCTGATTTTTCCTTGTAATTCGGGAGCTTCTTTCGACATGAACCAAGGACAGCGGACGGAGTTCTCAGAAGAAGCTGATAGCTTACATCGCTGTTGACCTTTTCTTCCAGATCAACCATTTCATCGTTGATTATGCCCTCTATACCGTTTAAAACTCCGAAGATCTTATCTATCTTCTCGGATTTCTGCGCTGCGCTGAAAACTCCCGCTAAAGAAGCATTTATTGCGCAGGTAGGACCGCCTGACTGAGCAACTGCTATATTCATGATAAACCAATCGGCTAAAAAGCCGTTCCTCTCATAATATTTGCCATAGGCATCAATATTATTATATCATAGCTATATAAGCATTTCAAGGAGAAGAACCGCCAAAAAAGAAGCACAATAAATCGCAATATTTGATAATAATAGCAATAATTGCCCATTAAATGAAAAAATTATTAAATCAGCCCAAAATTCTTCAGTGCCTTTGCAATGCCATCCTCTTCTATAGGTGTCGTTATATATGAAACGTAGGGATAGATCTTTTCGGCACCGCCCATGGCGATACTGTTGGGGACTGCCTGAAGCATGGGAAGATCGTTCATACTATCACCGATAGCATATGCCCTTTCCATGGGAATATCGAGCAGCTTCAATATTGTCTCGATGCCTGTCGCCTTTGAAAAGCCAAGAGGCACGTTCTCAAAAAATCCGCCGCCTCTGTCGATGATAGAATAACTTTTGCTTATCTCACGCCTAAAAAGCTCCATGTCACTATCCTCATTCTGCCAGATGACAAACTTATCAAATCCAAAATCTTCATCTTCTACTCTGCCGCTGACATCAATGCCGCTGTCAACAAAGACCTCCATGAAGTATCTCAGACCATCTGTCATTGTTGCTTTATCATCGAAATAATAACCGTCAGAATGCTCGTATACCGGCGTAACTTTGCATTCTCTGAGAAGCTGAGCGATCCTGAGACACTCATCCTTAGGCACAGTTCTCTTCAGGAGTACCTTTCCGCCATATTCAATATAAGTTCCGCATCCGCATATATAACCGTCAAAACCAAGTTCTTTTACCCTCGGGCTTATATTAAAAGCTGTTCTTCCCGAGTTGATAAAAGTGAGGTTGCCTGCTCTGCGAGTTTCTTTTATAGCCTCACGGGTGCTATCGGGTATGATAGCTCTTTCGTCTTCTGTGACGATGGTTCCGTCAATATCGAAGAAGATGATGGATCTCATTAAAACACTCCTTAAATAATAGTAAGCTTTCCTTAAAAAAGCAAAATATGTATTGATTATTTACGCACAATATGTTATAATACATTTATGAGGTGATATTATATGTTACATATTTATTATGGTAATGGCAAGGGAAAAACCACTGCCGCCGTAGGTCTGACTATCCGTGCAGTTGGTTCGGGAATGAAGACCGCTTTTTTTCAGTTTTTGAAAAACGGCTCTTCGTCAGAGATATCAATACTTGAAACCCTTGAAAATGTTACCGTTGTCAGCTGCGAGGAATGTAAAAAATTCACTTTTGCAATGAATGACCTTGAAAAGAACGAAGTAACTCTTTGCCATAACGAAATGCTGAAAAAAGCGTCCGAGCTTCTCAAAAGCAACGAAGTGCAGCTCGTTGTTCTCGATGAATTCATAGATGCATATAATAAAAAGCTCATAGATATTGAGCTTGCCGATAATTTTATAAGCAATGATATGTCCGATGGAGAGATAGTCATGACAGGAAGAAACCCTTCTGACAAGCTAAAAAAACGTGCAGATTATCTCACGGAAATGAATGCTGTTAAGCATCCTTTTGATAACGGTATAACCGCTCGCAAGGGAATAGAATATTAAGCTGCCGCAGTAAAAGCTGCGGCAGCTTTTTTATTTGAGTTCCTTGAGTTCTCCGAGTATAGCCATGTCTTCTTCATTGATCTTGAGATTTGAGATTATAGTTTTATTATCAGGAGATATGACCTTGATTTCGATAACAGTTCCCTCTCGGACCTCTCCCACAGCTGCCCTGAAAAACGGAGGCAGTTTAGGGTGGTTTTCCAGAAATCTATCGAGCAGGGATTTAAGCTTGAATGCATTCATCGGATTCATTTATTTCACCTCATGAATATTATAGCATATAACACGCGATAAAGCAAGCGGTGCTGTGATAAATTGGCTTTTTGTAAAGCATTGCCGTGGAACACGGGGAAATCGGCTCACCGCTTATAGCATAATACTCATAATAATGCTTGACTACGTTTCTTTCTTATTTTCTTTTTCAATAAGCTTTCTGCTAATTAGGAACTGAGCGCATAATCCTGTGAACGCACCTGCGATACAGCCCGTTATAATCAGGAATGGGTATATAGATAATACAGCAAAGGATCGCATAACCATAACAGCAACGATCATCTGACCTGTATTATGGAGTATTGCTCCTATTATACTGCTGAGCCATATGTATTTCAGCGGAACAATACGCTTAACTATAAGCATTCCCGTCAGGCAGCATATTGCTCCTGCCAGACTGTACATTATAGCTGAGATATTGCCTCCAAATATCGAACCAAGAAGAACTCTTGCCAAAACTATCATGGCGGTCTCTTTAGCACTGTATTTATAGACCGCATATACCGTTATGATATTAGCAAGTCCGAGTTTTGCTCCGGGAATAGGGATAATGTCTATCCTGAGCTCAATAATGAATATTATGAGTGCAAGAGCTGTGAGCAGAGCAAGTCTTGCAAGCTTATGTGCTTTCATCACTCACCTGCCCCCTCATCCGAAAACCTTATGACAAGCTTGTGCGGAAGACATACAATAGGGATATTTTCCGAGCGGAGCTCCCCTGTTTTTATACAGGTATGATCGGGACAGTCCGAATCAACTATGCTTATACGTCCGTCTTTTATCTGTATATCGTTCCAGCCGCCGTCAGGAAAATCCACCCTGAAAGTCCTGTCATCTTCCTCTGACAGGTCAAGATGATAGATCACTTTGTTGTTCTGAACTATATCTACCCATGTACTCTCAGAAGGCTTCAGACCAATTACAGCAAGAACTACGGCAGCTGCAAATATAATTATTACAGCACCAATGAGAACTTTCACTCCCTTAGTCAAGCGAGATCACCTCTGCTTCCATTCCGCTTATATTAGTAAAGCTGTCAGCAATACCCTCTGAATAATATATCTTACGATCATCTGTTACAAGTATAAGCTCAAAAGAAGGATCGGTTTCAAGAAGCTCTTTTGCGCCGTCATATCCGGCAACGAAAAGTGCTGTCGAAAGTGCATCACAATCAAGTCCGCAGTCGCCTATTACAGTAACAGAAACAAGTCCGTTGTCAGCAGGATAGCCGTCTTCAGGATCAAGAATATGCCAGTAAACCGTTCCGTCATCCGCAGTAAAATATCTCTCGTAATTTCCGGATGTAATAACTGCTTTATCGTTTATCTCTATTATACACATATCGGTATCAGGAGCAAAAGGATCGCGTACCGATACCTTCCATTTACTTCCGTCAGGTTTGGTTCCAAGTGCCTGTACATTTCCTCCGAGACTAACGATCGCGGAGCTGACACCATTTTCCTCCATTGTCCTCATAATCTCGTCCCCTGTGTAGCCCTTTGCAAGAGCACCGAGATCTATCTCTGTACTCTTTGGAAGTTTTACTGTATTTCCTTGAATGTTTACCTTTTTATAATCCACCTCACGCAGAAGGCCTTGCAGCTTCTTATCGTCGGGCACCTTGTAATCTCCTGTGGTAAATCCCCATTCCTTGAGGACCGGATACAATGTAATATCAAGCGATCCGTGAGTGCGATCGCCCATTTCAATTGCCCTTTTGATTATTATCGCTGTATCATCACTTACCTCGATTTCCGAGCCCTCGCTGTGATCAACTGCCCATATATCACTGGTATCCCTTGTAACAGAAAGTACCTCTTCGAGCTGCAAAATGCGCTTTTCTGCTTCGCTGAGAGCGATATCAGCGCTGCTTCCATAGGCTTTCATGTTCATAAAAGTATCCATTGCAAATACATCTCTTGACTTTGATGTCATATCGACCTCAGAAACAGTTTTTTTCTGTGAACATCCGCTTATCAAAAGAATCCCCGACAGGGCTGCCGTGAGAACAAACATCTTTTTTACCATATTATAGCTCCTAACACATACTTGATATTATTATATCACAAGTTGTTAGTATTTGCAACCATAATTTCATGACAGCAGCAAAAAAGCCACAACAGACTTATCTGTGTGGCTTTTTATACATTTTATTACTTCTTGAGCAGGCTCTTTCCTGTCATTTCAGCAGGCTGAGGTACTCCCATGATATCAAGCATTGTAGGAGCAAGATCAGCAAGAACGCCGCCTTCGATAAGCTCTCCCTCAACACCTACAGCAATAAGCGGAACAGGGTTAGTTGTGTGTGCAGTAAAAGGACTGCCATCGGGCTCCATCATCTTATCAGCATTACCGTGATCGGCAGTGATAAGAGCTGCACCGCCCTTGGCAAGGATCTTCTCGACCATTCTTCCAACGCAGGTGTCTGTAGCCTCAACAGCCTTTACAGCTGCATCGAATATACCTGTATGACCAACCATATCGCAGTTGGCATAGTTGAGTATAATTACATCATACTTGTCAGAGTCGATAGCTTCGCAAACAGCATCGCAAACTTCATAAGCACTCATCTCGGGCTTGAGGTCAAACGTAGGAACATCAGGAGACTTGATAAGGATTCTATCCTCTCCTTCGAACTGCTTCTCCTCACCGCCATTGAAGAAGAATGTAACATGAGCATACTTCTGTGTTTCAGCGATACGAAGCTGTGTTTTCCCAAGCTTAGAAAGGTATTCACCCATAGTCATTGTGAGCTGCTCGGGAGGATATGCAACAGATACATTGGGCATTGTTGCGTCATACTGAGCCATGCAAACGAACTTCACAGGGAAGAAGCCGTTTCTTCTCTCAAATCCGTTGAAGTCAGGATCAACAAATGAACGTGTGATCTGTCTTGCACGGTCAGGACGGAAGTTAAAGAAGATAACGCTGTCATCAGCCTTTATCTGAGCGCCGCCGTCAATGACTGTAGGAAGCATGAACTCGTCGGTAACTTCATTTGCATATGAGTTCTTGATCGCCTGTACAGGATCTGTCTCCTTAACACCTTCGCCGTAAACCAGTGCAGAATAAGCCTTTTCAACTCTATCCCAAGCGTTATCTCTGTCCATTGCATAGAATCGTCCGGAAATGGTAGCTACCTTGCCGAGACCTATCTTGTTAAGCTCTGCAACAGTTTCTTCCATGTACTCAGCAGCTGACGAAGGGGGAACGTCTCTTCCGTCAAGGAACGCGTGAATGTAAACCTTGTCAAGCCCGTTCTTTTTAGCCATTTCTACGATACCGAAAAGGTGCTCCATGTGGCTGTGAACACCACCGGGTGAAAGGAGTCCCATAAGGTGAAGTGCGCTGTTCTTTTCCTTGCAGCTGTTCATAGCGTCAAGGATAGCCTTATTGCTCTCAAATGTGCCGTCCTTGATATCCTTGGATATCTTGACCAACATCTGGTAAACGATACGGCCTGCGCCGATATTTGTGTGTCCTACCTCGGAGTTGCCCATCTGTCCGTCGGGAAGTCCGACATCGAGACCGCTTGCGCCGATAATAGTATTGGGGCACTCAGCCATGTATTTGTCAAGATTCGGCTTCTTGGCTGCAGCAATAGCGTTGCCGTATGTATCGGGGTTATAGCCGAAACCGTCCATGATTATAAGTGCTACGGGTTTTTTTGACATAAAAATTCTCCTTTAAAGATAAGTTTAAATATCTATATGTGCCGGCATATGTCGGCCACGCAATAAACGTACTCCCCTCTTGGAAAATACGATTTCTGCCGTTAGTTATAATGCTCACGACCAGAACAAACATAGTCCTGAGCTTTCATCAAATGCACAGCCAAAACTGCCGCTCTTATATACAACAGCATCTGTGCTAAGATCAAGTTTCTGTTCATCACTGAGCCATATGAAAACATGATGCGGAATACTCAAATAGTCCGAAATAACAGTTACATGATAATTGATATCCTGTTCATAAAGTTCAATGTCAGTTTTATTATCAAAATTGTATTCACTAAAAGTCTTTTCTTTCTTGATATTTTCAAGACCATTAGCTTTAGCTCCGGAGATATACTCTTTTATTTGCTCTTTATCACATCGCATGACAAGATAAGCGTAAGGATGATAATCCTGTGCCGGAAATGACATTTCTGTACGAAAGAAGTATTCGTCACAGTTATCCGGAAGATGCTGCGGAAGGATCTTTTTCCATTCACTGTCTGATCTTATGCCATATCCAAAAACTGCTCTCTTTACGGGATAAAGATGCTTATTATTCTTGAACGATACTCCTATTATCGGAGAAGCCAAAATGATAACAGCAAATAATATAGTGATAATGCGAACAATTATAAGAGGCGATCTGAAAGTACCATCCTTGCGATTTTTGCGAAATAAGATGACAAGAAAGAAATTAGCCGCAAGGAAGGGGAATAAAAACATTTCTGTTATTCCATAAGCAGAAAACACAAGGAAACAGCCGCCAAGGAAGAAGAAAAAAAGTACAAATAAAACATTAATATAGAAATATACCGATCTATTTGCTCTTGCTTTATTATTAGCCATAGAATCACCTTTTCAAAAGATTGGGTAAAGAAAAAGACTTTGTCCTTCTATGACAATAGTATAGCACAGCAAACATTATTTGTCAATATAAAATTATCGTTTTTCGATACTTTTATATCGATTATCAAAAACTATAATATTTATTCTCCCGACTGAACAAGACAGTCGGGAGAATAAGAGATATCAGATTTATCAGCCGTTTACAGCTGCCTGAACGATAACATTGAAATCTTCAGCCTTCAGTGAAGCACCGCCGATGAGACCGCCGTCGATGTCGGGCTTAGCAAGAAGCTCAGCAGCATTCTTTGCGTTCATAGATCCGCCGTACTGGATCGTTACAGCGTCTGCTGTAGCCTGATCGAAGAGCTTAGCAAGCTGAGCACGGATAAAGCCGCATACTTCCTCAGCCTGATCAGGAGTAGCTGTAAGACCTGTACCGATAGCCCATACAGGCTCGTATGCGATAACAACATTCTTTACCTGCTCTGCTGTGAGTGACCAGAGATCAAGCTTGATCTGACGAGCGATAACTTCCTCAGTGATGTTGCACTCGCGCTCCCACTTGAGCTCACCAACACATACGATGGGCTTGAGACCAGCCTCGAGAGCAGCGATAGTTCTCTTGTTAACTGTCTCATCTGTCTCGCCGAAGTACTGTCTTCTCTCGCTGTGACCGATTACAACGTACTCAACACCGAGCTCTGTGAGCATATCAGCTGAGATCTCGCCTGTGAAAGCACCGCTCTTCTCAAAGTGTACGTTCTCAGCACCGATCTTAACATTGCTGCCTGCTGTTGTGTTGATAGCTGTCTCGAGGTTTGTGAAAGGAACAAAAGCAATAACCTCGATCTTGCCCTCAGCATTAGCTACGAGAGGCTTGATAGCCTCGAGAAGTGCCTTAGCCTCGGGACGAGTCTTGTTCATTTTCCAGTTTCCGGCAATAATTGCCTTTCTGAGATCCTTGTTCATGGTATATAACTCCTTTTATCAGAATTTTAATTCGTCGTCATCATCGTCGTCGTAATACGGAAGCATATCTGCGTCTTTGTCGCCGAAATTGTTGCCGCTGTTGTTTCCGATAGCAATGCCCTTCTTTATAGGAGAAAGAACAAAACCTAAAACAACTCCGAGAAGAAAACAAACGACGGAAAGAAGAATAAGAGTTGTCTTATCCTCCTGTGCTCTTGTAATGAGTTTCATAATAACACCTCATTTATTACAATAAGGGCGAATATTTCTATCCGCCCTATTGATAATGTAATTACTTTTCAGCGATAGCTGCAACGCCGGGAAGCACCTTACCCTCGAGGTATTCGAGTGAAGCACCGCCACCTGTTGAGATGTGGCTCATCTTATCAGCAAATCCGAGCTGGATAGCAGCTGTAGCAGAATCGCCGCCGCCGATGATAGTTGTAGCGTCAGCCTCAGCAAGTGCCTCGCAAACTGCTACTGTACCCTTTCTGAGTGTGGGGTTCTCGAAAACGCCCATAGGTCCGTTCCATACAACAGTCTTTGCAGTCTTTGCAGCCTCTGCAAAGATAGCAGCTGTCTTAGGACCGATATCAAGACCCATCTTATCAGCAGGGATCTTGTCAGCGTCAACATACTCTACGCTGATCTCTGCATCGATAGGATCAGGGAATGAAGCTGCAATAGCTGTATCAACAGGAAGAAGTATCTTCTTACCGAGCTTCTCAGCCTTAGCAAGCATTTCCTTACAGTAGTCAAGCTTCTCCTCATCAACCAGTGACATACCGATGGAGCCGCCCTGTGCCTTGATAAATGTATAAGCCATACCGCCGCCGATGATAAGTGTGTCACACTTCTCAAGGAGGTTAGAAATAACATTGAGCTTATCAGCTACCTTAGCTCCGCCGAGGATAGCAACGAAAGGTCTCTCGGGAACCTCAACTGCATTGCCGAGATACTGGATCTCCTTCTGCATGAGGTAACCAACAGCTGTCTCCTTAACGAACTTTGTAACGCCTGCTGTTGAAGCGTGAGCTCTGTGAGCAGAACCGAAAGCGTCCATAACGAAAACTTCGCCGTCAACGAGGTCAGCGAGCTCCTTAGAGAACTCCTCACCGTTCTTTGTCTCTTCGTTTCCACGGAAACGTGTATTCTCGAGAACAACGATCTCGCCGTCGTTCATAGCAGCAACAGCCTTCTTAGCGTTGTCGCCTACAACTGTGTCATCAGCTGCAAATGTAACCTTTGTGCTTACCAGCTCAGCAAGTCTTGCTGCTGCAGGAGCAAGTGAGAACTTAGCCTCAGGACCATTCTTGGGCTTGCCGAGATGTGAGCAAAGAACAACCTTTGCACCGTTCTCAACGAGCTTATTGATAGTGGGAAGAGCAGCCTGGATTCTGTTATCATTTGTGATAACGCCGTCCTTCATAGGAACGTTGAAGTCTACTCTAACGAGTACCTTTCTGCCCTTAACGTTAATGTCTTCTACAGTAACCTTGTTTAATCCTGCCATGGGTATGACATCCTTTCGTAATAAGATACATTGGTCGCTGTTGTTATATTATTAACAACGTACATTTCTATTTTACACTATTTCAAGATTTTTTGCAAGTCTTTCCGTAATATTTTTCATGATAAACATGAAAACTTTTTGTTACGAGGCATAATATATCAAAAATGCACCCTTTTGAATGATTTTTCTCCGACAAAAGAAGATAAAAAGCTGTTTTTTATTGACATAGTCCTCCGTATCATGTATAATTTGAGTAAATAAAACGTATTTCGAAGATGAAGCAAATGGGAAACATCATCATGTTGCCCATAGGCTATGTTAAAAACAATGTTTCTGAAAAGAAATACACAGCATGGGGCGACGATATATCATCTATCATACTTAAATCCGAATACTGTACGGGTCTGACAGGACTTGAGGACTTTTCCCACGCGACAATACTGTTTTACCTTGACAAAGCCGACTATATCAAAGAAAGACATTTGCAGAGAAGACCTCAGAACCGCGAGGAAATGCCGGCAGTTGGTATATTTTCGCAACGCTGCAAGGACAGAGCTAATCAAATCGGAATAACTTCGGTTGAAATAATATCTGTATCAGATGATAAGCTTGTCGTAAAAGGACTTGACGCAGTGGACGGAACACCCGTTCTTGATATAAAGCCCTATTATCCTGTTTATGATAAAAAGGAAGCCAAAGTGCCCGAATGGGTGGATAAATTAATAGAAAAGTATTTCTGAATATATAAAACGAACCCGAAAACAAGTTTTTGCTTTCGGGTCATTTTTATATTATCACTTAAATACTGCAAGCAGGAATCCAGCTGCGATAGCAGAACCGATAACACCTGCTACGTTTGGTCCCATAGCGTGCATGAGCAGGAAGTTTGAGGGATTAGCCTTCTGACCTTCCATCTGCGATACACGGGCAGCCATAGGAACGGCTGAAACACCTGCAGAACCGATAAGAGGATTGATCTTGCCGCCTGAAAGCTTATACATGATCTTTCCGACGAGAAGTCCGCCGATAGTTGAGAATGCAAATGCTGTAAGACCAAGAACGATGATCTTTATGGTCTCAAGTGAGAGGAATCTGTCAGCAGCTGTTGTTGCGCCAACGGAAATTCCAAGGAAAACAGTTACGATGTTCATAAGAGCATTCTGAACTGTGTCTGAAAGTCTCTCTGTAACTCCACATTCTCTCCAGAGATTACCAAGCATAAGACAGCCTACGAGAGGAGCTGTTGAAGGGAGAAGAAGAATTACGAACATAGCAACGATTATAGGGAAGATGATCTTCTCTGTCTTTGTTACGACACGAGTCTGCTCCATCTTTACTTCTCTTTCCTTCTTTGTGGTGAGAAGTCTCATGAGAGGAGGCTGTATCATGGGGATAAGAGCCATGTAAGAGTAAGCTGCGATAGCTATAGGTCCGAGGAGCTCAGGAGCCAGCTTAGTTGTAAGGAAGATAGCTGTAGGACCATCTGCACCGCCGATGATACCGATAGATGCGGCCTGATTTCCACTGAATCCAAGGCATACAGCTCCAAAGAACGCAAGGAATACACCCATCTGAGCAGCAGCTCCGAGGAGAAGGCTCTTAGGATTTGAGATAAGAGGACCGAAATCTGTCATAGCGCCAACACCCATGAATATGAGTGAAGGATAGATACCTGCCTTGACGCCTATGTAGAGAATATCAAGAAGTCCGCCATGAGCCATGATCGCTCCGTAGCTGTGGTAATCCTGATGCTCAGGGTCAAGGAAGTTGTCCCAGAGGTCCATGTGATAAAGTGCATCGGAAGTATCTCCGCCTGTGAAGTAAGACAGATTTACAAGGAGACAGCCGAATGCGATACCAACAAGAAGAAGAGGCTCAAACTTCTTCTTGATACCAAGATAAAGGAGGACGCAGGAAATAAGGATCATTATAAGATTCTTCCAGCCTCCATCAATGAGAAAGCTGTGGAATCCCGAGCTTTCCCAGAGAGTCTTTAGGGTTTCAAGTATATCCATTTCAAGTCCTCCTTATGCGATAACAACCAGAGGAGCGCCTGTATCTACAACAGAACCCTTGCTTGTAACTACCTGAGCAACGGTACCGTCCTTAGGAGCTACTATCTCATTTTCCATCTTCATAGCCTCGAGGATAACGAGGATCTGACCAGCCTTAACAGCATCGCCCTTTGCAACGTCAACTCTGATGATGTTTCCGGGCATAGGAGCTGTTACCGTCTCGCCTGCTGCAAGATCAACAGGTGCTGCAGGTGCAGGAGCGGGAGCAGCTGCGGCAGCAGGTGCAGCAGCAACAGGAGCAGCGGCTGCTGCGGGAGCGGGTGCAAGTGCCTCATATTCATCAAGCAGAACAGCTTTTCCCTGCTCTACCTCAACTTCATAGGTTTTGCCGTTAAGAGTTACTTTATACTTCATGATTATTTGACCTCCTTAATGGAAATAAAGTGCAGCTCATTGAGCGGCTTCTGCATTTTATCGGCAACTATAGCCATTATCATTGCAGCTTCCTTATCAGGAACGTCAAAGAGCTTAACATGACCTGCTGAACCGGGAGCAAGAGGGAGCTCCTTTTCGGCTTCCGGAGCAGTCTCGGGAACTGCCTTCTTTGCAGCTTCTGCATTAGCGCTTTCCTTTGCATTCTTTGACTTGAAGTAAGCACCTGTGCAATAAAGAACTATCATCAGAAAAACAAGTCCGCAGAAAACTACACAGTAACCGAATACAGCAGTTATAGCCGCATCGCCGATAGACATTTCCTTTACGTTTTCGGCAGCAGCAATAAAAAAGTTTGAATCAAACATAACTCTGCCTCCTTACATTTCCTCAATGGTGTAAACAGCTTCGTTTTCTTCCTTAGCCTTGCGGTCCTTGAGGAAATTGAGTGTCTGGTCGGGATAGCAGATGTAGCTCATTACATCCTCTTCGCTGCGGCAGAGATCTCCGAGAGCTTCTCTTGCAGCAGTGAACTCCTCGCCTGTTCTCTTCTGGTCTTCGATACGGCAGTCAACAGCTTCACTGTCTCCGAGTACCTTTTCAACGAGCTCCTGTGCGATAGGTGCAGGAGGATTACCGTACTCGCCCTTTATGTAGTTCTTGATCTCCTTGGAGATATTCTTGTATCTTTCGCCAACAAGCACATTTGTTACAGCCTGATTTCCTACCATCTGAGAGAGAGGTGTAACAAGCGGAGGATAGCCCATGTCTGCTCTTACCTTCGGGATCTCGGCAAGAGCCTCATCAAATCTGTCCATTGCGTGCATATCTGTGAGGTTAGCGATCATGTTTGAAAGCATACCGCCGGGAACCTTGTAAACCAGTGCCTGAGCATCTGTACCGAGGCTCTTGGGATTGAGCTGACCGTTGTCGATGTACTTCTGCTTGATGGGCTTGAAATAATCGTTTACCTTATTGATGATGTCCTCGTCAAGACCTGTCTCGATACCGTACTGGCTGAGAGCATAGAACATACTCTCTGTAGCAGGCTGTGAAGTACCGCCTGAGAAGCATGATGTTGCACAGTCGATAACATCGATACCGGACTCAATAGCCTTTGTGAGAGTCATGTAAGCCATACCTGTTGTGCAGTGAGTATGGAGAATAAGAGTCATATCACCGATAGCATCCTTGATGCCCTTGATAAGGTGCTCAGCCTCATAAGGAGACATGGTGCCTGCCATATCCTTGAGGCAGATGGTATCAAAGCCCATTTTCTGGAGCTCCTTACACATCTCGATATACTTGTCTACTGTATGTACAGGGCTCTGAGTATATGAGATACATCCTGAAGCTATAGTCTTTTCTGTTGCATACTTCTTTGTAGCATTAAGAGCTGTCTCAATGTTTCTGAAGTCATTGAGAGCATCGAAAATACGGATAACATCGATGCCGTTCTTTATAGACAGTTCAATGAACTTTTCAACTACATCGTCGTGATAGTGCTTATATCCCAGAAGGTTCTGACCTCTGAGAAGCATCTGAAGTCTGCTGTTGGGAAGATTTTTCCTCAGATTGCGAAGCCTCTCCCACGGGTCTTCACCGAGATAACGAAGACAGGAGTCAAATGTTGCTCCGCCCCAGCACTCGATAGAATAGTAGCCTGCCTTGTCCATATCAGAGAGAATACCCTCATAATCGGAATATGGCAGACGCGTAGCCATCAGTGACTGATTGGCGTCACGCAATACGGTTTCTGTCAGTTGCACTTTTTTCATGTACAAGCCTCCTCAAAATAAATCTGCATAGCAGAAAAAATATACTGAAAATTTGATCGGTAAAAGAATGTATTTTCAACATTCCTTAAAAAAATCCCAATCAAAATTTATTATAACATATCACAGAATAAAATTCCACTATTTTTTCAGAAATTATAATTATTTTTTTATTTTACTCAAAACAACCTGTTTTACATAACCAAAGAGCAGACCTTTACAGATCTGCTCTTATTTCACATTGAGTCGATAAACTCTTTTATTGAACGCTCCGCGGCTTCGTATCTCTTTCTGAATTCCGTGGCAGAGATCCTCATAGCACCGTTTCCGAGAATTATCATCTGCTCAAGGCCATCGGAGGTAGCTACTCTTACCCTGTGTTTCTTTGAAAGCTCATGAGTAACTCTCTCTATATAGGAATCCGCTGTCTCCGACTCTTTTGTATATACTATATTAATATTGCAGTATTTCTCAACTTCGCGGTGCTTGCCCTTTACTCTGTAAGCATCAAATACAAGTATGAGCTCACAGCCGGCATAGCCCTGATAGTTGCACATACGGTTGATAAGCTCCCCCCTTGCCGCATCAAGATTGTCCTCTGCTATTTTTTTCAAGTCTTCCCATGCAAAGATAATATTGTATCCGTCCACAAGAAGATAATCAGGTCCCTCATATTTTGGAAGCCTTACCTTTTTGTCGTCAATGGATACAACCTTTGTCTTCTTGAAGGCTTTATGAGGATCACGGTTGATCTTGCCGTAGGTTCGCTCGAATATTTCCATGAGCTCTTCATCACTGACAGCCTTTTCAATAAACCTCTGAGCTTTGTTTTTTCTTGCCTCGGGAGCCTCATCATCTTCGTTCTCATCAAGACTAAGCGGCAGATGCATATGATCGTACACCACATCCCATTTCACGAGATAACCTGCTCCGTGTGAACAGAATACGGAATCTGCGCTGTTTTCAATATCATTATCAGCCGAATAACCTATTGAGCTTATTATTTCATCGGCGTTGTGACATTCCTTGTATCCTCCAAGAGAAAGTGACAGCTTGCCTTTTCCGTGAGTATAGGCAATTATATCTGCCTGATAGCTGCTCATTTCCGACACAGGAGCACTTCCCCTGATCACAGAACTCTCACCTATACTTTCAGGAGTTTCAAACTCGGCGCACATACGCTGAAGATCAGATATCGTTCTTCCCACATTTTCTGTCGGAACTTCGATCTCATAGTCATAATACGGCTCCAGAAGCACAGACTCTGCCATTCTGAGTCCCTGCCTTATGGCGCGGTAAGTAGCCTGTCGGAAGTCGCCTCCCTCGGTATGCTTCAGATGAGCCTTTCCTTTTACAAGAGTCAGCTTTATATCTGTTACCGGAGAGCCGGTAAGAACTCCAAGGTGAGTTTTTTCTTTGATATGTGTAAGAATAAGCCTCTGCCAATTCCTGTCAAGTTCATCTTCGGGACACACAGTATCGATTACTATGCCGCTTCCCCGAGGCAATGGTTCCAAAAGAATGTGTGCCTCGGCATAATGGCGCAGCGGTTCATAATGGCCGACACCCTCTACAGTATTCCGAATTGTTTCCCTGTAGGTGACCGCTCCGTCCATGAATCCGATATCGAAGCCGAATTTTTCAGCGATAAGCCTTGTAAGCACCTCTGTCTGAACTGCTCCCATAAGCTGAATGTGTATCTCTCTATTCTGTTCATTCCATAGAATATGCAGCTGAGGGTCCTGATCCTCAAGCATACGAAGCTCCTTCAAGGCTTCATATACGTTCTTGCCATCGGGCAAAGAAACACGGTAAGTCATTACAGGTTCAAGGGAGGCGCCATCAGAGTTCTTTTCTGCGCCAATGCCCTGACCTGCATATGTGCCTGTGAGTCCGGTTACAGCAAGCACCTCACCTGCTTCGGCTGATTCTGCCGTTCTGAACTTCTCTCCGGTATAGAATCTTATAGAACTTACCTTTGCGTTGATGACATTTCCATCCTGATCGCTATAGCTCAGATCATCACGCATTTTCAGCCCGCCGCCGGTTATCTTCATATGTGTAAGACGGCTGCCTTTGGAGTCATAGGATATCTTATAGACCTTAGCACCGAACTCATCGCCGTATTTCTTCTCCATAGTATATCTGCTCAAAACTTCGATAAACTCCTCCACGCCCTGCATTTTCAATGCAGAGCCAAAGAAGCACGGAAATATCTGCCTGTGTGCAATTGCTTCGGATATAATACTGTCGCTCAGGGCTCCTGAGACAAGATATTGTTCCATCAGTTCTTCGCAGCAGGTCGCACAGTCCTCGGCAATACTATCGGTGTCACCTGTGAAGTCTACGCACTTATCGGAAAGTTCCTTTCTAAGCCTTTCTGTAAGATGAGCTTTGTCGGCACCGATAAGATCCATCTTGTTTACAAAAATAAAAACAGGGATATTGTATTTGCAGAGAAGTTTCCATAAAGTTGTGGTGTGGCTCTGGACACCGTCAGTTCCGCTGATAACAAGGACCGCGTAGTCAAGCACCTGCATTGTCCTCTCTGTTTCTGTGGAAAAGTCAACGTGCCCGGGAGTATCAAGCAGAGTAAACGAAGTTCCAGCCGCAGAAAACTCTGCCTGAGAAGAAAAAATTGTAATTCCCCTCTCACGCTCTATTGAATTTGTATCAAGTGTGGAATTGCCGCGGTCTACTCTTCCGAGACTGCGGATAGCTCCCGATGTATAAAGCATTGCTTCCGCAAGAGTTGTCTTTCCCGAATCAACATGAGCGGTTATGCCTATAATAATGTTTTTCATAATTGCTCCCAGAAATGTAATATTGCTTTTATTTTAGCATAAAAACTCAGATTTGTCCATAGATACGCACACAAAAGGCAATGAATGAATATAATAATAAAAAAGGAGCTTTATTATGAGAAAAAAATACAGAAAACGATATTCTCGGTACAGGATAGTGATCTTGATATGTATAATTATAATAGTATTCTTTATAGCTTTTATCAAAACAGAAAAGGCTTTGAAACCGGTAGCTAAACTAAGAGCTGAGCAATTCGCTCAGAAGATCGCTGACGAAGTTACAGCATCAGCCGTATCGGACTATCTCATTGAAAACAGATTTACATATGAAGATTTTGCCGTTGTACTGTACAACGATGAAAAATCTCCTGTTTCGGTTGAAGCAATACCGTTTACGATAAACAAAGTGCAATCTGAGCTGACTGCCGCAATAAACAAACGCCTTGACTCATCAGGAAACAAGTCAGCGGAAATACCGCTCGGATCTCTGACAGGGTCACCTGTTTTTACGGGAAAAGGTCCAAAAATAAAAATAAGGGTATGTCCTGTAGGAAGCGCTGAGGTAAAGCTGAAAAGCTCATTCAGTCAGGCAGGCATCAACCAGACCTGTCACAGTATATCAGCTTGTGTAACCGTAAAAATGACCTCATCCGTGCCAATTTACAGCTTTAATGTAAGAGTTGAGTTTGAATTCATCCTTGCAGAAAGCGTTATAGTTGGAAATGTTCCGGATATTTCGCCGTATTTAGCACAAAAAGAAATGCCGTATTAAGCAATACGGCATTATCTTTACTTATTTCCCTCTGCGCATACCCATTTTTCACCGTCCTTGGTATGAACAGCAACATTCTTGAAGCCTGCTTTTTCAAGAAGCTCCCTGAACTGTGCAAGAGTGGGATTGAAAAGCTCATATTTCCTGATCCCCTCAAGATCGTTTTCATCAAGATCGGCATCTCCGTATATTTCAGACACTATAAGAAACTTGCCGCCCTCTCTGAGCACTCTGTAAACTTCCTTCAGATTTTCCTGCGGATCAGGCCAGAAATAAAAGCTTTCCACAGTGATTATCTTGTCAAACGAATCATTATCAAAAGGAAGCTCCTCGACAGACGCCTCTATGATCCTGACCTTGCCGCTTTCGATATTTTCCTTGTTGCGCTGTAATGAAAGCTCTACGGACAGCGCAGAGTAATCAATTCCCCAGACTGTTCCATCGCTTATTTTCTCTGCTATCCTGCGAACAGTCTCTCCGCCGCCGCATCCTATATCAAGTACAGAGTCGCCGGAGTCAAAGCGAAAATGCTCCAGCGCCCATCCCGTTACTTCATAATGTCTTTTGTTCATGCCCTCAAGCATCTCGGCTCCTGCCTCACCATGAGGTTTGCGCGGATTGCCGAGTTCTGTTACAGAAACTTTTTTCTCATTCATTTCTAATCCTCCTTAAAAGCCATTTCGCCACACCATCATTATCGTTGCTGTCAATAACTGCTGTAGCTCTCTCTTTCAGTTCCGAAGCTGCATTTGCAACAGCATACGCCTCGTCGGCACATTCAAACAGATCCTTGTCGTTCAGAGCGTCCCCGAATACAACAAGCTTTTCACAGCCAAGCTGCTTTTTCAGCCGACGAGCTGCCGACGACTTTGATGTTGCAAGAGGCATTATCTCCAGCCATTGTTCCTTTGAATATATATCCCTCTGAAATATACAGTGATAGGCATTCTTATACTTTTCATACAGCGGTAGCAGCCTCTCATACTCGTCAATACAAGCAAGATAAAAAATGTCCCCCTTGAACAGCTCCTCAGCAGAACGGACAGGATTTGTTCTCCTGTCACCTTTTCTCGACTCCACAAAATCCGCCATGCCTTTTGTCATCTTATCGGGAATAAAGGAGAACTTTTCAGCCCCTCCACGAAGGGAATACACATTCGGATAAATGTCACCCGCAAGCATTTCATCTATGATACCGTTTACATCCTTGCCGAAAAAGCTGCTTATCAGCCTTTTATTGGTAACGCTATCAACAACAAATGCTCCGTTATATACAATAGCAGGAAGTGATACGTTTATGCCCGATGTAACCTTTGAGGCAGTGCTCCACGAACGAGCTGTTGCATAGGAAAAGATCATTCCATGGTTCACAAGCTCATTAATTACCTTATTGGTGTATTCCGATGTCCTCTGACTGCTGTTAAGAAGCGTACCGTCAAGGTCGGACAAATAAAGTGTTTTCATTTGATTCTCCCAATACAAAAAGGCTGACGTATAGCGGCAGCCTTTTGTGATAAATTATTCAACAGTAACGCTCTTTGCAAGGTTTCTCGGCTTATCAACATCGTATCCCTTAGCTACGGATACATAGTATCCGAGGAGCTGGAGCGGGATAACGGAAAGGCTTCCTGCAAAATGCGCATCAGTCTGGGGGATATACACTGTGAAGTCAGCAAGATCCTCCATGCTGTAATTTCCGTAGGTAGTAAGACCCATAAGTGAAGCACCTCGGCTCTTTACCTCGACCATATTGCTGACAGTCTTCTCGTAAAGCTCCTGCTGTGTGAGTACACCGATAACAGGGATACCCTCCTCGATAAGGCTGATAGGACCATGCTTGAGCTCACCGGCAGCATATGCCTCGGAATGGATATAGCTGATCTCCTTCATCTTGAGGCTTCCCTCGAGACCGATAGCGTAGTCGATGCCGCGTCCGATAAAGAATGCGTCCTTAGCGCCTGCAAGCTTGTTTGCATACCACTGGATACGCTCCTTGTCCTCAAGGATCTTCTCGATCTTGTCAGGGATAGTGTAAAGCTCCTCAAGAAGCTCCCCACACTTCTCCTCTGTCATTTCTCCGCGTGCAACAGCAAACTGCATAGCAAGAAGATATCCTGCGATGAGCTGTGTGCTGTAAGCCTTTGTAGTAGCAACAGAGATCTCGGGACCTGCCAGTGTATAGAATACATTGTCTGCTTCACGGGCAATGGACGAACCAACAACATTAACTATGCCGAGTGTCTTTATGCCCTTTTCCTTAGCCTCTCTGAGAGCAGCAAGGCTGTCGGCAGTCTCTCCCGACTGGCTGATGATTATAACAAGGCTGTCCTTGACAAGAGTCATCTTTCTGTATCTGAACTCAGATGCAAGCTCTACTCTTACAGGGATAGATGTGAAGTCCTCGATAACATACTGAACAGCCATACCAACGTGATACGCACTTCCGCAGGCAACGATATAGATCTGACTGATCTTCTGCATCTCCTCATCTGTAAGTCCGATATCAGAGAAGTCTATCCTGCCGTCCTTAACTACAGAGTGGATCGTATCACGAACCACCTTGGGCTGCTCATGGATCTCCTTGAGCATGAAGTGCTCGTAGCCGCCCTTTTCAGCAGCCTCTGCATCCCACTTGATCTCTGTGAGAGACTTCTCGATCTCTTCACGGTCGATATTGTAGAATGTAACGCCGCCCTTGACAAGCTTAGCGATCTCCATATTGCCTATATAGTAAACATTTCTTGTGTACTTGAGTATTGCAGGAACATCCGATGCAACATATGTCTCACCGTCAGCGATACCGATGATCATGGGGCTGTCCTTACGGGCTGTATAGATTTCACCCGGATAGTCCTTGAACATAACACAGAGCGCATAAGAACCTCTGATGCGGATCATTGCTCTTGCGATGGAGTCAACAGGACCAAGACCATACTTTTTGAAGTAGTAGTCGATAAGCTTTACAGCCACTTCAGTATCAGTCTGTGAGTAGAACTCATAACCGCTCTTGGTAAGCTTTTCGCGAAGCTCCTGATAGTTTTCGATTATACCGTTGTGAACAGCAATAACGTTCTCGTCATCACTGCTGTGGGGGTGTGCATTTACAGCAGAAGGCTCACCGTGAGTTGCCCAGCGGGTATGACCGATTCCGCAGCTTCCCTTTACCGCGTCGCCGTCGTTGGTCATTTCCTTCAGGACTTTGAGCTTGCCCTTTGCTTTGACTACTTCTGTCTCCTTCTCTCCGTCACGGACAGCAATACCTGCCGAGTCATATCCTCTGTATTCAAGCTTTGAAAGACCGTCAAGCAGTATGGGAGCTGCCTGTTTGCTTCCTGTAAAGCCGACTATTCCGCACATAATCTGTTCCTCCAAATATATTTTCTGTTATTATTGGTTCCAACCTATTCATACAGCGGTCATAAAACGCCATATTACATCTATTATACTACAATCAAACGCGTTTGTCAACCGTGTTATCTCCTCACGTTCGGACGATTCGGAGGAGGCGGTGATGTCCTTGCAACAGGACTCTTTTCTGTCTTGACACCAAGATAGGTATCATCGCTGATTCTGAGTTTAAAGCTGTTATCCTTGCGGTAATTGGCAGCGCCTGTCTGCTTGTGGACCGATTTCATGCTTGCCTTCATCATGGAAACCGCAATAAAAGCAGCAACAAGTCCGATAATAAGGCAAATGATAAACGACTTTACAGGATTATACTCTCTGTCGGAAGATCTCGAATCATATGATGAGCTGTAACTCGCATCGTCATCATCATACTCGATATCATCAATGTCTATATCGTCAATATCATCTCCGATATATTCAAATTCATAGTCCGCAAAGGCGGTAGTTCCCACAGCAACACTGTTAAGGCTGCCTGCTGCCATAGGAACTGCAAAAAGGAGGAACATTGAGGCTGCTGCCGCAGCAAATCTTTTAATAATCATACATCTTCCTCCTTAAAGTCCAAGAAGCATCGAAATGCCGAAGCAAACAGCAGTTACACCTGCCGCTATGGCAAAGAACCACTTTGTCGCCGCTCCTGAATCTACGGGCAGGTCACCTACAAATTTGCCTGTCTGTCCGTTCATCGCAAAGGTATATTTATTGCCGTTCCATGTGGTATTGAGCAGCCAGACGGGATAGAGCGCGTACTTTGCTTTACCGTTGTTAAGCTTGATATTGCCGCTCTCTCTTGTAAAAGAGTCATATCCGTTGACCGTACTGTCAAAAATCTGCTGAGTGGTCTTCTTTATACGCTCATTAGCTCGGGCAATGCTGTCCTCTGCTGAAACATCGTACCTGTCAGCAAGATATCCTGAGAGGTAAGCGGTCTGAAAATCAACTGCCTCATTGAAGTTGAACGGCTCGATGGACTCCATAAGCTCATCCTGCATCTTTGTAGAACCGTCAACCGGAACAAGCTCGAAACCAACATTTCCCTCACGCTTGACCGAATAATACTTTCTCTCGATATAATTAAAATTGTTATCGCTCCATCTGCGAATTTTTTCAGCCTTATAGAGCATACTTGCGTCGGCATCGGCATCAAAAAGCCAAACAGGCACATAAAGTCCCTTTATCTCGTCGATATGGTTCTGATCCTTGAACACCTTTGGAAGAAGCTTTCTGCCCTCAAGGTGCTTGTTAAGAGCTTTTTTGGCGGCTTCCTTGTCGAATTTGAATGGAATTACATAGTCAGGCTTCAGATCACCCGAAAAATTTCCTGACATTACAACCGGATTGTCGCAATAAGGGCACTTTGAAGCGGCTGTAGTAGAGTCGGTTATTATCTCACCGCCGCAGGATTTACAGGTATAAATACGCATACCCTCGGTCTCGCCGTCTTTCCAGTCGCCGCCTGCTGTTGTATCCCAGTTCATCTCATCGGGCTTGGCATTTTCAAGAGTGCTGTCGTGATCCTTCAGTGACTCAACGTCAAATTCCGACTCACAAAAGGGACACTTCATCTTCTGAGTGCCGCTGTCAAATTCAAGTTTTCCTGCACAGGCAGGACATTTATATTCAATAATATCAGACATTCATTTCACCTCTGTTATTACATATATATCATTATTTTTACTTCTCAGTACGCTTTTCCCAACTGATAAAGTCCTTTACACTCCATATCTTCTGATCTTTAAGATCCTTTGAATTATGGTATTTTTTCTTCTTTTTAAGATGTTTCCCAGCCATAACTGCTAAAGCAATGCTCACCGGCAGCCATATGATTTGAAAAATTGACATTATCTTTAAAGCCATTCTCCACTCCCCTGCTGCTTTGGCAAATGGAATGAAAAAGTATGCAAAAATTAATGCTTGTATCAGAACAGCGATCAGAAGGCATGGAAAAAGCACTCGCCTTTTCTTCGGTATACCGTCAACACGCATTTTTCCTGTCTGCCCGTTCATAGCAAAGATATAGTCCTCTAAATTATATGTTACGGTCAGTAACCAGACAGGGACAACATAATACGAGAGCTTCCTGTAGCTTGTATTTTCAAAGTCAAGCTTAACACCTTCGAGACTGTCAATAAGATCCTCTGTTGAGGAAACTTTTGGCTTTTTCTGATCAGATTTGAATTTATAATCGACCTTTTTCTGAGAATAATAGATATCCTTGATCTCTTTATCAGCAGTTTTCATTGCATTTTCCGCACCAATGATATATCTGCTGGCAGGAAATCCCGCAAGACATGATTCCGTAAACTTCTCCGCTTCATCGAATTTATAAGGCAGAATAGTATAAAATACTTCCCTGCTTATATCCGTATCGTTTGCAAGGATAGGGTAATCCTTAGTCCAGAGAGGTTTGTACGAAGGATCGGTATTTCCCTCGCCGCACAGACAGCTGTAGAGCCACACAGGAATATAACAGCCGACAACCTCCTTCACTGCATCAATGTCTTTAAACGGCTTCGGAACTTTTCTTATCCGCGAGATATATTCCTGATATTTTTCAATGAATTCTGCTTTAGTGATTTTAAAAGGAATGACCTTATCGGGACGGATATCGCCGTCAAAATCCGATGTGATCACAACATCATGCTTACAGAACGGACACTTAGCTGTTCCGTAATAAGCTTTTGTTGATATTTTTCCTCCGCAGGAAGGACAGTCAAATTCTTCGAGATATTCCTGATCATAAGGCTCCCAGACATATTTCGTTCTGTCTATCCAGTTAAAATCCGAAAGTTTTTCATCAGTGACCTCGGTAAAATGAGTACGAATATATTCCAGATCGTAGGTATTACTGCAAAAGCGGCATTTAAGCTTCTCATTGGTAATGCTGTACTTCATCGGAGCTCCGCAGGACGGACACGAATAAACTCTGGTTTCTTCCATTTCTTGATCCTATAATCTGAAACAGGCGGACGCTAAGGTCCGCCCGTTATGTATTATTTTACTTTACGATATCGTCATCAGTGAAAGGATCTCCGCACTCAGCGCAGAACTTAGGAGGATTGAACGGATCCTCAGGCTCCCAGCCGCACTTGTCGCACTTATAGAGAGGTGCGCCCTCGGGCTTCTTCTTTCCGCACTCTGAGCAGAACTTACCCTTGTTTACGGCACCGCATTCGCAGGTCCAGCCGTCAGGTGTAAGCTGTACAGGCTTTGGCTTGCCGCATGAGGGGCAGAACTTTCCTGTATTTGTAGCTCCGCAGGCACACTTCCATGAATCAGCCGCAGGTGCTCCGCCTGTGGGAGGAGTGGGCTGAACAGGCTGCTGAGGCTGGTTCTGCTGAGCCATGCCAAAGAGTCCCTGAGCGTTAGCGCCGCCCATCTGCTGAGCCATGCCCATACCAAAGAGGCCCATAGCAGCGCCGTTGGGATTATTAGCTGCATTCTGCATAGCCTGAGCCTGAGCCTCGACCAGAGTAGCAGCAGCGTTGCCGGGATCGCGGTTCCAAGCTCTGTCCTCAAACTCCTGAATTCTCTTTGTGTCTTCCTCAGAGATAGTTGCAGAGTTGATGTTTACAGTCCAGATCTTGAGACCTCTCTTCTCGTTCCAGATAGGATTGACCTCTGTCTCGATAGCTGCCTTTACCTCGCGCTGCCTGCCGGGAAGCTCATCATATCTGATGCCTGATGCAGAAATAGCTGCAAATGCAGGCTGGAGTGAATCAAGGAACTCGCTCTTGAGCTGATTGTCAAGCTCAGCGCGCATATAGCGGTCTGTTACGTTTCCGCAAACATTTACATAGAAAAGAACGGGATCAGCGATCTTGTATGAGTAGATACCGTTGCAGCGAACGCCTACAGTGAAGCTTCTTCCAAGATCCTGATAAGACATTCTGAAAGGAACGGGGTTCTGTGTACCGAACTTATTATCAAGGATCTCCTTCATGTTGAAGAAGTAAACTCTCTGATCCTTTGCAGCAGTTCCGCCGTACTTGATACGTTCCCACATCTCCTTGAATGTAGCTTTAAGACCTGCACCGAAAGTGCTTGAGAAAATACTGGGTGCCGTACCTGTTTCGTACTTGTATACGCCCGGCTCTGTGGCGATCTCGGTAACAACGCCCTGATCTACCATGATCATAGCCTGACCTTCGTGTACAACAATGCCGCTTCCGTCAGAGATAACATTATCGTTACCCTTTGTATTGGAAGAATGTTTACCCAGCTGCTTCTTACCTCTTACAACGAGGCAATCTGTAGGAATTGATTCGCAAACGAAGAATTCCAGCCATGAATCAGCCAGTGTCTGACTTGCTCCAACGAGAGCTGCCTTGATAAGTCCCATAATTTTAGCTCCTTTCGGGAAATAATCCCTATAAAAATAATATTTAGCGGAAAAACAAGAATTTTCCGTTATCTGTCAGCTGATCTTGAACTAACATAATAGAATTATAACATATTTTAAAGTAAAATGCACTACCCTTTTGTCAATTTTTTATGCTTTTGAATATATTTTTATTTTTTAACAATATTACTTCCAGTCTTTCCAGACATCAGGGCAGTAACCGATAGTTGCTTTTTTACCGTTTCTCACAACAGGAGTTCGGATAAGCTTGGGATTTTCCAGTATTTTCTCCTCCTTATCCTCCTCTGAAAGGTAATTGATGAGCGCAAGCAGATCCTTATCCTTGCAGGAAGTATCAATAAGAGCCTCCGTGCCGCCGACAGCCTGCTTGACGTTATTGAATTCGCCGCGGCTCATACCCTTTTCCTTCATATCTATAAACTGGTACTTGATACCGCGTTCTTTGAAGTAACGCTCCGCCTTTTTACTGTCAAAGCATTTTTTTGTACCGAATATCTGTATATTCATCCATCAATCCTCCGATGCGAATGCTATATCCATATTATCAACAGTCCTCAGCAGCTCGAACTCCACACTGTGAAGATCAAGTCCGCTCTGTGCAAAATAAAGCCTTATAGCTGTAAATTTCGAGAAAAACGGTATTTCCTTGGTGTAGGAAACAGGCTTACCCTCGGTACCGTTCCATGTGAAAGTACCGCACGGTGTTCCCATGGCAATAAAAGTAAGCGGTATCTGCGCAAGACTGCTCTGTGTAGATGATGCTGTGATAGTCACTTTATAAAATCCCGGATTATTTACCACTACCGCGAATGAGTAATTCTCTCCCTGAACGCTCTTTACTCCTGTGAGATCAAGGGTGAACTTCTCTCCAAGATCGTAAAATTCAACGGGTTCATCGCCGCCTCCCTCGCTGTCGGCGCGGTTTATTATCTCAACCGTATCATCCTCGCCCATTATGCGCTTCATAGCATGAGTATCGAGAAGTACACGGAGAACGTTTGCGGCATTGCGCTGAAGCTCTGCTCTTGAAAGTGTGCCGTCAGCCAGAGCTTTTTCAATATCAGGGTCGGCGCATGAGCTGTCCGAGCAAACCATGTAAACATCGTTCTGAGCCTTTGCCATAGGGACGTAATTACTCCTGCGGGGTTCTTCCCCGCGGTAATTGACATTAGCCCACCAGTCTGTCATGGTGAAGCCCTTAAATCCCCACTGATCCCTGAGAACAGTGGTATTGAGATCGAAGTTTCCTGCGGTCCATACTCCGTTCAGCGAGCCGTATGTGGTCATTATTGTCTTTGCGCCGCCAAGCTTTACAGCCATCTCAAAGCCTCTGAGATAGATCTCGCGCAGAGCTCGCTCTGACACAACAGAATCGACTGTATGTCTGTTAGTCTCCTGATTATTCGCACAGAAATGTTTTATGGTTCCCGTAACACCTGCACTGTGAAGTCCTCTGAGCTCAGCGGATGCCATCTGTCCGGTAAGGAAAGGATCCTCAGAGAAATACTCAAAGTTTCTGCCGTTGAGAGGATGACGATGAATGTTCATGCCGGGACCGAGAAGACAATCCACCTTATTTGCTACCATCTCAACGCCCATAAATCCGAATAGCTCCTCGATAAGCTCCTTGTTGAATGTTGAAGCAATAAGAGTTCCGTTGGGTAGACTGAAAGCCTTGGTGCCGCAGTCCAGTCTCATTCCCGAGGGACCATCGTCACAGCAGCCTGCCGGGACGCCGAAAGCATTCAGTTCATCGGAAACTCCGCCGAAAGCAGATGCCGTTCCCGCTGTGACGCGCGGGCTTCCCATGCCCTCTCCTCTTATGATGCAAGAAAGATCATGGTCGGAAAGCTGTGCGATAAACTCGTTCATAGAGCATTTACCGTTCTTGACATCAGCAAGCTTGAGACCCTTGCCGCCTGTATATTCTATCTCTTCTGGAATGCTTTCAAAAAGCCGCTGCTTTTCGTCCACGAGACTGAGAGGAGCCTTTTCCTTTACGGGCTGCAAGCCGCTGTCAGAAGGAACTGCCTTTATCCTGTCAAATTCAGTCACAGGAGCAAGTGCCTGTTCGCACTTTTCTATTACTACATCATTATCAAGTACAAAACCAAAATGCTCGGTGCAGTTTCTTACGTCGCTTCCGATATGGAAAGTGTACTTTCCCTTTTCAAGAATCCAGCAATATGCTGTATCGGAGCCGTTATTATCATCATATGAAGCTATATCTGTGTGGTTGATCTTGATTTTAAGTGACTGTGACTCACCGGGAGCCAGTTCCTTTGTCTTCTCAAAACCACAGAGTACTCTTGCAGGCTTGCCAAGTCTGCCCTGAGGAGCCTCACAGTAGACCTGAACTACCTCCTTGCCCTTGTACCTGCCCGTATTTGTTACATTAACTTCAATTATGGTCTCATTGTCCTTGTTTTCGCCATTTTTCACTGCAATTTCAAAGGTGGTATAAGACAAGCCGAATCCGAATGGATAGAGGACGCTGTCCTTTGCAAAGGTCTCGAACCAGCGATATCCCACGAAAACATCCTCGGTGTATAGCTCCCTGTCTTTATTTCCGAAATAGGGATCAGAGGGGTAGTCCGACACCTTTCTCGCTGCTGTATCGGGAAGCTTGCCTGAGGGGCTGACTTTTCCGATAAGTACATCAGCTGTACCCGTGCCGCCTGTCATACCGCCCTGCCATACATATAGAAGCGCATCAGGAGCGCATTCCTCTATATCGTTAAGATCCATGAGTCCGCCCACATTGAGCAGGACAATGACCTTGTCAAAATGCTTTCTGACCTTTCTGAGCATATCGAGTTCCGTATCGGTAAGAAGATAGGAGCCCGCTTCAATACGAAGATCCTGCTCCTCGCCAGCTGTTCTGCCGATAATAACTATTGCTCTGCTGCTAACAGAAGCAGCCTTCCTGACTACTTCATCGTCAAGGGGCATCTCCTTCTGGGACCACGGCTCTCCGCCCCAGCCTGCGCCCAGTTCCACAGGATTTTCCTCGTCCCATTTACGGTAAACATCAAGGAGTTCCGTATTTACTCTGACTCCTGCTTCAAGAAGTCCGTCCACAATGCCTGTCACCTTGGAAACATTTACCATTCCGCCCGAGCCTGTACCACTCTTATAATAATGAAGCTGTATGCGGCCGAAGACAGAAACAGTTTCACTCATATCAAGCGGAAGAGCATTTTTTTCGTTCTTCAGCATAACAATGCCCTCAGCAACAGTGCTGACAGCCTTTTCTATATATTTATTCCAGTCGAGTACAATTTTCATAATATATCCTCCTGTTAAGAATATTATGATTACATTATATCAAATTCAGCAGCTCATTTCAAGTCTTTTAGTTGTATTTACACAAAATATTAATAATTACAGTATAAAAAAACTGACGAGGCTTCTGCCCCGCCAGTTGTATATGTATCAATTAACCGAAGTATCTCTTTAGAAGTCCCTCGAAAGCCTTACCGTGACGAGCCTCGTCCTTCGCCATCTCGTGAACTGTGTCGTGGATAGCGTCAAGGTTTAGCTCCTTAGCTCTCTTAGCGAGCTTCAGCTTGCCCTCTGTAGCGCCGTGCTCGGCAGCAACTCTCTTTTCAAGATTTTCCTTTGTTGAAGATGAGAGAACTTCACCAAGAAGCTCTGCAAACTTTGCAGCGTGCTCAGCTTCCTCAAATGCAGCCTTTTCCCAGTAAGCACCGATCTCAGCATAGCCTTCACGGTAAGCAACTCTTGCCATTGCAAGATACATACCTACCTCTGAACACTCACCTGTGAAGTTGGAACGGAGTCCCTCGATGATCTCGGGATCTGTTACAGCCTTTGCAACGCCAAGCTCATGCTCGCAGGCAAATACAAGCTTCTCGCCTACTTCCTTCTCTATAAACTTAGATCCTGGTACGCCGCACTGAGGGCACTTCTCAGGGGGTGCATCTCCTTCGTGAACGTATCCGCATACAGGACAGACATATTTCTTCATAATAGTATACCTCCATTGTTTTGATTATAATTGAGTCCCCGCGAGAGTTTTTTCTTCCGCGGACGGGGACGATCATACTGAATGCTTTACTCTGTCGTGTTCCTCAGCTCGCTTTCCGTTGTTGAAGCGGTCAAGAGTACCTACAAGATAGCCTGTGATCCTCCTGATCCTGTCAAAAGGGATATCCTTTGCAAAATCGTACCGGAGATCAACGTAGTCGCCGTCAGTCTTTACAGTCATACCGATAATTTCCCTATCGCTGTACTTTTTTCTGCCGTAATCGATATATGCGTCGATCTCATCCTGAGAAAGCTGTTCGCCTATAACATTTACATTCATTGTAATGACCTCCGTTTAGTATAGTATTGACTTTTGTCTGAATATATTGTATCATAAAGAAAAAGAAAAATCTGTTGCATCTGCAACAATGGAGGATATTTTTATGTTACCGGAAGATAACGTATTATTTAAAGGTATAGATCAGAATGACTGCCGCCGCATGATAAGCTGCTTCAACGCTGATATAAGGAAATTCAAATCGGGCAGCAGGATAATGGACTACTCCGACAACCCCGACAAGCTCGGCATCGTTCTCAGCGGTACTGCCGTAATGGTACGATATGATGTTAACGGTGTCCGCTCAATAATGGAGTCTCTCGGCGAACAGAGCGTATTCGGTGTTTACTTCACCTTTACCGCATCACAGCGCAGCGGCATTGAGATCATGGCAGAGACAGACTGTGAGGTAATGTTTGTAAGACGTTCGGAAATAACGAAAAGATGTGAGAATGCCTGCCAGTGCCACTCAAAGGTGGTGGAAAACCTCCTTGACCTCATGTCTGAAAAGGCGATATCTCTCAATGAGCGAATAGAAGTGCTCAGTCAGCGCTCCATAGAGGATAAGCTAATAAGCTGCCTAAGGATAATCGAGGAGAAGACCCCTGAGGGGAAAAGTCCTCAGATACCGTTCTCGACTACTGCCCTTTCGGACTACCTCTGTGTTAACAGAAGCGCTCTCCAGCGAGAGATCACACGGCTCAAAAATGCAGGTATCCTTACAATATCAAAGAGAAAATTCAAACTCATCAGAAATCATGACTCTGACAATTGACATACAATTGTAAATGTGCTATAATTTACCTTGTATCTTAACTGAAAGGAACTATATAATATATGATCTGGGAGATAATCAAAACAATAATACTCGGAATAGTCGAGGGAGTTACAGAATGGCTCCCCATCAGCAGTACAGGACATCTTATCCTTGTGGAAGAATTCCTGAACCTTGACAAGTCCGAAGAATTCAAGGAAATGTTCGACGTTGTGATACAGCTTGGTGCAATAATGGCTGTTGTAGTCATTTTCTGGAAAAAGCTCTGGCCCTTCGGCAGAAAGAACAACGCCCATCCGCTCAACAAGACGCCCTTCGGCAAGATGATAAAGACAGATATCTTCATGATGTGGTTCAAGGTGCTTGTAGCCTGTCTGCCGGCGGCAGTTATAGGTCTTCTCCTTGACGACTGGATAGACGAACATCTCTATAATCCATGGACGGTTGCCGTTGCTCTTATCTTTTTCGGTATCGCGTTCATCATCATCGAAAACTGGAACAATGGCAAGAAGCCAAAAATAAACACCATTGCAGAGCTCGGCTTCAATACGGCGTTCATCATAGGTGTATTCCAGCTGATAGCAGCTATTTTCCCCGGAACCTCACGTTCAGGCGCTACTATCGTCGGCGCACTCCTTATAGGTGTATCAAGAACTGTTGCAGCTGAATTCACATTCTATCTTGCAATTCCTGTTATGTTCGGAGCAAGCTTGCTGAAGCTCGTAAAATTCGGCTTCAACTTCACAGGAAGCGAACTTGCAGTTCTTATCACGGGAATGATAGTGGCATTCCTTGTTTCAGTAGTCGTTATCAAATTCCTCATGGACTACATAAAGAAGCACGACTTCAAGGTATTCGGCTGGTATCGAATAGTTCTGGGAATACTTGTCCTGATCTATTTCGGAGCAAAAGCTATTATTAAATAAGAAAAAGGCAGCTCATTGAGCTGCCTTGATTTTTTATTCAAATGAATCAAGATCAATGCCTGCGAGGAGCTCCTTGAGCTCAGCAAGCTCGTCTGCTGAAAGGGTAACGCCCTTGCCCATTCTTGAATGATCGGGTGACCACTCTCTTATATCGTACTTAGGCTCATGCTCGTTCCAGCTAACCATGTTCAGTTCCTTTGTCCAGCCCTTTGCATTTTCAGACAGTACACCGATTTTCTCGGTTATCTCATATTTCAGCTCTGCCATATTATACCTCTCCTTTTGTTATTCGGCTTTTCCGCCGTTTCAAGTTAACATTATATCATATAATTTCTGAAAATGCAACCGCTGAATAAAAAATATTTTGTTATCATATAGAAACACGAAGGAAATCAAGTGCTTTGCTGTACAGCTGACGGGGGCGGCTCTTTTCACTGATCAGTGACTCAGCAAAACATACCGCATCCTCAATGTTTCTCGAGAAATCCGGAATACACTCCTTTTCACCGCTCCGATGGTCAAGCACCTCTACTCCGTATGTAATGACCTCATCACCAAAAAGTGACATTCTGCCGCTGAGTACACGATATGCGACCTTATTGTCGCCGAATATCTCCATATACAGCGTTCTGTCCATTACCTCATGTTTTACCTTTTTTACTATTCCGAACATTTTTGTGCTCCTTTCTGTTCTGCGTTTTGTTCTGTACGATCATTATAGCACCACGGAAGCAGATTGTGAACGGGTATTTTTTTGTAAAACAATAGTCTTCGGGACAGATTTTGACGAAAAAGCTCACCGTAAGGTGAGCTTTTTCTTATTCCATATCATTTATCTGCATATATATGCGCTGCATCTGCATATCTGTCTCCGCAATACGTTCTGCGCACTGTCTCAGCTCCTCGGATATCTCGGGAGTAAGTGCCGCGGAGGTCTTATACTTCAGCTGATGCTCGAGACTTGCCCAGAAGTCCATAGCTATGGTCCTGATCTGTATCTCCACGGGAGCGTACTCCTTGTGAGTGGAGAGGTATACAGGCACATTCAGTATCATATGGTAGCTTCTGTATCCGCTGGGCTTGGGAGATTTTATGTAGTCCTTGCGCTTTATCACCATGAAATCATCACGCCTGCCAAGCATCTCAACAATAGCGTAGATATCACTGATATAGTAGCAGGTCACTCGAATGCCTGCAAGATCAAGAAGATTTTTTCTCGCTGCCTCAGTCGAAAGCGGAAGCCCTTTTTTCTGAAGCTTACCGATTATTGACTGCGGCGATTTCAGCCTGCTCTCGATATTGTGTATGGGATTGCGCTGGAATTTTACGCTGAACTCGTTATCCAGTATGTTAAGGTACGTTTTTACGACTTCTATAGCCGAATCATACAGATGAGACAATTGCAAAAAATCGTAGAAGACATGGGAAAACGTCTCCTTTACCGATTCACTGTTGTCTGCAAGGGCAGGCAGATTATCAAATGCCTCCATGTAGAATTCCTTTTCATCCATATGGTTATCCTTCCTTTCTGTCTGTATCTTTTTTCAGTCCTCGCCTTCCGTGTATTCAAAGCGTTCTGTGCCGCTCTCAGCCTTGCTGAACTGTGTTTTGTAGAGTTCGGAGTAAACTCCGCCCTTGTTGACCAGCTCACTGTGAGTACCGCGCTCGGAAATGACACCGTCCTTGATGACAAGTATCTCATCAGCTGCAAGAATAGTCGATAGGCGGTGTGCGATAAGAATACTGGTTCGCGAGGAGATAAGCGGCTCAATGGCATCCTGTATCTTCTGCTCGGAGATAGAGTCAAGAGCCGATGTTGCTTCATCAAATATCATAAGGGCAGGATCCTTCAGCAGCACTCTCGCAATGGATATCCTCTGCTTTTCGCCGCCCGAGAGCTTCAGACCTCTGTTGCCCACAACAGTATCCAGTCCTGTCTCCTGCTTTTCAATGAACTCATAGATATTCGCCTGTTTGCAGGCTTCTATAAGCTCCTGTTCCGTAGCGTCGGGCTTTGCATAGAGCAGGTTCTCGCGGATAGTACCGTTGAAAAGGTAGGTCTCCTGACTGACGATACCTATATGCTTTCTCAGATACGCCAGATCCAGTTTTCTTACATCTGTACCATCGAACAGAACAGTGCCTGCTGTTACATCATAAAGTCTGGGGATCAGGTTTACAAGAGTGCTCTTGCCCGAGCCCGATGGACCGACAACAGCGATACACTTTCCGCTGTCAAGTCTGAAATTGATATCCTCAAGTATCTGTCTTTCCTTGTCATAGTAGAAGCCGACATTCCTGAACTCCACCTCTCCCTCGGGAGCCTTTTCCGGAGTTATTGCATCGGGAGCGTTCTCGATCTCCACAGGCATATCGAAATACTCGAAAATTCGTGTGAACATCGCCATTGAGCGTATCCAGTCCACCTGAATATTCAGGAGCTGGTTCACGGGACCGTACATCTTGCCGAGAAGTGCGACAAGAACAGTGATATCGCCGACTGTAAGGCTTGAATCGAACTTCATCATAAGTATTCCGCCTGCAAGGTATATGAGCATAGGACCGATACTGGAAAAGGTCGTAAGTGCAACTCTGAACCAGCGTCCCGCCATTCCCTCGCGGATATTCAGCTTTATCATCTTATGATTGACTTTTTCGTATTTTTCGTATTCGGTCTGCTCCATGCCGAAGAGCTTCACGAGAAGCTGGCCGCTTACTGACATAGTCTCGTTTAGTATGCCGTTTATCTCATCGCTGCACGCCTGAGACTCCTTGGTTATGGACCATCTTGTCTTTCCTGCACTTCTGGTCGGGATCGCAAACAGCGGCACCACAAGTATTCCCACGATGGCAAGTATCCAGTTCTGTCGGAACATAACTATCATCGCTACGATAAGCGTGATAGAGTTTGAAAGTATACTTGTGAGAGTATTTGTGATTATCTGCTGGACACCGGAAATGTCGCTGGTCATTCTTGTGATGATATCGCCCTGATTGTTTGAGGTAAAGAACCTCTGGGACATCTTCTGAAGATGTGCGTACATCTTATTTCGCATATCATAGGTGATATGCTGAGCTATCCATGTGTTCATGTAGCTCTCGAGAACTCCGATAAGATTAGCCCCCAGAGTAACACACAAAGAGAGAACGATGAACAGGATGAGCTTTTTAAGGCTGCGTCCGATAAGTCCCTCGTCGATTATCTTACCTGTCAGCACCGACGGCAGCAGGTTCAGCGTAGAAGATATGATTATAGCTATGAGAACTATGATCATTTGCTTCCAGTAGGGTTTCAGATATGAAAATATCCTTTTAAGCAGCTCCTTAGTCACTTTCGGACGGTTCTTCTTTTCTTCTTCTGTGAGGTATCCCATTCCTCGCGGTCCACCTATAGGCGGCATAATTATCAACTCCCTGATATGATTTTATTCCGTCTTTTCCACAGAAGCAGGTTTCCCGTCAAGCGCCTCTATGACCTTGTTGACTGCACCGAAATAGTCGTTCTTTGCTGTCAGCTTATTAGCCTCTATCAGTGCTTGATTGAGCTTTGCGGGGATCTTTTCGTCAGAATAAGCTATGATCGTCTTGGTATTTGTGTCCGCCATGAGCATGATGCCGCCGCCGTTTTTGTATTTGCGCCTGTAATAGTTCTTCAGTACATCCTCATTGGATGTGGACGAACCGTTTCGCGACGCAAGAAGGGTAACATCATACTTGCAGGACGCAAGAGCTTTATCAAGTGACGTCATAACATCATAACTGAATACCTGAGTATTGTCCACTACACGGTCGGTACACAGCTCACCAAGCTGAAGAAGTCTCATTATACCTCGTCTGTAGCTTCCGCCGACTATCTCCTTGGTCGCCCAGTACATGGCGTTGTCCTCTGAAGTCTGGCTTATGTCCGACAGGCATGAACCGGTCCTCCATATACTGTCCTCATTTGTCTCATTATTTATAACCACAAGCAGACCGCTGCCCTTACCCTCATATATCTTGTTATACTGCTCAAGGGCATAATCCGAGGGAGTCTTTCCGCCGAGATCATTTGTGGTGACAACAGCAGTATTTATGAGCTTATAAGAATACAGCCAGCCTGCATAGTCGTTGCAGGCTTTCAGGTCATCAGCACTGAGGAGTCCCGCGTTGTCGAAAATAAACTTCCCCTCAGCTGTGTCCACCTGTCTTTCGGTAAAAGGCTGACTTGTTGCCTCTGTCTTACTGCCGTTACTTGTGTCTTTTTTTGATGCACAACCGCACAAAAACAGTCCCAAAGCAAGAACTGCTATTGTAAAAGATATGAATTTTTTCAAAAAAATCATTCCTTGCTCTTGTATTTACTATTATATTTTAGTATAATTTAATAGAAAAATCAAGTATAAACCCTCAATCAGATCAAATATTTTCAGAAAAGGAGTAAAATTATGGATTATCGTGTTCAGGGAAATGATATTATAGTTTTTGAATCCGACCTGGATCTTGACGAGACACTCGACTGCGGTCAGGCATTCCGCTGGAAAAAGATCCCATCGGACTACATCTCGACATACGAAGGTGCCTTCCTGAATGATAAGCTGAAGGTCTCCCAGACAGACAAGGGCAGCTTTATATTCCATGACACCGATGAGAACGATTTTATATCCAAATGGATAAATTATTTCGACTTTGAGACCGACTACTCCGAGCTGAAACGATGCTTTTCGGAGGATGAGACCCTTGCAAAGGCTGTTAACTTCGCAGGAGGCATACGCCTGCTCCGACAGGACAGCTGGGAGTGCCTTATTTCCTTCATTATTTCCCAGAACAATAACATCCCCCGCATAAAGGGCATTATTGACAGGCTCTGTGAACACTATCACGGCAGATTTCCAAATGCAGAGCAGCTCTCACAGGAGAATGAGGATTCTCTTGCTTACCTGAGAAGCGGCTTCCGCGCAAAGTATATCACGGACGCTTCCGATAAGGTGTATAACGGAACTGCAAAGCTTGATGAGATAGCTTCTATGCCCATTGACGAGGCTCGTGCTGCACTGAAACAGATCAAAGGAGTAGGTCCCAAGGTAGCAGAATGCGTGCTTCTTTTCGGTATGTACCGCGTTGAAGCATTTCCCAAGGATGTGTGGATAAAACGAGTTCTTGCCGAGTATTACCCCGACGGTTTCCCTGCTTTTGCCGCAGAAAAAGGAGGCATCGCTCAGCAGTATCTTTTCCACTACATAAGAAATCTTGACGCTCAGAGTGAATAAGCTGCCTATCACCGGGCTATACTTACCGTAAACAAGTCTTACGGAGGTATTATGTTAAAAGGTGTGAATAAAAGGATCGTCGAGGTAAATGATCCCGACAGTCTCTATTTTGAACGAGCAGTTTTCTATCTCAGACCAAATGTCACAGTAGTCCCCGATACGGTCTCTCATCTTGAGGCTGAACGATTGTACACCAAAGCATTAGGCGGCCACAAAGAAGGATGCTCTCACAAAGCGAGAAGGAAAAAGCTTATAATTATCGGAGCAGCTGCAGCGGCTGTGCTGCTTATGCTTATGAAAATATTCTGATCAAGGAGTATATTATGGATATACACGGATCCAGCGGATTCAGGAACAAGCTGTCCAGACGTCTTATCTGTACGCCCAGCCCTGCCGCAAAAAATACTTTTTTCTATATACAGGAAACGGGCTGTCTCAAGACTGAGGACGCTGCCGCAACTCAGCGACATAACCTTGACTCTTTCCTCATCGCCGCAGTAATCAGCGGCAGAGGCGAAGTCACCATAGGCAACGAGACATATCCTCTCGGCAAGGGCGACTGCTTCTTCCTCGACTGCCGTATCTCCCACTTCTACAAAAGCTCCGCCAACGACCCTTGGGAGCTTATGTGGGTACACTTCAACGGCAGCACATCACAGCAGTACTATGATTACTTTATCTCACAGTCAAAGAACGTGTTCAGACCGCCGTTCTTTGATAAGGTAGTCTCAGCCATATCCGATATAATCGACATCAATGACAAAAAGCTTCCCGACGCGGAGATAACCACATCTAAGCTCATTGTAGACCTGCTTACCCTGTCACTGACCGTAAACAACACTGCCCAGCAGTACGATTCAGCATTGAAGCAGAAGCTGGCAGCTGTACACAACTACATAGACGACCACTTCAACGAAGACCTGTCGCTTGAGAAGCTTTCCTCCGAATTCTACATAAGCAAATATTATCTTACCCGTGAATACAAAAGGATATACGGCAAGACCATCTTCCAGCACATTATCACCGCCCGTATAAACTATGGCAAGAAGCTGCTGCGATTCTCGGACAAGTCAGTTGAGGAGATATCCCATCTCTGCGGCTTCAACGATCAGAGCTATTTTGCAAGGCAGTTTAAAAAGACCGAAAATCTCACCTGCTTTTCATACAGGAAAATGTGGAGAGACTGACACATAAACAAAAAAGAGAGCATAAGCTCTCTTTTTTTATGACCAGACCGATAAGCCGGGTTCTGTCGTGTACGGTAATTTATCTACGCTCATCGTCGCCGATAAGCTGAAGCCGTCATTACCTGTTATCCGCCGAGCCGACGTTAAGATAACAGGCACCAATAGACGTTGCATCGGATAGGGTTTACATAGCAGTGCTGTCTCCAGCACTCTGGTGAGCTCTTACCTCGCCTTTCCACCATCACCGCCGTAAAGGCGGCAGTATATCTCTGTTGCACTTGCCCTAAGGTCGCCCTCGGCTGCCGTTAGCAGCTATCCTGCTCTGTGATGCCCGGACTTTCCTCGTAAACTATATCGTTTCCGCTACCGTATAGTCTGCTCACCTGATAATAATATCATTTTTTTCGGAAAAAGTCAAGCTCTGACCTTTTCCGCAAGCTTATAGCCGAGTATATCTGCTATCCTGCGTACATCTGCCGCCTTCATCGCCTTTATCTTGAAGCGCTTGTGTTCCTCGCCCTCGAACCATATGCTCATGGCGCAGCGTCCGCTGAGCGCCTGAAGAAGGTTCTGTTCAAGTTCCATTTTAACGATCTTGTTCCGCTCGGAAACAACCTTGTGAAATCTCATCCACGAGGAACATCGTATCATGATCTTATCGTCATAAAGCGCGACTCCGCTTGTGAAGAGCGCCACGAATTTGACGATTATGAACCATACCGCAGGTATCTCCAGCATGACAGCAACGAAGAAGGACAGCTCCGCAAAACGCGGGAACAGCCTTGCTACCCAGTCATGGGACGGGATAATGAGTGCTGCAACTAAAAGAGGTATCAGCAGATACGAGCCGATGCCTGCCGCCTGTGCGCTGTAATCATTGTTTATGCCGCTGTATATGCCAATGACCTGAAGATTCTTTCCCAGCCTCTTCTCAGACTTTACAGGCAGAAGTACCGGAAGTCTGTTTTTTGAGGAGCCGTAGCCTGCGCAGCTTATGTTGACCGCAACCGCTCCGAACAGTTTCATTATAAGATTCTGACGAAGGTCCGTATAATTGATATGCGAGTTCTTGATACGGTATTCCTTTCGGTCAAGTATACCGTATTTCACCTTCATGCAGTTCTTGTCACATTCAATGGTAAATCTGCCGTATCTGAAAAGATTGACAATAAAGGATACAAACCATGATGCTATAAAGAAAACTCCGATAAAAATAGCAGCTGTAGGTATCTTCAATACCAGCTTTTCCGTTATCTTTGCCGTTTCATGAGTTATGATATTAAGGGAACGGCTGATGATATTGTATGCAATGTCACCGCCCTTGAAAAAAAACGTTGCAAGATAGATCGTTCCCGAAAAGCCGCTGGAAAAGAATATGGAAAACAGAAGTATCGACCATACTGTCGGCTGAGGTATGCCCTCTATCTTCTGCTTCTCGTCAACATTCATCATGTGCTCCATTATATGCCTGCGCGTCTTGTCGCTTACAAGGAGCTTCAGGTCGACTGTCTTGAATATTCCTGCTCTTGTGTCGCATCTGAACCTCATAGCTCTGAGGGGCACCATATACACAGGTCGCTCCACCGTTACGGAGCTGATGTTCCTGAAAGGGATATATGTGTGTATCCTGAGGAAAACGCCGTCACGATGGACAAGTTCCTCATCGGTAAAGTATATTCTCGAGAAGAACCATCTCACAAAACCAAAGATGATGATGGCTCCGAGCACAGCTATATCGAACCACGCACCCTTTACCCAGCTGTAGAACCAGTTCTTGTCAAAGTGGTAGGTATATATGCCGCGGAGCAAAGGGAAAATAAGGAGCCAGATATTTTTCGCGGAATACTTCAGTATCTTCAGGGGGTGTTCAAAGTACATCCTTATCCTCCTTTACACTGATGCTTCCCGAAAGTCTTATTATCTCGTCTGCGTCAGCCCGTTTCAGAAACAGAAGTCTGAGCTGTCCTCCATATACAAAAAAGATGATAAAGTTGAAGCCGGTATGCTGTGAAAGCGGACTGGTTATCCTTGTTGTGTACTGTATTGACGAATAGCGCACCGACTGGTGTACCTTTATGAAAACGCCGCTGCTTTTTGTGACCTCGGTCTCGGTGGCGGAATAGCTGATAGAATTGAAATACATGGGAAGATGTACGAACATCTCGAAGCAGGCGATAGCAATAACGACAATAATGCACAGCATCACTATCTTCTCGATAGGTATAAAATATCTGACAGCCCATAGCACGATAACAACAGCCGCTGTTATAAGAAGTCTCATAGTTGTGAGACAATGTCTGTCAGGTTTATATTGCTTCATTTTCCGCCCCCTTTCGCAGTATATTTTTATTATATCACAAATAGTATTTAATGTAAAACATAATTTTAAAACAAATTGTAAACTTTATTGCGATAAAATCGCGGAAAGAGAGTAACCATGGCGGAAAAGATAAATACTATCGTGTGGGGAACTCCTACGGTGTGTCTGCTTTTGCTTACAGGTATCGTATATACTGTCAGACTGGGGTTCATACAGTTCAGGATGTTCCCGTACATATTCAAAAGGCTCAGACGCGGGGGCAACATACGCCCTCAGCTGAAGACCTCCTGCCTCTCTCTCGGTGCCGCAATGGGAACAGGCAATATCACAGGTGTTGCATCGGCACTTGCTATAGGAGGAGCAGGCGCTGTCTTCTGGATGTGGATATCCGCATTTCTTGGCATGGCAACAGTATTTGCAGAAAACAGCCTATCCGCAGTTTACAGTGAAAAAAACATCAAAGGTCCGATGGCTTATCTTGAGAAAGGACTGGGTTCCAGAGTCCTTGCCGTTGTTTTTGCGGTATGCTGTGTTTTGGCGTCATTCGGCATGGGCGGAATGGTGCAGATAAGCAGCATGAGCAACAGTATCAAAAGCTGCTGCGGTATAAGTCCGTTCATGCTGGCATCAATCCTGTTCGCAGCCGTTTTCTTTACCGTAAGAGGCGGAGCTTCCAGAGTCGGCAGTGCTGCACAGGTTCTTCTGCCTGCTGTCTCGGTCATTTATGCTGCATTATGTATTATGGTCATCTGCAGGAACCATGAAAGACTGCCGGAGGCGTTTTCAAGTATATTCAACAGTGCCATTGGTGTCAGGCAGACTGTCGGCGGTGCCGCAGGATACGGCATTTCTGCCGCAGTTTCCGCAGGGGTAAGGCGCGGAATTTTCTCAAACGAAGCAGGTCTCGGAAGCTCTCCGCTGCTGCACAGTACAGCTGAAAACAACAATTCAGCACAGATACAGGGTATGAGCAGTATGCTGGAGGTATTTACAGACACCATGCTGTGCTGCACACTGACCGCCCTTACACTGTTATGCAGCGGCGCAGACACAGGTATATCCCATGCATTTCTTTCTGTTACAGGCAGTTTCACAGAACCGCTCATTGCCGTTATATTGTCAGTTTTCGCTTTCTGCACTGTTATAGGGTGGTACTGCTGCAGCGAGACTGCCTTCATATATCTGTCCAAGGGCAGTTATACAGAGGTTTTTGCGTTTATATATGCTCTTACGGCTGCATCGGGAGCTGTTTTCAAAGCTGAGCTGCTCTGGACATTATCCGACATTTTCAACGGCCTTATGATGCTGCCGAACATTATCGGACTTCTTTTTCTCGCAAAGAAAGTTAAACATGAATAAAACGCTCAGAACAGCCAATAAATGATATAGTCATGTTTTTCTTCCTCCACAATTATTTAATACAGACATGAAAATTTATTGATAATGCCAAATGTTTAATTCATCCACTTTTACTATTGACATTAAGCTCCTGTTTTTGTATAATTATAGTGTGAATAATTATGCTCTGACGCAAATAAACTATGAGTATTTTTATATATTTTTTATACGGCTTTTTTGGCGAATTTGATCGCCATTAAGATATAGGACCGTTGGGCGATAGGCGGTCCACATGGTTTCGGAATAATATATTTTCAGGATCACATATGTTCTATGCAGGTTTTGCTCATCAAAAGAGCTTGTACGTTCACCTGTTTTCTGTGTGGTCAGTCTTTTTATCGCCTTTTTGAAAGTAAAGATCGTAAGGATCTGCTCTTCCGAAGCCTTTTTTACACAACTTTTCAGACTTCTGCGTCGTTCATGCGGAGGTCTTGCAATTTTGAAAGTGAGGTCATATAGTGAACGAAAAAGAAAAAACTCCAAAGGCGAAGAAGAATACATCCGATACGCCGAAAAGAACTTACAGAAAGAGAACTGCCGCTCCAAAGGAAAAAACTGTAAAGGAAAAAGCTGTCAAGGAAGAAAAGGCAAAGGAAACAGCGGCAAAGAGCGAGAAAGCGGCTTCCGCTAAGCCAAAGTCCCGCACAAGACAGCCCAAGGAGATCAAAAAAACTCCCGTAAGGATAATACCTCTCGGCGGTCTCAATGAGATCGGCAAGAATATGACTGTGTTTGAATGCTCAAATGATATGTTCATCCTTGACTGCGGCCTTGCATTCCCCGATGCGGATATGCCCGGTGTTGATATCGTTATTCCCGATTTCACCTATGTTGAACGCAATCAGGATAAGATAAGAGGTATCGTTATCACCCATGGCCACGAGGATCATATCGGCGGCCTTGCGTATCTTCTCAAGAAGATAAACGTCCCCGTTTATGCCACAAGACTTACCATCGGTCTTATCGAAGGCAAGCTCAAGGAACAGGGGCTGTACGGAAAGGTCAACCTCAATATTGTAGAGCCTAAAAAGACCGTAAAGATGGGCTGTATGGCTGTAGAGTTCATCAAGGTAAATCACTCCATCCCCGACTCTGTCGGCATGGCTATCCATACTCCCGCAGGCGTTATCGTCCATACAGGCGACTTCAAGGTGGACTTCTCACCTATCGATGGCAAGAAAATAGACCTTGCCCGTTTCGGCGAGCTGGGAAGCCGCGGTGTTCTCGCGCTTATGGCAGACTCCACCAACGCTGAGCGTCCCGGATACACCCATTCCGAGAGAACTGTTGGCGACTCCTTCGACAAGCTCTTCCAGAAGGGCGAGGGAAAACGTATCATCATCGCTACCTTCTCCTCAAATATACACCGCGTACAGCAGATCATAAACTGTGCCGTAAGATACGGACGCAAGGTGGCTGTATTCGGAAGAAGTATGATAAATGTTATCAATACCGCCATAGAACTGGGTTACCTCGATGTACCCGACGGTATTATCATAGATATCGAAATGATGAACCGCTATGAGAGTGAAAGGATCGTTCTTATAACCACCGGAAGCCAGGGTGAGCCTATGTCTGCTCTGACCAGAATGGCTATGAACGACCACAAAAAAGTCAATATCACTCCCATGGACTTCATCATCATCTCCGCTACCCCCATCCCCGGCAATGAGAAATTCGTTACAAGAGTCGTAAATGAGCTTATGAAGTCCGGAGCTGAGGTCGTATATGAGGCTATGTATGAGGTACACGTTTCAGGTCATGCCTGCCAGGAGGAGCTGAAGCTCATGCAGTGTCTGACCAGACCCAAGTTCTTCATTCCTGTCCACGGCGAGTACAAGCATCTGAAAAAGCACGCTGATCTCGCTCTCCAGATGGGTATGCCCAAAGAGAATATCATCATTGCAGAGATAGGTAATGTCATTGAGACAGACGGCAATACCATGAAGATAGTCTCACAGGTGCCTGCAGGAAGAGTTCTTGTTGACGGGCTCGGAGTCGGTGATGTCGGCTCTATCGTTCTCAGAGACAGAAAGCATCTGGCTCAGGACGGTCTTATCATAATCGTTATCGGCATAGAAAAAAGCACCAACGAGATCGTTGCAGGTCCCGATATCATATCAAGAGGCTTTGTTTATGTACGCGAATCAGAGGAGCTTATGGTTGAGGCTCGCAGTCTCCTTTCGGATACTCTTGCAAACTGCTCCGCAAGCGAGCTCAGAGAGTGGAATTCCCTCAAGGGCAAGCTCCGCGATGCCCTCTCCGACTACATCTACCAGAAAACAAAGCGCAGTCCTATGATACTTCCCATAATTATGGAGACATGATCTGTCCGAAAGGAGCTTAAAGGTGAAAAAGAAATTCCCGGCAGTTCTGATGATCCTGCACCTGCTTGCGCTTGGCACAGTGATCGCCTCATATCTGCTGACAAGCCGAAACGACCGAAGGATCGACTGGCTGTTTCTGGCATCTGCCGTTATAATTTTTATTTGTATCATCTATACTATCATTTATTCAAGAAACTCAATGCGGCACATCTCGAAAATGAACAAGCATCTTGAAAGCTCTGCCGCAGAATTCATGAATTCTCTCCCCGCTCCTGTTGCTGTCATAGACGAGCACAGGCAATTTGTCTGGTATAATCAGATATTCGCCGAAAAGATAGGTCTGGGTCAGGATGTTTACGGCCATGACTTTGAAGGCTTTGTTAAAATGGACGTAGACTCGCTGAAGTCAAACGGAAAGGCAATATGCCCCATAAACGGAAGTATCTACAATGTTACTGCCGAACAATTTGACAAAAACGATATGTCCTTCCTTGTCCTGTACTTTCATGACGATACGGGTTACTATGCCATCAAGAAGAATATGGACGAGTCTCACCCGAATGTTGTGGTAATAACCATTGACAATTACGACGATATTATGCAGAACGCAAAGGAAAGCGAAAAAGCTCAGACTTCTGTGGAAACCGAAAAGCTCATCGAAAACTTCATGAGCAAGACAAACGGTTTCATAAAAAAGACCTCGCCCAATACTTTCTTTGCTATACTTGAAAATCGCCACCTCAACTCTATAATAGACGGCAGATTCAAGCTGCTTGATGCCGCAAGGAATATCAAGATCGCAGGGAAATATCCCCTTACATTCTCCATAGGCGTCGGTCAGGGAGCTTCATCACTGTCAGAGAGCGAAAGCATCGCAAGACAGTGCCTTGATATGGCTCTCGGACGCGGCGGCGATCAGGCTGTTATCAAGACCGATAACGGTTACCGCTTCTTCGGAGGAGTTTCCAAGGGCGTTGAAAAGCGCTCAAGGTCAAAGACAAGGATCATCGCCAATGCCATGCAGGACCTCATAATGAACTCGGAAAGAGTATTTCTCATGGGTCACCGCTTCGGCGATCTGGACTCTGTGGGAGCTGCCTGTGGTCTGGCAGGTGCGCTGAAGATACTGGGCAAACAGGCTTATATCGCTGTTGACCGCTCAAAGAATCTTGCTTCTAATCTCATAGATATCGTTGATGAGGAGACAAACAGCGGTCTCTTTATAACTCCCGCTGTGGCGGAAGAACTTATCGGTCCGAATGATATGCTCATCATCGTTGACACTCACAACAAGGACTATGTTGAAAGCCGCGCTCTCTATGACAAGGCTCATTCCGTTGTAGTCATCGACCACCACAGAAAAACTGTGAACTTCATTGATGATGCTGTCATTTTCCATCACGAACCATATGCTTCATCGGCTTCAGAGATGGTCACAGAGATAATCCAGTACTTTAATTACAGTTCCGATGAAAAGATCGCAAGCTGTCACGCTGACGCTCTGCTGGCAGGTATAATGCTGGACACAAAGAACTTCGTCATGAGAACAGGCGTAAGGACCTTTGAAGCCGCTGCATACCTGAAGAAAATGGGTGCAGACACAGTTGCTGTAAAGCTCCTTTTCTCCAATTCCATAGACTCTTACAGAAGAAAGACACAGATAGTCGCTTCTGCAAAGATACATAACAACTGCGCTATCGCAGCTGCTGATTTCAAATCAGATGACATAAGGCTCGTTGCCCCTCAGGCTGCTGACGAGCTTCTCGGCATAACAGACGTTGATGCTTCGTTTGTCATTTACAAGACAGGAAGCACAGTAAATATATCCGCAAGATCTCTCGGCGCTCTCAATGTTCAGATCATCATGGAACAGCTTGGCGGCGGAGGTCATCAGACTATGGCGGCTACTCAGCTCGATGGAACTACTGTAGAGGACGCTGTAAAGGCTCTTATCTGCGCTATCGACGACTGCCGCAGTAACGCTTCGGAATAATGATCAAAGAAAGGTCGGTATAAATATGAAGGTAATTTTCTTAAAGGACGTTAAAGGCTCAGGCAAAAAGGGCGAATTAAAGAATGTAGCAGACGGATACGCACGCAATATGCTCCTCCCCAAGGGACTTGCTGTTGAGGCTACTCCCGAGAATATGAACAAGCTGGAGGGCGCACAGGCTTCCGCACAGCATAAGATCGACGTTGATATCCGGAATGCCAAGGATGCAGCTGCCAAGCTCAAGGGCAAGAAGATCAACATAAAGGCAAAAGCAGGTTCTAACGGCAAGCTTTTCGGATCTGTTACAGGTGCCAACGTTGCAGATGCTATTGCTGAGCAGGTAGGCATTACCGTTGACAAGAAGAAGATAACTCTCAGCACCGATATCAAGAACTTCGGCTCATATACTGCCGCTATCAAGCTGTATAACGGTATCTCCGAGACAGTTGATGTGGAAGTTATCGAAGGCTGACCGGTGAATAATATGGACGAAAATGATATCCTGCTCTCCGCCCGAGAACTGCCGCACAGTATCGAGGCGGAGCAGTCCGTTTTAGGAGCAATTATCGCCGACCCCTCTGTGCTTTCAGATGTACTTGAACTCATAAAGCCTGAGTATTTCTACAACGATCAGCACAAGGCACTGTACTCCATTATGCTGCAGATGAACTCCATGAGTCTCCCCGTAGATATCGTTACGGTGCTCAATGAAGCAGAAAAACAGCATATATTTGAAAGCCCTGCCGAGGGAAGACGCTATCTCGCGGAGATAGGTAATATGCTCCCCTCCACAGCAAATATCGAAAGCTACTGCAAGATCGTTGCCGACAAATACTTCCTCAGAAGTCTCAGCTATGTTGCAAGGACGATCCTTGAAGAAGTGCAGTCAGGCGAACAAAACGCTCAGCTCCTTCTGGACTCTGCCGAGCAGAAGATATACGATATCAGACAGGGACGCGATGTCCGCGGTCTTGTTCCTCTCTCTGAGGCTATCGCCGAGGCTTATGACAGACTCGGCAAGATCTCGGGTCCCGACAAGGACAAGTATGTGGGCGCAAGAACAGGCTTCACACTTCTGGACTCTATTACCTCGGGTCTTAATAAATCAGACCTGATAATCATTGCTGCCCGACCCGGTATGGGAAAGACCTCCTTTGCCATGAATATCGCTACAAATGTAGCAAGACGCGCTGAAAAGGAAGTCGTTACCTTTAACCTCGAAATGTCAAAGGAGCAGCTGGCTACGAGAATACTCTCCACAGAGGCTCTCGTTGAGTCAAATACCCTCAGAAACGGCAGAATTTCAGGCGATGACTGGGTAAAGCTCGCTACAAGCGCAGGATACCTCAGCTCCCTCCCCCTCTATATCGACGATACGGCAAGCATGACTGTTCAGCAGATGAAAGCAAAGCTGAGACGAACCAAAAATCTCGGTCTCGTCATCATCGACTACCTACAGCTCATGGAGTCCACCTCACGCTCGGATAACCGTGTTACCGTTATCAGTGAGATCACACGTCAGCTAAAAGTCATGGCAAAGGAACTCAATGTTCCCGTTATCCTCCTTTCACAGCTCTCCCGTGCTGTTGAAAGCAGAACAGATAAGCGCCCTATGCTCTCCGATCTGCGTGAATCGGGTTCTATCGAGCAGGATGCCGATATCGTACTTTTCCTCTACCGAGAGGCTTATTACAATAAGGAAAGCCAGAGACAGAACATCTCCGAATGTATCGTGGCAAAGAACCGTCACGGTGAAACGGGTACTGTCGAACTTATATGGGACGGTCAGTATACAAGATTTTCAAATCCTGATTATGAGACTCCTCCCGAAAATGTCTGATCATGTTAACCAAGGTTTACAAGTTTATCTGTGAAAACAATATGCTCGCTCACGGCGACACCGTTGTCTGCGGACTGTCCGGAGGTGCCGACAGCGTTGCACTGCTTCTGTCGCTGTATCAGCTCAGAGAAAAGCTTGGCATAAAAGTTGAAGCGCTCCATGTCAACCACTGCATAAGGGGCGACGAGAGCGACAGGGACGAGGAATTCTGCCGCACTCTGTGTAAAAGGCTTGATATAGCCTTTACTGCTGTCAGATGTGATGTTATCGGACAATCGAAGATATGGCAGAAGTCCACGGAGGAAACTGCAAGGATAATGCGCTATGAGGAGTTTTCAAAGCACTCAGAGGGCAAAAAGCTTGCAACGGCGCACAATGCCAATGATAATCTGGAGACTGTCATCCTTAACCTTGCCCGCGGTACGGGCATAAAGGGGCTTGCAGGGATCCCCTGTATACGCGGTAATATCGTAAGACCGCTTCTCACCGTCACCCGCGCTGAGATAGAGGAATTCCTCAATATTTCGGGACAGGACTATGTTACGGACAGCACTAATCTCTCCGATGACTACACCCGGAATAAGATAAGACACAGGATAATCCCCATGCTTGAGGAGCTCAACAGGTCAGTGATAGCTACTTCCGTAAACAGTATAAACACCGTCAGAGAGGAAAATGCTCTTATTGAAGCGGACACTGACCGCGCAATGGCTGAATGCAGGCAGAATAACACACTTACCGGTCTGAAAAGCTATCCTGCTGTAATCAGAAAGAGATGTATCTCCCGTCTGCTTTCCGAAAACAGTCTTCCCTACTCTCATCAAAGACTGGAAGAAGCCGACAGTATTCTGCTCAACGGCGGAAAGCTGAATATTTCGGGGGATTACTACCTCATTGGCGAAAAGGGTTCGATGAGCCTTCAGGTCATTGATAAAGCAGATGAGATAGTCATTGAACAGGCTCTTGAGCTTGGAGATAATGTTCTATGTGACAGCTGCACTGTCAGATGCGAACTGTTAAAATGTGATAATTTGAAGAAAATTGAAGCTGTTCACAAAAAATCCACATTTTATCTTGTTGATTATGATAAAATAAGAGGAAGGCTTATTGTGCGTACCAGAAAGTACGGCGACAAAATAAGGCTCAAAGGAAGAAATTTCACTTCTTCTGTGAAAAAGCTGATCAATGAAAATATCCCGTCTGATAAACGAAACGGTCTCCTCTTTGTTGAGGATGAGGAAGGAACTATTCTCGCTGAAAGGCTCGGTATAGCCGACAGAACAGCTCCCGATGAGAACACTGCGGGATTTCTGAAAATTTCAATTTTACGATCATAAAGAATGGAGAGGATAATTTGACACCAAAGAAAAGCAAGGGGCTTATAACCTATCTGCTGTTAATCGTGATAGCGGTATTCTGTCTCGTCTTTATAAGCTCAAGGCTCAATGCTGATGCCGATAAGACCGAGTACACAACTGTTATCAGTTATTTCGACGAGAAAAAAGTCTCCGAGTACACCCTTGATCTGGGCACGGGAGATCTCACCTACAAGCTTCAGGGCGATGATACGGAAAAGCATTATACAGTTCCAAATGTTAACATCTTCCTTGAAGATACCGAAAACTACCGTCAGGAGTACAATAAGGCTAATCCCGATGCTCCTCTTGTACAGGACTACATCAAGATCACCGACAGAACATGGCTGTATTCTCTCATCCCTGTTCTGCTGACCATAATCCTCGGTATCGCTATCCTCTACTTTATGATGAAGCAGAGCGGCGGCGGCGGTAAGTACACCACCTTCGGAAAGGCTAACCTTAAAAACGGTGCAAGCGCAAGAAAGGCTACCTTCAAGGATGTTGCAGGTGCCGATGAAGAAAAACAGGAACTCGTTGAGATCGTTGACTACCTTAAAAATCCCAAGAAGTACACCGAACTGGGGGCAAAGGTACCTAAGGGCGTTCTCCTTCTGGGACCTCCCGGTACAGGTAAGACTCTCCTCGCCCGTGCAGTTGCAGGCGAGGCAGGCTGTCCGTTTTTCCCTATCTCGGGTTCGGACTTCGTTGAAATGTTCGTCGGTGTGGGTGCTTCAAGAGTAAGAGACCTCTTTGAACAGGCTAAGAAACACGCTCCGGCTATCATCTTCATCGATGAGATCGATGCTGTCGGACGCCACAGAGGCGCAGGTCTCGGCGGAGGACACGATGAACGTGAACAGACACTTAACCAGCTCCTCGTTGAAATGGACGGTTTTACAGGCAACGAAAGCGTTATCGTTATCGCTGCTACAAACAGACGTGATATCCTCGACCCTGCTCTCCTCAGACCGGGAAGATTCGACAGACAGATCGTTGTCGGTTATCCCGATGTAAAGGGCCGTGAAGAGATACTGAGAGTCCATGCCAAGAACAAGCCCCTCGGTCCCGATGTCGATATCAAGCGCATCGCAAGAACAACTCAGGGCTTCACAGGTGCAGACCTCGAAAACGTTCTCAATGAAGCCGCTCTCCTTGCTGCAAGAAGTGAACGCCGCGCTATCACAGAGGCTGATATCGAGGAAGCAACACTGAAAGTAATTGCAGGTCCCGAGAAGAAGTCAAGGATCGTAACAGAGCACGACAGAAAGGTAACTGCTTATCACGAAGCAGGTCACGCCGTTGCTTCCTATAACCTCCCCACTCAGGATAAAGTACATCAGGTAACTATCATCCAGAGAGGTATGGCAGCAGGTCTTACCATTTATCGCCCTGATACCGACGATCAGCACGTTTCGCGCAATCAGATGCGTGAACGGATAATTTCTCTCCTTGGCGGACGCTGCGCAGAGGAAATATTCCTCGACGATATCTGCACAGGCGCTTCAAATGATATTGAGAGAGCTACTGCTACTGCAAGAAACATGGTAACAAAATACGGCTTCTCTTCAAAGCTCGGTACTGTTACCTACGGCTCGGACAACGATGAAGTGTTCCTTGGCAAGGACTACGGTCATACCAAGAATTACAGCGAGTCTGTTGCTGCTCAGATCGATGAGGAGGTTCGCTCCATAATCGAAAAGGCTTACAGCGACTGTGTCGAGATCCTCAGAGCAAATGCAGACAAGATGCATTTCCTCGCCAAGTATCTTCTCAAATATGAAAAGATCGACGGTGATGACTTCGAGAAGCTCATGAAGGGCGAGATAAGCGAAGCCGTCCTGTCAGATGATGAGGTAGGCGCTCCCCTTGGATTCGGAGATACTCCCGAACCCGAACTCAACTGATATTGATTAATCCCGAAGAGCTTATCTTCGGGATTTTTATTTCAAAAGACTTGTTGTTGAAATAATTATTACATTGTGTTATAATATAAAAAGTATTTTTACACGGAGGTGTTTTTTTGGAATCCCTTGATCTCATATTTTGCGCTGTTGCAGCTGCTGCACTGGATATATGTATCTTTGTGCTCATTATAACAGCTTACCGCGAGAAAAGGTCAACAAAAAAGAACTGGCGTCAGATATCAAGCGACATGGAGCTTGCCGAACAGGACAAGTCCTACGAACTGGGCTGTGACGAGGTCCTTATCGGCAGACACGCCTCAGCTGATATAAGGCTTCCCGATCTTTCAGTCTCAAGATACCATGCTATGCTCACCGTCGCCAACGGCGTCTGGACAATAAAGGATATCGGCTCTAAATCTGGTATTTTCATAAACGGCGAGCTCACACGCGAGGCTGTCCTGCATGAAAACGATATCATTAAACTTGGCAACCGTCGACTTCTCTTCAGAAAAAGGAGGGACAGCCGTGTACGCTAATCCGATATCATACGTTTTCTCATGTCTTTTCGTGCTTATCGCACATTCTGCCATGCTCTGCAATATCTGGTTCAACGGCAAATACGATGAACCCCGTGATATAGCTATTCTCGGCGCGGCAGTCATCATTCTGGATATCGCTTATTTCGTTGTCATTCTGGCATTCAAGCAGATATCCTACGCTCTTGACTTTTTGCTTATACTTGTGCTTGGCATGAGTATCATCTTCCAATCCTGTTTCGGCAAGGTGGGATTTGACGTAAAGCACTACATAACCTGTATCGTCTGCCTTGCAGCCTGCAAGGGCGGATATATGCTCTGCCGCGATCACAAACTGCTTCAGGACAAGAAACTATACATCTACGGCGCAATAGGAGTCATGGTGCTCATAACTCTTGTATTCACCAGTGCCGAAAATATGTGGATAGAGATAGGCTCATTCACTTTACAGCCATCCGAGTTCATAAAACCGCTGTTCGTGCTTGCCTGTGCGACTTCTATCGCTGACCAGCAGAAAAAACACAAGGTACTCATTTTCAATGTTGTCTACGAAAATATCGCGCTGTTTGGCATAATGGCTGTTATCTGCCTTGTACAGGTAAAATCCCACGATTACGGCAGTCTCCCCACATTCCTCAGCATTTATACAGTAGGCTTTCTGCTGAGGATATGCTATCCCAAGGCTAAATTCTCCAAGAAAAAGCTGTTCGCGGTCATTGCTGTACTGGTTGTATTCGTGCTTATCGGTCTGAAATATGCTCCCGACTATGTTCAGCACAGACTCCACGTTGATATCTGGAGCGACAAGACCGGTGACGGCTATCAACAGTCTCAGGCTCTTATAGGTATTGCTAACGGCGGCTGGTTCGGAGTAGGTCCCGGAAAGGGATTTCTCTGCCATGTATTCGCGTTCGATAATGATATCGTATTTGCAACAATAAGTGAGGAATGGGGACTTCTCTTTGCGCTCATGATGGTACTCACCATCATCATAATGGCAGCTGTTCCCCTTATCAATCCCACTCGTTCCTATTTCCATGGCACAATGTCCGCCTGCGTCTGCGCAGCATTCATTGTACAGATGGCACTGAATATATTCGGTTCATGCAACCTTATCCCCTTCACCGGTGTTACCATCCCATTTATATCTACAGGAGGAAGCTCACTTATGGTAAGCGGACTTATGATAGGTATGCTCATGGCAGGACAGTCTCCGGTTTTCAAAGCACACGAGCAGAAGAAACAGGAGGATCCCGAGCCGGCATGGAGGTGGAAAGAATGAAGAGTATTAAACGTACACAAAGACTTATCAGCCTGATAATAATGCTGTTCATCCTCGGAATGGCAGTGCTCGTTTTCAAACTTGTACACGAATCTTCCTTCTATATGATGAACTCAGACAAACATGAGCTCGGATTTGTATACGACAGGAGCGGCGATGTACTGTTCGACGGTACGGGAGAAGGCTCCTACCCTGACAATTATTTCCTCGACGTGGGAAATATCATCGGTGACGACTCGGGTCAGATGAACAACACTCTCGTTGCAAATAATGTCGAGAAGCTCAATAACTACAGCTTCTCAAACGGACTCATAAAGGACGGCGGAAAGGCTGCTATATACACTACTCTTGACCATGCCTCAAACCGCGCTGTATACAATGCATTCGGCTATCAGGACGGCTGCGTCTGCGCGTATAACTACAAGACAGGTGAAATGCTTGTCTGTGCAAGTGTCCCATCTCTTGATGTTACCAAGGGCTATGACAATATAGGAAGCTTCCTTCCCGGCACCCTCTTATCCAAACCAATGTTAGGAACTGTTCCGGGATCGACGCAGAAGGTATCAACAGTAATTACAGCTCTTGAGATAATGGGCTCAAGCAACCTGTACGCAAAGAGCTACAACTGCTCGGGCAAATATATCAACAGAACAGGCGACAGCATCGACTGTCATAACATTTACGGTCACGGCACACAAAACATTCAGGAAGCTTTCGAGAACAGCTGTAACCCCTTCTTTGCTCAGCTCATAGAGGACGATGATATGCCCCTCGACAGAGTCATGAAGCAGTACGAAAAGATGGGCTATGTTCTCAACGGCGGTGAATCCGTATTCTATGAAATTGACGGTATACAGTGTGAAACTGCCTCAACCACGCTCGAGGACAAGTACCAGTTCAAGACCCAGTGGGGCTGTATCGGTCAGGGAGATACCCTTGTAAGTCCCATGCAGCTCATGATGTGGGAGAGCGCTATCGCCAACGAAACAGGCAGAATGACTATGCCCTACTTCATTGACCATGTGACCGATGTAAAGGGTCATATCAAAGACAAAGCCAAGACCCGCTACAGCGACAAGCTCTTTTCTGAGAGCACTGCATCTGCGGCAAAACAGATACTCCTCACCAATGGTGCAGATAAGTACAGCTATTCCATAGTTGGATATAATGTCGGAGTAAAGAGTGGTACAGCTCAGGTCGATGAAGGCGCTCATGAAAATTCCCTGCTGGTCGGCTTCGTTGATGATCCGTCCTTCCCCATTGCTTTCTGTATTCTCATTGAGAACAAGGACAGCGGCTACCTTACCACTGAACAGATCGCACAGGTGCTTCTTGATAATTTAAAAAACAATAATTGATGTCAGATTAAACAAATTATAGATTTCTCTTTGTGCATTTAAACGAATTTAACAAAATTATCTTGTAATAGCTCTTATATTATGGTATAATATAACCATAAACTTATGCTATGTTTATGCATAGCTTAAAGGAGGACTAATATGAAAACTACCATTACAGCAAAGAAAATGCAGATCCCGACTAACTTTACTGAATACGCTGAGAAAAGGATCGATGCTCGTCTCGGAAAGTTCTTTGGCGACGACGCTGACGCTAAGATCGTTATATCCGAGATCAGAAATCAGATCATTCTTGAGCTTACTGTTAAATACAACAGCATTATTTTCCGTGCAGAGCGTACAGCTGAGGATAAGTATGTTGCTCTTGACGATGCTATCGATAAGATCATCAGACAGATCAGAAAGAACAAGACCAAGGTCGAGAAGAAGCTGAAGGATACAGCTTTCAAGGAAGCTTTCGCTTATCCTGTTCCCGAGTCTGTTGATTACGAGGTAATCAAGCACAAGAAGTTCAAGATGAGACCAATGGATATCGACGAGGCTATCCTCCAGATGAATATGCTGGATCACGAGTTCTTCATGTTCACCAATGCAGAGACAGGTCTTATAAATGTTGTTTATAAGCGTGCAGACGGCAACTATGCTGTTCTCGAACCAGATAACGACTAAATGATAATGACAGTATGCGGGGCTTTACGTCCCGCATATTGATTTTTAAGTAAGGAGTGCTTTTAATGGACAACAACAAAAAAACTATCATCGAAAAACGTATCAAAGCTGTGGGAGAAAAGCTCCGCAGGAACAATATGGAGTTCTACTATGCAGAGAAAAAAGAGGATGTCTGTTCTATCGTGGCTTCACTTATAAAAAAAGGCGATGTCATTACAAACGGCGGTACAATGACAATGGCGGAATGCGGACTCAGCGAGCTCCTCTCCTCCCCCGACTACAATTACCTTGACCGCTCAAAGATGACTCCTGAAGAGGTACAGGATCTCTATATCAGAGCATTTTCAGCTGACGTTTATATTTCCAGCTCAAATGCTATCACCGAGGACGGCGTTCTCTATAATGTTGACGGAAACAGCAACCGTATCGCCGCTATCGCTTACGGACCCAAGTCTGTAATAATCATTGCCGGCTATAATAAGATAGTCAGAGATCTAAACGAAGCTGAGATAAGAGTCAAGAGAGAGGCTGCTCCTCCTAACTGTGTGCGCCTTAACTGCGAGACATACTGTAAAGAGAAAGGCGAATGTGTGTCACTTTCCAAGGCTGACCGTCAGATAAGCGACGGCTGCGGCGGTGACGGCAGAATTTGCTGCAACTATCTCATTTCTGCTCAGCAGAGGCACAAGGGTAGGATAAAAGTCATAATCGTCGGCGAGGAACTGGGTTATTGATATATGAATGCTGCGCTGACGGCAGTATATCAGACTGCCTCCTTCTTTGTAATATATGCCTTCTTTGGGTGGTGCCTTGAAGTTGTCTATCAGGCGGTAGAGCACGGTAAATTTATCAACCGAGGCTTTCTGAATGGTCCGTACTGCCCTATTTACGGTTTCGGAGTCATAATCGTCTGCGGTACTCTTGACCCTATCAAGGAAAATATTCTCGTGCTGTACTTTGGAGCGGTAATACTTACAACTTCTCTTGAATTTATCACAGGTTTTCTCCTTGAAAAGATATTCCGCCAGAAATGGTGGGACTACACCGCTGAGAAATTCAACCTGAAAGGCTATATATGCCTTAAATTCTCCCTGCTCTGGGGCGTCGCCTGTCTTGTAACGGTCAGGCTCATTCACCCTCTAATCACTGCATTTGTTGAAAAACTGCCGCAGACACTGGGAATAATTATCCTGTCGGCCATACTCATAGGCTTCCTCAGCGATGCTGTTATCACTGTATGTGCTATAATCCACATCAGGAACAGGCTTATTCTCACAGAGCGCATTTCTGCTGAAATGAGAAAACTGTCGGATTCAGCAGGTGAAAAGCTCTTCAGCGGCGTTGAGTTCGTAATGGATAAGAAAAATGACCTTGATGAAATTACGAACGAGCACAGAAAAAAACTGGGTGAACTTGCTGCTAAGTACAGAAAACTTACCGAAAAGCGTGAGTTAACTATGAAACGTCTTGCCAAGGCTTTCCCGAAGCTCTCAATTGAAAGTAATACAGGAATAAAAGAGCGTATTATAAAGCTGAAGGAAGAGATCCATCGCAAATAGCACACAAAAATAGGGACATTGTCTGAAATGTCCCTGTTTTTTTATGAGTTTTGATATAAAACGACAAAGTTAAAAAAGTATTTGACAAAGCCATAAAAGTGTGCTATACTATATTTGATGGGACTTTAAAGCATTACAGCGTAAAGCGTTACAGCGTAAAGTGCTACAGTACTCAATGAAAGAGGAATATTTATGAAAGAGATATCTAAACTTATGAATTACAGATCAGATGTCAGAGTTATTGATGCAACTCTGCGTGACGGAGGACTCGTAAACGATTTCAGATTCAGTGATGAGTTTGTCAGAGATCTTTATCTCTCAAATATCAAAGCAGGCGTTGACTATATGGAATTCGGTTACAGAGCCGATAAAGAAATGTTCAAGGTTGAGGACTTCGGTCCATGTAAGTTCTGTGATGACGATTATCTGCGCTCTATCGTAGGCGATAACCACACAGACCTAAAAATCGCTATTATGGCAGACGTAGGGCGCTGCAACTACAAGCAGGATATCGTTGAGCGCGAGAACAGTCCTGTTGATCTTATCCGTGTAGCTACTTATATACATCAGATACCCACTGCTGTAGATATGATAGAGGATGCAAAGAAGAAGGGCTATGAAGTAAGCTGCAATATCATGGCTATCTCAAATGCTCAGGAAAGCGATATGAAGGTAGCTCTTGATCTTCTCGGTCAGTCCCCTGTTGATGTTTTCTACATCGTTGACAGCTTCGGTTCACTCTATCCCGAGCAGATAGCAAGAATAGCAGACCTTTACCTCGAAGTTGCCGCAAAGTACGGCAAAAAGGTAGGTATACACGCTCACAACAACCAGCAGCTTGCTTTTGCTAACACTATCGAAGCAGTTGGTGACGGTGTAGACTGGCTGGACGCTACATACTCATCAATGGGCAGAGGCGCAGGCAACTGTGCTATGGAGCTTCTTCTGGGCTTCCTGAAAAATCCCAAGTACAATGTATACCCTGTTTTCCAGTTCATTGAGAAGCACATGGACAAGCTCCGCGAGGAGGGTGCTGTATGGGGCTATGATCTTCAGTACCTGCTGACAGGTCTGTTCAACCAGCATCCGAGAACAGCTATCCAGTTCACTAAGGATAAGCGCAAGGACTTCTCAGAATTCTACAAGGAGATCATCTCTCAGGAATAAATAACGGAAACTGCGGACAGTTTTCATAACAACAAAAAGCACCTCATTTCTGAGGTGCTTTTTGTTGTTAGAATGTGAGCTGATTGCTGTCGCCAAGCTCCTTTGCGGGCTTTCCTGCGGCAGGAACGCTCTTTGCTCTGTATTTCTCCAGCTCGGGAAGCTCTTCCTGTGTGATGATGGAAGCCGCTGAAAGCACAGCCTTCTTCCTCAGGTTTATTACCTGAACACCCTGTGAGTCTCTTGTAGACTTCGGCAGTATCATTCCTGTATTGAATACCAGTGCATGACCGCTTGATGTCCTGAGGAGGATATCTGCGTCCTCTCCAACAAAGAGTGCAGCTACAAGCGGCGATTTTGCAGAATATGCATTCGCCAGCTTCTTGCGGTTTGTCTTTGTCTCATATGACTTCATAGGAACCTTGGCAGCCTTTCCGTTCTCAAAGAAGAACACGATATATCCACTGTAATCGTTAGTGGGGACAAGTGTTTTGAGTCCCTCTCCCTCGTCAAAGCTGAGCTTTGCAGGGATATAGTCACCCATTACGCTTGCCTTGGTATCGTCAAATGCACTTGCCTTTGACTTGTATGCCTGTGCCTGATCGGAGAAGAACACAAGCTCCGTCTTGTTGGAAGCTTCAAAGCTCTGGCTGATGAAGTCGCCCTCCTTCAGCTTCTGCTCTCCGCTCATTCTAAGGGACTGAGGTGTTATTTTCTTGAAGTAGCCGCTGTCTGATACAAAGAGGTGTACGGGATAGTCGGGAGTATCGTCGATTACCTCCTCTTCCTCAACGTCAGACTGATAGTAGAACATTGTCCTTCTGGGCTTGGCGTAGTTCTTTATTACCTCGCGAAGCTCATTTACAATGATCTTTCTTATCTTCTTCTTGTCGCGGAGTATATCCTCCATCTCCTCGATATCCTTTTTCAGCTGATCGACTTCCTCAATGCGGCGGAGAATATACTGCTTATTTATGTTTCGGAGCTTTATCTCAGCCACATATTCAGCCTGAACTTCGTCTATGCCGAAGCCTATCATCAGGTTCGGGACAACATCCGCTTCATTCTCAGTCTCACGGATGATCTTAATTGCCTTGTCTATATCAAGAAGTATCTTTGAGAGTGCTTCCAGCAGATGGAGCTTCTCCTTCTTCTTCTGGAGATCATGATATGTCCTGCGCTGGATGCACTCCTCACGGAATGCAGTCCATTCGGTAAGTATCTCACGGACACCCATGACCTTTGGAGTTCCCGCAATAAGAATATTGAAGTTGCAGGGATAGCTGTCCTGCAAAGGCGTCAGACGATAGAGCTTCTGCATGAGCTTATCGGGGTCAGTTCCGCGCTTTAAGTCAATGGCTATCTTCAGACCATCAATGTCAGTCTCGTCACGGATATAGGATATCTCCCTTATCTTGCCCTGCTTTACAAGGTCGATTATTTTCTCGATTATCGCCTCAACAGTGGTAGTGTAAGGTATCTCCGTCACCTCTATACAATTTGCGCTCTTGTCGTAACTGTACTTTGAGCGAACCTTTATGCTTCCGCGTCCTGTCTCATAGACCTTGTTCAGCTCAGCCTCATCGTAGAGCATAAGACCGCCGCCGGGGAAATCAGGTCCCTTGAGAGTGCTGAGGATATCGTGATCAGGGTCCTTCATCAGCGCGATGGTAGTCTCGCAGACCTCCTCAAGATTGAAGGGGCACACATTGCTCGCCATTGAAACGGCAATTCCAGTGTTGGAGTTTACGAGGACAGTTGGGAAAGTAGCAGGCAGAAGCGTGGGCTCCTGCATGGTATTATCATAGTTCGGAACGAAATCTATGGTCTCCTTGTCGATGTCGCGGAAGAGCTCGTTGCATATCTTTTCAAGCTTTACCTCGGTGTATCGCGGAGCTGCAAAGTGCATCTTGCTGGAGTACTGCTTACCGAAGTTGCCCTTGCTGTCTATATATGGGTGAAGCAGCGCCTCATTGCCTCTTGTCATACGGACCAGTGTCTCATATATTGCCTGATCGCCATGGGGATTGAGCTTCATGGTCTCACCGACCACGTTCGCAGACTTTGAACGCTCCTTATCGGGATTGAGCAGTCCCCTCTTGTACATCATGTAAAGAAGCTTTCTGTGTGAAGGCTTGAAGCCGTCTATCTCGGGAAGAGCTCTGGAGATGATAACGCTCATGGCATAGGGCATATAGTTCTTTTTCAGCGTGTCTGTGATCTTCTCGTCAACGACGCTTCCCGAACCCTCTATATAAGCCTCGTGCCTGAACACGGGCTGCTTTTTGGGAGTTTCCCTCTTTCTTGGCATTTATGATTCTCCTTCTGTACGTCTTTCGCTTTTCTTCAAAAGTTTTTCGGGATCCTTAACATAAGTTCTTACAACGCTTCCGCAGTCGCGGCAGATAGTGTGATACAGTGAAGTTGAATGCAGCAGACTGTCCGCACTGTAAACTGCACCGTAAAAATTCTGATAGCCCGTAATGAACTCAGTTCCGCCGCAGAAACGGCATTTTGTCATTTTGACCCTTTTCATATCAAATCTCCTTAGCTTATATCTGCTAATTCAAGATAGTCGGCACCGTATTCGGATATATAATCCTTACGTCCCTGAAGATCGTCTCCGAGGAGCATCTCGAATATCTCCGCAGACTCTGTGATATCGTCGGCAGTTACCTTGATAAGACGGCGGGTATCAGGATTCATAGTCGTAAGGCTCATCATATCAGGCTCGTTCTCACCAAGACCTTTCGAGCGCTGTATGGTATGCTTCTTGTCGCCTATCATTTCGAGAATACGCTGTTTCTCCTGCTCGGTATAGGCAAAATAGGTCTTTTCCTTGGTATTTATCTCAAACAGTGGAGACTCAGCGATATAAACGTATCCCTGCTCAATAAGAGTAGGAGTCAGCCTGTAAAGCATGGTCAGGATAAGTGTTCTTATCTGAAAGCCGTCTACATCCGCATCGGTACAGATAACTATCTTGCTCCAGCGGAAGTTGTTTATATCAAAGTTTGAAAGCTCCTTGTTGGCTTTGGTTGTAACTTCAACACCGCAGCCCAGAACCTTGATAAGGTCTGTGATTATCTCGCTCTTGAATATCTTTGTGTACTCAGCCTTCAGACAGTTGAGTATCTTGCCGCGGACAGGGATTATAGCCTGAAACTCCGCATTTCTCGCAAGCTTTACGGAACCGAGAGCCGAATCACCCTCCACTATATATATCTCGCGGCGTGAAACGTCCTTGGTACGGCAGTCAACGAATTTCTCGACCATATTTGCAAGGTCGATAGTTCCCGTAAGCTTCTTCTTGACATTGAGACGTACCTTTTCGGCGTTCTCTCGGCTGCGCTTGTTTATGAGTATCTGCTCGGCAATCTTCTGAGCCTCATCGGGATTTTCTATGAAGTATACCTCCAGCTGGTGGCGGAGGAACTCCGTCATAGCCTCGCGGATAAACTTGTTTGTGATAGCCTTCTTGGTCTGGTTGGCGTATGAGGTCTGTGTGGAGAATGAGGAGGATACAAGTATAAGGCACTCCTCGACATCGGCGTATGTTATCTTGCTCTCGTTCTTCTGGTAGCCGTTTATGGACTTTATATAGCTGTCTATCTGGGACTGGAATGCTCGCTTTACTGCCTCGGCAGGAGAGCCGCCGTGCTCAAGATAGCTGGAGTTGTGATAGTACTCCGTAAGCTTTGCCTTATTTGAGAAGGTCAGTGCCACATCAAGCTTAACCTTGTATTCTGGCTTGTCCTCACGGTCCTTGCCCTTCTTCTCGGCTGTCCAGTGCTGGATAGAAGTAAGAGCGCCCTCACCTGCTATCTCCTGAACGTACTCGGTAATTCCCGACTCGTAGAAAAACTCCTGCTCGTTGAAGCCGCCTGCTTCGTTCTCAGAGCGGAACACAAAGAGGATATTAGGGTTTACTATTGCCTGACGCTTTAGTATATCGCAGAAAAACTCGTCGGAAACATCAATATCGGTAAATACTTCGAGGTCGGGACGCCAGCGTGTCTTGGTGCCTGTCTGTTTCCTCTTGCAGGGCTCCTTTTTAAGTCCGCCTACATTGTTGCCCTTTTCAAAGTGAAGGTCGTACTTGAATCCGTCACGGATGACCTCAACGTCCATGAACTCAGATGAGAACTGCGTTGAGCACAGACCAAGTCCGTTAAGACCAAGTGAATACTCATAGGACTCCGCAGAAGTATCGTACTTACCTCCTGCATAGAGCTCACAGTAGACCAGCTCCCAGTTATAGCGCTTTTCGTTATTATTATAATCAACAGGACATCCTCGTCCGAAGTCCTCTACCTCGATCTCATTATTTCTGAAATGAGTGATGATGATCTTATTGCCGTAACCCTCACGGGCTTCGTCTATGGAGTTTGAGATGACTTCAAAGATCGAATGCTCACAACCGTCCAGACCATCCGATCCGAATATAACAGCAGGACGTTTGCGGACTCTGTCCGCGCCCTTCAGCATTGAGATACTGTCGTTGCCGTAATCTTGTTTCTTAGCCATAATCCACTGCCTTTCAGTCACGTTTTAATGCATACTTTATAATTATATCACATAAGAAAATATTTTGCAAGTCCGCGGCAAAAAATCCCTATATACGGAAAAAAGCAGCCATAAAGCTGCTTTTTCTTTTATTTTGTTCCGATATACTTGTATCCTGCATCGGTAATTGCCTTTTTTACCGCCTTTTCGTCAAGGGCTCCGGTCAGTGTGAGCTTTGCAGTTCCCTGCTCATGGCTTGTTACAGCCTCATCAACAAAAGGCAGCTCCTCAAGAGCCTTTTTTACCCTTGCTTCGCAGTGGGCGCACATCATGCCCTTTATTTTCAGCGTTGCTTCGCTTGTATCACCGCTCGCTTCCGCGAGTACATTTTTCCGTTTCTTATCACGGGTGCTGTCATGTACCTTGAAGAAGTTCAGCCTGAGGGCATTCGATACTACAAAGAAACTTGAAAGGCTCATAGCTGCCGCACCGAACATTGGATTCATCTGCCAGCCGAAAAGCTTGTAGTAAACACCTGCTGCCAGCGGAATGCCAATGATATTGTATATGAATGCCCAGAAAAGGTTCTGGTGGATATTTCTCAGAGTTGCCCTGCTGAGGCGAACTGCCGCAGGAACATCACTGAGGCGGCTTTTCATGAGCACAACATCTGCTGCATCTATGGCTACATCAGCGCCTGCACCGATGGCTACACCCATATCGGCTGCTGTAAGCGCAGGTGCGTCATTAATTCCGTCACCGACCATAGCTACCTTGCCCTTCTTTCTGAGGCGGCGGATGACATTCTCCTTACCGTCAGGAAGCACTCCTGCTATGACCTCATCAACGCCTGCCTGTGCACCGATAGCTTTTGCTGTTCTCTCGTTATCGCCTGTAAGCATCACGACATGGATCCCCATGTTCTGAAGCTCCCTGACCGCCTGCGGACTGTCGTCCTTAATAACATCTGCAACAGCTATGATACCGGTCAGTTTACCATCCTTTGCAAAAAACAGCGGTGTCTTTCCCTGTGCAGACAGCTCCTCGGCAGCTGCCTTCATCTCCTCGGGAACTGCCGCCTGCTCACTTATAAAAGCAAGATTTCCTCCCGTGAAAACACTCCCCTCCGCGTTAGCAGTAAGGCCGTTTCCTGCAACAGCTTTAAATCCGCTCACTTCAACGGCAGAAACCGCTTTTTCGTCACAGTATTTGAGAATAGCCTTTGCAAGAGGGTGCTCGCTCTTTTTTTCAAGTGAATATGCCGTTCTGAGAAGTTCTTCCTCAGCAGCTCCGTCAGCCGTAATGATATCCGTTACCTCAGGCTGTCCCCTTGTTATTGTGCCCGTCTTGTCCAGCGCAACTATCTGTACCTTGCCTGTCTCCTCAAGAGAAACGGCAGTCTTGAAGAGGAGTCCGTTTTTCGCGCCGACTCCGCTTCCTACCATTATGGCAACAGGAGTCGCAAGTCCCAGAGCGCATGGACAGCTTATAACAAGCACCGAGATCGCTCTTGCAAGTGAATATCCCACAGGTCTGCCAACAAGGAGCCAAACTATAAGCGTAACAAGAGCAATTCCTATTACAACAGGGACAAACACTCCCGAGACCTTGTCAGCTATCTTTGCAATAGGCGCTTTTGTGGCAGCAGCATCGCTCACCATCTTTATTATCTGGGATAGAGTTGTGTCCTCTCCTACTCTTGCAGCCTCACAGCGCAGGTATCCGGATTGGTTTATTGTAGCGGCCGAAACTACGTCACCTGCTGACTTGTCCACAGGAATACTCTCTCCGGTGAGGGCTGCTTCGTTAACAGCGCTCTCGCCGTCTATAACAACTCCGTCTACGGGAATACTCTCTCCGGGACGCACCGCAAAAATGTCACCCTTTTTGACCTGTTCAACAGGCACCTCGGTCTCCACTCCATCGCGCACAAGAACAGCTGTCTTTGGTGCAAGCTTCATAAGTCCTTTGAGAGCGTCTGTGGTCTTGCCCTTTGAACGTGCTTCCAGCATCTTGCCTACGGTAATGAGCGTCAGTATCATCGCCGCTGACTCAAAATAGAAGTTGTGCATATAATCCATAACCGCATCGGTATTGCCCTTCAGCTGAGCATCTGTCATGGCAAAGAGTGCAGCTGTACTGTAAACAAAGGACGCTCCCGAACCCAGTGCTACAAGGGTGTCCATATTGGGGGAGCGGTGGATGATTCCCTTAATGCCGTTTATGAAGAACTTCTGGTTTATTACCATGACAATAGCCGCCAGAAGCAGCTGAGCAAGTCCCATCATGACATGATTTCCCTCCATGAATGAGGGAAGCGGAAATCCGAACATCATGTGTCCCATGGATATATACATAAGGAGCAGCAGAAATCCCAGTGAAGCGATGAGGCGCTTCTTCATAATAGGAGTTTCGGTGTCCCTGAGCTCATTCTCAGCAGGAGCAGAAGAAGCCGCTCCTTTAACGGAAGCCCCATAGCCTGCATTTTTTACCGCATTGATTATATCGGAATCGGAAGCTGTTCCCTCAACGCCCATGGAATTTGTGAGAAGGCTTACGGAGCATGACGATACACCGTTAACTGATGACACTGCCTTTTCTACTCTTGCGCTGCACGCCGCACAGCTCATGCCTGTAACGTTGAATTGTTTCATTACAACACCTCCGAATGTACTTGTTATTATTATATCAAATTCACTGACAAGTGTCAATTAACCTAAGCTAACAAAAGCGGACTATGGCAGTCCGCTTGGTTTCTTATTTTACAGCTTCCTCATAGTCGCTTTCCTTGAAGCCTACGACCACCTTGGTGCCGTTTATTAGTATCGGACGCTTTACCAGCATACCGTCTGTTGCAAGAAGCCTGAGCTGCTCCTCCTCGCTCATTTCGGGAAGCTTATTTTTCAGTTCCATGGATTTATAGAGAAGTCCGCTGGTATTAAAAAACTTTTTCAGCGGAAGTCTGCTCATTCCGTACCATTTCTTCAGTTCCTCATATGTGGGGTTCTGCTCCTTGATATCTCTCATGTCATAGGTAACGCCTTTAGCGTCCAGCCATTTTTTTGCCTTCTGACAGGTAGTACATTTAGGATAGCATATAAAATTCATATTATTCCTCCGTCCGAAAAAAATTTATCGGAAATGTGTCACATTTCCGGCGTTTGTGTCGTTTATATATATGGTGAGCGCGAGCGGCATCAAAAACTGTCTGACAAAGATATTATACCACATGATCAACTCAATAGCAAGAGCCTGCAAATAAAAGATAAAGGCATAAAAAAACAGTCGGCTGTTCGCCGACCGTAATTTCTTATTTCACATAGAAGTGATTGTTTGTACCGTCACCCCAGAAACCATTGTAACCCTGAGTGAAGGATTCAGGCTCTGTAAAGTAAAGTGTAACAGCGTCCTTGACGCTCTGAGTGACATATGAAGAATATGTGCCCAAATTTACATATCCATTTGCTCCCGAGAACTGATACGGCTGAGTAAGTACGTCGTAAATGGAGTTCGGGAATCTTGGTGAATTTACTCTATTCATAATCACCTCTACAACATATGCCTTGTCATAAACTCCTATCCAATTGCAGCCTGCTTCGTGTGCAACTGCGTTACAGAGCATTATATACTCCTCATCGGAAATCGGAAGTGACTCACTATCAGTAACTACTTCAACCTCTGTTACTACTTCAGGCTCCTCCGTTACTTCGACGTATGTGGTGGTCGGTTCGGGAGCAGCTGTAGTAGGCTCAGCTGTCGTTGTAATTTCTGCGGTAGTGGTGGTTGTTGTTGCAGCGGTAGTTGTTATCGTTGTAGTTGTAGCAGGCTTTGAAGCCGTGCTTGTTGCCTTTGGCGCAGTGGCTGTTACCTTAGCGACCTTTGCCGCTGTGGTTGCCGCCTGTGTAGAAGGCTGTGTTAATGCAGCCGGCGCGTGAGCCGGTGCTGGCACCGATCTTGAAATCTGAGAAGCTGCTGTAGCGGCCTCGGTACTGTACTGGGAAGATGTGCCTTCCTGTGTGTACATTGAGTATTTGCTTGCAGCCGTAGTATTTTCGGCTGTATAAGATTTCTTGGTGGTTGTTCTGTTATATGTAGTTGTTTTCTCGTTCTTAACCGCAAATGTTGTACTTGCAGTTGCTGAAGCGTTAGAGCTGCCGACGACAGGATCGTCTGCATTTTCCTCAGTAACGAGATCAGCTGTACTTACGGTCGAAGATGTAAGATATGCAACTCCGAATCCTCCGCCCAGGACTGATGCAACTACTCCGCATGCTAATGCTGCGGCTCTGAGATTACCCATCAACTCATCCTTTCCTGAAAAATCATTTTCAATTTTTTTCGGGCTGTTGATATGATAACACATATCCTACGAAATATCAATACTTTCAGGATTTTTTCCATTTTGTGGTTGGTTTTTTCCACAATAAATATATCCTCGAAGTAAATCTGCACATATTAAATTGATATTTTATGGCTTAAATATGAACTCAGGATTAATTAAACATCTTATTTATCGGCTATTTGTTACAAAACAGTAACAAAATACTGCTTTCAAAGGGAATATCCCCTCATATTCAATCGCCTATTTAACGTCATTTTTTCATTTTTCGACAGCTGAAAAACTGCCGAAAAAGTAACTGAAAAATTACATTGGCATATTGACAAAATATACAGATAGCTATTGCAAAAAACAGCCTTTAATGATATAATAAATAAGTATAAACATTTTTTACAGGAGAAACGATATGAACAAGACGTATTATACAAACCAGATCAATTCTGTCATTGCCGAGGTCAAGAAAGCTGTCATCGGCAAGGACGCTATCATTATCAAGGCTCTTCTTGCTATGCTGTGTAAAGGTCATATCCTTATCGAGGATATCCCCGGCGTTGGTAAGACCACCCTTGCACTTGCTTTTTCAAAGGCACTCTCACTTGAACACAACCGTATGCAGTTCACTCCCGATGTTCTGCCCTCTGATGTAACCGGCTTTTCCGTGTACAACAAGAGCAACGGCAAATTCGAGTTCCGTCCCGGTGTTGCTTTCTGTAACCTGTTCCTCGCTGACGAGATAAACCGTACCTCCAGCAAGACACAGTCCGCTCTCCTTGAGCTTATGGAAGAAAAAAGCATCACTGTTGACGGAAACACCTACAAGCTCCCCGAGCCATATACCGTTATCGCTACCCAGAATCCCATCGGCTCGGCAGGTACTCATAATCTCCCCGACTCACAGCTGGACCGTTTCATGATAAAGCTCAGCATGGGCTACCCTGATTTTGACGGTGAGGTTTCCATCCTCAAAGCAAAGCACAAGAACAATCCCCTTGAAAATGTGCAGCCTGTTGCCGATGCAACATTTATCACCGAGCTTCAGGAGTACATCTCCAACATCTATGTTGACGAAAGGATCTACGAGTACATAGTTTCGCTTTCGGCAGCTACCCGTAACCACCCCATGCTCAAGCTTGGTGTCAGCCCGAGAGGTACTCTGGCTCTCATGCAGCTTTCAAAGGGTATCGCTGTTGCCATGGGAAGAGATTACGTTATCCCTGAAGATATCTCATATATCTGCAGTGACGTTTTCGAGCACAGGATAATGCTCAACTCAAAGGCAAAGCTTTCGGAAACAAGCGCTTCCGATATCATAACAGAGATACTGAAAACAGTTCCCGTTCCGGGGATCAGCGAAAAGTAAGGCGAAAATATGATCCTTACAAAAATACTGTTTATTATACTTATAATAGTATGTATCTGCTTCTATGTGCTCTATGTATGGGATTTTGCACTGATACTTCTCATTGTCATTGCTGCTCTGCCTGTTATCATGTTCATAACTACATATATAACAAAGAAGCTCATAACCGTGGAATTTGCCGTAAAGGACAAGAATGTTTCCAAGGGCAAGGACTTCCCCGTCCAGCTCGTTGTAACAAACAGAAGCATTTTCCCCATCGGCAAAGCGGAGGCACATATAGAATATTATAATGTATTCAGCGATCAGATCTCGGCATTCGATCTGTATCTGCCCATACAGCCTAAAAACTCTCAGCGTATAACTTTCCAGCTCAGCTCAAAGTTCTGCGGAGTAATAAAGATACGCTCAGCCCGTCTGAATATCTACGATCCGCTCAGACTGTTCAGATTCAGGACAGCGAAGAATATATGCACAGATATAGCTGTCATGCCGGAAGGTCACGAAATAGGCGGCATAGTCCATTATACCGACCGCGTCAACGAGGAGAGCGACGTTTTCTCCGAGTACAAGCCCGGCGATGATCCCTCTGAGGTATTCGACCTGAGAGAATATAATCAGGGAGACAAGCTTAACCGCATACACTGGAAACTGAGCTCGAAAAAGGACGATTTCATAGTCAAGGACTACAGCCTTCCCATTGACGTTCCCTGCTCCGTGTTCCTTGATCTGAAGTGCTATGAGAAAAGCGATCTGACACTTCCTGTTTTCGATACGCTTATCGAGACAATGATCTCCCTCTCTCAGTTCCTTCTTGAAAACGAGAGAGGTCATTCCATTATTTTCTTCAATTCATCGCTGAACAGATTTGTTGAACACACCGTACTTGACAGCGCAGACCTCAATTCTGTTATAAATGAGATAATCTCATCGGTAAGGGACGATCTCTTCTGTCAGTCGCCTGATGTTTACTTCGCTGAAAATCCAACGCTTTCTTACGCCTCATTTTCTATCATAACCTCGTCTAAGGACCACAGGGTACTTGAACATATAGACGAGAACATAGAAGCCGATTTCAAGAACGCGCTTCTGGTCGTAAATTCAGCCGACGATCTCTCCGAAACGCTTGCAGGCTATCAGGCTCTCAGCATCATCCCCGTTGCAGTCGGTAAGATCTCCGCTTCAATAAAGGACATAGATATATAATGAAAAGAAAGAACATACAAAACAAAAACGGCATTTCTATCAGCGACAGCATAGTAATGTCCGTAAAAAGGAAGCACGCCAACTACCGCAAGCCTTTTTCCGCTGCGATAGCTATTATAGGCTTCATTTCCATTATAAAGGCATTTCTCGGAATGTTCCATTTCAATTATGCTGCCGGCACGGTATTTATTGCCGCTGCCGTCATCGGAGCATTATACCTTACGCTTGCAATTGTAGGAAAAAAGGCATTATGGGTCTACGCTGCTTCAGTCATCGTATTTGTAATCTGTGCGTACAGAAAAGCCGCAAAGATTGCTCTTGGCTTCAAGTTTATATATAATATAGTATATAAAGACGCCTATCACTCCGAGATAGAATACTATAAAGGACTAAAGTCGGCTCTGGAAGTCTCCTCGGTCAACACCCTGTTCATCTTCTACATCTGGCTGCTTGCCATTATCGTATTCTTCTTCACCATATGCCGTCCCAATCCTGTACTCCCGCTCATGATCACGTTCCCCGTACTTGAGATCGGTATGTACAACGGCATCAGAGTTCCCGTTTTCTGGGGAATACTGTGTATAGCCTTCTGGCTCGCACTTCTTGCCATGTCTACTATTGACGTGGGAGAATATTCGGGCGGACAGAGCGGCTTTGTCCGAAAGAACGACCTGTTCTTCCCGAAGCGTCATATGAAGCTGAAGGTCACGGAAAAATGCGGAATGCTTATTATAGCCTCCGTTGTTGGTGTGGCTGCTGTTTCATCCTGCTTTCTGAAGCTGACTCACTATAAGCGCAGCGAAAAGCTGGACGACAAGCGCCGGGAGATCACAGAGGCTCTTAACGATTTTTCATTCGATAATCTGGCAGAAAGCCTTTCCAATCTCTCAAACGCCATCGGACTTGACTTTGAGTACGAGAATCACAAGCTCGGCACAAACGATCATGTCAGATACAAGAATGTCACCGATCTTAATGTGACACTGGATCATTCCATAGACGGAGCTCTTTACCTGAAGGATTACGCAGGTGCAGTCTACAAGAACAACGAATGGTTCGGCCTTTCTTCATCAGCATATAAGGATCCGTGCTTCAAGGATTTTGACTCCTATGACCTTCATCCTCAGGACTATCCTGCTATGTTTACAAAGCTGATCTATCCGAATGTACAGGAAACAACTGTATGGATCAAGCCCAGTGCAAAAAAGAGCAGGCACCTTTATGCTCCTTACGATACTATAAATGTAGGCTCGCTCTCATATCAGAAGGATCTCACGCTCTCTGACAGCAAAGCCAAAAAAGGCGAATGTTCATATAAGTTCATCAATGTTGATACAGACTCATTATACAATGAGCTTGTTAATATCGAAGCTCAGAACAGTTCAAGACAGTCCAGAGAGGTCTATTCTGTATCTGATGTCAAGATCGCAAATGTGAAGGAAAAGATCAATAAATATTGCAATGAGAACGATCTCATCACATATGATGACTACTTCCCTGTTGACTTCAGCATCCCTGCACCTCCCGAGTATCTGCTCTCAAACAGTGAAACGCTGCTTGCTGAGCTCATGCAGGATAAATACAAGCAGTTCGTTTACGAAAACTACCTGCAGGTCCCCGATACGAAAGCAATGAACGAGGTCAGGGACGCTTACTCTGATATCATCTCAATGTATGACGGCTCGGTCAGCAGCGAGTTCGCAACTCTGAAGGCTATCAGGGAACGTATGCTGAGCGAATGCACATATTCACTCTACCCCAGAAAGACTCCGTCTAACCGCGATTTCGTCAATTACTTCCTGCTTGAAAACAAAAAGGGATATTGTACCCACTATGCTACCTCGGGTGTAATGCTGGCAAGAATGGCAGGCATCCCTGCGCGTTATGCTACAGGATATATCGTTGTTGAAAAGGATATAAGCAGCGGACGTTCTAATGCTGACGGTTCAGTTTCGTTAGAAGTAAAGGATAACAGGAGCCATGCATGGGCTGAGATCTACATTGACAGCATCGGCTGGGTACCGTATGAGTTTACTGCCGGCTATTCAGCTCAGGAAGTAAACACGGAGCCTGTTACAACTGCTGCTACTACCTCTAATGAAAATGTAACAACAACTACCCGTGATATGTCCGAAAGGACCACAGGCTCTGTAAGCAGAGCTGCCACCACTACAACAAAAACTGCTGTTACAACTAAGGCTTCGACCTCGGTAAATAAGGGCGGCAGCGGCATAGGTTCAGGCAATGGAATACACATTCCAAAGGCACTGAAAAATATCCTGCTTTTACTGTTCGCACTTATTGTTATAACAGTATTCATTCTTCTGAGAAGGAAATTCATACTCAGCCTGAGAGAAAAGCGCTTTACAACAGGCAAATCCGAACGAAAGGTAAGGTATATGTACGCATATGCCGAGAAGCTGCTTGAATCTCTTGAAATGAAGAGCGAAAACGGCAACTATAACAGCTTCGCAGAAGAAGTTGAAAAGTCATTCGGCGGTATTTACTTCGACGAGGGAGCCTTCAAAAAGCTCACTGATGTTGCTCTGAGAGCAAGCTTCAGTCAGGAAACACCTACTTCTGATGAGATCAATGAGAGCCGCAGGACTATTGAAGCCATCTCAGATAAGATCTATAAAAAGGCAAGCCGCTTTGATAAGCTGAGAATGATGTACATTAATGTTCTGAAATAGGGGGATTAACATGAAAATAGATAATTCGGGATATCTCTTCAAGGCAATACTTCTTACCGCCTGCGGTATACTCCTGACTTTCTTTCCCGGAGTTCTGGCATGGGTGTTCTATATAATCGGCGGAATAATAATTATAGGAAGCCTTCTTACAGGCTTAGGCGGAGGTGACGGAGGCTCTCTGTTCTCCGTTGGCATGGTAGGCGCAGGGATCGGTCTGTTCGTTATGTTCCTGCCAAAGCTCATAAGCGCACACATTGCAGGTATCGCCGGAGCGGCACTTGTAATAGTCGGAATAGTACAGATCGTGAAGTCCCGCAAAAAAGATCTTTCCAACGGTATGAGGACAATTCAGCTGATATTCGGCATACTGCTTCTCGTAGCAGGAATATTCTTCATGTTCAATCCATTCCATGCCAGCAAGATCATCCGTATACTCACAGGCGTTGTGCTGCTCCTCTTCGCCGCATTCAATTACTATGTCGTCTACGTTATCAATCAGAGAAACGCCGGCAAGATAAGCAGCAACAGCAGCTCCTCCAATGTCATTGACACATCAGGAGTCGAAAAGCCTGATGAGATAAATAACCGCATAGAATAACTCCGATACTGCCGAGCGATCGGCAGTATCTTTTTATGCCGTAAATCGAACAAGTGTTTGACAATTATACAGATATGTGATATAATATAAGTTGAACTTTCAGAAAAGGGGGCGTGAAAAATGTCGGATACAAAAGAGATACTTCAGCAGATACTAAATGACGAAAAGCTTCTTAAAAGCCGCGCATTCCGCGACAGAGTATACACCGATGAACCTATTATCCGAACCGCCTCACAGCTCCCGCGGCCTGAAACTCCTGAAAAGATAAAGGAGATGAAAGGACTCGCTTTCACTCCCGAAGCATACTGGAAGACCTCCGCGTGGCTTTTCTACACTCAGGGCAGGTTCATGGAGAATTTCGAGGATGTATATCCGTATAACGAGGACTTTGTGAAATACTATCCTTCATACCGTGATATGTCCACAGAACAGCTAAGAGGCTATTTTTCGTGGCGCACCAGAGTCCGCAAAGGAAAAATCGAAAAAGCTCCCACACCGTTTGTGTATGTATATCTGTATGAACTGATAAACTGCATCGGCTATGCCGAACCGACAGAATGCTTTCAGCAGTTCAGAAGCTTCTGTCAGCAGTACGCTTCCATTGATGACAGTATTGAAAAATACACCGATACATGGCTCAGAGACTTTATCGTATACTACGGTCTTGACTGCTCTCTTGCCGATGATCTTGAAGATGTAAAATACGATAAACAGCTCCTTACGCTTATACACTGGGATGAGCACAGCAAAGACGAGCTTTTCACAGCTATTGATGCACTGTCATCATATCAGCTGAAAAAATCACTGTTCTATGCAGCCTTTCCCGATGATATGAAGGAGATCATCGTCAGGAGCTTCATAAAGCTTTCGGAGTTTTTCCGCGACAAAAGAAAGAACTCCCTGTGTGACAAGCTTTTCGGTAATATCGTAGAATGCACATATAATATGTTCCCTTCATCAATATTCTACGACAGACAGTCACTGAGAGACTGTGAATATGTTCTTAACGAAATACATTCATACTCCTGTAAAAGCGGTAAATGGAAGTGCCGTAAATACTACGGCAACCGAGGCAGAAACGGTCATCTTGGCGACCTTATAAAGGCTATTGACAGCCTTATGCGCGAGAAAAAAGACTTTAAGCACAAGATAAGCTATACAGGTGTTTCAAAAACTGCGTTAAAGCTCATACAAGCCGAGATAGACGCTATGTATGAGGAGCAGCGCCGCGCAGAGGCTGCTAAGATCGAGATAGACCTCTCTAAGCTTGCCGGCATAAGAAAGGCTGCCGACAGCACCCGCGAGAAGCTTCTGGTCGATGATGAGGAACCCGAGATCATTACAGCTCCTCCTGAGCCTGTTATCGTCGATGAAGAAGTCCCTGATGGGGTTGATGGCAGTCCTCTCGACTGTGACGAAAAGCTTTTCATAAGAGCGCTTCTCTACGGCAGAGATACCAATGCAGCGGCTAAAAGCTGCGGAAAGATGGTCTCTATCCTTGCAGACAGCATAAATGAAAAGCTCTTTGACTTCTTCGGCGATACTGTCATAGACTTCTCTGCCGACAGTCCGGAGCTTATTGAAGATTACACCGATGAACTGAGGGAAATGTTTCCCGATAATAAGGAGTAAAACTATGAAAATACCTAAAAGAATCGCTTCCGCAGTCATAAACTCCCTCAAAGGCGGAGTTGTGCCGCGAACAGGCCTCCCGTATATAACTGTCGGACGTGAGACCGAGATAGACGCTCTTCTTCATGACGTAGATATAATTGCCGACGGCGGTGCTGCCTTCCGATTTATCTCCGGCAAGTACGGCAGTGGTAAAAGCTTCCTCCTCCAGACCATAAGAAGCCATGTTATGGACAGGAACTTCGTTGTGGTAGATGCCGATCTTTCACCTGAGAGAAGACTTCAGGGCACAAAGGGTCAGGGACTTGCTACCTATAAGGAGCTTATACGCAATATGTCCACAAAGACTCGTCCCGACGGCGGTGCCCTGACTCTTATCCTTGACAGATGGATAAGCGGAGTGCAGAGTGAAACTGCTGCAGAAACAGGTATGTCCCCCGACTCTCCCGAGTTCGGTAAGGCTGTGGAAAAGAAGATATATGAGGTAATAAATGCCCTCAGCGAAATGGTCCACGGCTTTGATTTCGCAAGACTGCTCACCATCTACTATCGTGCCTCAGCCAACGGAAATGATGAGGAAAAGGCAAAGGTAGTAAAATGGTTCCGCGGAGAATACGTCAACAAGACCGAAGCTAAGTCAGAACTTGGCGTCAATATCGTCATAAGCGACGATGACTGGTACGAGTATATCAAGCTCTTTGCAATGTTCCTGAAAATGGCAGGCTACAGCGGACTTCTCGTGCTCATTGACGAGCTTGTAAATATTTACAAGATACCAAACAGCATCACAAGACAGTACAATTATGAAAAGATACTCACCATGTACAACGACACCCTTCAGGGAAAGGCAAAGTACATCGGTATCATCATGGGCGGCACTCCACAGTGCATCGAGGACACGCGGCGCGGTGTCTACAGCTATGAGGCTCTTCGCTCACGACTGGCTGAGGGTCGCTTCGGACGGGAGGGTGTAAGGGATATGCTGGCTCCGGTTATACACCTTATCCCACTCACCTATGAGGAGATGCTGGTGCTTACGGAAAAGCTGGCTGATATCCACGCTCAGCTGTTCGACTATGAGCAGAAGATAACTCAGGAAGACATGGTACGCTTTATACAGCTGGAATTTTCCCGTATAGGCTCAGACAGTCATATCACTCCCCGTGAGGTCATACGCGACTTCATTGAGCTACTCGACATAGTTTACCAGAATCCGCAGATAAATATCAGCGAATTTATTGCTTCCGACTCCATGACTCATGTAAAGCCTGCTGTGGGTCAGGATGACCGGACCGATGAAGAATTCGCCGAGTTTGAGATATAAGGACTTGCAATATGAGTATTTTTGAAAGATACGCGCCCTTTATACAAGACTTCATTTACCGTAATAACTGGGAGTCACTCCGCGCTATACAGGCTGCCGCAGGCGACGCTATTTTCAATACAGACGAAAACGTCCTGCTGACCGCCTCCACTGCCTCCGGAAAGACTGAGGCTGCGTTCTTCCCTATCCTGACACTTTTCAGCGAAGATATGCCCGCTACAGTCGGAGCAATTTACATAGGTCCTCTGAAAGCTCTTATTAACGACCAGTTCATGCGTCTCAACGAGTTATGCGAGGAGGCACATATCCCCGTCTGGCACTGGCACGGTGATGTTGCACAGTCCCACAAGAGCAGGATGCTGAAAAATCCCTCGGGCATTCTCCAGATAACTCCAGAATCACTTGAAGCAATGCTTCTGAGAAAACACGCTCTTATACCCAAGCTTTTCGGTGATCTTCGGTTCATCGTCATCGACGAGATACACTCCCTTATGCGCGGTGACCGCGGCGGTCAGACTATCTGTCTTATCGAAAGGCTGTGCAGAATGGCAGGTGCTGACCCTCGAAGGATAGGTCTTTCCGCCACTATCGGCGATCCCGCAGCCGCAGGTGAGTTTCTCTCCTACGGCACCGGCAGAGGCACCGTAATTCCTAAGATCGAGGGCAAAGGTGTAAAGTGGAGACTCTCCATGGAGCATTTTTACATCAGTCAGCAAAATCAGCCAGATGAAAAGGACACATCCGAGGGACTCCACGTTTTAGATGCCAAAACAGATACTGCTCCCGAACACGCCGATGCAGGCATGGGATACATCTTTGAGCATACCAGAGGCAAAAAATGCCTTATTTTCGTCAATTCACGCGAGGAGTGCGAGGCGGTGACAACTACACTTCGCTCATACTGTGAAGCAAATCATGAACGTGACAGGTTCCTCATACATCACGGAAATCTTTCTGCGGCATACCGCGAGACTGCAGAGCAAGCCATGAAGGACGAGGACACCTTTATGACTACCTGCACTACCGCTACCCTTGAGCTGGGTATCGACATCGGCAGGCTTGAACGCGCTTTCCAGATAGATGCGCCGTTTACTGTATCGTCCTTCTTACAGAGGATGGGACGCACAGGCAGACGCGATCTGCCGCCCGAGATGTGGTTCGTTATCCGTGAGGAGCTTCCCGAGCCGCGTTCTATGCTTCCCGAGACAATACCGTGGAAGCTCATACAAGGCATAGCACTTATTCAGGTATATCTGGAAGAGCGCTGGGTGGAGCCGCCAAAGCTCGACCGCCTGCCCTTCAGTCTCCTCTATCACCAGACTATGAGCACTCTCGCTTCAAGCGGTGAGCTGTCCCCTGCGGCACTGGCTTCAAGGGTGCTGTCACTGAAGTATTTCCACAGGATATCTCAGGATGACTACAAGATAATGCTCAGACACCTTATTGAAAACGACCACATCCAGCGCACGGACGAGGGCGGTCTCATTGTGGGGCTTGCAGGAGAACGTATTGTTAACAGCTTCAAGTTCTATGCGGTTTTTCAGGAGAATGAAGAATATACAGTCCGCTGGGGCTCTCAGGAGCTGGGTACCATTGTAATGCCGCCTCCCAAAGGCGAAAAGATCGCAATTGCAGGTCATGTGTGGATAGTGGAGGAAGTCGACCACAAGAGGCGGCTTGTCTACTGTGAGCAGATAAAAGGAAAAGTCCCCGCATATTTCGGAGACTGTCCCGGAGATATAAACACTAAAATAATCCTGCGAATGAGAGATGTCCTGAGAGAGGATAAAAAGTACCCATATCTGATGAAAAATGCCGTTGCAAGGCTTGCACAGGCACGTCTGACTGCTCAGAACTCAGGTGTCACCGATCAGCCGCTCATCTGTCTCGGCGGAAATATGTGGTGTCTGTTTCCTTGGCTCGGTACATATGCTTTCTTCGCCATGGAGCGCTTTCTGAAGCTGAAATGCGGTGACAGGCTCGGTCTCAGGGGTATGGACTCCTCACGGCCGTATTATATACAGTTCACTATGAAGGTGTCTCCGCAGGAATTTTTCTCAGTTCTTGTCGAAGAAGCCGAGAAGGAATTTGATCCCCTCGACCTTGTATATCAGGGGGAGGTTCCGATATTTGAAAAGTATGACGAGTTTCTTCCGCCTGAACTTGTAAAGAAAGGTTTCGCCTACGGAATACTGAATATCGACGAAATGAAGTCCAGAATATTCAGTTGGAAAGAATTAATTCATTAATCGCAAAAATTGTCTTGATTTTTCAGCTAAAAAGTGATATAATATTAAGCACAAAAATGACAAAGGATAAAGGTAGGATGTATTATGAAAATTCAGCAGCTTGAATATGTAATTGCTGTAGCAAGAGAAGGAAGTATTACTAAGGCAGCAAAAAAACTGTATCAGGCTCAGCCTAATATCAGTATCGCCCTTAAAGAGCTTGAAGCTTCTCTTGGTATACAGATCTTCAACCGTTCTCCCAACGGAATGATCCTTACGCCAGAGGGAGAGGAGTTCCTGGCAAGAGCTCAGACCATAGTTGACGAAATGCAGAGCCTCGAAAGAGACTACGCACAGACTCCTGACAATGAGCTGAAGCTCAAGGTCGCCGCCGCTCGTTCAACCTATGCTACTACCGCAATGGGTAAACTCATCAGCGACTACTCAGAAAAAACCGACAAGATCGAAGTACACGTTATGGAGACAAGTACAGCAAAGGTCATGGAGGATATATGCGCAGGTAAATATGATATCGGTTTTATCAGGATACCCAGCACCTATGCCGATATGATCGAGAGCCGTCTCAAAGCCCGTAATCTTGTTGGACGCACCGTTATGGAGTTCCCGCTCCAGATCGTCATGGGTATGAATCATCCTCTTGCAAAGTATGAGGACGTTCCCTACGAGCTCCTCTTTGATTATCCCGAGATAATCCACGGCGATGATGAGCCCGAAATGATGAGACGAGCTTCCATCAATCAGGACTATGACGACAAGCGCTCCACAAAGCGTATCTTCATCTACGACAGAGGTACACAGGTAAGTATGCTCAAGACTGTCAAGAACTCATATATGTGGGTCCCTCCCATGTCACAGAAGGTACTGAAGTACAATGACCTCGTAACAAGAAAGTGTTCATACGCAAATAACCTTAACAGAGATATGATCATTTACCGTAAGGCAAGTGAAAACAGCACACTCATTGCAGACTGTATAAGAGCCGTTTATGAGTATGCTGATAAAGTTGAAGGACTTGAAATATAATTATACCCCGATCAGACGGCTTTCCGTCTTTGATCGGGGCTTTTTTTGGCGAAAAAAAGAATGAGAGCCATTAGGGGGGAGGTTCTCATTCTTAATAAGGGGATATGAGATTGTCATTTATGAAAGAATGACTTTCCATAAATTATTATAGCATAAGGGGCTGTTTAATGCAAATATAAAAATTTAATTCCTTTATATGTATTATTTATTATCGATTATTTAAGTAAGCAATTTACACTTCATTAATATTTGCTCCAATTTTTCTTCATAATGTTATCCTAAAGTAATAGTTTCTGTCCTTGTTATCACAAAGCCTGCACTTTCATATAACCGCACTGCCCTGCAGTTCCATTGAGCAACAGTCAGTGTTATGGGCTCATCCGTACAGCTTCGTATACGTTCGATCGCCCACAGCAGAAGCTTCCTGCCGTATCCCCTACCCTGATATGCCTTGTTGACAATCAGGTCATCGATCTCTGTACCGAAGCAGACGACACTTCCTATGATCGTATTGCCATCGGTAAGCAGATATATGTTTTCTGCTTTTTCTCTCAGCTGTTCTATATCTGAATAATAATCATACGGCTTTATATCAAGCGCCTTTCTCATATCACGGAAGCACTCATTATATATTTTCTCATACTGTGGATAGTACTCCTCTCTTAATTGAAAGAGGTTTATATCAGACGCAGCTGCCGCTTCGCCCCTGTATTCCATTTCATATACCTTGAAGCTGTTCATATTCTTCTCCGTAAATATTAGTGTTGTATCAATTATACATTATAAATAATATGAAGTCAACAGAAAAGCCATAGAACTTCCGCAAGGAAGAACTATGGCTTATTTTTGTAAATTTACTGCTTAGTCAGCCATGAATACCTCAAAAGCCTTGAATGCCATGTAGGTATCTACCTTTGAAACTATCTCATAGGGAGCGTGCATAGAGAGCACGGGTACTCCAAGATCAATAGTGTCAACATTGAGGTTTGCAATGTATGCAGCAACTGTTCCGCCGCCGCCTTCGTCTACCTTGCCAAGCTCACCTGTCTGCCAGATAACGTCCTTTGCGTCCATAAGACGTCTGATGCGTCCTGTGAACTCTGCGGAAGCATCGGATGTGCCTGCCTTGCCTCTTGCACCTGTGTACTTGGTAACAACTACACCGTGGTTGATATACGCACTGTTGTTACGCTCGTTTACCTCAGGGAATGTGGGATCATATGCAGCATTTACATCTGCGGAAAGGCACTCGGAAGCCGAGAGGACTGTTCTTGCATCCGAACCGAGAGCCTCTGCGATATCAGCTACAAAGTACTCAAGATATGCAGAACGTAGACCTGTATTGCCGTCGCTTCCTGTCTCCTCCTTATCGGTGAGCACAGTTACTACTGTGTGTTTGGGCTTTTTGCACTCAGCTGTTGCCATAAGAGCTGTGTACGCGCAAACCTTGTCGTCGTGACCGTATGCGCCGATCATGCTTCTGTCAAAGCCGATATCCTTTGCCTTGAAAGCAGGAACTGCTTCAAGCTCGGAGGAGATAAAGTCAGCCTCTGTGATGCCGTACTTCTCAAAGAGTATGTTCATTATAGCCAGCTTTACGGAACCGCTCTCCTCGTCGTCCTTGAAGGGACGTGAGCCGATGACGATATTGAGCTGCTCACCTGTTATACCCTTGCCCATGGGCTTCTGCATCTGAGCTGCAGCAAGATGAGGAAGAAGATCTGTGACTACAAATACAGGGTCCTTTTCATCCTCGCCGATATTTACGGGAATGCTCGTACCGTCAGCCTTGATGATAACACCGTGGAGTGCAAGAGGGATAGTGGTCCACTGATATTTCTTGATACCGCCATAGTAATGGGTCTTGAAAAGAGCCATCTCGGTATCTTCGTAGAGGGGGTTCTGCTTCAGATCAAGTCTTGGTGAATCGATGTGAGCTGCACAAAGCCTTACTCCCTCGGTAATGGGAGCTGTACCGATTATCGCTGCAAGAACAGCCTTGCCGCGGTTGTTACGGTAGACCTTGTCTCCTGCCTTCAGCTTCATACCGTCCTTGTATTCTACAAATCCCTTCTTCTTCAGAAGTTCGATAGAATAAATAACTGCTTCACGCTCTATCTTCGCTTTGTTCATGAAATCCTTGTAGCCCTCACAGAACTTTTCGCAAGCCTTGAGGTCCTTGTCGGAAATGCGGTGATAAGCGTTTTTACGCTGCATAAGGAGCTTTTCTTTGAGCTTCTTTGCTGTGTCCTTTTTTTCTGCCATTAATTGTATTCTCCTTTCGCAGAAAATTAATAGCCAACGTCAGAAAAGCTCCGACGTTGACTTATTGGTTTTATAGCACAGCCTTTACGGCTGAGTTACTGCACTGCCACGGGAGTTTCCTTGCTTTTGAAAAGCTCCCTTATTTTTCCCGAAACTTCCCATGAAATACCGTTTACGGTATCGAGATTCCCGTTGTTGTGGATTATGTAATCCGAATGACTGCGGAAAAACTCCTCATCAAGCTGGGAATTCATTCGTTTTCTTGCCTGTTCAGGGGTAAGTCCGTCGCGGGCAATAATACGCTTCTCGCGGATATCAGCGTCCGCAAGAACAGATATGATTATCTCACAGAAATCGTCGGCTCTGCTCTCAAAGAGCGTGGGAGCGTCAAGAAGTATGAGCTTCTCACCCTTCATGGAATGTACTCTGATCTGACGGAGTATCTCTCCTGTGATGTAAGGATATGAGATAGTGTTGAGCATCTCAAGCTTTGATCTGTCCGAGAAAACTATGGCTGCAAGAGCCTTGCGGTTAAGAGTACCGTCCTCGTTGATGACCTGAGAGCCGAAGAAATCAGCGATCTCATCGAGACATTTTGTACCCTTCTCAACTATTTTTCTCGCCACCTGATCGGCGTCAATGACTGCAAAGCCGTTGGAGGCAAATATCTTTGAGACTGTGCTCTTGCCTGCCCCTGTCTGACCTGTAAGTCCGACGACCATGACTCCATTGAGACTGTTCATATCCTTATCACCTCGAATCCTGCCGCCCTTATGAGGCGGTTATATACTGCAAGTCCAACTCCCTCGGGACTGGGAGCGCGGACATAGACTTTCTCTGCACCTATATCATCAAGCTCGCGGAGGCGCTGGAAAAGCAGGTGTGCCTGTTCGGAGCTGTCTTTGCCGTAGGTCATATATCTGTAAGGGAAGCCTTCCCTGTCAGTGTCAAAAATAAGTGAATACACGCCGTCGCCATAATTCTCACCGACATAGGCTGTAAAGCCGCTGAGGCTGCCTTCTACCATGATAATATCGGCTCTGGGCGAATAGTGCTTGTACTTCATTCCGGGAGAAGCCGCTTTCTGTCCTGCTTCAAGCTCATGAAGGATCGCATGGTCTATAATGACCTCTCCGCATATTTCGGAAAGCATCTCCTTGGTGACGCATCCCGGACGGAGTATCCTTACAGTGTTTTCACCCTCTATGGAGATAACTGTTGATTCTACACCGAATTCAGAGCTTCCGCCGTCGACTACAGCTGCTATTTTTCCACTCATATCACTCATAACGTGAGAAGCTGAGGTAGGACTGGGATAGCCTGATGTATTGGCTGATGGAGCTGCAATAGGACATCCCGAGAGCTCGATTATCCTGTGCATCACAGGATGTGAAGGCACTCTTATTCCCACAGTATCAAGTCCCCCTGAGGTTATCATGGGTATCCTGTCATTCTTGGGAAGCACCATCGTAAGCGGACCCGGACAAAATCTCTCCGCAAGCTTATATGCCAGTTCGGGGATAGACTTTGTATAATCAACCGCCTGTGAAAAATCAGCAAGATGAACTATGAGCGGATTATCGGCAGGTCTGCCTTTCGCCTGAAATACCCTTGCCACAGCCTCCTCATTGGAAGCATCGGCACTGAGACCGTAAACAGTCTCTGTCGGTATTCCTACTATCTCGCCGCTTTTTATAAATTCAGCCGCCTTTATAAGATCGGATTCCCTGTCGCTAAGTAAAACTGTATCCATAAAAACTACGCTTCCTGATTTGCGAGCTTGGCAGCCTGATCGGCAGTAGCAAGCGCATCAAATACTTCATCAAGATTTCCGTTAAGGATATCCTCAAGCCTGTATATAGTAAGACCTATACGGTGATCCGTGAGACGTCCCTGCGGATAGTTGTAAGTCCTGATCCTCTCGGAGCGGTCACCTGTACCGACCTGCATTTTTCTCTCCGATGCGATCTTAGCGTCGTGCTCCTCCTGCATAGCTTCGTAGATCCTTGAGCGCAGAATCTTCATTGCTTTATCCTTGTTCTTATGCTGGCTTCTTTCGTCCTGACACTCCACCACAACATTGGTGGGCAGATATGTTATTCTTACAGCGGACTCTGTTTTATTTATATGCTGTCCGCCTGCACCGCTTGCGCGGAAATAGTCTATTTTCAGATCCGTGGGATTTATTTCAAGCTCGACCTCGTCTGCTTCGACAAGGACTGCCACGGTAACTGTCGAGGTGTGGATGCGTCCCTGTGACTCTGTCTCGGGAACGCGCTGTACACGGTGGACTCCGCTCTCATATTTCAGGCGCGAATAAGCACCCTCGCCCTCAATAGAGAAGCTGATCTCCTTGAAGCCGCCCAGCTCAGTAGGATTGGCGCTGAGCACCTCCTGCTTCCAGCCGTTGGCTTCCGCATACATTGTATACATACGGTACAGTGAATTAGCAAAGAGAGAAGCCTCCTCGCCGCCTGCACCGCCTCTTATCTCAATTATTACGTTCTTATCATCGTTGGGGTCCTTGGGAAGGAGCAGTACCTTCAGCTCCTGAGTCGTGCTCTCTATGGACTCTCTTGACTCATCGTATTCCGCCTGAGCCATTTCCTTGAAGTCCTTGTCCAGTCCGCCGCCTTCAAGAAGCTCTCTTGCTTCATCAAAGGAAGCCTGCGCCTTTTTGTATTCCCTGTATTTCTCGATGATGGGAGTAAGGTTCTTGAACTCCTTCATAAGCTGTGCGTACAGCTTATTGTCACTGATGACATCGGGGTCAGCAAGCCTTTCGCTGATCTCGTCGTATTTCTGCTCCATTAATGCAAGCTTTTCAAACATTCAGTATTCTCCTTAATGCTAAAAATATTACAAAAAATTGCAGTAAGCTAACCCTCATCAGCGTGTTTTACGGTTCGGATACTCTTCTCTATCTTATTTCTGGCGACCATAAATTCCCGCGCACATTTCAAGCATCTGAGCCTGAAGTCCATTCCCGAGCGGATCACATACATCTCGTTTCCGCCGCATGGATGATTTTTTTTCATTGTCAGCACGTCACCCGGTCTGATATCCAAAGCAGTATCCTCCTTCCGCAATAATGAAAAATCGTACATTTTTCATTATACCCTAAATGCGCTCTCAAATCAATATTTTAGGAGTATATTTTTTTCATTTTGGTGAAAAATAATAAAAACTCCCAGTCAAACATATTGAACACATACAAAAAACCAGAAAGGAAATCATTGTTATGTTATCAAGAGTTACCGCCGAATTTGAAACTCCGGAGCTTGCGGAGTACGCTATGAAGAGGATAAGAGAAAGCGTCGATTATGTATACTCGGCTAAAATGATCTACAACAGATTAGCTGAACGCGCCGATCGACTCGGAAGAAGTTCAGCTTTCACCATTATCCCCACCTATTATAATACCCACACTAATTTTCTTACCTCTGTAATGGAATCTCCTGCGTCAAAGGATATAATCCCCGAGCCTGCAAGGAACAGAAAAGCTACCACCTGCATTATCTGCGGAAGCGCCGCTGTGGACAATGTAATAGCCTTTCTCAATGCCATGGGCGGACTTAACATTAAGTTCGCCCAGTAGTATACTCGCTCCATCCTCTGCATATAATCAACTACAAAGTTTTTATAATTACGGAGGTATAAATATGGACTACAGACCAGAAGGCTGCATCTTCAATAGTGTATCAAATCAAAGACTCATCTCTTCTTATGAAGGACTTGCAGAAGCAATGGAGAAAGGGATAATTCTTGAAGCAAAAGCGATACTATGTACAAGCGCTCATGAACTGATAGTGGAGCTCCCCTGCGCTAAGGGCATAATCCCCCGTGAAGAGGGCGCAATAGGTGTAAAGGAAGGAATAACCCGTGATATCGCCCTGATATCACGGGTAAACAAGATAGTTTGCTTCAAGGTAAAGGAGCTGGCTCTCGATGATAATGATGAACTGATCGCAAAACTTTCCAGAAAGGATGCTCAGCTCCAGTGTGAAAATGACTACATATCAAAGCTTTCCTCGGGTGAAATTATCGAGGCAAGAGTAACTCATCTTGAGCAGTTCGGAAGCTTTGTTGACATCGGCTGCGGTATACCGTCACTTATACCGATAGATGTCATGTCTGTATCAAGGATATCCCATCCATCAGACCGCTTCAGTACAGGTCAGCTCATAAAGGCTGTAGTCAAGGGAAATGATAACGGACGTATCTATCTTTCTCACAAGGAGCTTCTGGGAACATGGGAGGAAAATGCTCGTCAGTTCAAAGCAGGTGAGACTGTACCGGGCATTGTTCGCTCCATAGAGAATTACGGTATTTTCGTCGAACTGACTCCCAATCTTGCAGGGCTTGCAGAGCCAAAGGAAGGAATTCGCCCGGGGCAAAGCGTCAGCGTCTACATCAAGGCAATTATCCCCGATAAAATGAAGATAAAACTCGTGATCGTCGATATATGCGGAGAAAGCAGCGCCCCGATGCCTCTGCACTACTTTACCGAAAGTGACAGGATAAGCCTTTGGCAGTACTCCACCGAGAACTCAGACAAGGACATAAGGACCGTCTTTGAATAAAAAAAGCACCCGAAATACGGGTGCTTGACTTTTATCAGTATGCGATCTGCTCTGCGATGTGGTGGAGCTTCTCGTCGTAAGGCTTCTGCATTGAAAGAGCCTCCTGAATATCGTAATCAACGATCTTGCTGTCCTTGATACCAACAACTCTGTTGCCGATTCCCTGCTCGAGGAGCTCAACAGCATAGTAGCCCATTCTTGTAGCCTCTACTCTGTCTCTTACTGTAGGTGAGCCACCGCGCTGAACGTGACCGAGGATAGTAGCTCTTGCCTCGATACCTGTCTTCTCCTGAAGAGCGGTAGCGATCTCCTGTGAGTGACCGATGCTCTCAGCAACGATAACCACGAAATTCTGCTTGCCCTTAGCCTTCTTAGCCAGCATTGTGTTTGCGATAGCGTTGATATCGTAAGGAACTTCCTTTGTGATGATATCAGTAGCTCCGCAGGCAATACCTGTATTAACAGCGATATGACCTGCTCCGCGTCCCATTACCTCAACAACTGATATTCTGTCATGAGACTGAGATGTGTCACGAAGCTTGTCAACAAGCTCCATAGCTGTATTCATAGCTGTATCAAAACCGATGGTGTAATCTGTGCAGGCAATATCATTGTCGATAGTACCGGGGATACCGATACAGAGAACGCCCTGTGCGGAAAGGTCAGCAGCTCCTCTGAATGAACCGTCACCGCCGATAACTACAAGACCCTCGATACCGAGCTCATCACACTTAGCCTTGCCCTTTGCAACGCCTTCCATAGTTCTGAACTCAGGGCATCTTGCTGTATAAAGAACTGTACCGCCTGTGTGGATTATATCTGAAACGCTTCTCTCGTCCATCTTTATAATGTCACCGTTGATAAGTCCTACATAACCTCTGCGGACACCGTAAACCTCCATGCCCTTGCTGAGAGCTGTTCTTACAACTGCTCTTACTGCGGCATTCATTCCCGGAGCGTCGCCTCCGCTTGTTAAGACACCGATTTTCTTGATCATACATATTCTCCATTCTGCACTAAGCATATATTGTTGAACCCGCAGTTCTGCTGCGGCATAATTCCATACTCTTATATTTTACTACTTTGTGGAAAAAATGTCAAGTATATTCCGCATTTTTTCCGCATACATACGGCAATGAACGAAATATCAGCTGATAAGCCCGATATTGGCACTTCCGCAAAGCTCTTTCAGCTCCCCGTACGACTCCTCGTTTACCGTAAGTAACAGCTTCACACGGGGAGAAACGGTCTTTTTCAAATCCGTAAGATAAAAGCAGACAACAGTGTCTCCCTTGTGCCTTTCGCAGAGCTGTCTCAGCTCCTCACTGACAGATGCGGCTGCCGAAGTTGTCTTTATGCACAGCTTCATGGTGGAAACAAGTCTTGTGAACTCGTTCTCAGAAGCGATAAATCCGCATATTACCGTGGCTCTGTCGTCCTTTACGGAGATCTTTCCGCTGATATATACTATAGCATCATTGACCAGCTTTGAACCGCTTACCATGTAAAGGTCGGGGAACACCACTGCTTCGATCTCCCCTGTATCATCGGAAAGCTGCACAAAACTCATCTTGTCGTCGTTTTTTGTCACATGGAGCTTTGAGCTCTCCACGGAGCATATGAGCTTCACGGGCATCCCGTCCCTGAGTTTTGTATCCGAGGCGATATTTCCTACCTTACGAGTATGCATAAGCTCCATGAGCCAGCTGTACGGCGAAAGCGGATGACCGCTGAGGTACATTCCCGTTGCATCCTTTTCCAGTGTGAGCAGTGTTTTGTGGTCGAACTCCTGCTTATAGGGTATCCTGACATTCATTTCCGAGGTATCGGCGCCGTCAAGGAAGTTGAGCTGTCCCTCAATGACTCCCCTGCTGCCCGAGCCTGCCATATCCAGCAGCATCTCATAGCTCTCGAGCATCTGCCGCCTGTTATAGCCCAGTCCGTCGAAGGCTCCTGCCTTGATGAGGTTTTCAAGAGCTTTTTTGTTCAGCTCCCTGCCCTCAACTCTCTCGCAGAAGTCCTGAAGACTTCTGAAATCGCCGTTTTCGGTGCGCTCAGCGATTATCTTATCTGCAAGACCGCTTCCTGCATTCTTTATGGCAAGAAGTCCGAAATACATCCTGCCGTCCACAAATGTAAAGCCCTTGTTGCTCTTGTTTATATCGGGGCGAAGTATCTCTATCCCGTAATCCCTGCAAGAGTTTATATACTCTGCCAGCTTTCCGCTTACACCCATGACACTGGACATAAGAGCAGCCATATAGACTCCTCGGTAGTGACATTTCAGATATGCTGTCTGATAAGCAAGATAGGCATATGCAGCCGCATGAGACTTATTGAATGCATAGGACGCAAAGCTGACCATCTCGTCAAAAACCGAGTTGGCAATATCCTCGGAAACGCCGTTTTCTGCGGCTCCCTTTACAAAGCTCTCACGCTCTTTAAGCATTACATCATGCTTTTTCTTAGCCATTGCCCTGCGAACGATATCCGCGTGACCGTAGGAGTAGCCTGCAAGCTTCCTGCATATCTCCATGACCTGCTCCTGATATACCATACAGCCATAGGTGTCCTCCAGTATATCCTTCAGCAGCGGATGCTTGTAGGTGACGTTTTCGGGGTGCTTCTTGTTCTCTATATACAGCGGTATGGACTTCATGGGTCCGGGCCGGTAAAGTGAGATTATAACGATCAGATCTTCAAGGCGCTCGGGACACAGCTCCATAACGCGGGCTGTCATTCCCTCGCTCTCAAACTGGAACACTCCCTCGGTGTCGCCTGCCGACATCATCCTGTATACCTCCGCATCATCGGTCGGTATCTTGCTTATGTCAAAATCAGGCTCTGTACGGTGTATCTCGTTTACCGTATCTCTTATAATAGTAAGGTTGCGCAGTCCGAGGAAGTCCATTTTCAGTAGTCCCAGAGACTCCAGTATGCCCATTGTGTACTGAGTTACTATGGTATCATCATTCCGCTGCAGCGGCACAAGGTCACTGAGAGGAACAGCCGATATAACTACACCTGCCGCATGAGTAGATGCATGACGGGGCATACCCTCAAGCTGCCGTGCAAGGTCAATGAGCCGCCGCATATTCCTGTCGGTATGATAAAGCGAATCAAGCTCCTCCGACTCCTTCAGAGCTTCATCAAGTGTCGCCCTCGGGTCTATCTCCTTGGCAGCCTTGTCACAAAGCTGATAGGACATTCCAAGAACTCGTCCCACATCGCGGACTGCCGCTCGTGCCTTCAATGTATCAAAGGCGATTATCTCAGATACCCTGTCGGTACCGTAGCGCCTTACAACATAATCCTTTACGCTCTGACGCCCCTCGATACAGAAATCTATATCGAAATCGGGCATACTGACTCTCTCGGGATTGAGAAATCTCTCAAAGAGCAGATTGAACTTTATAGGGTCAATTCCTGTTATTCCGATGCAATAGGCACAAAGACTTCCTGCACCCGAGCCTCTGCCGGGACCTACGGGAACATTGTGCTCACGAGCATAGCGGATAAAGTCCCAGACTATGAGATAATAGTCAGTGTAGCCCATTTTCGTAATAACGTCAAGCTCATATTCCATGCGCTCCCTGACGTTTTCGGGCGGCTCGGCGCCGTATCGTTCGATCATACCATTTCGGCAAAGCTCACGGAAATAGACTGTATTATCCTCAACGCCCTCGATAGTGAACTTAGGCAGCTTTATGTTGCCGAACTCAAACTCTACATTACAACGCTCAGCAATTTTAGCGGTGTTGCTGACTGCTTCCTCATGCCCCTTGAAAAGCTCTGCCATCTCCCCTGCTGACTTCACATAGAACTCGTCTGTCTCAAAGCGTATGGGATTTGGTTCATCAAGAGTTTTTCCTGTCTGTATGCAGAGGAGAACGTTCTGCATCTCCGCATCGCTCTTATTAATATAGTGGCAGTCATTGGTCGCTGCAAGTTCAATGCCTGTTTCCGCCGACAATCTGTACAGCAGAGGCAGTATCCTCAGCTCGTCCTTTATGCCGTGGTTCTGTACTTCGATGAAATAGTTGCCCTTTCCGAATATCTCCTGATATCTCAGCGCAACTGCTTTCGCTTCTTCATAGTGCCCGTCAACCAGCAGACGAGGTATCTCTCCTACCAGACAGGCTGACATACAGATGAGTCCTCTATTGTACTTTTTCAGCAGCTCCATATCTACTCGCGGACGGTTGTAAAAGCCCTCTATGCTCGCCGCAGACACCAGCTTTACAAGATTTCTGTAGCCCTCATTGTTCTCGCATAGAAGAATAAGATGATAGGGTGAAGAATCAAGCTTTGGCTCGCGGTCATGGCGCGTTCTTCTCGCAACATAGACCTCACAGCCGATAACAGGCTTTATGCCCTCTGCTTTTGCAGCATTCCAGAATTCCACAGCTCCGTACATATTACCGTGATCGGTAATGGCTACGGCAGTCTGTCCCAGCTCCTTTACGCGGCTTATGAGCTTCTTTATGCGGCAGGCTCCGTCCAGAAGGCTGTACTCCGTATGGACATGAAGGTTTACGAACTCGTCACTTCTCATTGATCGTCCCCCCCATACGAAGCTCCTCTGCCATCTTTGCCAGCTTCTTGAAACGGTGGTTTACTCCCGAGCGGCTGATTGGCTCGCCGAGAGTCTCGCCTATCTCCTGAAGGCTCATGTCGATATTGTCAAGGCGGAGCTGAGCTACCTCGCGGAGCTCATCGGAAAGATTATCAAGTCCCACTGCTCTGTCAATGAGCTTGATATCCTCTATCTGCTTCATGGCAGCCTTTACTACCTTGTCGATGTTGGCTGCATCACAGTTGGCTATCCTGTTGGCTTTGTTGCGGATATCCTTATAGATCTTCATGTTCATGAGCTCCAGCGTACACTGGGGCGCACCGATAAAGGTCAGCGTATCCTCAATTGATTCACTGCCCTTGATATAGACTATACTCTGCCCTCTGCGGACCATTGTTCTGGCAGTAACACCGATATCATGAAGCAGTGTCTCGAGCTGCTGCGCCAGTCCATCCTCGGGGCAGGCAAACTCCAGATGGTACTCCTTGGACGGGTCGTTTACACTTCCGCAGGCAAGAAATACCCCTGCTGTAAAAACTCCGAGACTATTAGTGGCAATAATCTCGGAATTTATGACTCTTTTATTTTCTGCAAGTCTGTATTTCTGATAGACCGCCTCAGCAGTGCTTCCCCATACCTCACAGGTGTGGAGTGCAGTGCCGTTTTTTCGTGTATGCTCCCCGGAAGTCGGCTCGGCTTTAATGACAGCTCTGAAAAGGCTGCTGAAAAGCTCCGCAGACGTCCTGCTCTCGCTCTGGAAGCATATATGCTCAGGTGAGAGCGTTCTGCTGAACAGAAGCATACCGTAAAGGCAGGCAAATCGCTTATCTTTATCATTGACAGAGGAACAGATCTCGCTTCTTACATCATTTGAGAAGGACATATCTACTCACTCCATTACTCAGAATTTTTTGTCCTTGGTTATGTCTCTGTGATACTTCTGCACCTTGTACTCCTTTGCCATAAGGTGGTCAGCCATAAGCTCGGCAAAAGTGATGGAGCGATGCTTTCCGCCCGTACATCCGAATGATATTACCAGCTGGCTCTTTCCTTCATGGACATAAAGAGGTATAAGATAGTCAATGAGATCGGTCATTTTGTCAAAGAGTACACGGGACTGCTCAAAGCTCATGACATAGTCCCTTACACAGCTGTCACAGCCTGTATGGTTGCGAAGCTCCTCAACATAGTGAGGATTGGGCAGGCATCTTACGTCAAAGACCAGATCTGCCTCTGTTGAGACTCCGTACTTGAAGCCGAAGGACATGACCTTTATAATAAGAGAATCAGAGCTTTTTTCGAGGAAGAGCTCCTTTACCTGCTCCTTCAGCTGAGAAGCTGTGAAGTTGGAGGTCTCTATGTAATAATCAGCTATCTCGCGAAGCTGCGAAAGCTGTACCCACTCATAGTTGATGGCTTCATGGATATTGCCGTTGAACTTCTCGGAAAGGGGGTGCTTTCGGCGGGTCTCCTTGTAGCGCTTCAGGAGAACATCATGGTTCGCCTCTATAAACAGCACCTTTACATCAACATCACTGCGCTGCTTCAGCTCCTGCCATGAGCGGAATATCTCGGTGAACATATCTCCCGAACGGATATCGACCGCCACAGCGATCTTATGTATCTCAGATTCGGACTGTCTGCACAGGTCTACGAACTGAGTTATCAGCTTGGGTGGGATATTGTCGATGCAGTAAAAGCCAATGTCCTCCATAACGTCCATGACGCTTGACTTTCCCGAACCTGACATACCCGTTACTATCAAAAGCTGCATACAAATCTCCTTATTATTCAGACTATCTGAGTATCACGGGTTCAAGCTCAAGCTGATAACCCGTTTTTTCCTTGACGATAGCCCTGACCTTATCACAAAGCTCCAGCACATCGGCGCAGGTAGCGTAACCCTTGTTTATCACAAATCCGCTGTGCTTTTCACTGACCATAGCACCTCCGCAGGTAAGTCCCTTGAGACCGCACTGATCGATGAGAAGCGAAGCATAGCTTCCCTCGGGACGCTTGAAAGTGCTTCCCGCACTGGGATAGTCAAGAGGCTGTTTAGCACTTCTCTTTGCCATACACTCCGACATGGCATTTTTTATCTTTTCGGGATCGCCTTTTTTCAGTTCCATGGTTACAGAAGTAATGACTCTTTCGGAATCGGAGAAGAAGCTCCTGCGGTAGGAAAGCTCCATATCCTCCGCATTTATGGTCCTGATATTGCAGTCATCATCGATATATTCTGCGGAAACGACAACGTCTTTCATCTCGCTGCCGTATGCGCCTGCGTTCATATAAAGTGCTCCGCCGACTGTACCGGGAATGCCGAAGAGGTTCTCCATACCGGTGAGTCCCGACTGCTGCGCTCTTACACAGGCAGCTGCAAGATGTGCGCCTGCATCACAGCGGATAGTATTGCCGTTGACTTCGATACGGGCAAAATCACTGCCGAAGAGAAGTATCACTCCGTCAAAGCCCTCATCGGATACGAGGACATTGCTGCCTCGTCCCAGAACTCCGTATCTTATGCTTTTTTCCTTCATGAACCTGATAAGTTCAACGGCTGATTTTGCGGAATTAACGCTGATAAGAGCTCTGCATGGTCCGCCGAAGCGGAAGGTTATATATTCGCTCAGTGAGCATTCGGGTGTTATCCTGCAGCCCAGCTTATCGCAGAGCTGTGATAATTCACTTATGTCTATCATAGTTTCCCCCCTGAATTATTCAAGAATGTTAAGGCTGTCAGAATGCCTCATAATCGCGGACTACTTCCTTGGCATCAGACTCCATGCCCAAACGGTTGAGAAGCTCACGGGCTGCATTATAGCCCATCTTCTTCTGTCTGTTGTTCATAGCCGCTACTTCGAGGATGACCGCAAGGTTACGTCCGGGCTTTACGGGGATCGTAAGGGACGGCACCTTAACGCCGAGAAGGCTGACATATTCGGTATCAACGCCCATTCTGTCGTAGATCTTTTCTGAGTTCCACTGCTCCAGCTCAACTACAAGGTCAAGCTTCTCTGTCATCTTTACAGCACCGATACCGAAAAGTCGTCTTGCGTTGATGATACCGATACCGCGGAGCTCAAGGAAGTGGCGGATATTGTCGGGAGAGCTTCCCACAAGGCTTATATTCGACACCTTTCTGATCTCGACAGCATCATCGGCAACAAGGCGGTGTCCGCGCTTTACAAGCTCGATAGCAGTTTCGCTCTTACCTACGCCGCTCTCGCCTGTAATGAACACTCCTTCGCCGTAGATCTCGATAAGAACGCCGTGGCGTGTTATTCTGGGAGCAAGTGTAAGGTTGAGGTAGGCAATGAGTCCTGCGATGAAGTTTGAGGTGCTCTCCTTGCTTCTGAGCAGAGGTACCTCATACTCCTTGGCAAGCTCCAGCATCTCGGCAAAATATGGCAGCTCTCTTGTGATAATGAGAGCAGGTATACGCTGGGCAAAGAGAAGCTGAAGGCGCTCCCGTCTTGTCTTCTCGTCAATGGTCGAAAGATATGCAAACTCCATCTTGCCGATGATCTGTATGCGCTCGGGATTGAAATACTCATAAAAGCCCATGAGCTGGAGTCCCGGACGGTTTACATCGTTCTCGTCGATCATCAGTTCGTTGGCGTCCTTGTGAACGTATATCGCCTCAAGCTTGAATTCGTCTATGACGCTCTGAAGCGAAACTTTAAAATTCTCTGCCATAATAAGCTCCGTTCTCCGATCAAAGATCGGGAATTATTTTTTAGCCGAGTACATATGAATCGAAACCGTACCCGACGATCTCTTCCTTTGCTTCAAGCATTTCCTGAGTGCTGAGTGTGGTTCCCGATACGCGGACAGCCACATTAAAGTCGGAAACGTCATCGCTTACCAGTTCAAGCATCTTTCTGACGTTTTCGGCAGGAGTTCCCGTGAACTCGTAGACAGTGTCCCCTGTGTAGACTCCGTAGCTCATAATGTCGAGGTCAATGTTGAGTATGACTGTATTGACCTTCAGGAGCATGGGCTGAAGAACATCATTCTTGCCCTTCAGCAGGTCTGAGGCATTGACCTCCAGCATCATTTTCGAGCCCTCGGTCATGATCTTGTCATACATCATATTCGCAGCAGAAGTGAGCGCCATGTACCTGTCGGTGCTCACTACCTTTTCGCCGAGAAACTCCACATCACTTGGACGGAAGTCAGGGAAAACGAAATCGTAGCAGACTACTCTTTCAAAGCCTGCCTGAGCTACCTCCTCAACGATATCGGTGTTGTATTCAACAGCCGACTCGGAAAAGGGAGTCATCCAAGGCTTTCCGCCTGCGTCGATATCATTGTCTATCCACTGTGAGCCGTCGTCAACTGTAAGATAGCTCATATCACGGAAATAATTGGGGATAATATTATCATTGAAGGTGCTGACGAGAGCCACAGGCTTATACCCCTCAGCTGAAATAGCAGAAACTATGTCGCTGAGCTTTGTATAGGACTGTATCACCCCCGATGAAGTTGCGTAGTAGTTATTGGTGGCATAGTAGATATTACCGCCGCTTACCTTCAGAGGAACTTCGATATACTCTATCTTCTCCTCAGAGGGAACACGCTTCAGAGCAGCCTTTATGGACTGCGTGTCGGAAATGTCAAGGGGATCCAGCGCATAGGCTCTGTAAGCCTCTGCACTGACAGGCACCTGAGGTGCTGCCCCTTCATCTGTAACAGGCTCTCCGTTTTCGTCAGTGGGGGTAGTATCGGAAGCAATCACCGCAGATTCGGCAGTGCTGTCGCCCTTTTTCTTTGTGTAATTGATAAGAGGCTCGGCAACACTGTAACCTATAAATACTATTCCGCCGATGAGCAGGACCGTAAGACCTACGGAGAATGCCTTGCCAACAGGGCTCTTTCCGTAATAGTTCTTTTCCTTGGTCTTATAGATCTTCCTTCCTTTATTCTTGAACTTCATTAAACTAACTCTCCTATATCAGTATATTACAGTTACTTCAGCGAATATACTGCCATTGATATAATTCCAAGATATACAAGCATTGCAGGAAATCCCCTGAATGAAGCAGGCACCTTTGATGAATTCAGCTTCCTGTATGCGGCTGTAAGTATGAGAGCCGCTATGATAAAGCCTATTCCCGCTTCAAATCCTGCAGAAACATATCCCCCGAGGTTGAACATTGTACCGTCCATCGCCGCTCTTTTGTTGATGGTAAAGAGCGTTCCCATAACAGCACAGTTGAACGCAGACAAATGGATGTATCTGCGAAGATCCTCGAACCACCTGTTCCCGAACTTATAGACTGCTGCCAGAAGTGCTGCATAAAGCACTCCTATGACGATGGTGTAGAAAAGCAGTCTCAGGTCGGATACCGAGGGCTGAAGGATCAGGTCTATCAGATAAGCCGCAGCCGATCCGACAGTGGTAAAGATGGTTATTACTCCTGCGGTGGCCACCAGATTTTTTCTGCTGCCTGCCGCAATGAATATAGTACTTGTTCCAAGCGCCTGTGATAGTATCAGGTTGGCTGCAAGGAGGGCAATGAGGTCATTTATCAGAAACATCAGCGTCACTCCTTACATTGTTATTGCCGGAGACAAGTCCCCTGATAAAGCGGTATGCTCCGCACATAAGCCCGAGGAAGATAAATCCGCCGAAGGGCTGCGAGAGTCCGCCGATAAGTGTGTTCACATCGACAATCCTGCTGTTGATAGTGCCGTAAGCAAAGAGCTCACGGAGAAATCCCGTCAGCAGCATCACTATGTCAAAGCCGGCTATGCAGCTTATGAGCGAGATTATCATGTCCGTTTTCTTCATGCGGAAGAACTTCGCCTCGGTCTGGAAAACTATGAGTGAATTTACCGCAAGAAGCGGATAGTATATGCCGATGCGCTCTATGGACTCGGGATAGAACTCCTTTGCCGCAAGCTTTACCGGGATATAGACCAGTGCCGATATCAGTGCATAGATTATAACCTTTACTGTGTAGGGCAGCTTCTTAGGAACAAATGAAGATATGAGCACCGACAGAAAGGTTATTGCCGAAAATGCGTAAATGAGCGCCTCTGCGTTCTTCAGTGTGTCTCCGCAGATAATAACGGGAGATATTACCATGAGTCCCGATAAGACGATGTTATCACCGAGAACTCCGCCGAGGACTGCTTTTTTGCGGTCATTCATGAGAAGCAGCCTCCTCTCCTGCCGCAGTCTCCGCTGCTTCATCAGCAGCAGTTTCCGCAGCGTGTTCCTGTGCAGCCGTGTCTATCTTTTTCTCAAGATGCTTGAAGCCGAGAGCAATAGGCGTAAACAGCACGGATACTATGACTATGGCGTTCTCCTTGGCTCCCGTAAGCACAAGAACATAGGAGATGACACCGATGAAAAGTCCATAGAAGAAAGCGTAATAGTCACGCTTGGGAGCTATTCTCAGATCGGAAACAATGTATATTGCCGAGAAAAGCACCATATTGGTAACAAGTGAATACTTCAGCGAGTCTGATCTGGAGCTGACCATAGGTGTAACTACGGCAAAAAGCCCCGTACCGCAGATAGTGCCGAGAAAGGCACCTGCCGAGATGCTTCGCCTCATCATGAGGACTACGGCTGCGACCGCAAGGAGCAGTATGCTTACAGCACCTGCAGGACCGCTGAAATTACCGAGAAGCACTTCAAAGTCCGAATGATCAAAGGTTCCCGTATGGTCAAACACATATGAAGCTGACTTTACAAGATTTGATGGTGTTTCAAAAATACCTGTCTTTATATGGGGCTCGGTATACTGCAAGAGCTGCCTTTCCCATGAGGTCAGCACAAATACATATGCCGCAGCCGCAGGCGAAAATATCATATTCAGCCGTCCGCCGAAAAGGTTCTTGGCAACGACTATTGCGAACAACACGGCAATAACGGAAATATGATAGTCCATTACCGCAGGAAACATAAGTGCGAGGATAAGGGCATCGGATGTACAGGTAAGGTCATCGGCTGTGAATTTGCGCTTCATAAGGCGCAGGGATACAAGTTCCGCTGCAAAGCCTGTGACCACGCATACTCCTGCAAGGAAAACCGAACGGATACCATAGTAGAAGTAGGACATGAGTTCCAGAGTGAGGAGAGTTATCATGATATCCAGCCACACAAGGCGTTCTTTTCTTGTTTTATACTGCATTATCTGTCTTCTCTGAGGGCATCCGCCGCAGCAGCCATATCCGCGGCTGCAAACAGATAGCTTCCCGATACGAGAACATTGGCTCCTGCCGCCCTCACTGCGGCAGCCGTATCGGCATTTATGCCTCCATCCACCTGAACATCAACATCAAGTCCGAGTTCGGTTATCTTCTCCCTGACAGCCCTTACCTTGTCAAGGGTCTCCGGAATGAAGCTCTGACCGCCGAAGCCGGGCTCCACGGTCATAACGAGTATCATATCCACATCGGGAAGATATTTGTACACGCTCTCAGCGGGAGTAGCAGGTCTCAGCGCAACAGCAGCCTTCAGACCGCGTTTGTGTATCCTGTCGATAACCGCGCCCGTATCGCTTTCACTTTCAATATGGAAGGATATGATATCCGCGCCGAAATCCGCAAAATTATCTATGTACTTCAGGGGATCGGTTATCATAAGATGGACGTCAAGGGTCATATCCGTAGCCGCTCTCACCTGTTTGAGGACAGGGAGGCCGAATGTGATATTATCAACGAAAATGCCGTCCATAACATCGAAATGGAGCATATCGATCCTGTTTTTTTCAAGCTTTTTTATCTCATTTTTCAGCTCAAGCATATCCGCGCTGAGCACGGAAGCTGAAACATAATTCTTCAATTTATCACTTCTTCCGAATTCATTCGCCTGTAAACATAAGGCAAAAGTAGATCTTTCTAAAACCATACACTATTATTATATAATATTTATCGCTCTCAGTCAATAGTTAGCACGGCTTTTTCCGTAATTTTAACACTAAAAAGTCTGCAATTGCTTGTTTATTGTTTTGATTATAATATATTGTCCATGCCTCTGCGCATAAAATGTCACATGAAATATCGGGAGGTATCCTAATATGTTAATGGAATTGCTGCGAAATTTATTCTTCTTCGCCCTTCATGTTGAAAACTCATCCGTATTCCCCAAGCCTCTGTCCAAAAAAGAAGAACAGGAATGCTTTGAAGCCATGTCCCAAGGCGACAGCAAGGCAAGAAGCCGCCTCATCGAGCATAATCTGCGCCTCGTTGCCCATATCGTGAAAAAGTATGCTTCTTCTTCCGACGAGCAGGATGAGCTCATATCTGTGGGAACTGTCGGACTTATAAAAGCTGTATCCACATTCGACTATACAAAAGGCTCTAAATTTGCGACCTATGCCAGCAGATGCATAGAAAACGAGATACTCATGCAGTTTCGCGCCGCAAAAAAGTCAGCAGGTGATGTGTATATAAACGAACCCGTCGAGACAGACAAGGACGGCAACGCGCTGACTCTCATGGATCTCATCGACGATGGTGTGGATATACACGAGCAGGTGGATATCCTAATACGCTCCCGTCAGCTGTACAGCTTCATAAAGACCTGCCTTGACAAGCGTGAGCTGGAGATAATCATTTACCGCTACGGGCTTTACGGCAGTTCGCCTCACACTCAGAATGAGACTGCACAGAAGCTGGGGATATCACGCTCCTATGTTTCACGAATAGAGAAAAAAGCCATAGGGAAACTGAAAAAGCAGTTCGATAATACAGCTTTCTGACACCGAAACATCACCTCTGGTTTATTGCCTTTGTCTTTCTTCTGTGTTATAATTATCATATACCACACCACAGAGGAGGAAGCTATGGAAATTCTCGTAACAGGCGGCACAGTCTTCGCAAGCCGATATACCGCCGAATATTTTGCCTCAAATGGTCATGAAGTATTCGTGCTCAACAGAGGCTCAAAACCTCAGTCAGAAAAAGTCTCACCGATCATCGCCGACCGCCACTCTCTCGGCGGCACTCTCAGAAACCGTCACTTTGACGCAGTTATTGATGTAACAGCCTATAATGCCGACGATGTAAACAGCCTTCTGGACGGTCTCGGCAGCTTCGGATGTTACATCCTTGTGAGCTCCAGTGCTGTCTATCCTGAAACTCTGCCTCAGCCCTTCAGGGAGAACAGCAATATCGGCGCCAACTCAATATGGGGAAAATACGGCACCGATAAGATAGCCGCCGAGCAGGCACTGAGAAGCAGAGTCCCGGATGCTTATATCCTGCGTCCGCCCTATTTATGCGGTCCTATGAATAATCTCCACCGCGAAGCCTTTGTATTTGAATGTGCAGAGCAGGGACGTATATTTTATCTTCCGAGGGATGGCAGTATGAAGCTCCAGTTCTTCCATATCAGTGATATGTGCCGCTTTATGGAGCTTCTTATTAAAAAGAAGCCGAAAAAGCACATTTTCAATGTAGGCTATCCCGAAGCTGTCACCATAAAAGAATGGGTAAAGCTTTGTTGCGAGACTGTGGGCGAAGTTCACGTATTCAATGAAGTACACGATGATATCCCTCAGAGGAGCTATTTCCCTTTTTACGACTACGAATACATCCTTGACGTGAGCGATATGCTGGAGCTTATGCCCGAGCTGACTCCCCTTTCCGTATCCATAACGGAGTCATATGAATGGTTCGGTGGAAATCGTGGACTTATAGTCCGCAAGCCGCTAATAGAGTTCATTGATGCAAATAAGGAGATACTCAAATGATCTATACCGACCTTACATGCAAGGCAATGAAGCTTGCATACTCAGCCCATCACGGTCAGACCGACAAAAGCGGTCTCCCCTACATCTTCCACCCGTTCCATCTTGCAGAGCAGATGACTGACGAGGTAACTGTGTGTATCGCACTTCTCCACGATGTTGCCGAGGACACCGACATTACCATCGAAGAACTGGAAAAGGAGTTTCCTGCTGAGATAACAGAGCCGCTGAAGCTTCTGTCTCATGACAAGGATACGGATTATTTTGACTATATCAGGAGAATAAAGACGTCCCCTGCCGCATCAGCAGTCAAGCTTGCAGACCTCAGACATAACTCGGATATCTCTCGTCTGAGGGACAAGCAGATGCGCTGCTCCGAACAGACTGCACAGCGCATAGAAAAGTACAGGAAAGCTATTGAGCTGCTCACAGCAAACTGCTGAAAATACCGCAATAACATTTGCAAATATTATCATCCCGGGCATCTTGATATTTTTTCCCTTTTATGTTATAATAGCTTTTGCAGTATTTTTTCGGAGGTGTCTTTATTGGAATTCAAGGTAAACTGCGGTATCTGGGGAGCAATGTTCGGTGTTCCCTCTATAGTTGCCGATAACTTTCTCAAGCTTGCTTCGGGCAATCAGATAAAGGTGCTTCTGTATCTGCTCAGATGCTCGGGGAAGCTGTGCTCTACCGAGGAGATATCTGCAAACACAGGTGTACCTGCCGACGAGGCTGAGGAGGCTGTCATATTCTGGCAGCAGGCAAATGTTCTCAGTCCGCAGGCTAATATAGGTTCAGCAAGCGTAAAATCGATAATGCCTCAGCAGACGGAGGTCAAGACGGTTCAGACACCGCCTCAGCCCCCTGCCAAAAGCTCCGCAGAGCCCATGCCCGACCACAAAACTAATCTCAGCGGCTCGGAAATAGCTGCTATTATGGACGGTTCACAGGATATCAGGGAGCTTTTCAAGATAGCGGAAAGTATTCTCGGCGCTCTCAAAAACAGCCAGATGAACTCTATGATCTGGATGTACGACCACCTCGGACTGAAAAAAGAGGTCATTATCACCCTTATCTCCTACTGTGCATCTATCGAAAAGATAAATACAGCTTATATGGAGAAGATCGCATCCGTATGGGCTGAAAATGATATCAACACTATCAATGCCGCTCAGGACGAGATACAGCGCATGAACGCTTCCAAGGAGTACTCCGCAAAGATAGCGAAGCTATTCCAGATGCAGAGCCGTCCCACCACCAAACAGAACGAGTTCATACAGCAGTGGAAAAATGCAGGCATAAGTCTCGATCTCATAAGACTGGCATATGAAAAGACCATCGAGCAGATAAACAAACTCAATTTCAACTACATAAACAAGATACTCCTTTCATGGCAGGACAGCGGTTTCAAGACCGTTCAGGACGTTGAAGCTGCCGAAAGCGAGTACAAAAAGAAAAGATCAGGCGTCAGAAAGGATGCCAATGACCCCGATATAGAGCAATACGAATCGGTAATAAACAAATTCCTGTACTGAGGAGGTCATAATGGACAGCGAGATATTCGATAAAGCGCAGGCTATCCTCACTCTCCGCCGTAAAAAGGCTGAGACCGAAAATGAGGAGCGCATCCGCGAGATAAACGAAAAGATCCCCCAGATACGGGAGATCAACGAGGTCATTTTCAACACGGGAAAAGAGCTTATTTCTATTATTTCCAATGGCAGAGGCAAGGATATCTCCGACAAAGTGGAGCAGCTGAAGCAGTATAATCTCGGCGCTCAGGCTATGTCAAGAAAGATACTCGCCGAGTACGGCTACCCCGAGGACTACCTCGATATGCACTACACCTGTCCCAAGTGCTGCGACAGAGGCTATAACGGCAGCAAGTTCTGCGACTGCTTCAAGACCGTATGCGGAAAACTGGCTGCGGACGAGCTCAACAAGAACTCTCAGCTGAGCCTTTCAAGCTTTGACAGCTTCTCCCTTACATATTATTCGGGTGAAAACTACTCGGCAATGAAGAAGATACTGGAATACACAATGCAGTACGCAGCGACCTTCACTCCCGACTCAAAGAGCATACTGATGTTCGGTCAGACAGGACTGGGCAAGACCCACCTCTCCCTTGCGATCGCCAACAAGGTCCTCGAAAAGGGCTACGGCGTCATCTATGATTCTGCCATAAATATCCTCCGCAGTATAGAAAAGGAGCACTTCAGTCACGATCATTCATCGGAGATGATAGACCTTGTCATGGACACAGACCTGCTTATCCTCGACGATCTTGGCACTGAGTACGAAACTCCGTTTTACAACGCAACTATATACAACATCATCAACACAAGACTCAACCGCCGCAAACCGTCCATAATCAGCACAAATCTCGATTTTTCAGGTATTTCCCGAAGATACGACAAGCGTGTGATGTCAAGGATAATCTCAGAGTATTCCTGCCTTGAATTCAAGGGCGATGATGTAAGGCTTCAGAAAAGAAAAAACGCATAAAAAAGGCTGCCTTTTCGGCAGCCTTAATTTTTTTATGATCCTTCGGTCTCAAGCTTCAGCTTGAATGGTGAGAATTTTCTGAAAGCTGAAGAATTTCGGTTGGAGTCATAGCCCTCTGCGATACTCTTCATCATATCAGTAAACTCGCTGTAATAACGCTCACTGATGAGTGCCTCGACGTTTTCTTCGCTCCAGAGGTCGTCCTCTGTCATACGTTCCTTGATATCAGCCTTGATAATGACGTAGATAGTATTCTCATCATACTGATACTTCTCAGCCTTGTAATAGTCAAGTTTGTCGAAGATGTAGGTATTGTAATCGCGGAATGCCTTCAGAGAAGCCTCTGCCTCAGCAGATGCCGTAGTTGTCACAGGAGCGCTCTCGTCAGCAGTTGTGGTCGTGTACTTTGTCATTGTGATCTCTTTTTCGTAGGGATCGGTAGTTGTTGTGGTAGTAGTTGCATCCTTGGCAGCCGTTGTTGTAGTTGTTGTGGTGGTCGTATAAGTCTCGCCTGCTTCCTCGGCAGCCTTCTTTGCAGCTTCCTCAGCGAGCTTTGCAGCGTACTCGTTATACTCTTCCTCACACTCGTCTATCTTGGCAAGCTTAGCCTTGTCAGTCTTCTCGGCATTGATATCCTTTACATACTGATCAGCCATCTTGTTGAGTGTACGGATCTCTTCATCGCTGTACTTCTCGCCGTTCTGATCAAGAAGATTGATGGTAAAGTACTTCAGTCTTGTAGTCTTGTCCTGGAAGTATTCCTTCAGCTCATCCTCTGTGCAGCCCTTTTCACCGCCAATTCCGTAATAGTGCTTGAAGATAGCCTCCTGCTTGTAGGAATTCTCGATTATCTTCCTGAGAGACTCCTCACCGATACCGTTCTCAGTGAACATCTCGTTTGATGAATTTGAAGAAACAAGCTTCTTGATGTTGTCAAGCTCCTCGGCAGAAAGTGTCTCACCGATCTTCTCAAACTCCTTCTCGTTGGCAACAAAATCCTTACAAGCCTCAACAGCCTTGTTCTGTATCCAGTCAGTTGCCGACATATCCTCGATGGTGGCGTTCTTGACATCCTCCAGAGAAGGCTCTGTGTTGTTCTTTGCGTAGAGCTCATATGCAGCATTGTTATATGCTGTTATCTCATTATAAATAAACACGCCCGCAGGTATATCATAACCGTCGATAGTAAGAGCCGTCTGTGTTCCCTTACCTATAGTTATTGCTTCAGGCGCACCGCAGCCTGCCGATGTGACAGCAAGAGCAAATGCTGCAGCTGCAGCAGCGAACTTATTGAACTTATTCATCTGTTATATTCCTCCGATATAATTGTAGATTCCAGATACTGTTTATTATACAACATTTTTTTCGGTTTGTCCATAGCAAAACGAAAATTTTTTCCTTTTTATCACTTTATCATCTTATTAAATAAATTACATTAATTATTTTTATGTTATTTCCTTGACTTAATGGCTGAGAAATGATACAATAAATGTATATGCATTATTATAAATAAGGAAGGTGTCTTAATGAAAGTCAAACTTCTGTCATACACCCCCGAGCCTGAAAAGCTTGTTGCCACAGCCGCCAAGCTCTGCTACTCCAGCAGCGACATCGAGTCACTGAGAGACGGTCTCACAGAGGACAAGATTTCTGACTTCATCGATATGCTCGCTTCCATCGGTCATGAGAGCGTTATGGAGCACGTCTGTTTCACCTTCGGTGTCGAGGGAATTTCAAGAGCCTGCTCACATCAGCTGGTCAGGCATCGTATCGCTTCCTATTCACAAAAGAGCCAGCGCTATGTGAACGAGAACGGCTTCGAGTTCATTACTCCCCCTGCTATCGAGGAGCTTCCCGAAGCTAAAGAGGAATACGACAGAGTGATTTCTGAGATAACCGATAGCTATGAAAAGCTGGTAAAGCTTCTCACTGATAAGCATACAGAGGAATTCACAGCTCAGGGACTGGACGAGAAGACTGCCCGTTCAAAGGCTTCAAAGCTCGCCAACGAGGACGCAAGGTTCATCCTCCCCAATGCCTGTGAAACAAAGATAGTTGTAACTATGAATGTGCGCTCCCTCTTCAATTTCTTCCGCCACCGCTGCTGTAACCGCGCACAGTGGGAGATACGCGCAGTGGCAAATGAAATGCTGAGGCTGTGCCTTGAAGTCGCTCCCCACATTTTCTCCCATGCAGGTCCCTCATGCGTTGCAGAGGGCAAATGTCCCGAGGGAAAGATGTCATGCGGCAAAATGAAGGAAGTAAAAGAGTATTTTTCAGCCATGAAAGCAAAATGACCCCACGGAGGAACAATGCTTGAATTCAGAAACATCGATATAACCGACAAGGACAGGATAACCGCCGCTCTTGAACGCTCACAGTTCATGGGCTGTGAGTACAGCTTCGCCAATAATATGGCGTGGAGACGTCTTGGGGATTCACAGATCGCCTTCCATAAGAACTTCTACATCTGCTGTTCATTCCGCTCCGATGACGGTATACCGAGATTTTTCTTTCCCTCAGGCGAGGGAGACTACAATGAAGTCATCAATGAGATGAAAAATTATGCCGGATCTCTCGGCAAGCCTCTTAAAATTGCAGGTATCACCGAGCCGACTCTCACCATGCTGAGCGACCTCTATCCCGACGGGTTCACTGTTGATACCGACGAGGGCGACTGGGATTATATCTATAATTCCACAGACCTTATAGAGCTTGCAGGCAGGAAGTACCATGGCAAAAGGAACCACCTCGCCCGTTTCAACGAGATCGGCGCAGAGTTCTCGCTGATGACAGAAAAAGATTTCGACGACTGTATCACATTCAGCACTGTTGAATACAACAGCAAGCCCGAGGATATGGATCACTCCTTTATCGCCGAGCAGTACGCCATCAATACCTACTTCAGCTATTTTGACGAGCTTGGCCTGAAAGGCGGCGTGATAAGGGTAAACGGCAAGGTTGCCGCCTTTACCATCGGCGAAAGACTCAACAATGAGACCTTCTGTGTCCACATCGAAAAGGCGGATACGTCTTACAGCGGCATTTATGCAGGCATAAACAACCTTTTTGCAAAAGCCTGTGCCGCAGACTATAAATACATCAATCGCGAGGAGGATCTGGGTCTGGAGGGACTGAGAAAAGCCAAGCAGTCCTATCATCCCGTATTTCTCCTGAAAAAATACATTGCTACATTTAAATGAAAGGAACAGATCATGATCTACGTTTTTCTTGCAGACGGTTTTGAAGAGACCGAAGCCATTGCTCCCATCGACCTGCTCAGGCGCGCAGGCAAGGATGTGGTGACTGTCGGTGTCGGCGACAATATCATAAGAGGTTCACACGGTATCCCCGTTGTGACCGATACCATCGCTCAGGAGGCTCCTCTCACTGACGAGCTGGAGATGATCGTTCTCCCGGGCGGTATGCCCGGAACTCTCAATCTTGAGAAGTCCGACTATGTTCAGAAAGCTATAGATTACTGCGTATCCAATAACAAGTACGTCGGCGCTATCTGTGCTGCACCCTCTATCCTTGGTCACAAGGGACTTTTAAAGGGAAAGACCGCTGTCTGCTATGAGGGATTTGAAACTCAGCTCACAGGCGCAAACATCGGAAAAAGCGGTGTTGCCGAGGACGGTATCTTCATTACTGCAAGAGGCGCAGGTGTTGCCGTTGACTTTGGTCTGAAGCTTGTTGAAAAGGTACATTCAAAGGAAGAAAGCCTCCGACAGCGTAACGCTATACTTTGCGACTGATATGGATAATAAAAAAGAACTGCGAAAACAATACTCCCATACCCGTGCCGAGATAAGAGACAAGGTCTCTAAGGATATGGACATAATCGAAAGGCTGCTTGAGGAGGAAAAGATCGCCGATGCGGATCATATACTCCTCTATGCCTCATTCGGCTCGGAAGTTGATACATATCTGCTCATTGACAAGCTCATCGAAATGGGCAAGAGCGTTGCACTCCCCAGATGCGGTCAGGAGCGCTCCATGACCTTCCACCTTATAAAGTCAGTGGCAGATCTCCATGAGGGTATGTACCGTATCCCAGAGCCTGACAGCTCTCTCCCCCAGCCCGTCATCACCCCCGACAGCGTATGTATAGTCCCCGGACTTGCATTCACCGAGGAAGGCGGCAGGATAGGCTACGGCGGAGGATACTACGATGAATTTATCCTTGATAATCCCGATATTTACACTATAGGTCTCATTTATGAGGAGCTTATAGTCGGTGAGCTGCCCCTCATGCAGCACGACCTCAGGGTCGATATGATAGTAACTGAAGAAAGGACGGTGCTCTGCAATGCCTGATAATAAGAATAATGACGTTATCAACGATATTCTTAATCAGCTCGATAATGAAAAGAAAAAAACAGAAGCAGAGTCTGAAAAACTGATAGAAAAGGCAGAGGAAAAGGCTGAAGAAGCCGTAAAGAAGCCTGCCGCTCCGAGACCTGTTGTCTCACACATGGCTTCACCTCTCCAGCGCGAAGAAGCTGCTCCGAGACCGAGGACAGCACAGAACGAGGAAAAACCTGCCGCAGAAGCTCCCAAGCGCCCTGCGCAGAGACCTCCCGTAAGCAGAGAGGCTGTTCCCGTAAGAAACAGCTCAGCTGTCAAGAGGAACAGTGCACACCACAAGAAAAAGAAGAAAAAGAGAAGAAGCAGACTCCCCGGAGTACTCATACTCACAGTTTCGATATTTGCCGTATCCATTTGTCTTTCCATGGTCATCATTGCCTTTGGAAAGGATATGCTCGGTATCGGCAAGAGCGACAGCACAAAGCTCATAATTGTTCCGGAGGGAGCTACTACCGAACAGATCTCTGAGCTTCTCCATGAGGAGGGTATCATCAACTCTCCCAAATGCTTCCAGATGTTTACCAAGCTCCGTAAAAAGGCTGATATCTACCTTCCCGGTGAGCACTTCGTAAGCCCCAATATGGCTTATGAGACCATTATCGACACCCTCACCAACGAGGAAAAGCAAGAAGCCAAGGAAGCTGTCACAGTCACTTTCCGCGAAGGAATAAACATATTTGATGCTGCACAGATACTTGAGGAGGAAGGTGTCTGCAAGTCGGGAGATTTCCTGTTCCAGTTCAACTCCGGCGGCTTCGGATACAGATTTGAGAACGAGCTTCCCCAGACCCCCAATGCTTCTAAGTTTGCCGATGCCCGTATGGAGGGATATCTCTTCCCCGATACCTACACCTTCACCAAGGAGATGGAGCCCGAGCAGGTATGCCAGAAGATATACTTCAACTTCGATCAGAAGATGACCGATGAGCGCCTTGCAAGAATGAAGGAACTCAAACTCTCACTCAACGATCTTATTATCCTTGCTTCCATTGTTCAGAAGGAGGCCCCAAACAGAGAGGATATGGATCATGTTGCAGGCGTTTTCTGGAACAGACTTGAAAAGCCTGAGGAGACAGCCGGAAAGCTCCAGTCTGATCCTACAAAGAATTACGCTTATGACGTTATCAGACCAAGACTGGCTGTTTCAAATCAGGAAATGCTCGACGCATATGACACCTATGTTTGTGTCGGACTCCCCCCCGGAGCTATATGCAACCCCGGTCTTGACGCTATCGATGCTGTTCTTGCCAAGATGCAGACCGATGACTTCTACTTTGTAGCTAATATCTATACTCAGGAAACATTCTTCTCCAAGACAAACGATGAGCACGAAATGAAGAAGGCTCAGGTAAAGGCTGATGAACAGCAGTACGAGCTCGAGGAAGAACAGCGCAAGGAAGAAGAAGAATTGGCTGCCCGTGCGGAGGAATATTGATGAATAAACTTGAAGTCCTTGCACCCGCAGGTGATGAGGAGCGTTTCACCGCCGCCGTTGATTACGGTGCGGACGCTGTGTATCTCGGACGAAAGCAGTTCGGGATGCGCTCCTCACCGATGAATTTTGATTTTCAACAGCTTTGCAGAGCCGTGCAAACGGCTCACGCAAAGGGTGTAAAGGTATATCTGACCTGCAACACCCTCCCGAGAAACAACGAGATCCCTCAGTTTGAGCAGTTCGTGAAGGAAGCCGTTGAGGCTAAGGTTGATGCTCTTATCGTCGCCGATATCGGACTTCTCATGCTCATAAAAAGATATGCCCCCGATATGGAGATCCATATCTCCACTCAGACAGGCATAGTAAATTATGTTACTGCCCGTGAGCTCTATAACATGGGCGCAAAAAGAGTAGTTCTGGCAAGAGAGCTGTCCCTTGATGAGATCGCAGAGATCAGAGCGAAAACAAGTCCCGATCTTGACATCGAGACATTCGTACACGGTGCGATGTGCGTTTCGTTCTCGGGGAGATGCCTCCTTTCACAGTATCTCGTGAACCGTGACGCAAACCGCGGCGAATGTGCTCAGCCCTGCCGCTGGGGGTATCATCTTGTAGAGGAAAAGCGCCCCAACGAGTTCTTCCCCATATTCGAGGACGAAAAGGGCACATACATCCTTAATTCAAAGGATATGTGCATGATAGAGCATATCGACAAGCTGGCAAAAGCAGGCGTAACAAGCCTGAAAATCGAGGGCAGAGCTAAGTCTGCTTATTATGTAACTGTTGTCACCAATGCATACCGCATGGCTGTTGACCACTATTACAAAAATCCCGATAACTTCGTTCTCCCCGACTGGATCAGGGACGAGGTATATAAGGTAAGCCACAGAAAGTACTGCAACGGATTTTTCTTCGGAACTCCCGAGGAGTCCCAGTATTATGAAAACAGCGGCTATATCCGCAACTACGACGTTGTAGCAGTTGTGGAAAGCTGTCAGGACGGCATGGTTTACTGCACTCAGAGGAACCGCTTCTTCGCAGGTGATACCGTGGAGCTTCTCGCTCCCTCGCAGAAGCCCGTGGAGCTTATCCTTGACAAGCTCTATGATGAAAACGGCGAGGAGATCGAGACCGCCAACCACGCAATGATGAAGTTCTCATTCAAGTCTGAATTGACTTTCCCCAAGGGAACGGTCATCAGAAAAGAGACCAAATAAAAATAAGGCTGATACTTCAACGTAACAGCCTTTTCTTTTTTGCTTATTTGTCAGCCTTTTTGTAGTTCTTGTAGCCAAGCTCGTCAAGCTTGTCCGTAAGCTCGTCAACTGTGTTCTTGGCAGCTGTGTCATCAGATGTAATGGTGATCTCTGTCTCCTTGTCGAGCTTGCCGATCTCGGCAGCAAGTGCATCAAGAGTCAGCTTTTCGTTGTTGAAAAGATAGTCATGACCGGAAACCGTTATCTCGGCAGCGTTCTCATCCTTGCCTGCCTCGGTTGTCGGCTCAGCCTTGTCAACTGTCTCGGAAGCAGATGTGTCATTCTTCTTGCCTTCTCCTGAATCCTTGCCAAATCCGCCGAATCCCTTGAAGTAGATAAGAGCGAATATCAGTGCTGCTATAATAAGTATAAGCAGTATTCCAAGTATTTTTTTCATTTTAATTACCTCACTTTGATATGTTTATTGTAGTAAAATAGAGATCTTTGTATTCCCTCTGAATACTCATTATTGCACTTTCGACTGTAGGAACAGCAGCTTCCGTTCCGAAGTCATTACCGTTAAAGGTCAGGGTGCCGATTATCACATCATCGGGACTGTACCCTGCCTTTTTAAGCATTTCTTTCAGCTTGTCCTTCATTTCCCTTGACTCATCGGAACTTATCTCTCCTATCCTCTTGTTTCCGGAGAGAACACTGAGAGTCCATACATCTCCTTTTTCCACCTCATGTAGGTTGAAAGTCACGCCTTTGCCGTCGTTATACGCTGAAAGAGCCTGCTGATTCTTTCCTGCGTTGGCGTCAGCTGTGAGGATACGTTCCCACTCCTCGTCAGCCTTTTGCCTCCATTCCATCTGTTCCTTCTCATTCTGCTCCTGCATCTCGGTGTAGGAAGTCTCGGCAGCTTTTGCCTTCTCTGTGGCATTTTCCGCATCAATACCGCTGTAAAGCACAAAGAAGAACAGGATTATCATGGTGACATCAAGGAGAGATGTAAAATCCAGAATTATTTCTCTCAGCTTCATCTTATAACCTCGACTGCTTCTGTGACTCATCTATACCGCTTTTGCGAAGCTTCTTGATAAGTGACAGATGGCGCTGTATAAGGTCCTCCACATCTGCAAAAAATCGTGCATTGATTATCTTGAACACTACTGCGAAGATAATGCCCCATGCCGTGGAAGTAAGCGCGCCGAAGAAATTGTTTTTGGCATTGCTTATAGCCTCTGCGGTTGACATATCAAGTCCCAGAAGAGCGATGACGGTACCAAGCATACCCAGCAGAGGAAAAATGGATATAAGCGTAATGAACAAGGTATAATTAGAGTTGATCTTGCGATAACTGTCGAAGATCTTGTCCACCCTGTCTACATTGTAAAGATCATCGCTTGACGCTTCCCAATCATATATCTCATTGTCAACAGCCTGTCTGTTCTGATGGAGCATTACAGCTACCAGAGCTGTGGCAATGGCAAATACAAAGATTATTATATTGTAATATGGAGAAACGGCGTGTCCGAATTTTGACCAGAAGCCCATTTTTACCACCTCTTTTTCTATTATACAGCATTAATATGTAAATTGCAAGGTCTTTAACGAATATTTGACAATAAAAAACTCCGCTGTAGTGCGGAGCGCATATCATGTTCAGTTTTGTCTCTTTTCTCTTTTTATATTTATTATGTGGGCGCCTAATGTGACTACTGCTCCGATCAGGAGTATCAGATAGAAGGTAATTCCGCGGTTTATGAGCAGTGCAGGCTTTACAAGTCCTTCGCCGAATATTTCCGTGAAAGTCAGCAGGAAGCATCCCTCGGATATGCCTGCCGCACCGGGAAGCGGAAGCATTTCCACGGCAACAGCTATGATTATCTGCAATGTAAGTATATCGATAAAGCTCGTTCCGCTGAGTCCGTATGCCTTATATACTATCCATGTCACCGAGAAGAGGCATATCCTCTGCAATGCAGTGAGCACGAAAATCTTGAATACAACAGCGAGATTCTTCTTGATGTAGTCGGTTCCCATTGCATATGTATCGCATATTCTGATGACCTTTTCGGTGTATTTGTCCTTGTTTTTACGCTTTATGACTCTCAGCTTTGACAGCAGTCCAACGGTCTTGATGCCGAGGGCTCTCGCCCAGATAGGCTTCAGAAAAACCAGAAGAAGCAGCGCTATAAAGGAAAGATTAAGCACAAAGCCCAGAACTATCAGCCATTTCATGTCTCCTGCATACTGCTCAACTGTCCCGAAATTGAACATCAGAAAGCCCAGTGCCATGAGTATGAGCACTGATTTATAGGCGATCGTTATGAGCAGCATTATAAGTGTGGAGTAGCCTATCTTTATCTTGTCCTTCTTCATATGGTACATCTGCATAGGCTGACCTCCTGTTGAGGACGGTGTGATGTAGCTGAAGAAAAAGCCGATAAAGGAGTATTTCAGGCACCTGAAGAAGCTGGTCTTCTGTTCAAGTACTCTAAGCATATAATGTATTATCACCGATTCCCCTGCAACAAATGCCACCGCAGCTGCCGCACCTCCTGCTATCCAGCGCTTATCGGCGCTTTTCAGGTCGCGGATGATCTCGGGAAGTTCCTGTTCCTTAAAGATCAGGTGCAGGGTAAGGAAAGTTATTATAAGAATAAGTGCGATATTCAACGCGTACTTCAGTATTTTCTTGATTTGCGTCACCCCCGCGTTATAATGGAATAGGTATAGTTACTTATCTTAAATTATATCATATCCATGTTCTGTTGTCAACATTATTCCCCTTTTTACCACATTATTCCCTATAGACGTAAAGTATTCACATATAATTGTCAGATAAAGAAGGATATCTTTGAGCCTAAACAGAATAAAGCAGGTATTCAGAGCAGAGATATCGCGGAAAAATACGTCATCGCATATGAAATGCTTACAAATGAAACATAAAAGAAAAAAGCTCCCTTTCGGGAGCTTTTTCCTTTGCACTATATTTTTACTCGGGAAGCTTGTTGATAAGCTTGAGGAGGAACTTCTGGATAGTGAGTGCATCATCGGCTGTAAGACCGTTGGCATTGCCTGTAACGTCGCCGTTTATACGTCCCTGCGCCGTAAGATGTACCTCATTGTCGCCGTCGATACCGTACTTATTGGGGTTAGCAAGTGCCTGCATGATAAGGATAGCATCTGCAAGCTCAACTGTACCGTCACAATTAGTGTCGCCGGGAGTTACCATCTCATACTGCTGTGAAGTTGTTGCTGAAGTTGTCGTTGTAGTAGTTGTTGTGGTGGTGGTGCTTGTTGTGGTAGTTGTTACTTCCGGCTCGGTCTTTGCAGAGCTGTCTGTAAGTGAAAGCAGATATGTGAGAGGTGAATTCCAGTAGATGGTTATCTCGTTTGTAGAATAGCTCTCGGAGTTGTCAACATAACGCTTTGCAGCAGGAAGATCCTGACAGTAAGCCTTTGCAGCACTGTCCTCAAGGTTCTCATTTACACCGCCTGCCAGCATACCCTTCATTGCATGACCAACTGCCATTGAAGGACGGTGGTGGGGATTTTCGGGAGAAACTGTACCATAGCCCGATACGAAGCAGATGGAAACAGGGTTGACGCCAAGGAGGTAGCCCAGCTCAGCATTTGCACCGTTGAGGTACTTATCCTGTCCTGTGAGCTTATCCGCAAGTCCGAGGATAACGCCGGCATTTGCGATAGTCATGTTGCTGCCCCAGTTATACTTTGTGATAGCTGAGCCATAGCTTGAATTGTCGATCTTTTTAAGCATGGAATCTGCCTGATCCATTACTGCTGAATATGCGTTCTTGTAAACATCTGAATTCTTGTCAGCATCCTTCATTGTGAGGATCGCGATATTGCCGTAATCGCCCACTGTAGACCAGTCAAGACCTGTATAAGCTCTGCTTGCTGTGGAAAGATACTTCTGGTCTCCTGTCGCACGGTACATCTGAACAGCTGCCCAGTAGCGCTCGTCCTTGTCAGTCTTGTCTCCGTACTCACCTGTAACGATGTCGGAAGGATTCTTGAACAGGAAGTTGGGGTTAGCCTCAAGCCATGACCATGACTTTTCAGCTGCTGCCATACACTTATCAGCAAAGGTCTTGTCATACTTCTCATAAAATTCTGCCGCAAGTGCCATGGAAGCACAGAAATCAGCTGTTGCAGTTGAGCTTACGGGAGTTACGATAAGAGGAGCCTTTTCCTCGGTAGGCATTACATATCCGGGGAAGTTCTCACATGATACCTTGTGGTATACTCCGCCGTCAGATGCCTGCATCTTCATCATCCACTCAAGCTCGAAACGTGCCTCATCAAGAACATCGGGAACACCGTTTCCGCTCTCGGGGATATTGATGTTGTCGCTGTAAAGGTCGGGAGCTGCCTGATATGCGTAAAGCAGGTCTGCAACAGCCTTTGCAGCAGGAACCACATATCTGCCATAGTCACCTGCATCGTGCCAGCCGCCTGAAACGTCGATCTGCTGGTTTGTACCGTATACAGTAGCCATGCTTGTGTGGCAGGCTGCATGACCGAACTCGGTATCATTTACCTGAACACCGCAGCGCTGGAGATAAAGCATCCTTACGCTGTCGTCTATGAGCTTTGAATATACATTGTCGCCTATCTCAAATGTGTAGGAGTTATCCAGTCCGTCGCAGGAGATATAGTACTTGCCTGCTTCCTTGACTGTTGAGAAGTCGCCTGTGTAATTAGTCTCGTTGGCAGAGGAGTTTTCTCTCCTGTTTTCAAGCTTTCCTGTGTAAACAGTCTGCTTGGTATCAGCATTTACCACCTTGAACTCGGACTGATCTGTAACATCACGGAAAACAGCGATCTTCTTTGCATCTGTCCTGTAACCCACCTGATTTATGTTGATAGAAGGCGCATAAGGACGGTCTGCATTATAATCAACCTGGCTGTCGTCCACAAGCTCCAGTGAAACATTGTCGATGTAGATGGTGTGCTCGGGAAGTGCTCCCTCATACTTTTCCTGTATGCCGCAGTTGAAAACCAGCTTTGCCATGATATCTGTATCTTCTTTCATGGTGAACTGATAATCAATAGTCTGAGGAGCAGTAGTAAGGTTGAGACCTTTCCATGTGTAAGCCTGATATGTGCCGCCGTTCTGCTGGATCATCCCCTCTACGAAACGGTCCTGTGTTGACCAGATATCGTACTTCAGACGATATACGCCGTTCTTATAAAGAGGAACGATGTCATAGAATACCTGTACAGAATAGTTGAGCTTGCCCACATCTGATATTTTCAGTGCAAGCTTTCCGTCTTCGCCTTTAAGTGTGCAGACACCGCCGCTCTCCTTATAGGTGCCCCAGTCGCTTACTCCGCTATCGAATGTGGAGTTTGAGATGAGGTTTGAACCTGCGGATGCGGGGAGCACCGAAATAGGCGTTGCAGTGACCATCAGTGCGCAGGCTGCAAGAGATGCAGCGCATTTTTTAAGAACCTGTTTTTTCATAATATTTCCCTCTCGTTCTGTGGTTATACCACTTATTGATACTTTTATTTTAGCAAATTAGTTCCGTATAATCAATAACATATCGAACTTATTATATAACCTTTTGCGCATAACTTTTTGTGCACCCTGTTTCTGGATGCATTATGTGCGTATCCCGTAAAATAAAGTGTTAACAACTGAAGCTCCATTCAGATCATATAACCTATTATCTTTAATTGCTGCCTTACAAAAGATTACCTCTCCGGCACATAATAATACGTTGGCAGAAGCATTTCACCGGATTATAACGATGACCTCCTCGCCTCTTGCTATTTAAATACTTTTATGATATAATGATTTTGAGACAAGTGTCTCACTTCATCCTATTACTAAAAAGGAGTGATATTATGTTAGCAGATAAGGAAAAATTCTCACATATCGAAAAAGAACTCACCAAGGAAGGTGTCATAAATAAGTTTGAAAAGGAAAACGGTGTCATAAAGGGCAGAATGATGATAACTCTCGGCGACGTCCCAAAAAATCTCGGCGATGAGATAAAAAGAGAAGATGGCGATGTCGCTTTCATCGGCACATTCGATTTCTGTGACTCGGCTGTGGGCATACTTTTTGATCCTAAAAAGATGGACTTCACCTCCCCTCTCTGGGTATCGCTCCAGACCGAATATGCAATGCGTCCGCAGGAGGAATGGTGTGACTTCTTCGTACACACTATCATTAAAAATGTTAAAGGCAACGGTATATTCAGCGTTCCCATGTATACTTTCATCTCGGATGACGGCAGCTTTACTGTTGCTCCGCAGAATTCAGACTGATAATTAAAAAGCACGAAGATCATGTCCTCGTGCTTTTATTATTAAACTACAGAAGCTCTTTTGTAATCGGTGATATCGCTTCCGAGCTTACCGTAAAGCTCAGCCACCGTCAGTTCTTTATTCCTGAGTGCAAGAAGCTCTGCATCAGTGCAGCCGATGAACTCCACAAAGTCTACCTTTCCGTTGGGTGTATCGATAGAGCCTGCATCGGTATCTGATATCATAATAAATCCTGTGATGGAACTCTTCTGACGGAAATCGATACCCGAGGTCTGTCCTGTGTACAGGTATTCGTCCGCCCTGAAGCACTCTCCATGCTCAAAAGTTATTCTCGCGATCTTCTGGAAGATACCGCATATACAGCGAAGCTCCCCCTCCTCGTTTGCAGGATCGATACCTGCTTTTCTGAGTTTTAGGGTAAACTCCATTCCATATCCGCTTATCTCGGGATCATCAGTCTCTTTCTCAAATATCTCGCTGAGTCCGTATGTTACAAAGTGATAATACTCCTCTGTCTCATAAATACTTATACCTGTCAGAGGATCATCGCCTCCCAGCTCCCAAGGTATAAGGACTCCATAATGCTTAGGATCCTTCTGATCGGGATAGAGCTTCTCAAAAGCTGCAGTAATAGCATCCCAGCCCTTTGTCTCAGTCTTCTTGAACTCAACGGTATCATCGTCTTTTTTACCGGACTTGTCGAATAAACTCATTGATATTCCCCCTATTATAAAATTATACTTATATTATACATTATAAGCTGTGTCAAGTCAACAGAAAACGCCTGCAGCTTTTCTTCTACAGGCGTTTGTATGATTAATATGCGGTCAGCTTGCAGAGCTGCCCGTCTTCAGCTTCAGCCGTATCCTGTCCGTCACCAGAGCTATGAACTCGGAATTGGTAGGTCTGCCTCTGTAGCTGTCAACAGTATAGCCGAAAAACTCATTTATCATTTCAGCATTGCCTCTGTCCCACGCGATCTCAATAGCGTGTCTGATGGCTCTTTCAACTCTCGACGACGTTGTATCATATTTCTGGGCTACACTCGGGTATAGCTGCTTAGTTACACACTCCATAAGCCTGCTGTTTTCAACTGCGCTGAGTATGGCAGTCCGCAGATAGTGATAACCCTTGATATGAGCGGGTACTCCAAGCTTCTGTATCACATCTGTCACAAGTATCTCTGTATCGGCGCAGTCAGGCTGAACTGTCTTGCGGCAAACAGACTTTACGATGGATGGAAGCGAGTCGATATCAAACGGCTTCGCAAGGAAATACGCTGCACCGTTCTCAAGCACCTGTCTCTCAATAAAGCTGTTATCGATATCCGAAACAACTATGAAAGACGGTACGCTTACAAGTGATTCCCTGACCTGCTTTATCAGAAGCAAGGCATCTGTATCAGGCAGCGTCAGATCTGCCATTACAACGTCAGGTTTATCATTGAGAATGGAATCAAGTATCGCTCTGCCATTGTTTCTTCGGGTATAGGCGGTCATGCCGCTGTCCCTTAGCTTTGCTGCTACTCTTACTCCGTTTGATGCTGAATCGTCTCCGATCAATACTTTGATTCTTTCATTTTCCATGATAGGACTCCTTTTCTTGTTACTACGATAACCATTGTACACCCTTCGGAGATAAAAAACAAGGGGTATTTTTAACGCAAAATGTCGAAAATCGAGATTTTTTGTTCTGATCTTGCTCATAAGCTTTTATTTCGTATCAAATCCTTATATTTTGTTATTATAAAAGCACTTTATAGTTATATAATAAATATATATAAGAATAGCTTGACATCTCCATTCAATTGTAGTATAATATTAAAGTACTTTGCGAGTGTGCTGGAATAGGCAGACAGGCACGTTTGAGGGGCGTGTGTCGAGAGACGTATGGGTTCAAGTCCCATTACTCGCACCAAAGTACGGACAGATGGCTGAGCTGGTCTAAGGCGCACGACTGGAACTCGTGTATACGTTAATAGCGTATCGAGGGTTCGAATCCCTCTCTGTCCGCCAGAATTAAAAGCCTGTATTTAGCAGAAAACGCTGAATACAGGCTTTTCTGCTGTCTAAGCAGAAAATGCAGTCAGCAGCCGGCAGGAACAAGGCAGGCAAACATTTTGTACTGTCTTTTTCCTGCGATTTTGTTTGTGAGCTGTTTTTGAAGCATTGTAATGCAGCCGTAACTATCAAGGAGGTTATGTAGTTGGTATACACAGTAACATTCAATCCCGCCATCGACTATGTTGTACATACTGCAACGATGAAGCTTGGAGAAGTCAATCGTTCATCATCGGAAAAAATGTACTTCGGAGGAAAAGGGATCAATGTGTCCATCATTCTGAACGAACTGGGAACCGAGTCGATGGCTCTCGGTTTTATCGCCGGCTTCACCGGTGAGGCGATCGAAAACGGTATAAGGGGAATGGGCATAAGATCCGACTTTGTCAGACTGAAAGAAGGAAATTCCCGAATCAACGTCAAGATCAATGCTGAGGAGGAAACCGAGCTCAACGGTCAGGGACCGCACATAGATGATGAGGCTCTGGATGCACTGTTCGTTAAACTGAACGAACTTCAGGACGGCGACACGCTTGTGCTTGCCGGCAGCATCCCCGCCACTCTCCCGTCTGACATCTATGAACGTATCTTACAGCAGCTATCGGGCAGAAAGATCAGAACAGTCGTTGACGCCACTAAAGACCTGCTTCTGAATGTACTCAAGTATAAGCCGTTCCTTATCAAGCCCAATAACCATGAACTCGGTGAAATATTCGGCGTCACACTGTCTGACGATGCAGAGACAGAACACTATGCCAGAAAACTACAGGAAATGGGTGCAATAAATGTGCTTGTCTCTATGGCAGGTGACGGTGCAATGCTCATTGACAAGAACGGCAAATGTCACCGCTGCGGAGTTTGCAAGGGCATTGTCAAAAACTCAGTCGGTGCAGGAGACTCAATGGTCGCAGGCTTTCTGGCAGGGATACATGACGGGGACTACGAATACGCATTAAAGCTCGGCACTGCCGCCGGAGGAGCAACTGCCTTCTCCGACGGACTTGCTTCAAAAGAGAAGATCGAAGAACTGCTCAGTCTGCTTTGATAATACCGTTGATCTCTGCTTTTTTCATTCTCTGTCCGCTTACTTTACACCATAAAATCCCCCTCAGAGTTTTCACACCTTTGATTTATTGGTGTGTCTGCTCTAAGGGGGATATCATTTTATCAATTATCAGTTCATGTCATGCTGACTGTTTTTTCGGCTATACGGTGCTGAAGCACCATAAAAGCCATCACTGAAAGTACGCCGATGATCGCACCTGCGGATACATCGCTGAGGTAATGCGCTCCCAGAATCATTCTTGAAGTCATTACTGTCACTGCAAATACAGCTCCGTCAGCAAACAGATGCAGCTGTTTGTCTCTCAGCTTTGGAAAAAGCCATGAAAGCGACGGAAAAATACACATAGTAAGACTGCTGAATATGCTGTGTCCGCTGGGAAATGAACGGAATTCATCCGCTTTGATACCATACTCCGCAGCATATCGCTCAGCTTCCGAAAAAGGCTTGTACCATGGGACAAAGTTTATTCCCTCATAGCCGAGAACTGCAGTGCGGTAACGAGGACGGTCAAAGGAGTTTTTCAGCATTTCCATGACTATATACGACGCAAGCAGTATCATGAGAAGTACGAACACTCTCCTTGCAAGCAGCTTGTCACTGCTCCTTTCCGCCGTCAGATATCCTACAAAAAACAATGGATATATGAGAATAGCACTAAATATTAGAATAACAGGAACATTTCCGACGAAAGACGGGAATATGCTTCCCAGATTATTCCCCGATGCCAGAGACCTGCCTCCGATATATCCGAGAAAAGCTGCCGCAACAACACAGAATATGCAGAGAACTCCCCTGACCTGCCTGCTTTTCTGTGAGTGAAGCACACGCTGAAAAATAACTCCCCAGCCAAGCACCTGCACCGCATGAAAGGGGTAAACGCCTGTTGTCGTTATGAGCTTCACAATAGTGTGGTCTGGCGAGAATAAAGCTTCCGCTGCACTTTTATCGATAAAGCTGCCCGTCAGAAACAGTCCCATGAATAAGACCAGTATCCCGATACACAGTCTTATCTGTAATGAATAATTCTTTTCAATTCTTCTCATAGTCATTTATCAGTAACCCAGTAAGTCATTTATCACATATTTCTTCAGGTCACCGGAGTTTTTGATGACGTATTCTTCAAGTTCCTTCTTGTATGGATCCTTATATTCGGTGGCATTCTCTGATCTGACCTCATTCAGACTTCCCCATTCGCCTACCCAAAGAACCTCGCCTGTGATGATGACATTGTCCTCGCGGCATACTATCAATGTTATGCTCGCATCACAGACACCGGGTTCTTCTCCCACATACCAGTTGTCACCCTCCTTAATGATAGAGGGGCTGCTGTTATACAGTTCCTTGTACCGCTCCTTCGCTATATCTTCAGAATCGTACACCCTAAACTCGAGCTGCTCTTTTTCGTCCTTTTCTGATTCCTTCTTTTCGTTCCATAAAAAGAGAGCCGCTTCACCCTTCCGCACTCTCCAGCCTTCTGACAGCTCTACGTCTTTTTGAGGTTCGATAGTATAGTCTGTGGCATACTTTATCTGTGATTTTTTACCGGCACAGCCTGTCATCGACAGCGATGAAAACATCAGCAGTGCAGCTGCGGCTGATGCTGCCAAGTGTGAAAATATTCCGTTTTTCATAAAAATCTCTCCTTTAAGAGCGTTTTTAATATAATATCATTTCAGCTTTGTAAAGTCAATTGATACACCATAACAATAATATTAAAATTTGTTAACAATGCGTACAGGGGCGGATTTTTATATGATCCGTCACTTTTATAAATATAGCAATAAATGCATTGATATTTGTTTGTAAATATTGTATAATTTAGTAAATAGTATGCTGGATAAGTGTTTTTATCTCAGCATTTACTTTTACAACTCATATCACAGACCGCAAAAAATGACATAGGGAGGAATCAAAATGAAACTAAAAAAGATGCTATCCACTCTTTCAGCAGCAGCAATGGTACTGTCATGTGCCTCCATGCCACCTGCTTCCGGCTTCGTTCCGTCTGCTTTTGCAGAGGCAGAAAATGAGGAGATGCCGATCTTCATCCCCGACTTTCCGCAGGATGTACTCGATGAGTTCGGTATCAACTGGACAGGTCTCGGAGCTAATCAGTTCATTGATAACACAGAACTTGATTACGGCAGCTGCCATCACAGCTTCTCACATGATGGCGGTTACGCAGTATACAGCGATCAGAACTACAAACATCATTTATGCTATTCCGGTCAGTGGCACGACTGTGACAGCTTCAAAATGTGCCAGTCAAAGGAATTCGCTTACCCCGACCTCACCGATGACAGTGATGTTTACGAGGTAAAGCCGGAGCTCACATTTGATATCTTCGCTTTTTACGAGGTACGCACAGAGGGAGAACTCAAGTTCGGTGCTCAGCTGGAGCTCAACGGCGGCAGTGACAAGCTTTTCGTCATTGAGCGTTACACACCGTCGACCGACTTCTCAGACTATGAGAAGATAGGCTCATACACTTCAAACGGAAATGAATATGACCTCTGCAAGTCAAAGACTGACAGCATCTATTACGCAATCAACAAGAATGGACAGATCACTGCTGCCTCTTCTGAAGAAAATGAAGACTTCAACATTTCAACTTCCATCAGCGATCACCTTGCAAAGCTCCACGAGCTTGCAGGTATAAGCACTAAGCTCACCCGCTACGGCGCTGTTACCGAGGGCAGCGGCGGCAGCGGTACAATGTACAATGACTCAAAGCTTATAAGCACATACTTTACGCTTCCCGAAAAGGAGTCACCCGAAGACGTATACGGTGAAGATGCAGTTTATAACTACAATCTCGTAAAGAAGATGGACGGATACAGATTCTCATTCCAGACCTGTGACAGCGGTCTGCCTGTCGATCAGCTGGATGACGGACGCTATGTATTCTCCCAAAACCAAAATGACTCCTACATAATCCCCTTTGCAGACGGCGGCCTTATCGCCAACAATTCAGAGGGAATAACTTCCGCTGCTTCGGCAGGCAAGGAGTTTGACGGTAAAACTTCAGTCCTTGACCATAATTATGTCTACAACTATTCTTATTATGTTAATAACAACAAAGCAAAGGTTTCGGCAGTTGTCTGGATGCTCGATCCTTATGTCAAGGTCGAGTTTACAGAGTGGTCTCCTAACTTAGGTCTTTCAGGCTCGGCATATAAGGGCTCTGTGGATATGGGCGAAGAGAGATATGATATCTACGCTGATTACACCTATGATAACGATATCGCTCCCCTTATCAATAAGGATTTCCAGAGCTATATGTTCGTACACTATCCCGGCAATGACGATCAGTCTGATACCATTACCCGTTCACTCCCGATAACAGCTGTTCTCAGTAAAGCTCAGACATTCGGCGTTGAGGTCGGGAACCTCGCCCGCATAAGCCTTAATGTCAACTCCATTATGGACAAATACTACTTCAACATAACGAAGAACGAGATCATTGAGGACTCGCCTGTCCTGCCCGGTGATGTTTATGTAAACGCCAACGATAACAGTGTTGAACTGGGCGGTCATATATTCTCGGGTTCCACTGACGGTTATATGTACGGCTTTGAGGACGGCGGATTTGCTGCTTCCTGTCAAGGCGGCAACAACGGATTTTACGATTCAATGATCAAGCTGGATGATGGATTAGTTTACGATCCCGAGTCGGATAAGCATACTGTCATGAATTACAATATTGAGCATACTCTTGATGACAAATATCAGGCTGCTCTCAGAGTAAGCGGTTCGTATGACAATATCGGGAGAGTTCTCTATGTTATCGAAAACAATCATAATTTCTCCATCGACGATAATATCTTCGCTCCCAGCTCTTTCGATTATTATGCTGATCCAAAAGATCCCAAGTTTGAGTATGTAAAGTCCTATGTATCAGACGGACATGATTACGATCTGTACAAGGTAGCTTATCGTATCAATACTTTCAGCGGTTCACAAAAATACGAGGCATTTGCCGCAGTCAGAAAGGATCAGGATGAAGGCGGCAAACTCACAGGTAATGTTGATATTACAGACCATATCATCAATATCGGCGATGAGGGACTGAGCAAAACTCCTCTGACTGAGTTCTCACTTGCTATGGATACAAGACAGTCAACAGGTACTATCAATGCAGATTATTGCGTTGACTTCAATATAGACACCAGTTCCATAGCCACCACAGATTATTACGTTGAAGTTGAGAACGATCCTGTAACTTTAGGCGACTATACATTCTCCGCAGCAACAGACGGTTATATGCGCGGTTACAATAACGGTGCTTTCTCAGCTACTTGCTCAGGCAAGAATAACGGATATTTCGATTCCATGCTCAAGCTGGACGAGGGAGTAGTTTTAGACCTCGACTCAGACAAGCATACTGTCATCGACTACAAGATAGAGCATTCTCTTGATGACAAATATCAGGCAGCTCTCAGATTAAGCGGCACAAAAGACAATATCTCCAGATTCTTCTTTATCATCGAGAACAACACCAATTTCTCGGTGGATGATAATATCTTCGCTCCCAACTCCTTCGATTATTACACTCTCCCCAAGGAGCCTAAATTTGAATATGTAAAGACATACACGTCCTGCGGACATACTTACGATCTTTACAAGGTCAATTACACCATCAGTTCTTTCGGCGGCGCCACTAAATACGAGGCATTTGCAGCTGTAAGAAAGGATCAGCAGGCAGGCGGACGACTCAGAGGTGCTGTTGATGTTACAGACCACCTCATCAATATCGGTGATGAGGAACTTAGCACAACTCCCCTGACAGAGTTTACACTTGCTATCGATACAAAGATCTCAACAGGAAGAATTGAAGCAGCTCATGTGGTAAGCTTTGATACAGAAGTTGCTTCCGAGGAGATCGTCGGCGACTTTAACGGTGACAATACCATCGATTCACTGGATCTTATCGTTGCAAGAAAGGCTCTTATCGCACAGTTCTCAGACGAGACAAAGCCTGCTCCCAACAAGCCTGCTTCCCCAAAGATGGACCTTAACAAGAATGGTTCATTTGAGATAGCAGATATCGTTCTGCTCCAGTCATTTGTAATGGGCAAGATAAACACATTCCCCGAGGCTTGATAAGCTGAGGAAAAAACTAATAAACAGCAAAAGCCGCCTGTGAGTTTTTCACAGGCGGTTCTTTTCGTCTATATCATCTTTCCCTGAAAAGCCTTCTCAGTACAAATCCAGCTGCTATAAGCACGACCGACAAAATACAAAGCCATTTCTTCTCATCAAAACTTCCTGTTGTCATTGAAAACAGAAAGAATACGCCAAGCTTATCCTTCAGTCCGAAGTTGCAGATGTAGTAGATAACAGCGGTCATATAGCCTACGATCACGTTATCACTTACAGCCGATGCGAAAAAGCCTGCCGCCCCGAGTGCAAATGTGCTTGCGAGAGAGCCTGCAAACAGTCTCATGGTCACAACAGAGTCCATTGACTTCATGTACAGTACAAATGCTCCGGTAAGAACTGTTATGAAAACCGCTCCGCACAGCAGACGCATAAAGCACACTCCCGGATAAGGAGTCTTCTTTGAGCGCACAACGTCGCGTATGCTCTCGTTCTGCTCGGGCATAAAGACAGCAGGCATAAGTATCGCTCCCATAAGCGGAAGAAAGAACTCCAGCGGCTGGGCTGCCAGCCGCTCATCAAGCCGTGACACGCCGAATATGACAGGAGTAAGGAGCACTACGCCCAGAGCTGCAAGATAGTGAAGCAGATAATTATGCCTTGTGTCTGAAAATACTATTTTTGCCAAACAGCCTGATACCATGGAACCTGCCTCCCCTCTTCAGCTCGTATATATATGCGGTGATCGCTGTGATGACTATTGCTGCGATGAAGTAGAATATTCGGTTGAAGATGAAATCATTTTTTGAAAGCATGAATTCCTCTCTGCCAAAAACCGTGTTATGACGGCATACAAGGTCAAATTTGCTTATACTTCCCGAAAGTCTGGCTCCATCCGCCATGATAGAATAGAACCACCATGCAAACTGGAACAGTATTGCTATTCCGGATGAAAAGACCTCTGTAACTATCATGGCAGCGGCAGTAACTATCATCAGCTGAGGCAGGAGCCAGAATGTAGGCAGTGTAAACATCTTATACAGTGCAAGATCATTGAAGTCAAAGTACCTGATAAGATGGATATCCGCTGATATCATACATAAGATGACAGGTATGAACATCATTGTGACAAGTGCCGTATATCTGGTGAATATGAGCTTTAACGAAGATATCTTTCTTGTGTAGATAAGGTCGCTGACTCTTTTACGTCTGTCTGCTGAGACAAGTGCAGCTGCAACGAAGACCGGCATAATGCCAAGATCTATACCCACATAATCGCTGAAAAGCCTTGCGTAGCCGCCTACAACTCTGTCCTTATCATAGAGATCGGATATTATGGCTTCTCTGTCCTCCTGTGTCATGGGAACATAGGAATAGTTGGCAACAAGATCATCCACCTTATATTTTGAACCGCCGCCAAGAATATCATCGACCTGCCCCATCAGTTCGCAGAAACGCTCGTATGTTATAGTATCGGAAACAGGCAGCTCGCCTATTTCATAGTACATCGTTTCCTGTATACCGTGCTCAACATAATAATGCTCACCGCTGTCTCTGATATCCATGAGCTCATCATGAGTCAGTCCCGTGATCTCAAGCAGGCATTCCTCTACCTTTTGGCTGTCATCCTCTTTAAGGCGTACAGATTTATAAAATCCTAAGGGATAGCAGATATAATTGTTTGCCAGATACTCGTTAGCAAGACAATCAACTGCACTATCAATTATTATATCATGGTCCTCGGATATCTTTTCGTCAGGAATATATGGATCCCCCTTGTTCTCATCAATAAACTGCGATACAAAGAACAATCCCACAACAAAACAGTAGATTATAAATGTAAGTGAAGTCAGTATCCTTCTGCATTCCTTGCCGAACAGCATTATTCCTCACCTCCCCTGACATCGCAGCCGCTGCTGTGAAGGCAGTACATATATGCGCCTTCAAGATCCGGCTCGGTGAGAACAGTATTGGGAAGATCAGGCTCGCTGTCGGAAACTATCCTTACAGTGGTATAGTCGTTCTGGGAGAGCATACCCGTAACGATGTATTCCTTCTTTATCTGGGGCATGAAGCGTTTCTCCACATTAGAGGTGAAGATATGTCCCCTTGCATTTTCGATAAGCTGTTCAACCGTTCCCTTCCAGAGTATCTTTCCTTCGTCCATGATAGCTATATTCTCACAGGTAGCCTCTATGTCGCCTACAATATGAGTTGAAAGTATAACTATCCTCTCCTCAGCCACCTCGCAGAGCAGGTTGCGGAAGCGTATGCGCTCCTCGGGGTCAAGTCCTGCGGTGGGCTCGTCAACTATGAGCACCGTGGGATCGTGTATGAGAGCCTGCGCGATCCCCAGTCTGCGCTTCATACCGCCTGACAGCTCCCTGACCTTTTTATGCCTGTGTTCGATAAGGTTTACCTTTCTAAGAAGTGATGTGACTCTCTTTTTTCTCTCTGCCTTGGGTATGCCCGAAAGCGCTCCCAGATAATCCAGAGCCTCATCTGCCTTCATTGACGGATACATTGAAAAGTCCTGCGGAAGATATCCTGTCATAGCTCTTATTTCCTTTGCCTTTTCTATGGGAACTCCGCAGACAGTTATCTCACCGCCCTTTTTTCTGTGAAGAGCGGCAAGAGTCTTCATAAGCGTAGTCTTTCCTGCACCGTTTCTGCCGAGAAGTCCGAACATTCCCTGCCCGATCGTCAGGTCAATATCGAACAGAGCCTGTTTCCTGCCGTAAAACTTGCTGACATTTTTTATCACGATCTTTTTCTCCATTTTATCGCCTCCAAAAAGAATGACATGGAAGATTTCTCTTACCATGTCATTATAATAATCTATGAATTTCAACTTTTTATCTACTTTCTGATTTTTTTATATCAAATGAAGCAGTTACAGCTCCTCCGCCATTTTCATTGTTGGCAAGAGCTATATCTCCGCCGCATTTTCTGCAAAGCAGTCGGCAGATATAAAGCCCGAGTCCGAAGTGCTCCTTTTCGTTTTCATTACCGCCGCGGTAAAAAGGCTGCCATGCCTTGCGCAGCGCTTCCTCCGAGAAGCCCTCTCCGTCATCGGAAAAGGTAATGTACAGCTTTCCGCTGTCAGTATATATTCGGCAGCTTACCCTGCTGTCAGCATATCGTGAAGCATTTGCAACAAGATTTTCACAGACCTGCATGACAAGTTCCCTGTCCGTAAAGAGCTCCTGCGACTTGTCTCCGTCGCTATCCTGAGAGTAGCTCTTGTCTGCACAGACAAAACTGCCTGTTTCGTATACATCCTTGATGAGCTGAGCAAATGTAAAGCAGCTCTCCTCGGGGATGATATCCTCCAGCTTGTGGATGCCGCTCATCTTCTCGGTATAGCGTTCCAGTCTTTCGATCTGCCCTGACATCTTTCTGAGCATATCCTGCTGCTTTTCGGGAGAAAGCTGCCCGTCAAGCTGCTCAGCCAGCTCCGTATAGCCTTTGAGAACCGTAATCGGCGTTCTCAGGTCGTGGGAGAATGCAGAGTTGAGACGTTTTCTCTCTTCAAGTGACTTCCAGAGCTGATAATTGCTGTCATAGAGGTTTTTTCGCATTGTCTCAAATGAGGAGCAGAGCGCTCCAAGCTCGTTATCGGAGCGGCTCTCCACTGTAAAGTCAAGGTCGTCACCAAGTATGCGCTCGGAAGCCTTTGACAAAACATCCACAGGCTCTTCCAGCTCCCTGCGGTAAAACAGCCTGAATGTGCCCCAGAGACATACCACTGACCAGAGCGGTATCAGAATTGCCTTTGAATAACGTATAACATTGTATTCCCAGAGCCACTCGGGTATTTTACCTGAGATCTCAAGATCGTCCGTGTATACATAAGTAGCAATTACGATATTTCCCGCTCTGTTAAGATACCACCGCTGAAAATAGTTCGACAGCCACATTATTACAAATCCTCCTGCCATACATATTATAAAGCAGGGTATAAGATATTTTATCAGCGAGGTATAAAGTTTTTTTTTCTTCATTTTATCCATTTGTAACCCATTCCCCAGACCGTAGCCAGATGACCGCCCTCGTCATAGCGTCCCAGCTTTGCTCTTATACGTCGGATGTGCTCTGCAATGACAGAGCTGTCTCCCTCGGCATCATATCCCCATATTTTCTCGTAGATACGCTCCTTATCGAATACCTGCCCCGTGTTCATAGAAAGCAGCTCTATAATGCGGTATTCCTTATTGGCAAGGTCAAGAGCTTCATCGCCGACGGATACGGTCTTGTTGCTGTAATCCACAACGATATTCCCGAAAAAACGTACATTTTTCGTATTGTTCTCCCTGTGGTCACGCCGTATGTGTGCCGCTATCCTTGCGCCGATCTCCTCAAGTGAGAAAGGCTTGATTATATAGTCATCTCCTCCTGCCGCGAAGCCCTGTATCTTGTCTTCGTCCTCTATCCTTGCAGTAAGAAACAGTATCGGACAGCTCACATGATCGCGTATCCGCCTGCACACCTCAAAGCCGTCCGCCTCAGGCATATTCACATCAAGAAGTATCAGGTCGGGAGTCTTTGAAGCCTGTTCAATTGCCTGTGCTCCGTTATATGCTGTATATACGCAGTAGCCCTTTAGCTCAAGGTAGTCCTTGAGAAGACTCACAACGTCCTTTTCATCATCTGCAACAAGTATACTGTACATATTGTCACTTCCCTTCCACTATATCATAAAAGCGAAGCGTTATGATATAATCGCCCTATATGCAGGGAGCAAATCTCTGATTTGCATATCTGCAAGGGCTTTTAGATAATTTATAATGAATGCTTTTGCATTCATTATATCATAAAAGCGCAGCATTATGATATAATCGCCCGATATGCAGGAAGCAAATCTCTGATTTGCGTATCTGCAAGGGCTTTTAGATAATTTATAATGAATGCTTTTGCATTCATTATATCATACAGTATAAATATCAACTATTTTTCAACTATAATATTATACTCCCTGAAACCTTTATTGTCAATCTGCTGCCTTGCATTATCTGATGATTTATGCTATACTGATTTATATCAATCATTCAGGAGTTTCTTATGTCAAGACTAATTTCCGATAAATACAAGGAGTGGGAGGAGCTTTGCAGACAGCGCTTCGACAAGCTGAAAGCTAACGAGGAGCAGCTCAACCGCTATTATATAGACCTGTACGATATGGGGAGCGAGATAACTCCCGAGGTGGATGACAATGACGTGACCGTTCGCCTTGCCGATCTGCACCGCGAGATACGCAGCCTCATCAGCTATGCAGTGGGCTGCATATTCGGACGCTATTCCCTTGACCGGGAGGGCTTATGCTACGCAGGAGGCAGGTGGGACAGTTCACTTTACTCTACAATCATCCCCTGCACAGACAATATCATGACCGTAAATTCGCCTGACAGCGGTCTCACAAAGGCTGTCATCGGCTTTGTGGAAAAAGTCTACGGAAGTGATACTCTCGCAGAAAACCTACGATTTATTGCCGATGCTCTCGGCGGATACGGGGATCCTTTAACGGTTATACACAACTACCTCAGAAAAGACTTCTTTGCCGACCACTTCAAGGTCTATAAGAAGCGTCCCATATACTGGCAGTTCACATCCGGCAGAAAAAGCGGATTCACCGCCATTATGTACTTTCACCGCTACACTCCCGACCTTCTCTCTGCACTTGAACAGGATCATGCCGTTCCATATTTTGAGAAGCTGAAAGCACAGCTCCGCTCCGCATCGGCTTTGCACAAATCTTCAAAGGGTGCGGAAAAATCCGGATACCGCAGAGATATCAGCCGTTTACAGGCTCAGATCACCGAAATGGAGGGCTTTATTGCCCGACTCCATCTTCTTGCCAAAGAGAAGATCATTCTTGATCCCGATGACGGTATCAGGATCAATTACGAAAAGCTGAAGGAAATAATTGTATAATGCCTGTCCCCCGCCGCGCTGCGGGGGACTTTTTTCACCATACTTTCACTTGACTTTTTTATACTATTAATGTATAATATACGCTGATATATTATAAAAGGAGGATATGATGAAAAGGATAATTCTTAATCTGGCACCGTATAAGTTCATCGTGCTTGTCATTCTTCTGCTGCTGGGAGTTCAGGCTTACTGCGACCTGTCACTTCCCCAGTACACATCGGATATGATAGACACAGGAATACAGAATCACGGTGTGGAATATGCCCTCCCCGAGAAAATGACCCCGGAGGACATGATGTACTCTACGCTGTTTATGACAGATGACGAGAAAAATGAATGGACGGGATATTATGACGCTCAGGACAACGGTATACTGAACAGAAATGCCGATGAGGACAGTCTTAATGAGCTCAGCGACAAATTCCTTATCCCGCTGACACTCTCCCATCAGACAGGCAATATGAGCGAGGAACGCTTCCGTGAGACTATAAAGCAGTCCATGCAGGCTTCTCCCGAACAGGCTCCCGAGGGCTTTGACATTGACAGCCTCAGCATCGATGAGATCGGACAGTTCATGGGTATGGAGCTGAAAACTCACGAAGCTAAGAACGAAAAGGGTGTAATGACCACATATGTGGATATGCGTCCTGTTATGACGGGACTTATACAGAGCGGACAGATGAACCCCCAACAGCTCAGCACTATCCGCGATCAGATGGAAAAGACTGTTTCCACTGTTGGCAAGAATACCATGCACTCCATGGGTATTGCCTTCGCTATCGACGCTGACAAGGCAGCAGGGGTGGACGTTGACGCTATCCAGAAAAGCTTCCTCTGGAAACAGGGCTTCAAAATGCTCTGTATGGCGATACTCATGCTGGCAGCTTCCATATGTGCAGGCTTCTTTGCCGCCCGTACAGGCGCAGGTATAGGCAGAGACCTCCGCGAGAAGATCTTTAAAAAGGTCATCGGATATTCCAACACAGAAATAGATAAATTCTCCACCGCTTCACTTATCACCCGAAGCACCAACGACGTTCAGCAGATACAGCTGGTTACGGCTCTACTGCTTAGAGTCCTCATGTATGCGCCTATCCTCGGTATCGGCAGCGTTATCAAGGTGGTGAACACAGGAGCTCACATGAGCTGGATAATCATTGCTGCAGTTGCCATAATCCTCATGCTTGTGCTCGTCCTTATGCTCATCGCTATGCCTAAATTCAAGGCAATGCAAAAGCTTGTGGACGGTCTGAACCTTATCTCCCGCGAGATACTGACAGGTCTAAGCGTTATCCGCGCCTTTGGCAGAGAAAAGGAAGAGGAGCAGCGCTTCGACAAGGCAAACACCTCTCTCATGCGTACTCAGCTCTTTACAAACAGAGTAATGACATTCATGATGCCATGTATGATGCTGGTAATGTACGGCATTACCCTCACCATCGTATGGGTATCCGCTCACCGCATAGACGCAGGCGATCTTCAGGTGGGCGCAATGACAGCGTTCATAAGCTACGCTATTCAGATAGTAATGTCATTCCTTATGCTCACTGTAATGTCGGTAATGCTTCCCCGTGCGGGAGTTGCTGCCGACCGTATAGACGAGGTGCTCAAGACCGATACAACAGTGCTTGACCCCGAAAAGAGTGAACGCATCTCCGCTTCAACAGGTACGGTCGTTTTCGACAACGTATCGTTCAAGTACCCCAATGCAGACGACAACGCCATCGAGAATATAAGCTTCACAGCTGAATCGGGCAAGACCACCGCCATCATCGGAAGCACGGGCTGCGGCAAGTCCACTCTCATTAGCCTTATACCGAGATTTTACGATGTGACCGAGGGCAGTATAACTGTGGACGGCATTGATGTCAGAAAGCTTACAAAAAATGACCTCCGCAGCAGGATAGGTCTTGTTCCTCAGAAGGGAGTGCTCTTCTCGGGAACTATTGCTTCAAACCTTAAATTCGGACGCCCCGAGGCTACAGATGAGGAGCTTGAAAAGGCTGCGGAGATAGCTCAGGCTATGGAGTTCATCAGCTCTGACGACAATGGCTTTGAGAGATCTATCTCACAGGGTGGAAGCAATGTCTCCGGCGGTCAGAAGCAGCGTCTTGCAATTGCAAGAGCCATTGTCAAGAAGCCTGAGATATACATCTTCGACGACAGCTTCTCGGCTCTCGACATGAAGACTGACGCGGCTCTGAGAAAAGCTCTGGAAGCCTATGTTAAAAACTCAGCTGTCATAATCGTTGCACAGCGTATCAGCACTATCATGAACGCCGATCAGATACTTGTTCTCGACGAGGGCAGGATCGTCGGCAAGGGCACTCACAAAGAGCTTATGCGAAACTGTGAGACATACAAGCAGATAGCCGGCTCGCAGCTCTCTGAGGAAGAGATAAAGAAGAGCATGGGAGGTGAAGATAATGAGTGAAAATAACAGCAGCATGAATACTCAGCGACGCGGAAAACCTATGGGCGGCGGAAGATTTGCTCCCGGCGAAAAGCCCAAGAACTTCAAAGGCACACTGAAAAAGCTCATTTCTTACCTCGGTGCATATAAAATAGCAATTCTCATCGTTATGATACTTGCCGCCATAGCTACCGTTTTCTCTGTGGCAGGACCTAAAATAATGGCAAAGGCTACCAATGCCCTCTTTGACGGTCTTATGAGCAAGATCGCCGGCACAGGCGGTATCGACTTCGGCTATATCGGCAAGATACTACTCTTCACCCTCGGACTCTATATCTTCAGTTCCGTTGTCAGCTTTGTACAGGGCTGGATAATGACCGGCATCTCCCAGAAGATATCCTACCGCATGAGAAAGGATATCTCCGAAAAGATCGGACGTATGCCAATGGGATATTTCGAGAGCAGGACCTACGGTGAAGTCCTCTCCCGTATCACAAACGACGTTGACACCCTTGGCATGACTCTCAACCAGAGCATTACACAGATTATCACATCTGTTGCCACACTCATAGGTACTCTTGTGATGATGCTGTCAATTTCTCCCCTGATGACACTGATCTCACTTGTCATTCTTCCTGTTTCGGCATTCCTGCTCTCATTCGTAATAAAGAAGTCCCAGAAGCACTTCCGTACACAGCAGGAATACCTCGGTCATATCAACGGAATAGTTGAAGAGACCTACAGCGGTCACACCGTTGTTCAGGCTTACAACAAGGAACAGGAGACTATTGACGAGTTCTGTTCAGTTAACAATGTACTTTACAAGTCAGCATGGAAGTCGCAGTTCCTGTCGGGTATCATGATGCCTGTAATGCAGTTCGTAGGAAATATGGGCTATGCGGGAGTTGCTATATCAGGAGGTCTCCTTGCAATAAAGGGAGTCATCGGCATCGGTGATATTCAGGCCTTCATACAGTATGTAAAGCAGTTCACACAGCCTATCCAGCAGATCGCTCAGGTCATCAATCAGGTGCAGTCCATGGCTGCGGCAGCTGAGAGAGTATTTGAATTTCTCGATGAGGCAGAGGAGGAACAGTCCCCAGCGGATCCTGTTATCCCCGAGAATGTTACCGGAGCTGTAAGATTTGACCATGTTTCCTTCGGCTACGATCCCGAAAAAATCGTTATAGGCGACTTCAGTGCAGATGTTAAGGCAGGTCAGAAGATCGCAATAGTTGGTCCCACAGGTGCAGGAAAGACCACAATGGTAAAGCTGCTCATGAGATTTTACGATGTCAACAGCGGCACTATTACCCTTGACGGAACTGATATCCGCAGGATACCGAGAAAGAAGCTCCGCGAGAGCTTTGGTATGGTATTGCAGGACACATGGCTGTTCAATGGCACTATCATGGAAAATATCCGTTACGGACGCCTTGACGCTACTGACGAGGAAGTAATTGCAGCTGCAAAGGCTGCTCACGCTCACCACTTCATCAAGTCTCTGCCAAACGGCTATGACATGGTGCTCAACGAGGACGCAAGCAATGTTTCACAGGGACAGAAGCAGCTCCTCACCATTGCAAGAGCAATCCTCTCCGATTCAAAGGTAATGATACTGGATGAGGCAACTTCCTCCGTTGATACCAGAACTGAGGTGCTCATTCAGGATGCTATGGACAGACTTATGAGCGGAAGAACAAGCTTCGTTATCGCCCACCGTCTCTCAACTATAAGAAATGCCGACCTCATACTTGTAATGAAGGACGGCGATATCATCGAACAGGGAGGCCATCAGGAGCTTCTCGACAAGAACGGCTTCTATGCCCAGCTCTATAATTCACAGTTTGAAAGTGCATAAGGAAAAAGGTCTGCTTCAGGCAGACCTTTTTATATTGATATTACAATGATTTCATGTTATAATTACTACGGAGGTAATAATTATGGATTTCAAAAGACTTGAGAAAAATCTCTGCGACAATATATACGAGGCTCAGTTGAAGCTGGGCTACGATAAGCGCGAAATGAGCTTTAACTATATGAGTGCTTCACTGAAGCACCTCATAGGAAGCGATGTTAACGAGGATGTGCTCCTCGCATTTGCTGACGAGACAGAAAACAGGCTCGGCAGGCTGACCTTCCGTCCCATAAAAAACGGCTTCTGTATCACGATCCCTGCTGAGGGCACGGAATACGTCCATAACAGCATCGATGACCGCAGCTTTATGGAAAAGCTTGTCTCCGCAGTTGCCAGTCATTGCAGCACAGAGCCCCTTATGGAGCTGTTCCGCAGCGCTTCTTCCGATGTGGTCATAAAAGAGATAAATAACGAGGAATTCCGCTATCTTGTCTATTTCCCCGACAATATCCCCGATGAGTATTACTACTGCATATCTGAGGAGGAAGAGATAGACGGCAGCATCCATGCTTCCTATCACCGCTTTATTCGCGAGGACTATGAGGATCTCGGCTTCTGAAAAGGACAAAAGCTGTATTCGCCTAAGAATACAGCTTTTCTGACTTGTCCGCTACAAAAGAATTACCTCAGTGCGGTTATTGTGCAGATACCGTACCTTGGCACACGCTCAAATAATCAACCCAATTATTCTCGCAAATACATTATATCATTTCTATCCAGTCTTGTCAATAAGCGGCAGCATTATTTGTCTAAATCAAACAAATAATGCTGCTTTTTTTATATTTATGTACCTTTTTATTCTTTAACTAACTTTTCGCTCTTGACGATAAGGATATCATTCTGACGCATTTTCAGTTCATCCATAGGAACTACGGTAAGGTCTCCCCTGAGTATGACAAGTATTCGCATATTATAATTTTCCGCAGCCTCGCTGACTTTCATGCCATTGAACTCGCTGTTCTTGTCAACAAGTATTTCGCCAACTTCATTGATATCACTGAACCGGACATCGGAGTGCTGATTTTTCGTGTACTGCTCAACAAATCCGGCACTTATGATACCTGTGGGAATAGCAACTACTCCAACACCGAGAAAAGCGATACATATCGCCATAAGCTTGCCTATGACGGTTATGGGGTAGATATCACCGTAACCAACCGTAAGAAGCGTAGAAACACTCCACCATATACCCGAGAATGCGTTTCTGAAAGCTTCCGGCTGTGCATCATGCTCAACGCTGTACATTCCAAGAGATGAGGCAAGCATAAGCACTATGATGATGAACACTGATGAGATTATCTGGTTCTTTTTTTCGGTGAGTACGGTCGTTATGACATGGAACGAATCATAGTGTGCGTTAACTCTGAACAGATGGAATATCCTTACCACTCTCAGCATCCTGAATACTATGAAGCCTTCCAAGAAGAAAAAAGGCAGTATCGTCAGCAGATCAACTATACCGTCAAATGACCACAGGAACTTCAGTCTCGAAGACAGTTCACTCTTTCCCGGATAAAGATAGTCCGCAGTCCATATGCGCAGAATGTACTCAATGCAGAATATCAATATGGTGAATATCTCGATAACTCTGAATAATGTGGTGAAGCCCTCCAGCTCGTCAAAGGTCTCCAGAAAGACTGTCAGTATATTCAGTATAATGACTGCCACTATGAACCAGTCGAAAGAACGGCTTATGAGGTCATCCTTGTTGCCTATCTGGATAATATCGAATATCCGCCGTTTAAGGGATTTTTTTGTCTTGTCACTCAATTCCGCTCAGCTCCCTGTAAAGTTTTCGGGCATAACCATCGGTCATGCCGCAGATATAGTCTGTCACAAGCATAAGCCTGAGATAGAGCCTTTCCGATTCGGACTTGCCCTCAGCACTGACTCTGTATGCACGGATATAGTTCTCCGACACAAGCCGCATTATCCTCTGCTCAATGGCGGAGCTTTCATATTCAGTATCATAGAGCACAGCCGCACGGGTAAGCTTGTTCAGCAGAAACTCGTATATCTCTCCCGCAGCTATCTCCAGCTTGTATATCTCCTTGGAGCTGAAAACATAGCGGTAAGCCATGTCTCCGAGAGCACAGGCAATAGCATTTCCGTGGGATACCGCAAGCAACTCCTTGGGGAAGCTGCCCTCCATTATAGCGTCATAGTTGTTGGTGAAGCCGTATGCTGCGCATCTCAGAAGCGCTCCCTGCACATAGATTATCCAGCGCTGGACCGCGTTCTGCTCGGGAGAGGATATCCCTCTCTTGATCGCCTGTGAATAATAGTCCTCCAGCTTTTCTACGGCTCTGCTGTATTCCTCTCTCTCCCCCTCATCGGCGCATTTCTCCATATAGCGCTCCTTCAGGTCACTGACCAGCTGAGAGTAGGTTATGAAGCCCTTTTTTACCGCATCCTCGATATCAGCTGTCTTGTAGGCGATATCGTCAGCCGCTTCCAGTATGAACGCCAAAGGATGTCGGCAGTCCACAGCTCCCGTACTGTTGACTATATCCTCGAATATCTCTCTGTCTGCATAATAGTAGCCCATCTTCTTGTCCTTGATGTTGCCGCTTTTCTTGTTGATACCCGTAGACGGAACAGGATATTTTATTATAGTATTGAGTAGAGTATATGTGAGGTTCATACCGTTCTCGTCCACAAGGAAGTGAAGCTTTGTAAGCAGACGAAGTGCCTGCGCATTGCCCTCAAAGTTATAGAAGTCTGCTGCCATCTGCGGAGTCAGTATACTGTCAAGGCTCCTGCCGCCCAGCTCGAGCCTTGGCAGATTTCTTCTGAACCAGTCACGGACATAGTCCTCGCCGAAATGTCCGAAGGGCGGATTTCCGATATCATGGATCAGTCCCGCACATTCAAGGACACTGCATATTTTCCCGATAACCTCCTCGTCAATATCCTCGTCCTTACGATGCTCAAATATATAGCGGAATATCATCTGTCCCAGAGATTTTCCGAAGGACGATACTTCGAGAGAATGGGTAAGGCGGGTGCGTACAAAATCTCCCCTGTCAAGAGGAAAGACCTGGGTCTTGTCCTGAAGCCGCCTGAATGAGGCACTGCCGATTATACGGTGATAGTCCTTCTGAAACTCGTTCCTGCGGTCAGAGCTTACTGCTGAGGTAGTGAAGCCCCTTCTTCTCTTGTCACATAATAATTCTTTCCAGTTCATATCATCAGCTCCGTTCTTATGGTAACAGGTCGGTCGATGGTCATACTATCGGGTGTCACAATGCAGTCATATGCCAGAAGCCTTACTCCTGCCTTTTCTGCTTCCCTCAATGCATCGCCGAATCCCCTGTGCATTGCATCATTGGGTCTGAACTCTGTGACCTCCTTCATCTGTATCACAAATAGTATGTATGCCCCGAAGCCCTCCGATTTTGCACGGATGAGCTCATGTATATGCTTTACTCCTCTTTCGGTAGGTGCGTCGGGGAAAAGCACTATGCCGTCATTTTCAAGGGTGACTCCCTTGACCTCAAGAAAGGAGACCTTTCCCCTGTCCTCGATACGGAAATCAAATCTTGAATCTCCGTATGTATACTCACGCCGGATGACAGCCTGTTTTGTGAAGAGCTCTCCCTTTTTCAGCCATTCCCCGGCGGCTGCATTGGGTATCTGCGAATCCATATTCACCAGCAGCGGCGAAGCGCCATCCCGCAGCTTTTCCACTGTTACAAGATCAAAGCGCGTCTTTCTCGCAGGATTGTCCGACTCCTCAAGATATACGGTACAGCCCTCTGTGAGAAGCTCCCTGCACCGTCCTGTATTCTTTACATGGACAGTCTCCTCTTTGCCGTCTATCAGTACCCTTGCAATAAATCTGTTTGGGCGGCTCAGGAACTCAGCTTTCCTTATATGATGATACTTCATAGTCTTTTCCGTAAAGCTCCTTGTATTTGTCCTTTGTGCATATGATATACAGCCCCTTTTCATCAAGCTTATCCTTGAACGGACGATATGCAGTGCCGCTGAAAGCTTCTGCAACGTATCCTCCATCGAAGCCAAGGGACTCTATTATGGGCGCAACTGCCAGAGGTGATGAACAGATGACATAATCCGGAGCACCAAAAGACCTTGCATATGCTCTGTCCTCCTCCATCTCCCTTTCGTCTGCAACGATGTGAGTAACATATGTCACATTGCCCTCCATATTGTAGTAGAGGTTCTTATCGAAATAGGCGTTCAATGTTACGGGGGCATCGGGATAGATGTTGGTGTCGTCAGTCAGCCACGCTATCATTATCCTGCTGTTCTCGATATTCATGTCCTTTATCCACTCTGCCGCCGCAGGTGCATTGTCATAGGGCTTCATTATATCATTGGCATAGCTGTAAATGTCCCAGTAGATATTGACAGCCACTGAAATTACTGCTCCGCCTGCGATGCAGGTCTTGGCAAATTTCTCGGAAATGCCGCTCTTTTTTATTACGTCCGTGAACTCTGTCAGCTTTATGGGCTCCTTTTCCGAAGCAGTCCACATAATGAATATGACATAGAGCAGGAACATTCCATAGTGATGGGGATAGGCATAGATGCTCATTATGACTGCCGCACAGAAATAAGGTATTATCATCTCTGCGATCATGCGGCGCTTTTTGCAGACTATGAATATCACAGCCCAGATCAGCAGCGAAACCGCCGCCGCTCCAACCATTTCGCCTATACTGTTGACCTCGTCCTGTATGCTCGATGCATCTGAGGAGAATGAGGTAATGAATACCTCGCTGGGAATAAATATGAAGCACATCAGAAGTACCACAGGATAGCTGTATGTCTTATCAAGATGCACCGCCATGGTATCCTGCTTGGGAGCTATATCCAGAATAATTGCCATCGCCGCTGCAAGCAGAGCTCCATAGCCAATGAAAAGCTTCTTATTTGCAAACAGCTCTGAAAGCGTCCTGCGGAAGCTCCTCTTTCGTATCATCTCACCTGCTATGTCCGCAAGAGCTATACCTCCCGCAAATGCAATACCGTATGAGTGACACAGACATAAAAATATCATTGAAAGTATGTACGGGAGAGGTTTTTCACGCCTGCTGCTGTAAAACTCAGCGCAGAGCAGTCCTGCGAACATAAGCATTGCATAAGGACGTGAGAGCACACAGTAATGGTAAATCACAAAGAAGCTTGTGGGCAGCAGCGCCTTTGTGACGCGGCTGAACGGTGAACGCAGCTCCAGCATGATGATCATGGCTTCAAAGAATATGAACTGCACTCCCTTGATAGTCAGCTCATAGGACAGTCCCAGACAGGAGGCAAGCTTTATAAGCATATGCCAGAGCGGCGGATGTCCCTCATAGTGAGGGATAGTGAATATCACCTCACACCATGAAGCGTCCCGTCCCACAAGATAGGGCTGAGCCTCCTCATACCACGGCTCGTGACAGATAAGTCCGACTATGCCTATCACTGTTGCTACAGCAGTTATGATAAGTCCGAACAATACATCGGACCTCTTTTCGTTTTTAGCTTTATTATTCATCGCCGTGTTTATTCCCTTCGATAACGTCTTTATAGTGCAGCTCCCTGAACTTCTTGGGAGTCATGCCGTTGATCTTTCTGAATACGCTGATAAATGCGCTCTGAGATGAAAAACCGAGTGCAAGAGATATATCAAGGCAGGAAAAATCAGAGTTTCTCAGCAGATTTTCCGCTGTGGAGATCTTAGCCCGCGTGATGAAGTTCTTTATGCTCATGCCCTTTTCCTTTGAAAACAGCTTTGACAGATATGATGGATTGAGCCCGACGTGCTCCGCCAGAACATTGAGTGTAAGATCCTCATGCAGATGCTCGTAGATATAGTCGATACACCTTCGCACATGAAGGGATATGACATTATCTTTCTTGAGAGTCCTCATGCGCTCGGCAAAGTCCAGCTCCATCTCTCCGAAAAGGTCGATGAGATCCTCGATGTCCTTCATTTTGTCAGCTCTCTGTATATAAATATCGCTGAGAGTATAGGCGGTATCATGCCCCAGACCGCCCTCCACGCAATATCTCGCCACAAGTGCCACAGCTGTCACAAAGTGGTACATAAGATTGCGGACGGGGTCCTGTGAAAGAGTTCCCTTGCCCTTCATAAAATCGGGACGTATGCTCTCGAACCTCTTTTTTACCTGCTCCGTGTCTCCGGACTGAACGGCTCTGTAAAAGCTCAGCTCGTACTCGAATGGACTCCTTGTAAAGCCGTCATTTCGCTGTATGTACAGCCTGTAATTCAGATCTCTGTCGGTCTTCATGAACTCACCTCCTGTTGCGGTTTCGGTCATATTTTGTGATATTTCTATTATATCCTATTTTTGATACAAATGCAATATTTCTGATATAATTTGTTGGTATCTTGGACTATAATAATCACAACGAAAGAAAGAATAAACATGAAAAAACTGCTTCATAAGGAGGCATCACTATGGCAAAGGCAAATGATCTCACAAACGGTAAGGTTTCAAGCCTTATCCTCAAATTCTACTTCCCAATGCTGCTGACCAATATGCTTCAGCAGATGTACAACATCGCTGACACTGCCATCGTCGGCAAGGGTCTCGGAGACAACGCTCTCGCAGCTGTGGGAAATATGTCGTCCCTTACATTCCTCATATTCGGATTTTCCATGGGACTTGCAAACGGATTTTCAGTTATAGTCGCACAGAGCTTCGGCGCAAAGGATTACTCAAAACTCCGCCGCTCGGTGGCTTCTTCGGCAATGCTATGCTTCATGATAGCACTTGTGCTGAGTACTGTCAGCATTATTTTCCTGCGTCCCGTACTTGGACTTCTCAGGACTGATCCCGCAATAATGCATGACGGACTTGTTTACGGCTACTTTATATTCGGCGGTCTCACCGCAACTATCGCCTACAATCTCTGCTCCTGCATACTCCGCGCACTGGGCGACAGCAAGACACCTTTCATCGCGATCATCATCTCCACCATCGTCAATATCTGCCTTGATATGCTCTGCATATTCGTGCTCAAAACAGGCGTTGAGGGAGCTGCGATCGCTACAATATTCTCACAGATCGTATCCGCTTTCATCTGCTGGCTGAGGATACGCAGGATAGACGTCCTCATCATCACAAAGGAAGACTTCAAGGGCAACGGCAGTCTCTTCGCCGAGCTTTTCAAGAACGGTCTTCCCATGGCGCTCATGAACTCCATCACAGCTGTCGGCTGCATGGTCATCCAGTACTTCGTAAACGGTCTGGGTGTTGCATATACTACTGCATATTCAGCCTGCAGCAAGTTCATAAACCTGTTCATGCAGCCTGCCTGCACTGCCGGATTTGCAATGTCCGCTTTCACAAGCCAGAATTACGGCGCAAGAAAGTTCAGCCGTATCCGCGAGGGACTCCGTGTATGTCTGGCTATCGCAACGATCTCCTATGTTATCCTCGGCTCTGTAATGATGTTCTTCCCCACTTACCTTGCAAGGATAATGGTAAGCGGCTCGGAGCCTGTTAAGATCGCAGGAACATATCTCCCCATATGCGGTATATTCCTCTTTGCAGTTGACTTCCTGTTCGTATTCAGGAACGGCTGTCAGGGCTTCGGAAAGCCCCTTGTGCCCATGATCTCGGGTATTGCTGAAATGGCTCTCAGAATTGGCGTTATTGCCCTCTTTATAAATGTTATCGGCTTCAGAGCCACTGCCTATGCAGAAGCCTCTGCATGGATAGGAGCTCTTATCCTCAATATGGCTTCATTTGAGCATACATTAAACAAGAGTCTCGGAACTTCTGTGATCCATCACAGGAAGCTCAGGACTGCTGCTTGATCCCAGACTGGTTTTCAGTCGTTAATATACACCCCAATTCCATTCCTCACTCCGCTGTCTGTGCCCCCACAGACAGCACTTTTTTTGCAAAAAACAGCCCCTCGATCTCTCGAAGGGCTGTATCTGAACTTTCTTTTGCAATTCAAATTATATCGTAAGCGAACTTCCGTAAGCTGCTTAATTGGATGTTGTAAAAGTGAATGCAGGATCTTTTGGAGGATCAAACAGAAATTCCTCTGGGACTGTTACAGATTCAATGCTGTTAGCTTCTGCATACTTTCTGATCTGTTCCTGTTCATAGACTTCCTGAGCTTTCTGCGCCTGTTTTGATATTTCTGCTTCTATCTTTTCATTTTCGGCGGCAATCTTCTCCATTTCATCCGATGAGATGTCATTTTCGCCAATATGATCAATAACATCTGATCGATGTATCCTGATCTCTTCGTCAATGCCTTCCACTTTTATCAGTATCTTGGCATTGCTGTCTGACGAATACAAGAAGAAATTGAAAGGCGGTATATAGACCTGCATCATGCATTTTGACGCATACGCCGCAGGTGCGGTAATTGCAGTTTTCTCCTGCATATCGGGAACTATTTCAAGCAAGTCGGTATGACCGTCACTTAGCAAACTGTCAGCTGCATCTTCAAATGGTAAGTAGTAAGCCATTGACTCCGATGTGACTGAATCGCTGATATCGCTGAAGTAATCCTTTCTTACGAAGCTTCCAACGTCCTCCACGGGCATAGCCGAAGTGCCGTCAAAGTTTATCGAGCATTTCCACATATCCTTATTATCGGGCACATCAACAGCAGTGTAGTTCTCTGTTTTATCGTCATAAGCTCCAATGAACATATCATAATTGCTTCCGCTGTTTTCTCCCATTGAATAAAGCACCTGTGCAGTAACCGCCCTGATGTCATCGCCGTCTTTTATGAAGCATTTGTAATCAAATGAAGCAGCTGCAACAATATTGCCGTCCTGATCAAGCATATTTCCGTATTTGTCTCCTGTGAAATGCCTATCCGCAGCGTACTGTGCTTCGGAACGGGACATGAAATAATAGTCATTGCTAAGTTCTTCAAACTCCTTGTCGCTGTATTTTGAATTTGATTCCGCAGCTGCAAGGATACTTGACCTGCCAAATTCGCCCTTATACTCAACTGCATAGACCTGATCGGTAAAAATGTCAGGTGCGGCAGTCCTTACGAAAAAGCGGACTCTTATCTCATCGTCGTCACTTTCCTCAAAGGGACTTCTGTAAAGCGGATCCACAAGTATATCGGAAGCAACATAGTCCTTCAGCGGCATATCATATATATCATAGGTGTGTTCTTCTGTCTCTGAAAGTATCTCTGATACAAGCTGACGGTACTTTTCATCGCCTCCCTTGCGGAGACCAGTCATAAATTCCTGTACAAAGGCTGTCTTGGGAAGAACTCCCACACAGATGACCACCGCCGCAGCTGCGGCTATCCACTTGAGTACAGGTGCTGCTCTGTGCTTGCCCGTAACGTTCTCAAGGTCGCTTACGGTAAACTCGCTGTCGGAAAAATCCGAATCTTTTTCAGGAAAAGCTCTTGCGGAGATCTTGTCGAAACAATCAACATTTGATGAAAGCTCCTTCATTTTATCTCTGAGCTTATTCTCAAACTCGGGATCTCCTTTGATATTTTTATCTTTCACTGATCTTCACCTGCCTTTTCCTGTAATATGGATATTGCTTTTTTGTACCTTGATTTGACCGTTGTTTCGGGACATCTCATTACCTTTGCTATCTGCTTGAAAGTAAGCTCCGCACAGCATCTGAGTATAACGGTCTGCCTCTGTACATCGTTAAGATGCTTCAGAAGCTGATTTATGTAAATACTGTCCTCGACAGTCTTTTCAGCCTCGCCGTAGCTCTGTATTATGAAGTTTGATATCTCTCTTTTGTACCTTCGGCGAAACTCTAATGCAACGTTGCGCGCTATTGTGAGGATAAAACCTTTGCCGTCCCCTTTCTTTGCGGAGAATTTCTTTACCTGAGTTAGTCTGACAAAGGTCTCGGTCACACAGTCCTGTGACAAATGATAATCAGATGTTATACCGAAGGCCACAGCAAAAACACTGTCCTTGAACATTGTGTAAAGCTTGCTAAGGCTCTCCTTGGAGGTCGAACAGTTCAATATAAGCTCGTTAACCGTATTGTCAGGCTTGGGAACTGTATCACTTTCTGTAAATACTGTAAAAATCGCTGTGTCACCTCCGTTGACAGATTTAGTTACGGCATCCATATTATCACTCCTTTTGGGGCTCCGAAGAATTGGGTATGCTCCCGGAAAAGGAAGCTTCTGCGAAGCCATTATGAAAGCTTTCATATATAAGTGATTTATGAAGCCGAAAAAGACGAAAAGATTTCAAAAAAATCTCTATTCTTGTTAGCTGCATAAAACATTTGTGATTATTGCCGTAAAAGCGCCATTATTTCACCTAACCACTCATCATCCAAGTTTTTGAGGAGCTTCTTTTGATGTGAATAAGTTAACCGAAGCTAACTATCTCATGGCTTTATATAGGTATTATACCATTATAATATCCCTTTTGCAAGAAATCTAAGGCAGACTATTGACAAACGCTTCCAAATATGATATATTAAACATATGAACAATCGTTCATATGAGAAAGGATAGTGACCTTATGGAAAAAAATTTTTCTGTATCAAATCTGGACTGCGCTCACTGCGGTGCTAAAATAGAGGAAGCTATCGGCAAGATTGAAGGTATCGAGTCGGCTGTGCTTAACTTCCCCATGAAAAAAATCAAAATAAAGGGTGATCTCACCGATGAACTTATCAAAAAGATCAACGAGGTCGCAAACTCCATCGAAGCCGGCGTAATAATCGCTGCCATTGAGGAGGCTCATCATCACTCCCACCGTCACGACCACGAGCATGGCCATGAGCATGAACACCACCATCACCACGATGAAGAGTGCGGCTGCGGTCACGACCATGAGCATGAGCACCACCATCACCACGATGAAGAGTGCGGCTGCGGTCACGACCATGAGCATGAACATCGCCATCACCACGATGAAGAGTGCGGCTGCGGTCACGTCCATGAGCATGAACATCACCATCACCACGATGAAGAGTGCGGCTGTGGTCACGAGCATGAGCATGAACATCACCATCACCACGATGAGGAGTGCGGCTGCGGTCACGACCATGAGCATGAACATGAACATGAACACAACAGCGGTGAGGAATACACCATCGAAAACCTTGACTGCGCTCACTGCGGTGCCAAGATCGAGGAAGCTATAGGCAAACTTGACGGAGTTGAGTCTGCTGTGCTGAACTTTCCCATGAAAAAGTTCAGGATCAAGGGCAATATTACCGACGAGCTTCTTGAAAAGATAAATCAGGTGGCAAACGTTATCGAAGCAGGTGTCGTTATCGCTCCTGCGATCAAGCGCCACAGTCATGCAGAGCATGAGGATCATGAGACAGAGCATACTCACTCTCATTCGGAAAGGCATGAGAGCCTCAAAAAAGATATCATTCCTCTTATAATAGGTATAATTATCTTTGCGGCAGCTGTTCTCAGCGGAAAGCTCCTTGATATAAAGCCGCTTACAATTGCGCTCTATGTTGCAGCTTATCTTATTCTTGGCTGTAATGTTCTTATTGCTACCTTCAAGAACCTTAAAAACAAGAACTTCTTCGACGAGAACTTCCTTATGACAGTTGCAACCATCGGTGCTTTCGCCCTTGGTGAATACGCCGAGGCTGTGGGAGTCGTTCTTTTCTTCCGTATCGGTGAGCTGTTTGAGAATTATGCAGTCTCCCGAAGCCGCAAGGCTATCACAGATGTTGCAGATCTTAAGGTCGAGGAAGCTGATGTACTTATCGACGGTGAGTTCAGAAGGATACACTCCGACGAGATCGAGGTGGGCGATATTCTCCGCATAAAGGCGGGCGAAAGAATAGCTGCCGACGGTATCGTAGAGTCGGGGGAGTCAAGGATCGACACCTCTGCTGTAAACGGCGAACCTGTTCCCCTCACTGTAAGAAAGGGCGATGAAGTACTGTCCGGCTGCATAAACCTGTCTGATACCTTTACTCTGAAGGCTACGGCAGCTGCCTCTGATTCCATGATATCAAAGATAGCACAGGCTGTCGAGGATGCTTCCGCCGCAAAGCCGAAGATAGACCGCTTCATCACACGTTTCGCAAAAATCTACACACCTATTGTTATTGCAATTGCAGTTCTTACCGCTATCGTTCCATCTCTTATCACTGGAGACTGGAGCAAGTGGATATACTCTGCACTTACCTTCCTTGTAATCAGCTGTCCCTGCGCTTTGGTACTCAGTGTGCCTCTTGCGTACTTCTCGGGTATCGGCGCAGCGTCAAAGCTGGGAATACTGTTCAAGGGCGGAAATGCCATAGAAGCTCTTGGCAGCGTAAAGGCTGTTGCCTTTGATAAGACAGGTACACTCACTAACGGAAGCTTCTCCGTCACAGAGGTAAAGTCCTACGGCAAGCTTGGTGAAAAGGAGCTCCTCTCCATATGCGGAAGCTGTGAGCAGAGCTCTACTCATCCTGTTGCCGAGAGTATTGTGGACTATTGCAGGCAGAATGACAGCAGGCTCTTCACTTCGGAAAAGACCACCGAGATAGCAGGCCGCGGTGTTTCCGCTGTTCTGGACGGCAGGAACATTCTCTGCGGTAACGAAAGGCTTATGTCAGAAAACAATATTTCGGTTCCTGATGAGGAGACTCCTCTCGGAAGCATAGTGTATATCGCTGTTGACGACGAGATACAGGGCAGGATAGTTGTATCCGACACCGTTAAGAAGACCTCCGCCGAGGCTGTTTCACAGCTGAGACAAATGGGTATCGCTACTGCAATGCTCACAGGAGACAAGAATGACAATGCACTGGCTATGGCTAAACAGCTTGGAGTTGACTCCGCTAAGGGAGACCTTCTCCCCGACGGAAAGCTTGCAGAGATAGAACGTATCCGCAGGGAAAAGGGTGCAGTCATGTTCGTAGGCGACGGCTTCAACGACGGTCCAGTGCTTGCAGGCGCAGATGTGGGCGGAGCAATGCACAGCGGCTCCGACCTTGCACTGGAGGCTGCGGACGCAGTATTCATGAACTCCGAGCCTGATTCAGTGGTAAAGGCTAAGAAAATAGCCGATAAAACACTGCGTATCTCCTACGAGAACATCATCTTTGCACTGGCGGTAAAAGCGGCTGTGCTGGTGCTTGGTCTCATCGGTCACCCCAATATGTGGCTGGCTGTTTTCGCTGACTCGGGCACGGCAATGCTGCTCATACTCAACTCTATCAGAGTGCTGAACATAAGAAAGTACAAATAAAAACATAAGGGAGACTTTATCAGAAGCCTCCCTTTGTTTATATTCAACTGTTTATTATCAACACGGAATATTTTTTTCAACACACTGTTGAACACAATGTTAAAAGCTCCCGCCTGAACGGGAGCTTTACTATTAATAGAATGTAGCCACAGGCTGCTCGGGAGCTTCGGCTTTTTCAACCTTCTGCACCATAAGTACAGGTCCCTTGCCCTTGTAGAGCTTGTGCTTCTGAACGCTTATCTTTCCTGTAATGGTTATCCATTCCTTGTTGGGCGGCTCGTTTCCGCTCTCGTCCTGAGCTACCATCCAGCAGTACTGGATATCCTCAACACAACAGGTCATGATATGACGTCCCACAGCATAAGTGTACTCGGGGAACTTGCTGTTCTTGGCGGTAAGTCCCTTGAAGGTCATGATCTTTCCGTCATACTTCATTGGCTCTTCCATTATATCTCTGTACCAGAGAGCGAAGTCCTTGTCCTCAATGGTGATCTCGTCTGCCTCAACATCAAAGGGAAGCGGATCCTCGATATCATCGTAGGCTATCTGTCCATCAGAATACTCATAAACTATCTCAGCACGTCTTGAAACTCCCCTTACGATCTTATGGAACTCGTTGGGGTCAAAGCTCTTCTCGAAACGGTTAAAAACCACCATTTCCGTAGTGTTGAATTTATCCACAACAAGGCTGCGCATATTGGAATTGTAGTTCATGAATGTGGTGGAGTCCACAAAGCACATAACCTGTGCGATAGTAGTCTCATCGGGCATAGCCTTAAAGAACTCGTCCATGGTCCACATACCGTTGTACTCAACAACGATACGCTCTGCACCGCTGTCCTTGAGTATCTTTGTGAAGTTCTCCATGGTGAAGTCTTCCTTGTCCTCAATTACATGGGTAACGATGTTCTTCTTGGGCATACGGGAGATATCGTACTCCTCAATACCCTCCTCACAGATAAGGAGAAGAGTTTTCTCACCCTTGTTGAAGCGTCTGTCCTCTAATGTCTCCTGTATGAACTTTGTCTTTCCCGACTCAAGAAAGCCGAGAAAGAGGTATATCGGTATTACATCATTCTGATCAGGCATTATAAAAGCTCCTTTCGATCAGGCGTTGAAAAGCTCGGCAATAGCCTCTTCATTTATCTTTGAACCGATAACGCAGAGTCTGCCGATGGTGCCTGCGCTTCCGCTGCGGACATCCGGCACACCGGGAACATAGTCATAGTGTATCCATTTTCCGTCAGCACCTGCAACGATTCCCTTTGCACGGAGTATCATGCCGTACTTTTCTTCATCACCGAGAGCATTGAGAGCAGCGGTGATCTCCTCGACAGTGTATGTCCTTGTAGTCTCTCTGCCCCAGCTTGTGAATACATCATCAGCGTGGTGGTGATGGTGATGCTCATGATCGTGGTCATGGTCGTGACAGCCGCAGGTGCAGTCGGGACCGTGATCATGATGATGGTGCTCATGCTCGTCATCGTCATCGTCATGGTGGTGATGATGGTGCTCGTGCTCATCCTCGTCATCATCATGGTGGTGATGATGGTGTTCATGCTCGTCCTCGTCATCATCATGGTGGTGGTGATGATGGTGTACATGCTCGTCCTCATCATCGTCATGGTGGTGATGATGGTGTTCATGCTCGTCCTCATCATCGTCATGGTGGTGGTGATGATCGTGCATTGCAGCCTCCTCAAGGAGCTCCTTCAGCTCATCATCGAGTGTGTTCTTCTGTGTCATAGCGTCAACAAGCTGTGCGCCTGTGAGCTGATCCCACTCTGTTGTAACAATGGGAGCTGCCGGATTTTTCTCGCGCAGGCTCTTTACGCACTCATCAAGCTTCTCCTGTGAGAGTCCGCTTGTATGGCTGAGAATGAGGCAGCTTGCGTATGTTATCTGATTATCGAAGAACTCGCCGAAATTCTTCATATACATCTTGTACTTCTTTGCATCAACTACCGTTGTGAATCCGTCAAGCTCCACATCGTGAGCGTTGATGTTCTGAACTGCGCGGATAACGTCACTGAGCTTGCCGACACCGGAGGGCTCGATAAGGATACGGTCGGGAGCATAGTCTGCAAGGACCTTCTCCAGAGCCTTTCCGAAGTCACCGACAAGGCTGCAGCAGATACAGCCGGAATTCATTTCTGTTATCTCCACGCCGGCATCCTGTAAAAATCCGCCGTCAATGCCTATCTGACCGAATTCGTTCTCGATAAGCACCAGCTTTTCGCCTTTATATCCCTCCTGAATGAGCTTCTTTATAAGAGTGGTTTTTCCTGCACCGAGGAAACCCGAGAAAATAGTTATCTTTGTCATGTGAACAACACTTCTTTCATTTAATTTCAAATTATATTATACCACACTGACAAAAATAAATCAAGCCCCGAACGGACACAAAAAGGCTGCCGCAGCTGCGGCAGCCTCTGATATACTTATTCAACATTTCCTACTGCGGAAATCACCTCTGTCAGGAGGTTTGCAGGGAGCTGCTCATATCTTACGAAATCGAATGTGAAGCTTCCCATGCCTCTTGTGGTCTGGCGGAGGTACATTGCGAAGTCGTGCATCTCACGCATGGGCACCTCTGCCTGAATAACGGTATTGCCGCTGCCTGCAGGCTCCATGCCGAGAACTCTGCCTCTGCGTTTGTTCAGCTCGCCCATGATATCGCCTGTGTTCTCGTCGGGAGCTGTTACCTTCAGCTCGCCGATAGGCTCAAGCATTACAGGGTCTGCCTGACGGAGTCCCTCCTTGTATGCGATGGAAGCGGCAGTCTTGAATGCCATTTCCGAGGAATCAACAGGGTGATATGAACCGTCTACCAGTATAGCCTTCAGTCCGACTACGGGGCAGCCTGCAAGAACGCCCTTCTTTACGGACTCCTCAAGTCCCTTCTGAACTGCGGGGAAGAAGTTCTTGGGAACAGCTCCGCCGAAGATCTTCTCCTCGAATACGAGAGTATCGCTTACACAGGGCTCGAACTCGATCCATACATCACCGAACTGTCCGTGACCGCCCGACTGCTTCTTGTGTCTTCCCTGAACCTTTACCTTTTTGCGGATAGTCTCCTTGTAAGCTATCTTGGGAACTGTCAGGTTGACCTCAACACCGAACTTGGTCTTGAGCTTTGCAGCTGCTACCTCGATATGCTGTTCGCCGAGACCGCTGAGTATCTGCTCCTTGGTTGTCTCGTCCTGAACATATGTGAGAGTGGGATCCTCCTCGATAAGTCTCTGGATACTTGCTGAGATCTTAGCTTCATCGCCCTGAGCCTTAGCCTTTACTGCCATTGAATAGCAGGGTCTTGGGAACTCCATGCCTGCAAACTCAACAACTCTTGCTGAGTCTGACAGTGTATCGCCTGTATTGGCAGAGATCTTGGAAGCTACAACTACATCACCTGCATATGCTGCGGAGACCTCGGTCTGCTTCTTGCCGCAGAGATTATAGAGCTTGCCTATCTTCTCCGAGGTACCTGTTGTTGAGTTGATAACATCACAGTTTGATGTGAGCTTGCCTGACATAACTCTTATAAATGACATCTTGCCTACGAAAGGATCGGCAACTGTCTTGAATACAAATGCTGAAAGAGGATCCTCTGTATTGCAGGCTACCTCGATAACGTCCTTTGTGGGAGTGTAAGCTTCAGCGGAGTATACCTCGTTGGGTGACGGTAGCAGAAGCTCTATCTCCTTCAGAAGCATATCTATACCTGCAAGATCAGCAGCAGATGTGCATACAACAGGTGTGATGATTCCGCGGTTCATACCGTCGTGGATACCGTCGATGAGCTCTTTCTGAGTAAATGCCTCGCCCTCGAAGAACTTCTCCATAAGTTCCTCTGAGGTCTCTGCAACAGCCTCTGAAACGGCAGCTACCAGACCGTCAACACGGTACTCGAACTTCTCGGATATCTCAGCTGTGGGCATATCGGTCTCGATAGCGTTGCCCTTGTCGTCGTACTTGTAGCACTTCATCTCGATGAGGTTAACGTACTCAACGATCTTTCCGTTGCTGACAACGGGGACTACAACAGGGCATACAGTAGGACCGAAAACGGTCTTGAGCTCTGTGAGCACATTGAAGAAATTAGCGTCCTTGTCGTCGATCTTTGTAACAACGAACATCTTGGACTTGCCCTGCTTTACCGCTTCGTCATAAGCCTTTCTTGCGCCTACCTTGACGCCGGACTTAGCGGAAACAGTTATCATTACGGTATCGGAAGCTCTGATGCCCTCGATCATTTCGGCTGCAAAGTCGAACAGACCGGGAGTGTCGAGCAGATTTACCTTTAATCCGTTATATTCAAATGAAGCAAGAGACGTACCGATGGATATCTGTCTCTTGATCTCTTCGGGATCGTAATCGCAAACAGTTGTGCCGTCAGCAGTCTTGCCGAGTCGGTCGGAAGCTCCTGCCTTGTAAAGGATCGCCTCTGCAAGAGAAGTTTTTCCCGAGCCGTTATGGCCTGCAAATGCTATGTTTTTGACTTTGTTTACATCATATTCTTTCATGGTAAAGTTTCTCCTCTTAAATGGTTTATCCGTTTTTTATGTACGGCATACAAATATTATAATTCATTAATAAAAAAATTGCAATACTAACATAAAATTTTCTACATTTCATAGTACGCGGCTAACTGTTTGTTGTGCATTATCACTAAATAAAACTGCTTCTGATTTACTAAATAGCTTTACTTTTCCCAAAGCGGAGAAGATAAGACAGTAAAACACACCCCATACAGCAACGAACATGGCTGAATACAGCATTTTTTCGTCTGTAAGCCCCATGAAACGGAATATGAGCTCCGACAGAGACATTGTTGAAAACGCAAGCATCACAGGCAAAACAACTGTCCTCAAAAGAGCGGCTTTTGCTCCCGATGCTTTTATTATCCTTATGAAACGTGAACAGTTCCCGATGATATTGCTGGCATAATAGGATACTACGATACCATAGAAGCCTATCCGCGGAACAAGCAGCAGCACTGCTGCTATCCTTATGATATACTCGGCAAGGTAATTCACGGACGAAAAGCTCTGGAGACCCAGTCCCTTTATCAGTGACTCCAGAACTATCTCCATATAGATAAACGGCACCACAGGAGCTATAACAGTTATCATTCTTCCTGCAAGCGAACCGCCGCCGAGCTGCTCTCCTATGACGCTTCCGAAGCGCATTAGAACAGCTGCCGCAAAAACAGAAAACATAAGTGTACACGCATTTAACCGTTCTGTCATGCGGCGTATCCTTTCGCTGTTTCCCGCCGCTCTTGCGCGAGCGGCTTCGCTGACTATTATCCCCGATACCGAGCATAATACCACCGACGGGAAGAAAAGCGTAGGGATGACAATCCCCTCAAATACGCCGAACTCTCCCAGCGCCTTTCCTGCGGAATCTCCGTACTGCCGCAGACATATGGGTATCAGAGCATCGTTTGTACTGCTTAGAACAGCTGTGAGAATACTTCCGCCCATTATTGGAAAAGAAAATGCCGCATAGCGTCTGAACGATAGTGAGCACCTTCCCTGTGACCTGCGGTAAGTCTTTATAAAGACAGTTCCCAGAAGGAGCAGTGAGACCGCGTTTCCTGTTATGACGCCGCCTATCATTATGCCGCATACTTTGTCCTCTGTCACATCTCCGGTCATGAGCGTCACTGCAACTATATAGCCGCATCTCGCCGCAAACTCCGCTATATCGCCTGCTGCTGAGACCGCAGCCCACCGTGTCGCATTGAAGTATCCTTTCAGGCAAGCAGAGACCGCTCCCGTCACAAGTGCAAAGGGCATCTTTCTGAGGGCTGCGGTCATGTGGGCGCCGCTGAAGAACCGTAGACTGACAGGCTCGGCAAATATGACAACTGCCGCAGACACAGCGGCGCTCAGCAGCAGGCACAACTTTATGCCGTGTGCGAGAACTCCGTTAGGGTCACCGCCGGGCTTCCCCAGCTCCTCGGAGACAAGGCGGCTGGTACACAGAAAAGCATTGCCGTTTGACAGTATGCCCGCCAGTCCCAGAAATGAACCCATGAGAGACAGTATGCCAATTGCTGATGATCCCAGATTTTTTGTTATGAAAACATTGAGCAGCAATGCAGCCGAGTCCAGAAACAGCTGCATAACTGTTAAAATAACTGTATCCCTTATTATCTTGCTTCTGAATATCATAGCTTCCTCCACATCGTTCTTATACATACTATGGAGGTTCTCCCTTAAAAATGACAAAGCGGACACGATGGTGTCCGCCATAAAGTCATCTTTTTTTGTAGAGTATCAGCTCAGGATCGGTTATGTCCTCGCCATAAGATACTACCATAAGGATATCCGCATTTGCTATGACTCCGAAGTAACGTCCGTCGCCAAGCTCGCTTTCCAGCTGATTGCCGAGGTATGTTGCATTGTCATCAAGGAGCTTCACCATATTGCCGTTGGGAAGCGGATACTCTATATTCACATAGGCTCCCACAAGAGCATTGAGCTTTTCGACCTTTGGCATTCCCTCGATATTCAGAGCATTGAATTCCTCTATGAGTTTCTGTTTGAACTCTTCAACACCGTCATCATCAAGATCCTTCCCCTGCTTCCAGTAGTCAAGCTTGGGAAGCATCTCCTTCATGTATGAGCGAGCCTGCTCCTCGGAAAAGCCCTGCTCAGCCATATGCTTAACACAGACATCTATAAGGTCGTCCATGTTGTGGTACATGAACTTGCCGTCAGCATAGCACCATCTGCAATAGTCCTCGTTGAAGCTTCCGTCCGTTTCCTTACTGATCATGCCGTCCTCAAGAGGCATTCCGCAGCACTGGCATTTCAGCTGTCTCGGCGAGCCGAGAAGAGTGTTGATGGAAACGTCAAAAAGCTTGGACAGCAGCTTCAGCGTTTCTGTGTTCGGGACAGTGTCCCCTGTCTCCCAGCGTGATACAGCCTGTCTGGTAACAAATACCTTTTCTGCAAGCTCATCCTGTGAAAGACCGTGTTTGTTTCTGAGTTCGAGTATTACGTTTTTGGTTTCCATAGTTTATCACCTCAAGGCTATTATACCACAGCTGTATCAAAAAGCAAGCAACTGTCTGTTGCGCAGTATCACTTCTTCAGCAGCCTGTCCAGCATTACCTGTCGGCACTCTTTTTCAAGCGTATCGTCAAGAGGCTCGAGAGCGATATGCTCAGACTCTCCCCTGTTTATGCAGTACTCTATCATGTAGTCCGATATCTCGGGATTTTTTGACAGGCAGGGTCCGTGGAGATATGTGGCGATGACGTTCTTCTCGCAGTAGCCCTCTGCTTCGCTCTTTGAGCAGTTTCCGTTGCCGTAAAGCACCTTGCCAAAAGGCGTCTTTATACCCTGAGTCTGTCCTCCGTGGTTCTCAAACCCCACAACCTTGACAGCCTTGCCCGTTATCTTTGTTTCGATAACGATATTACCGATACAGCGCTTTCTGCGGCTGTTAGGTGCAACTGTGAAGTAGTCAAAGAGACCGAGTCCCTTTATATCGTTGCCGTCTGCGTCACGGTAGTATTTGCCCATAAGCTGATAACCGCCGCAGATAAGGAACAGGAATGTTCCGTTCCTGTATGCCTTGATGATGCCCTCCCTGCATTTAAGCAGGTCCTCGGAGATGTGCTGCTGTTCAAGGTCCGCACCTCCTCCTATGTATACAAGGTCATAGGAGCTGAAGTCGGGCATATCTGAATCAATGGAATACTTGTCTATCTGACATTCTATGCCTCTCTTTTTGCAGCGGAACCGGAGCACCTCCATGTTGCCGCTGTCGCCGTAGAGGTCAAGCATATCGGCGTACATATGAAGTATCTTTATAGTTTTCATTTGTTACCTCCATGCTTTGCGATATAGCGCTTCAATGCGCTTCTTGTGGGCTGAACTGCCGTATAGTTGGCAATCACGAACTTTCTTCCCTCAGTGCGGGCAAGCTCCTCAACAGCCTCGTCAAGGTCGGGACGCACTACTATATTTGCAGGGTCATAGCCTGCGGTCTTGATACGGACTGCAATATCATATGCTCTTGTGCCCGATGTGACTACTCTTGTCACACGCTCAAAGATACTGAAGTTGATATCATATATCCACGATACGTCCAGACCGTCAGCCACATTGTCGTTGAGCACGAAAAGGAGCTCCTTTTCGCCCTGCATCTCGTTCATAACACGGAGAGTCATATTTGCTCCCACAGGGTTTTTCGCAAGGTTGAGAGTTGCCTTTCTGTCACCCAGCATAAAGTTCTCCATACGTCCGTTCTTGACGGTATAGCTGTTGATAACTCCGTCGGTTATCTTTTGCTCTATGCCGTAGAGCTTTGCAGCAGCTGCAACAGCTGTCATATTATAGACGTTGTAAATGCTGTTGAGCTTTGGAGAATAAGTATGACCGTCAGCTGTGAACACAGGCTTTTCAAGGTCGATATCCTTTGCGGTGATATAGGGCTCATAGTTACCGAAGCCGCACTTTTTGCATATGAACTTGCCGATGTGTGAGTACTGGTAGTAATCGTACTCCAGCGCCTCACCGCAGAAGGGGCAGAAGCGCCCCTCCGAGGCTTCAAAAATCTTCTGTGTCGCAAAGGCATAGGGCTCTGCGTGGAAGTACTTCACGTTCTTGTTTTTGGGATTAGCTCTGCCAAGACGAGCAGTATTCGGGTCGTCGCCATTGAGGATAAGATTGCCCTCAAAGGTCTTGCAGAAGCCGTTTATCTTCTGGATAAGGGTCTCCATCTCGCCGTTTCTGTCCAGCTGGTCGCGGAAGAAGTTAAGCACCACCAGTGTGTCAAGCTTCAGCTGTGAATACACAACGGGAACATGAGACTCGTCGGTCTCCAGTATGAGGTAGTCAGCCCTGACCTTGCCCGACATATCGCAGTGTCTTAGCAGAAGGGAGCATATTCCCGTATCAAGGTTGTTGCCCTCTTTGTTGATGATTATCTTCTTGCCGCTGCGCTCAAAGAGCTGAGCAATACAATTGGTAACTGAGGTCTTTCCGTTGGTTCCCGTTACCGCGATTATGGGGCAGTCCACCTTGAACATGGATACTGCCTTATGCCTTGAAAGATGCCACAGGATTATTCCGGGAAGGTTTCCTGCGTTGCGGTGCATAAGTCTCAGCACCTTTACTATAATCTTTCCGATTATTATCAGAAGTCGTTTCAATTTCGTCCTCCGTATTATTAATTTCCAGTATATGATACTCTTCCGTCTTCGGAAAAGCCTACCCAGCCGCGCTGTTTTGCAGCCTTTATGCCCAGAGCCACCGAGGTCTCAAGGGTGGGAGTTATCCTCGTGAAGCCGAAGAGATGTGCCACCTCGCGAAGAAGGTCGGCGCGCTCCATAGCTACCTGACGAGACATTATTTCCTTTATGCCCACAGCTATCTCCTCGGGAGCCACATCGTCTATGTCACGCTTTTCGTCGTCCTTATAGACTGTGCGGCACTTGTCATACTCCTCCGGAGCCTGTGTGCCCAGCCATACATACTCGTTCTCGCCCGCTGTTGTGACCTTTGCATCAGCCTTTTCAAATGCAGACTCGAACAGAGCCTTCATATTGGCTCCGGGACGAGATATTCCCCAGCATGAGAAGGTCTTTTTTGAAAGTGTCTTCTTGTTCATGGGAGCTTCTGCCGCCAGTATATCATTTATGCACTTGCTTATCTTTGCAAGACTTGGCTCGCTGAAGTTTTCCGAGCTTCCCAGTGCCTTTATCTTAAAGGGCTTGAACTCGTCAAAGCTCTCGGAGAAACTGCTTACCTCCTCGGTCTCGAATACCAGCTCCTGCTTCTTCTTTTCCTCAGCCTTGGGTGCTGCCTCGGGATGACGGTAACGCTCAACAGCTGCATCTACCTCGTTCTTTATCTTGCTGAGGACCTTTTCCTTATTGTCCAGCCAGTCGATGATATAAACGCTCATGACGTTCCAGCCCAGTCCCCTCAGCACACTTGGCTGAGACAGGCTTCTGTCGCTGGCGGTGCCGTTGCGGAAGTAAGCCTCGTTTCCGCAGTTGATACCCATTATGTAGGTATCGGGCTTGTCGGGATTTACCACTGCCACATCAACCTTATAATCAGAGCAGCCTACACTGCACCTGCACTCATAGCCCAGCTTTCTTATCTCCTCGGCAACTACTGTCTCGAAGCCCTCCGAACTGCTCTTAGTGCCGGCTCGTACAGGAAGAGCGCTCCTACCCCTTGCAGCAAATTCGAGGAAGCCTTTGAGTCCCTCAACACCGTCGGAGCGTGTGCGTGAAAGGTCTATCATATCTGGCGTGATGACAGAGAATACTATCATCTTGCACTTTGAACGTGAGATAGCAACATTAAGACGCCTCCAGCCGCCGTCACGGTTGAGAGGTCCGAAGTTCATGGAAACCTTGCCTTCCTTGTCGGGACCGTAGCCGATGGAGAACATGATAACATCTCGCTCGTCACCCTGAACATTTTCAAGGTTCTTTATGAGTATGGGCTCATACATCTCGTTGGCGTATTCCTCAAGCTTGGGATCCTCGCGATATGCATCTATGAGCAGGTCGTCTATGAGGTTCTGCTGGGGAAGGCTGAATGTAACGACACCGATACTCATCTTTCTCAGCTCGGGATCTCTCAGTCTGCGGCAGATCTCCTCAACAACAGCCTGTGCCTCCGCCTTGTTGGTACGGGTAGAGCTCTTGTCATAATAGCCCTCAACGTGTACCCAGCTTACCTCAGATACCTGATCGTCAGGCGACGGGAATGTGTAGAGCTTATTCTCGTAATACTTGGAGTTGCTGTATGCGATAAGGCTCTCATGACGCGAACGGTAATGCCAGAGCAGATGCTTCTGCGGCATGGACAGCGCCAGACAGTCGTCCAGAACGCTTTCAAGGTCTTCTTTTTCATAGTTCTCCTCGTCAACCTGATTTGAAGCAAAGAAGCTTGTAGGCGGAAGCTGCTTCGGGTCGCCGACTACGATGACATTTTCTCCTCTTGCAATAGCGCCCACAGCCTCACAGGTCGGAAGCTGAGAAGCCTCGTCGAAGATAACAAGGTCAAACTTGGGATAGGACGGGTCGATGTACTGTGCCACGGATATGGGGCTCATAAGCATTACGGGACACATCCTGCGCAGCAGATTTGGTATGCTGTCGAAAAGCTTTCGGATGGACATCATTCTTCCGCCCGACTTTATAGCTTTCTGGAGTATGCCTATCTCAGAGCTGTTTGCGGAACTTCCCGGTGTGGGTATCTTTGCTGACAGTTCTGCTGCCAGTTCCTTGATGGACAGTGTGGAGAAGCTATCAAGCACCTCTCCGAAACGTCTTATGGTGTCCTCGAAAAGTGTTCCCTGAAACTTTGCAAGCTCGGGAGTGCGTGATATAGTGCTTGTGACCATAGCCTTGCTGATATCACAGTCAAATGCTCCTATAAGCTGCTCAGTCGGCACCTCGCCGTTCATGTAGGCATCTGCCACATTGCCGATGCCGAGCTCTCTGAGTCTGTTGCAGATAGTTACGATACCCGTCCATTCCTTCAGCTGAGGAAGTGCATCGATGACGGCATCTGCCTTCTGCTGAGCGTCGCTGCACCAGCTGTCGCCCGTAATGAGCTTGTCGGTATTTATGCCGAAGCTGCTGCGGAGCTGTGAAGCCACATTCTCAAGAGCGGCAAAGTCTGAGGTTATCTTTGAAGTATCACCGTTTACGCCCCGGGTGAGACTGGTACAGAGCTTCTGCTTTATCTCGGGACTGAATGTCGAAGCTGAAACTCTTTCGCCGAGCTGTGAGGAGCGCTCAACGCATTTCTCAATAGCTGCCCAGTCCGCGTTCTCGTCAAGTCTGAGACTGCCGAAATACTTCATCAGCTCGGGCTGTGCGGAAGCAATATTCTGCTTCAGCTGCTTGAATTGGTTTATCTTGTCATAGAACTGCGTGATGTTCTCTTTTGTTACCGTCGATGAGGTCTTGGCGTGTGCGGCAAGCTCCTTTACAAGCTTGCTGCTTCCAATGCTCTTTGCAAGGAACCATTTGCCCTGTGCGGTCTTCCACCTTACAAGAGCGTCGGAGGCATTGTATTCAAGCACCGATGGCTCGAATTTTGAGAGAAGCTCCTCCTTTACCTGTGAAAGGGACTTACCTGTGCCGATAAGTGCCTGTGCAGGCTCCTTGAAGCCGTTCCAGCGGCTGTCGGAGATAATGTCGGGGAGGAGCTGTTCACCGCTTGCAGATGCTGTGACTATCTCCGCTGCCAGCTTGCACTCCTCGAATGTCATCTCGCTGCTGCCCGTGAACTGCGCCAGCTGCTGAGTATCTCCCTGTGCTGAGGTGAGAGCAGCCTTGAGCTCCCTGAGCTTTGTCTCCATAGCGCCCCTTGTCTCGGGAGTGCATGAGGTCAGCTCGCATACACCCAGTGCAGTTGTGGTAACATCGCCGAACTCCCTGCCTGCTGCGGCAAGGCTCTCCAGAGTCTCACGCCATGTTGAGTATGAGGTCTCGCTCATTGCATCTATCTGCTCGTTGGTAAAGCTGAACTTGCCGCCGAAAGAGCTGTTTTTCTCATATCTTACAGCTGAATCGTACATTGAGCAGCCGAAATTGCGTATCTTATGTATCTCCTCCATTGTGCCGTTGAGCTCACGGCGCATTTCGGATATTTTCTCCGCCTGAGCCTTGTACTCCGCGGGCTTCTTTATCCTGCCCACGTTGAGAGTCTCCTCAAGCTGCTTCAGGACTGCACGTTTCTGTGCCTTATTGGAGTGGAGCTCGATACAGAAGGGACCAAGTCCCACCTTGTTAAGGCGCTTTTCAACTACGGAAAGCGCAGCCATCTTCTCAGCAACAAAAAGCACGGATTTTCCCTGATAAAGGGCACTGGCTATCATGTTTGTGATGGTCTGGGACTTACCGCTTCCGGGAGGTCCGTGGAGCACGAAGCTCTTGCCCTGTGAAGCTGCATACACAGCTGCGAGCTGCGATGAGTCCGCACTGAGGGGAACCACCAGATCTGTGGGAGCTACCTTGTTGTCAAGGTCAAGAGGAGATATGTACAGATCATCCCCTGCCCACTCTGTCTTGCCCGAGATAAGGCTTGCAACTACCTTGTTCTTTGCAAGCTCGTCAGCACGGTTGCGGATGTCGTTCCACATGATGAAGCGGTTGAATGAGAACTGTCCGATAAAGGCATAATCAACGATATCCCATCTGGGCTGGGACATGATGCCCTGACGGACGGTGTTGAAAATAAGCTGCAGATTCACGCCGTTCTCGTCCTCGGGAACAGGATCAAGCCCGTTTATGTCGATGCCGAAGAACTGGCGGAGCATTTCAAGCATGGTTATGTTGACCTGTGTATCCTCATCACGCATACGGATGAGGTAGGTCTTTTCCTGCACCTTTCTGATGATATCAACAGGCACCAGTACAAGAGGTGCATAACGAGCCTTATCGCTCTTTTCGGTCTCATACCAGCGCAGGAAGCCAAGCGCCAGATATATGGTATTTACGCCGTTTTCCTCGATGCTCACCTTAGCCTGTCTGTGGAGCTTCTTCATTGCCTTTTCAAGGTCGCTGTCCTTGATGAAGGTGCGTATCCTGCGGCTCTTGAACTCCGCCTCGGATATGGTGGATATAAGGTCGCGGTCATTTTCTATCTCGAATATCTTGCTGTCTGTGAGTGCAAGTGTAGTATCATTGGGCACAGGCATCACCTTGAAGTCCTCGCCCTTTGAGATCTCGTCCTCCAGAACGCCAAGATCGCTTATCATGAGCTGTACGCTCATTGCCGAGGGGCGGAAGTTGAGGAGACTGTTTCTGAGGCTGAGGTCAAGGAGCTTTCTCTCCCACATTACCTGCTTTGTGACCTCCCTGTCCTCACCTGCGGCGATAACCTGCTGAGCTATCTCGTTGGGAGCAGAGGTTATCTCCGACTTCTTTCGGCTGCCGTAGTCCACAGCCTTGAATGTGCCGTTCTCGGATATCCTTGACGGTACGGGACGTATCCCGCTTGAACGTGTGCGGGTTATATCTATGGCAAAACAGAACTTTGCCGCATCATCAAGATGTGCCGCAGCGTGTTTCTCGGCACTGTCAAAGTCTGTATTCTTTCCTGCTGCAAAATCCGTACACTCAACTATGCTTATGGCGTCGATGCCGTGAGCGATACGCTTTGTGACCGCAGACATATCGTATTGCAGGCAGTCCGAGAATGTCTCCTCCTCCAGCCAGCAGCCAGCGAATGCGTGTCCCTGCACCATAATGAGCAGCGGATTGAGTCCCACAGCCTCAAGGCATGAGCAGTAAAGCACAGCCAGATCAAGACAGGTGCCCTGTTTGCCGTCAAGGACAGCATCGGGCATACGGATGCGCTGTGCCTCCTCAAAGCTTGCCGGCGGCATGGTGTAGGCGATGTTCTGCTCCTGAAGAGCCGCGTAGATCGCTCCCATCTGCTGCTTTACGATGTTAGGGTTTCTGGTCTGATATCCTGTGAATGCAGGATCGCCGCACCACTTCTTCATGTAAACTCCTGCCGCAGAAATGATCTCCTGCACCTTGGGATGATTGGGCGTAACAAAGGCAGCTGCGGTCTCTGGCATGAAATTTATTCCCGACCACTGATCGTAGGCGAGGAACTCGATAGTCCTGCTCTCCTGTCCTATGACCTCATCGCCCTGAAGGGCTTCGATGGTTACGCTGCCTACCAGCTTCTCGGTCAGGTTGAAAAGCTCATCTGCAAGCATGATTATATTTACGGGAGATACCTCAACGGGCTGAGAGGGCGCAAGATCCACGGGTACGGACTCAAAGACCTTTGCAAACTCAGGCTCAAAGCTTATCCTGAGGCGAACGCTTTTCAGCTCCTCATCGGTATTATTAGTCATTACCATATTTCTGAACACGGGAACGTAGTTCTGCTGCATCGCAAAATTGATCTGTGCGGTCATACTGCCGCTGAAAACAACTTTATTCTCCATACAGTCCTCCAATCTGCCAAAGGCTATGCGAATACTATTTCTATGATACCACATTTCGGCTGATTTTACAATATTTACTTTAAAAAATATATAAAAAAGCTGCTGCGGAAAAGCTCCGCGGCAGCAATTCTGTGTCAGCTGACGTAAAGATTTATATGATGTCCGTCTGTCTCGTTGAAGTTCCTTCCGTCGGCAGTGAAAACGCCCTCAAAGTCGATGAACTTCTGATCCTCTGTCTTTTCCATCCACTCAGAGCCTGTAAAGCTTGCGGTTATCCTGCCGTCAGGAGCGATATTCGTTATCTGTCCCACGCTGATAAAGCTTGCTTTTTTGCCTGCTTCGGGCTCAAACTCGAATACAGCCTGAAGCTCGCCGTGAACATCGGCAGTCTCGATATTAAACTTTATGCGGTTATCGCCCTTGTCGGGAGTATAATTTCCGTCATAGTTGTTGAGAAGAATGCTCAGGTCTGCACCTGCGGACTTCTTCAGGTCTATCTCGTAATCGTCTGATGTAAGAGTGCCGTTCTTCAGGTCAAATTCTCCCGTAAAATCAAGGATATGGTATGTGTCGGGGTGCTTCTCCCACTCCGAGCCTGTGAACTCCACCTTGATGATATCATCATTGTCGGAGTCCTTTACTGTTCCCTGCATCAGATAGCTTCCCGTGGGAACTCCCTTATTTGCAGGATCCTCATGGAAGGAGAAAAGCGCCTGTATAACGCCGTCCTCATCGGTGCCGAATACTGAGAAATCAAGAGCGGTAAGTCCCTGTGTAGCCACATATGTACCCGAATAGGTGTTCACCAGCTCGGGATACTCCTTCTTTGCTGCTGTCGTTGCCTCAGTTGTTGCTTCTGTTGTTGTGATCGTAGTTGCAGTCTCGGTCTCAGTTGCGGTCGTAACTATCTCCGAGAGGTAGTCGTCTGTATTATTATCCGAGCAGGCAGCTGTAACCGAAAGTCCCATAGCACAGACAAGAACTGCCGCAGATACTATCTTTCTTTTCACTTTCCGACCTCCGTTCAGGACTTATGAACTACTACGCCGCCTGTCTTGTATATGCTGTCAGCAGGGATAACTCCTCTTACGCAGCTTGTGGGGTAGATATTGGAATTTCTGCCGATAACTGTACCGGGGTTGAGGACGCTGTTGCAGCCCACCTCTACGCAGTCACCAAGCATGGCGCCTATTTTCTTTATGCCTGTTTCAAGCTGCTCGTCTCCGTCCTTGATAACGACATTGGTCTTGTCGGACTTGACATTGGAGGTTATGGAGCCTGCTCCCATGTGGGATTTATAGCCGAGAATGCTGTCGCCCACATAATTGTAGTGCGGAGTCTGTACGTTGTCAAAGAGAATTACGTTCTTCAGCTCAACGGAATTGCCTACAACGCAGTTCTCTCCCACAAGAGCGCTTCCTCTTACGAAAGCACCGTGGCGCACCTCTGTGCCTGCTCCGATGATGCAGGGAGCGCCGAGATAAGCTGTGGGGAAAACCTTTGCGGTCTTATGTACCCATACGTTCTCGGAGGGATTATCGTACTCATCGGGACTGAGAGTCTTTCCCAGCTCGATTATAAAGCTGCTTATGCCCTTGAGAGCTTCCCACGGATATGTGAACCTGCTGAGGTAATCCTTTGCAGCAGTGTGCGAGAGATCGTAAAGATCTGCTATTTTAACATTGTTCATGCTATTCAACTCCTGATCAAAATATATGCAACTATAATTATACCCTTACTTCGTCACATTGTCAAGAAAATATGTGCAAAATCTGTCATATATGTCATATCCCTTTACTTTTATGGTAATATGTGGTAAAATATAATGCGGCAGTTAAGAAGCTCGGTACGCGAGCCTCCGAAACTGCCCTATCAAACAGGAAGTGTTTATATGAAAAAACTATTATACAGTCTTTCGGGCAAGTGTCACATCCTCTGCTTTGTACTGTTCATGTCGATCATATCACTGTTCTCCCTGACTTCAGCCGATATTCCCGCTCCTCCGCCCAAAAGTGCCGACAGCGTTCTTGTAAATGCAATGAGCACAGCTGCCGAGGCGATATCAGAGGAGATGGCTCAATATACCTTCACCACCACAACTACCGTAACAACTACCACAACTACAACCGTTTCGGTATCGCCATACGCTGTATGTGCTCCAACCACTTATACAGGGACCTCTCCCAACAGCAAGTTCTATCAGGACAGGCTCGCCGTTGCAGGCGACTCTCTTGCACTGGGACTCGACGTATACGGCTTCGTACCCGATATACATAACATCGCAGGCGAATCCGTGTCCATGTGGAATCTGGACTACTTTACCTTTGATGTAGGCGGCGGTGAGATGGGGCTTATCGACGCAGTTGAGTACATACACCCTCAGCTGCTGTATATCTCCATAGGTATGAACGATGTCAACATGAACTACCCCGAGCCCTTTGTGACCCGTTACCGCGAGGTCATTGACGAGCTCATACGGCGTATGCCCGATATCAATATCGTCGTTGCCGCTATAACCCCAGTGTGCTCCTACTGCGAGGTGGTTCGCAACGATATCATAAGGGAGTACAACTCCGCTCTTGAAAAAATGGTAGAGGATATGGACTCGCCGCAGGTTGTCTTTTTTGACGTTTATTCCGTAGTCTGCGACGAAAACCTTGAACTCCGCGAGGACTATACCTCGGGTGATGGTCTGCACCTTTATATTCCCTGCTACAGTGACATACTATCCGCACTCTTTGATCGCCTTGATGAGACAGATTTCAAGGAGAGAATGGGCGGATAAAAAAGAAGCTGCCGATGATACGGCAGCTTTTTTCATCATGTATTCTTGTCAACCTCATGGAACTTCTTGAGGTTTCCGATCTTTTCATTGCGCTCGTCGAGTACCTTCTCCACCTCGGACCAGTCAAGTCCCTGATTTGCACAGAGCACCATAACATGATACAGCAGATCATTGATCTCGTTCTTCAGCTCGTCGTTGTCACCGTTCTTTGCAGCGATAACTGTCTCGGTAGCTTCCTCGCCTACCTTCTTGCATATCTTGTCAACGCCCTTGTCAAAGAGGTAGCAGGTATATGAATTTTCAGCAGCAGTTCCGTTCTCGAACTGCTTTTTTCTTTCCTTGATGACCTCAAATATTTCCTGATAAACTGTCATTATTCATTCTCCTCATTATTATATATTTCGTTGAAAAAGCAGCTGTAGCTCCCTGTATGACAGGCAACTCCCGTCTGCTCAACATTCACCAGCAGTGTGTCATTGTCGCAGTCTCCGTATATAGAAACTACCTTCTGAAGATGTCCCGAAGTTGCGCCCTTGTTCCAGTACTCCTGACGGGAGCGGCTCCAGAACCATGTATAGCCTGTCTCGAGAGTCTTTTTCAGGCTCTCCTTGTTCATATACGCAAGCATAAGAACAGTTTTTGTATTGACCTCATAGCATATCGCAGGGATAAGCTCTCCCTTTACAAAGAACTTGTCGAGGTCATTAAGATCTATCTTGATCATGTTTTACTCCTTTTTTAATAGGTCTACCGTTTTCATCGAATTTATCGCTGATGTTTCTTGAAACATTAATAACCGATACACACAGTAATATAGTGAAAAACTCCAGATAAACAAACAGGAGAGCTATTGCGATACTCCTGCCTTTCCACCAGTACATAAGCAGTGCTATGGGCATTCCAAGGCAGATCTCGATCACTCCGACTGCCATCCAGCTTCTTCCGCAGCTGATATTCGCAAATTCCCATGCTTCCCTGCTCTTCAGGGAACCTGAGATGCGGAGACCATGCTTCATAGTCTCGTCCTTCGACGCCCTGAACCTCATATAGTATCCGCTCAGAATTGCCGCTGCAGCCATAATTATATCAATTATCAGAAACAGCTCAAACATATATTACCTCACGATAACTCCCTTGCCGCGGCAGTAGTCCTTGACCTCTCCCACGGTAAGCTCCTTGAAGTGGAAAAGTGAAGCCGCAAGTGCAGCTGTTGCACCTGTCTTCTCAAATACCTCGTAGAAATCGTTTATCTTGCCTGCTCCGCCGCTAGCGATAACAGGTATAGAGCAGTTGTCACAGACAGCCTTCAGCATTGGGATATCGAAGCCCTCCTTGGTACCGTCGGCGTCTATGGAATTGAGGCATATCTCGCCTGCTCCCAGCTTCTCGATGGTGTGTACCCAGTCTATAAGGTCGATGCCCATATCCTTGCGTCCGCCGTTGATATAGACTGTCCATTTGTTGTCGGCTATCTTCTTGGCGTCGATGCCGACGCAGATACACTGACTGCCGAAAATATCAGCCCCGTCCTTTATGAGCTGAGGATTCTGAACAGCCTGAGAGTTGACGGAGACCTTGTCCGCACCTGCTCTCAGCGCCTCGCGAATGTCGTCAACGGTCTTTATTCCGCCGCCCACGGTAAGAGGCACGAAAACCTTTTTTGCAGTATCGCGGACCACATCGAGAAAAACTCCGCGTCCCTCGAATGATGCTGTTATATCATAGAATACGATCTCGTCTGCCCCCTGCTTGTTGTACTCCTCCGCACACTCAACAGGATCGCCTACGTCACGGACTCCCTCAAAATTAACGCCCTTAACAACCTTGCCGTTTCTTACGTCAAGACAGGGGATTATTCTCTTTGCAAGCATTTTTACACCTCCGCGTACCTGATAGCCTCTTTCAGATCAAGAGTGCCCTTGTATATGGACTTTCCGCAGATAGTACCGTAAAGTCCCATTTCCTTGCAGGCGATGATGTCGTCCATGGTGTGGACTCCGCCGCTTGCAACTATATTTGCTCGTCCCTCAGTGGCGTCGGCAAGCTTTCTGAGCTGCTCACGGTTGACGCCCGAGAGGGTACCGTCCTTTGATATATCGGTGAAGATAAAGTACTTGACACCCGACTCAATCATTTTGTTGGCAAGATCGATATAGTGAACATCGGAGCTCTCAAGCCAGCCCTCTGTTGCCACCATTTCATTCATGGCATCGATCCCTACGACCACCTTCTCGCTGCCGAACTTCTCAACAGCATCGCGGACGAGCTTAGGATCTTTCAGAGCGACCGAGCCGAGAATGACTCTTGTGATGCCCATTTCAAGGTACTCCCTGATGGTCTCAAGACTGCGGATACCGCCGCCAAGTTCGACCTTCAGACCTGTTTTTTCGGCAACATCGGTGTATATCTTGGTGTTGACGGGCCTGCCCTCCTTGGCGCCGTCAAGATCCACCATGTGAATCCACTGAGCACCCGCCTCCTCGAAGCTCCTTGCAGTCTCAAGGTAGTCGGAAGCCACCTTTTCAACCGTGGAAAAGTCACCCTTGAACAGGCGGACGCAGTTGCCGTCCTTGATATCTATTGCAGGAAAAATTATCATAAACTATCTCCTCTGTAAGTGTTGTTATACTCCCGAATATTCGCGGAAGCTGTATTTTCTTGCAGGAATGTCAAAGCTTTCGATGCAGGGCACTCCGTCACTGTACACCCAGCGCTGGATGTAAACAGGACGCAGCACAAAGAGCCTTTCGTTTTCAAGCCCGGAATATGCGTCATAGGAGCCCTTGAAGCAGCTGCGGAATACCTCGCAGAAATCAGGGCTGTCAACAGGTCTGCCTGTCTCCTCACATATGCCCTCGATCTGAATATTGTCAATGCAGAGTGCAGCATTCCGGTTGACCGAAAGCTGACGGTACTTCCTCAGCTCTGTATCCGTCTGAAAGTAAAAGCAGTCGCCTATCCTGACTACGCTCATCATCCTTGACGAGACCCTGTCATTTTCGGAGGTGGAGAGCACCATTGTCCTGCCGCTTCCGAAATCGCTGAGAAAAGTGCTCAGCTTTTCCGTGAACTCATCTGCACCCATGAGCTTTTTCCTTATCATATCCGCATGAGCGGCTGTCAGTCCCAGAAACTCAAAGTAGTTCTCCACAGTGCCGAAGCGCTGGCGGAACAGCTTCATAAAGCCAATCATACTCTTTTCGTTGGCAAGAACGGTCTCCCTGTTGACCTCGGGATGTGCAGCCAGAAAGGCAGCAAGTCTCTCCTTGTTATATTCACGGCTGACCACATAATCGCTGACTATGCACTCCTCCTCGGCTTCGCAAGCCATAAGAAGAATCGCAGAAACTACGCCTGTCCTGTCCTTGCCTGCGGTGCAGTGGAACAGCACTCCGCCCTCGGCTTCCGCCATGGTCTTCATGACCTTTGGCATATTCTCGGCGGTTGCAATGGTCATGTAAGACCGCGGAACAGCTTCAAGGCTTTCCGGAGGTGCGCTTCCCTCTGTTATGGGAAAATGCTCATAGTCAAAGCAATCCGGTTCAGCAGTTCCGTCGGGAGCCTTCTTAGCCTCGGCTTCCGTGCGCATATCTATGATAGTGGTCATTCCGCTGCTGAGCAGCTTTTCTTTATCCTCCGCGGAGAGAGTTCCGAGTGTATCGCTGCGCCAGAACACGCCATTTCTTGTGAAACCGCCGTTAACTGTCTTTATTCCGCCAAGCTCTCTTGTATTGTGTGAGCACGAAAGCAGACTGACATATTCACTCATTTTATAAGCCCTCCGAAGCTCCTTAGTATCTTCAGACCTGTCTCACCGCTCTTTTCGGGGTGAAACTGTGCTCCGTAGACGTACTTTCCGTCGTATACAAGTGCAGGAACTCTGCCGCCGTATTCAACATACGCAGCTATATCTCTGTCCTCGCAGTGTGCCTTGTAGGAGTGAACGAAGTAAACATACTCGTTATCGCCCACATTCTCAAGGAGGGGACATTCATTGAGCTTTTCGAGCTTGTTCCAGCCCATGTGGGGAATTATCAGCTCAGGCTCCTCCATCTTGCGGACGCTGCCGCCGATAAGTCCCAGACCGTCGCACTCCTCAAACTCATAGCCCTTGTCAAAAATGAGCTGCATACCCAGACAGATACCGAGAAAGGGCTTTCTTGCAGCCTCCTCCTTGATGGTATCCACAAGTCCCGTAGCCTCGAGCTTTCTCATTGCCGCAGGGAATGCTCCTACACCGGGAAGAATAACAGCATCGGCTGCCTTTACGGACTCCTTGTCGCTTACCAGTCTGCTTTCAAGTCCAAGATAGTCAAGAGCGTTCTTGACGCTGAAAATATTGCCTGCGCCGTAGTCGATTATAGCTATCATCAGAGAACTCCTTTCGTGGAGAGTGTTGAACCGTCGGCATTTTCGGTCACAGCAGTTTTCAGTGCGTGTGCCACAGCCTTGTATATCGCCTCTGCCTTGTGGTGGTCGTTGCTTCCGTAGAGGAGGTTGATGTGGAGTGTCATTCCCGAATTGAACGCAAATGCACGGAAAAACTCCTCAGTCATGCAGAGATCGTATCCGCCGCAGCTCTGGTTGGTGAACTCACAGTTGAAAACCAGAAAGGGACGGTTGCTCAGGTCAAGGCTTGCCATGGCGAGAGACTCGTCCATGGGGATATAGGCAGTTCCGTAGCGGACAATGCCTGATTTTGCGCCGAGAGCCTGTCCAAGAGCCTGTCCGAGAGCTATTCCTGTATCCTCTATGGTATGGTGGCAGTCAACGTGCAGGTCGCCCTTGACCTTGATATCCATGCTGATACCGCTGTGAACGGAAAGAGCAGTGAGCATATGGTCGAAAAATCCCACACCCGTATCTATGTCAGCCTTACCCTTACCGTCCAGACTGACGGATATCTTTATCTGAGTTTCTTTGGTATTGCGTTCGATAGTTCCTGTGCGCATAATTACCTCCCTTATTTACTGAAATATTTTTCAAGCACTTCGATAAGTCTTGCATTTTCCGCTTCAGTGCCTGCGGTTATTCGGATAGCTCCCTTAAATTTTCTGATAGCTATGGAGTTCTCCAGCATGAACTTGTATATATCCTCATACTTGTCCGTAATGATGAATACGAAGTTTGTGCAGGGTTCCATTATCTTGTCAAAGCAGCTGTACTTCTCGTTTATGGCAAGAATATCGCTGTAAAGCTTTCTTGTATTGGCAACGATGATGTCGCGGCACTCCTTCAGATAGTCCTTTTCGCTGAGGATATCGGAAACTATTGTCTGTGCCACGGTATCGTTATTGTAAGGCGACTTAGCCGCCCTGATAGCGTTGGTTATGGTCTTGTTGGAAACTGCAAAGCCGAATCTCACCGCCGCAAGTCCTATTGCCTTTGAGCAGGTCTTGAGGATAATGAGGTTGTCGTAATTATTTACCTCGTCAAGGAGAGACTGATCCCAGAAGTCCATGTAAGCCTCGTCAAGAATGACCAGACAGCCGTCCAGCGCCTCTATTATCTTTCTCACAGAAGCCCTGTCAAGTCCCAGTGATGTGGGGTTGCAGGGGTTGGAGAAGATAAGTCCCTTTGCACCATTTTCCTTGCAGAAGGCAATGAGCTTGTCAGGGTCTATGGAGAGGTCGGCTTCTTTCTGATAGGTGGCAACATTCACTTCGTAGAGCTGTGCATAGAACTCATACATGGAAAAATCGTATGAGACATTCACGATGGTGTCTCCTGCCTCAAAGAAACAGCTGGAGATGATGCTGATGAGCTCGTCGGAGCCGTTTCCTGCGCTTATAAGCTCCTCGGGAACGTTGTAAAGCTCCGAAAAAGCCTTTGTGGGAGCCTTTGCAAGGCAGTCGGGATAGCGGTTGAAATCTATCTGCGAAATACTCCTGCCGATCTTTTCCTTTAAGCTGTCAGAAAGATTGAAACAGCTCTCGTTTGCGTCCAGTCTTATGTCATAGTGTCCTGTGATGGGATCATAGGGCACTAAGTTTATCAGCTTTTTATTAAGTTTGTAACTCATGATCTATCCTTTCCGAAAAACACCTAAAGGGCAGCTGTTTTTCAAGCCGCCCCATTGCGTGATTCAGTCTTCAAATCTTACCTTGATGGCATTGGCGTGAGCGGTAAGTCCCTCGCGCTCTGCAATAAGAACGATGTCGTCCTTTGCCTGTCTCAGTGCGTCCTCGGTGTAGTAGGTATAAGCTGTACGCTTTGTGAAGCTTGCAACACCCAGAGGTGAGAAGAAACGAGCAGTACCGCTTGTGGGGAGAACGTGGTTGGGTCCTGCATAATAGTCGCCCAGAGGCTCGGAAGCATAGTGTCCGAGGAATATTGAGCCCGCATTGTCAAGACTTCCCAGAAGCTCAAAGGGGTTCTCCATAAGTACCTCAAGGTGCTCCGGAGCAATCTCATTTGCCAGCTCTACGCACTTTTCACGGCTGTCTGCAATAATGATAGCTCCGTAGTCCTCGAGAGACTTCTCAATGATAGCCTTTCTCTCAAGATACTCCTTCTGGCGGTCGATCTCCTTCATGGTAGCATCAGCCAGCTTCTCGCTGGTAGTTACCATGATAGCGGAAGCCAGAACATCGTGCTCAGCCTGTGACATAAGGTCTGCGGCAGCGAACTTGGGATTTGCTGTATCATCTGCAATAACAAGTATCTCGCTGGGACCTGCGATCATATCTATGTCAACAACTCCGTAGAGCAGCTTCTTTGCTGTGGCAACATAGATATTTCCGGGACCTACGATCTTGTCGCACTTGGGTATCTCCTCTGTACCGTATGCAAGGGCTGCAATAGCCTGTGCTCCGCCAGAGAGGAATACACGGTCAACTCCGCAGATAGCAGCTGCAACAAGGATGTCCTTGTTGGGAGTACCATCTTTCAGAGGAGGTGTTACCATGATTATCTCCTTGACGCCTGCGATCTTTGCAGGTACCGCATTCATAAGAACACTTGAAGGATAAGCAGCTGTACCGCCGGGAACGTAAAGTCCTACTCTGTGGAGTCCGCGTACACGCTGACCCATGATAACGCCGTTTTCCTTGGGAGAGATAAAGCTCTGCTCCACCTGTCTCTTGTGGAAGTCGGCAATGTTCTCCTGAGCATTCAGGAGAGCGTCAACAAAGTCCTGATCTGCCTCTGTGAGGGCATCATTTATTACATCGCGGGGAACCTCATAATACTGAGGAAGATTTCCGTCAAATTTGAGAGTATAGTTCTTTACAGCCTCGTCGCCGTTCTCCTTAACATTCTCGATGATCTCGGAAACTACCTCTGTGACCTTCTTGTTGGTCTCGCCGCTTCTCTTTTTCAGATCGTTGAGGAAAGCGACTTCATCGGTTCCGTTTGCAAATATTTTTTTCATCAAAGATTCTCCTCTATAAGTGTGATAAGTCTGTCTATTTCGGCGTGTCTCATCTTGAGACTAACAGTGTTTGCGATAAGTCTTGCGGAGATAGGTGCAACGTCCTCGATCACCTCAAGACCGTTCTCCTTGAGAGTTGTTCCTGTCTCAACGATATCAACGATACCGTCAGCCAGCTCCAGAAGGGGTGCCAGCTCAACAGAGCCCTCTATCTTGATTATCTCTGTATCCATGCCCTTCTTCTCAAAGAAGCTTCTTGCAACATTTGGGTATTTTGTGGCGATGGTCTTGATACCGTAGCCGCTGTAAAAATCGTAGCCCTTCTTGGTAGCCAGAGCGAACTTGCATCTTCCGAAGCCGAGGTCAACAAGCTCATAGAACTTGCCCTTCATCTCCATGATAGTGTCCTTGCCCACAACACCCATATCGCACACGCCATGCTCAACATAGGTGATAACGTCGTTTGCCTTTGCGAGGACCACCTCGAGATTTGCATCCGGAACAGGAAGAATGAGCTTCCTTCCCTTTTCGCGGACTGCTGTACAGTCAAAGCCCAGCTTTTCAAGGAGTCCCACTGTATCCTTTTCAAGTCTGCCCTTTGTAAGAGCTATTCTGATAGGCTTGTTCATATGTTGACCTCCTTGCTTTCTCCGTCGATAACAACGACCTTGGCTATCTTCTTTTCCATAGCGTACTCGCGGACGCTCTCAAGGTCATCAAAGAGAGCATTTTCAACGATGAGTCCCTGCTCACGGAGCTCTCGTGCAGCCTTCAGTGCTGCGACCTCACAGCCATCCTCGGCATAGACTATAACGTCTGCCTTGGGCTCTGCGGGAAGTACATCGCTCTTTTCCATAAGCTTAGCAACTGCGTTGATATTTACAGCAAAGCCGATGGCAGGAACATCATAGCCGAACTCGGAAATGAGTCTGTCATATCTTCCGCCGGAGAGGACTTCCTCTCCATGGCCCTGTAAATAGCCCTTTATTATAAGACCTGTGTAATAATCGGTCTTGTTTACAAGTCCGAGGTCAACGGTTATTGAACCGTCACCGCCGCAGAGCTCGGAAGCATCTGCATAGATCTCTCTGAGCTCATCAAGTATACGCTTGATATTCTCATCGGGCATGAGCTCCTCAGCCTTCTCGAATACCTCCTCGCCGCCAAAGAGTGCGGGAAGCTTCTTCAGAGCTGTAATAACGGGAGAACTGCCGAAGCTGTCAAGCAGGTCGTTGAGAGCAGGGAAATTCTTGTTCTCGATGAGCTTTCTGATAGCTTCCTTGTCCTTGTCGGAGGCTTCAAGCTTGCCCACAAGCTCCTTGAAGATGCCGATATGACCAAGCTCCAGAGAGAACTCCATGCCGAATGAGCTGAGGGAGTCAACTGCTGTGGAGATGACCTCAAGGTCAGCCATCTTCAGCTGTGAGCCGATAAGCTCGATACCTGTCTGAACTACTTCATCGCTTCTGCCCTTCAGTGAAGGCTCGGTAGTGTATACTGCCTGAGCGTAGCACAGCTTCAGAGGCAGATCGGCATCTCTCAGACGAGTTGCCACAATTCTTGCGATAGGCATCGTATTGTCGGGACGCATAACAAGGAGCCTTCCCTTGCTGTCGGTGAGCTTGTAGAGATTTTCCTGCGGAAAATAGCGGGAGTTCAGATTGAACACATCATAGAACTCCAGACCGGGAGTAATGGTCTCGCTGTATCCCCTGCTTCTGAAAAGTCCCATAAGGGAGCTTTCTATATTTCGTCTGACTATGCACTCGCCGAAGAGTAGATCCTTTGTTCCCTCGGGAGTGATAAGATCGTAATTTCTCATAATTACCTCCTTGGGTATTGTCACTTTAGTCTGCTAACATGATAATATGATAACATATTACTAAAAGAAAGTCAAGTTAAAAGAAAGACATTTGTGTGGATTCGGGTAAATCACCAAAGGCTCCTATGGTTTTCAACATATCAATTGTTGTTTTTGACGCTCCGCTCTCGCTCTGGAACTCCTCGATTGACATGAATCCGCCCTTCTGGGCTGCCTCGTAAATGCCCTTTGCGGCGTTGTCGCCGACACCGCTCATAGCCGAGAAAGGTATCCTCAGCTTGCCGTCCTCAACAAGGTAATCCGTTGCGTGTGACTTGAACAGGTCAATGGGCAGGAACTCGTATCCGCGCGCCATCATCTCGTTGGTGATGAGCAGGATATCATACAGAGCGCTCTCCTTATTGGACTTATCGTTGCCCAGTGCCTTTATCTCCTCTATCCTTGCACGGACAGCAGCCCTGCCCTTTACGGCAAGCTCTGCGTCGAAATCCTCGCCTCTTACAGAGAAGTATGTGGCATAGTATTCAAGCGGCATATGCAGCTTGAACCATCCCAGCTTTATAGCTGCAATAACGTAAGCCGCCGCGTGAGCCTTGGGGAACATATACTTTATCTTCAGACAGCTCTCGATGTACCACTCGGGCACATTATGGTCGCGGAGCATCTGGATTATCTCCGGTGTGAACTGCTTGGGAGCCTTTCCCTTACGGGTCCACTCCATTATCTGGAACGCCATCTTAGGCTCTACCCCCTTATATAAAAGGTAGGTCATGATAGAGTCACGGGTTCCGATAACATCGGAAATGGTACAAACGCCGTTATCAATGAGATCCTTTGCATTGCCCAGCCAAACGTCGGTACCGTGAGACAGTCCCGATATCTGGAGGAAGTCGCTGAACTTGGTGGGCTTGGCATCCAGAAGCATCTGTATTGTGAAGCCCGTACCCATCTCGGGGATACCGAGACTTCCCGTCTTGCAGTAGATGTCCTCGGGAGTTACTCCCAGAACATCGCAGTTTGTACACATACGGATAACATCCGGGTCGGACGTCGGAACGTCCTTTATCTTTATGCCCGTCAGATCCTCAAGATGCTTGTAAAGTGTAGGAACAACGTGTCCCAGCTCGTCAAGCTTGAGGATAGTATCATGGAGGGAGTTGAATGTAAAGTGAGTGGTGATTATCTCCGAGTCTGCCGTATCCGCAGGGTGCTGAACGGGAGTGAAGTCGTAAACATCGTAATCCGACGGAACAACTACCATTCCTCCGGGGTGCTGACCTGTGGTCCTCTTGATACCGGTACAGCCGATAGCAAGTCTGCTCAGCTCTGCGTTATTGAGAGTAATGCCGTTTTCCTCGCAGTACTTCTTGACGTAGCCGTATGCGGTCTTTTCCGCAACTACGGATATAGTTCCTGCCTTGAATACGTTTGCCTTTCCGAACAGCTCCTCCGTATATCTGTGAGCCCAGAACTGGTACTCATCGGAGAAGTTAAGGTCTATATCAGGAGCCTTGTCACCGTCAAATCCGAGGAAGGTCTCAAAGGGGATGTCATGACCGTCGCGGTTCATATCCTTGCCGCAGTCGGGACACTTTTTCGGCGGCAGGTCAAAGCCTGAACCGTAAACACCGTCCAGCAGGAACTCACTGTGCTTGCAGTTGGGGCATACATAGTGCGGCGGCAGCGGATTTACCTCGGAGATACCAGCCATAGAGGCTACGAATGAGGAACCAACGGAACCTCGCGAGCCAACCAGATAGCCGTTATCAACAGAGTTCCAGACAAGCTTCTGGGCAATGATGTAAAGAACGGAAAATCCGTGCTTGATGATAGACGAAAGCTCTCTGTCAAGACGCTTTTCTACCAGTTCGGGAAGCGGATCACCGTATATCTCATGGGCCTTGTCATGTGTTATCTTAACAAGCTCCTCCTCCGCACCGTCAATGGTGGGAGTAAAGGTGCCCTTAGGGATAGGTCTCACCATCTCTATCTGGTCGGCGATGGCATTGGTATTGGTGATAACTACCTCTTTTGCCTTGTCATCGCCCAGATACTCAAACTCAGCCAGCATTTCCTCGGTAGTGCGCAGATAGAGCGGAGCCTGCTCCTCGGCGTCCTTGAAGCCCATGCTGGCAAGGATTATCTTACGGTATATGGCGTCCTTAGGGTCAAGGAAGTGGACATCGCAGGTAGCACAGGTGGGTATGCCGAGTCTGTCGCCCATGTCAACGATATAGCGGTTGAAGTCCTTCAGCTCCTCATCGTCCTTTGCAACACCGTCACGGACCATGAACTCATTGTTGCCTATGGGCTGTATCTCCAGATAATCATAGAACTTTGCCAGATCGTCGATATAGTCCTGATCACGCATATCCAGCATAGCCTGAAAAAGCTCTCCTGCCTCGCAGGCGCTTCCGTAGATAAGTCCCTCACGGTGCTCAATGAGCTTCGACTTGGGGATAAGCGGCTTTTTATAGAAGTATTCAAGGTTGCTGAGAGATACCAGTCTGTAGAGATTTTTCAGTCCTGCCTGATTGCGGACAAGTATGATGTGGTGGTAGCTTTTCAGCTTCTTTGTCTCGATCTCGCCCACAAGCACATTGAGCTGCTGGAGCGTGGAAAAGTTTCTCTCGCTCTTGAGCCTGCCTGCGAGCTCTATGTATATCTTTGCAAGCATGAGAGCATCATCGGAGGCGCGGTGGTGGTCAAATTTACCCAGCTTCAGCTGCTTTGCAACCATATTGAGCCTGTGTCGTCCCATTTCGGGGAGCATGGACTGACACATGACGAGGGTGTCTATCCATGTGTAATCAAAGTCGATGCCCTGACGCTTTTTCACCTGATTTATCATGTTGGTGTCGTAACGGGCGTTGTGGGCAACAAGTACCGGCTTGTCTCCGCAGAACTCCATGAACATACGGAGCGCCTCTGCCTCATCGGGAGCATTTGCCACATCGGCATCACTGATACCTGTCAGCTCGGTTATCTTTTCGGGGATATGGAAGCCCGGGTTCACCTTGGTATTGAAGCTGTCCACCACCTGCAGATTTTTCAGCTTTACAGCACCTATCTCGGTGAGCCTGTCGTTGCGGAAGCTGAGACCTGTGGTCTCAACGTCAAAGATAATGATCTCGTCATCAAAGCTTCTGTCATCATCGCCGTAAATGACCATATCTCGCTCTATATCGTTTACGACGTAAGCCTCCATGCCGTAGATGACCTTGAAGTTCTTGGGCATATTGTACATACAGTCAGGGAAAGCCTGTACACATCCGTGGTCGGTTATCGCCATTGCAGGATGTCCCCACTCTGCCGCTCTGTTTATGAGCTTGACAGGGTCCGTGACAGCGTCCATTGCCGACATATTGCTATGGCAGTGGAGCTCAACACGCTTCTCGGGATAGTTGTCGGTCTTTGGAATGCGCTTTACCTTGATGAGTGAATTTACTGTGATAACGATATCACGGGCGTAGGAGTCATAATCCAGCTTGCCCGATACAAGAAGTGTAGCACCGTTCTTGATGGAGCCCAGTTTCAGCTCCTCCACTTCCTCGTTCTTTGCAAATATTTTCAGCTTCAATGAGCCGCTGTAATCGGTAACATCAAAGGTGACAACGGTCTTTTCGCCCCTTATCTCCTTGAATTCCGAGGCAAAAACATCGCCGACCACTACTACCTTCTCGCCGAGGCGCTGTACCGCCTCGCAGATGGGAATGGGCTTTTCGCGTATGGCTCTGCCCTTGACGATCTCAGCAGACTCTGCATCAAAGTCCTTGTTAAGAGCTGTAACATCTATGGTAGCTGTGGGGATAACAGACTTCATCTCCTCCGCCCTTATCTCCTCGGCAGTCTTGTCCGGGACGAGCTGTGCGCTGTAATCGGGCATATCCGCCTCGATTCGCTCTATCATCTCGTCAAACTGCTCCTCGCTTACGGAGCTCTCTCCGTCAAGCACTACCTTGACGCGGACACCGAACTGGTTGTATATCATTCGTGAAAAGTTCTGGCAGAAATAGAACCTGTCCAGTATATCCCTGCCGCCGTGAACTATTTTTATGCGGAGCTCTCCGTTATCCAGCTTTACCTCCGCATCGTCGAGAAAGCCATTAACCACGGGGATATCACGCTTCAGAAGCTTTACCAGCTCGCCGTAGCAGTCCATTCCGAACTTCTCAGAGGGATATCGGCAGGCAAGTCTCACCTGTTCTACTTTTATAGCTGCTTCAACAGCCTTCTCAAATGCGAATATATCGTCGCTGGGGACTATCTCGGGAAAAAGTGCATGAAAGCGTATGCTTTCAAGGTTTTCCGTATAGGTGAGCTTGAATATCTCACCGCCTGTGACAGTCTCGGGCAATTCCGAGGTATATTCCTTGAGAAAATCGGATATTTTTACCTGCATCTTAAAACTCCCGTCCATAAAAATGAGAATGGATCTGTCCGCTGAACAGACAGATCATGATTCCTGATCCTTAAAGCTTGTCTATCTCCGCAAGCAGCTCGGGAACGATCTCCTCCTCCCTGATCTTGCGCTGAGTGCCGTCTTTTCTAAAAATGATAGCGCAACCATCACCGCCTGCAATTCCCACATCGGCTTCGCGGGCTTCTCCGGGACCGTTGACGATACAGCCCATGACAGCCACGGTGATATCCTTGTCCATGTCCCTGACCGCTTCCTCTACCATTTTCGCAGCCTTAACAAGGTCGATACGGGTCCTTCCGCAGGTGGGACATGAAACTATCCTTACTCCGCCTCTCTTGCCGATACTTTTCAGTATATCCTTTGCGGCAGCTATCTCCCTGATGGGATCATCTGTAAGGGAAACTCTTATAGTCTCGCCAATGCCGTCACAGAGCAGTGAGCCGATACCGATGGCGGACTTGATAAGTCCCATACGCTCTGTGCCTGCCTCGGTAACACCAAGGTGCAGAGGATAACTGCACTTCTCGGCGGCAAGGCGGTATGAAGCTATCATTCTGCCTACGTCCGAGGACTTTATGGAGATAACGATGTCATTGAAGTCGAAATGCTCCAGCATAGCCGCATGGTTTAGAGCACTCTCCACCAGTGCCTCGGGAGTGGGTGAGCCGTATTTGGCAAGAAGCTCCTTTTCCAGCGAGCCCGAGTTGACACCGATACGGATGGGAAGCTGTCTTGCGCGGCAGGCATCAACAACAGCCTTTACCCTGTCCATTCCGCCGATATTTCCGGGGTTGATCCTTATCTTGTCAACACCTGCGGCTGCGGACTCTATTGCCAGCTTGTAGTCGAAGTGTATATCCGCTACCAGAGGTATCTTCACAGCCTCCTTGATGGCAGGGATAAGCTTTACGGCTTCCATGTTGGGTATGGCTGCACGGATAATCTCGCAGCCTGCCTTTTCAAGCTCCACAGCCTGTCTGACACTGCCCTCGATATCGTCCGAGCGCATATTCAGCATTGACTGTATGTATATATGTTTTCCGTCGAGGACACAGTCCCCTACCTTTACAGGTCTGACATCTCTCATAATGTACTCCTTTATTCGCTGTATTCTGCCGAACCAATAAAAACAACATCGGCATTTTCAGCTTTATTTCCCTCATGTTCATAATCATAGACAGCTATTGCTCCGCAGCAGTTATCGGGAAGCTTTTTCCCATCAAGTGCAGATACAAAGCTGCCGCTGTATGAGAAATCTGCAAGAAGCTCAGTAATATCGGTAAATGTGCGGTCAAAGACAGCTTTCTCAATAAAGTCCTCGTCTATGTCATCCGCGCTGATACTGTTTTCAATGCAGAACCTTGAGGGACAGTCATTCTCGTAATCATATTCCGTATACTCATCAAGTTCGTCAGTTCCGAAGCCGCATACAGCCCAAACCGATACTACCCCATTTTTCTCCATAGTCCTGCTCCTTTACAGTGTTATCTTCATGCCGTCAGTGGAGACGGTGACCTCCGGAAACAGCTTCTTAAGCTCCTCGGCATAAACGGCAGGTTCCTTTTCCGCAGGGCTGTAATGGGTGAGCCACAGCCGCTTTGCCTTTGCCTCCGACGCCAGATCACAGGCGTCCTGCATGAGCATATGGCGCTTCTCGTTCATGGAAGGCTTTTTCTCGGGCTGTCCGTACATTCCCTCGCAGATGAACAGGTCTGCACCCTGAGCAAACTCGGCAATATCCTCGTCAGGCAGTGTATCTGTGGTGTAGGTTATCTTCATGGGCGCAGGCTTAGGTCCCGTAACAGCCTCGGGAGGAACTCTCGTACCGTCATCAAGAACTACGGTCTCGCCGCTGTGGAGCTGCTTCCAGAACTCCACGGGCACGCCTATCGCCTTTGCATTGTTGGGCAGGAACGGCGGCTTCTTTTTAAGCAGCAGGGTATATCCCAGACAGTTGACCCTGTGTGAAAGAGGCAGTGTTCTCACCGAAAGCATGGGATCGACCATGTCAGCTGTAAATCCGAAGGGTCTTTCCTCGGGGAGTCCGCGTATCTCCAGCTCATAGGGCAGTCCGCCGCAGATGCTCACAAGATTATTAATAACAGGCAGACAGCTCTCGGGTGCCGCAATAGTCAGGGGCTCTGTCCTTGAACTGTTGCCTATGGAGAGCAGCAGTCCCGGAAGTCCCGCCACATGGTCAGCGTGGCAGTGAGTGATGAGTATCAGCTCTATCTTGCTCATTTTAAGTCCATGCTTTGCGATGGCGACCTGTGTGCCCTCTCCGCAGTCTATAAGGACAGCCTTTCCGTTATATTCCGCATAAAGAGATGTGAGGAACCTGTCCTTCAGCGGCATCATGCCGCCTGTTCCAAGCAGACATATCTCAGCCATTCTTAACTCCCGTAATTAATCTTACTATATCGTTGTATGTTGCGAATATCATCACTCCGAAAAGGAGCACCATTCCTGCAAGATGGACATATCCTTCATGCTCGGGCTTTACGGGCTTGCGGCGTACAAGCTCAATGAAGCAGAACAGCAGTCTGCCGCCGTCAAGTCCGGGAATGGGAAGAAGATTGAATATGCCGACATTTATAGTTATCAGCGCAGTCATGTAAATGACTTGGAAAAGCGCATCAAGAAAGCTCTCCGACTCCTCGGTGGACTCACTTATGGCGGAGACTACGCCGACAGGACCCGAAACATCCTCCTTGTGGAGCTGTCCCGAGAACATCTGCTTGATGGAGAGTCCGACGATATGGGTCATTGACATGAACAGGTCTCCCGAGCCCTTTATGACGGTCAGCGGATTTTTGTTCTTGTATATGACAGCAAAATCGACTACACCACCGTCGCCGTAGGTATTCTTAAAGAATACACCGTCCAGCTTCACACGCTCTCCGTCGCGCTTGACAACTACCTTGTGTCCCACATTCGGGTCGCAGGTATCAAAAACATAGTTTAGATCCAGTGTGCTGTATATCCTTGTTCCGTCAATTGAGATTATCTTGTCATTCTGTTTGAGTCCTGTCTCGTAGCTCTGTGCGTAGTATGTCACATCACCTTCTTTTGAAATTGTCCTCTTGAAGTCTTCCACGGTAGTCGTGGGAACTCCGTCCATCATGCTGACCAGTATGATGAGCATGATAAATCCGAGAACGAAGTTCATGCCTGCTCCCGCAAAGAGAACTATGATGCGCTTCCAGAGCTTTGCGTTGCGAAAGCTTCTGGGGTCACTGTTTGTAGAATCCTCTCCCTCCATAGCGCAGTATCCGCCTACGGGGAGAAGTCTCAGGGAGTATTTGGTCTCCCCCTTTGCCTTCTGTAAGAGCTTGGGACCCATGCCCACTGAAAACTCCAGCACTTTTATTCCGCTGAGTTTTGCACAGATAAAATGACCGAACTCATGTACTGTTACGATAAGTCCGAAAATAAGTATTGCGATAACTATGCCCATTTGTTTTTCCTTTCTCTATACAGGAGCTTACTTTGCGGCTATGCGCTCCCTTACATATGCTCTTGCCGCTTTGTCTGCTTTCATTACGTCCTCGTAGCTGTTTATCTCCGATGGAGCAAAATGCTCAAGGACAGATGATACCGTCTCGCCGATGTCTATGAATTCAGTCTCATCATGGAGGAATGCCTTTACGGCTTCCTCATTGGCTGAATTTACAAGACAGGGATATGCTCCGCCGCGCTTTATAGCTTCGATAGCAGCCGAAAGGCACTTGAATGTGTCGTAGTCGGGCTTCTCGAAGGTCAGCTTTCCGTAATCCGTCAGTGAGAGACGTCCCGTAGGACAGCTCATGCGGTCGGGATAAAGCAGAGCGTACTGTATGGGTATCTTCATGTCCGGAACTCCCAGCTGAGCGATGACCGAATAGTCGTTATACTCAACAGCTGAGTGTACCACGCTCTGACGGTGTACCACTATCTCGATCTGGTCGGGAGCAAGATCAAAGAGCCATTTTGCCTCGATGAACTCCAGTCCCTTATTCATAAGTGTAGCAGAGTCGATGGTTATTTTATTTCCCATGTCCCAGTTGGGATGGTGGAGAGCCTGTGCCTTGGTGACTGTTTTCAGCTCCTCATAGCTCCTTCCGAAGAAGGGACCGCCCGAAGCTGTCAGGATTATCTTGCTGAGCTGTGAGCGCTTGTTGCCCTGCAAGCACTGGAATATAGCCGAATGCTCACTGTCAACAGGATATATCCTCACGCCCTTGTCGGCAGCAGCCTTCATTACCAGTTTGCCGCCTGCCACAAGAGTCTCCTTGTTGGCAAGGGCAATGTCCTTGCCTGCGTCTATTGCAGTCAGTGTGGGGAGAAGCCCCACCATTCCCACAACGGAATTGAGTATTATATCCGCCTCATCCAGTGAAGCGAGGGTGCATAGCCCCTCCATGCCCGTGAGGAGCTTTACATCCATATCCTTTATCCTGCATTTAAGGTCGCTGTATTTTTCCTCGTTGAAAATACAGGCGTATGCAGGGCGGAACTTCCTTATCTGCTGCTCAAGAGCCTCAACGCTGCTGTGAGCGGCAAGTGCAGCCACCTTCAGTCCGTGCTTCTCACAGACCTCAAGGGACTGAGTACCGATAGAGCCTGTGGAGCCGAGTATCGACACCGTTTTATTCATTATATTTTCCCCTTTTCGCGGAAATAACTTCCCGATATATTTTCAGAACAAAGTTCATTATAAAATGCGAAAGGGACTATCCGTAAATAGTCCGTTTCAACAATATCACTGTACGCCGAATAATGCGATGAATGCATAAAATGTGGGCAGCACGAAAAGAACGCTGTCGAAGCGATCCATGAGTCCGCCGTGTCCCGGCATTATCTTGCCGTAATCCTTGAAGCCTATCTGGCGCTTTACCATAGAAGCGGAAAGGTCTCCCACAGTACCGATGACTGCGCAGACTGCTCCCGTAACGAAAGCAATGACTGCTCTCTTTGCAGTAAAGCCGTAGTAGACTGAAAATGCCACGGTATATACGATAGCAGTTGTAAGGATACCGCCCACAAGTCCCTCGATAGTCTTCTTGGGGCTTATCTCGGGGCAGAGCTTGTGCTTGCCGATAGCAACTCCCGTGAAATATGCTCCCGTATCAGCTATCCATGCGCCGCAGAGTCCCATAATGAGCAGGAAAAGTCCGCTGCTCAACATATCATCGGTCATCTGCCAGCTGCGCTCAATGCGGATCATAGTAGTCATAGCCTGGGGTACAAGTATCATTACCGCAAGTACGAAGAATACCTGCTCGTAGCGTATCTCCTTGTGCTTTCTCAGCCATGTTACAAATATGACAAAAGCCGCTGCAAGCACTATACAGAAAAGTATGATATGATAATGATCATCAGGCAGATCTATTGTCTTGAAAGATCTGATGAAGTAGTGCCAATCCTTTACCTTATGCGAAATATGGTATAGTATTGGCACAGCTATTCCGCAAGCTTCTGCTGCCAGGAGTATAGGAATACACTTGTGCAGCTTTACTGCGCGGAGAAGCTCAAAGAGCATTACTGCGATTATGGCTGCAACTGCTATGGGCAGAACTATGGTGTCGTGGAAGAAAAGCACTGCACCAAGCAGCACAACTCCCACAGCTCCCGAAATGATTCGTGTAAGCATCAGACACCTCCGAAGCGGCGGTGTCTTCCGTCGAAGTCGATGAGAGCCTTGTCAAGCTCGGCAGGAGTAAAATCGGGCCAGAGAATGTCCGTAAAGTAGTACTCCGCATAGGCGCACTGCCAGATAAGATAGTTGGAGAGTCTCAGCTCGCCGCTGGGACGGATAACAAGATCCACATCGGGGATCCCCTTTGTGTATAGCTCGTTTGCGACAGACTGCTCGCTGATGTCCTCGGGACGTATCTCGCCGTTCACAGCCTTCTGTGCAAGTATCCTTGCAGCATGGGCTATCTCGTCGCGGCCGCCGTAATTCACAGCCATCATGAGGGTCATCTCGTCATACTTGGCAGTGTCCTCTTCAAGCTTTATCATTTTTTCCTGTAAGTCCTCGTCAAAGGCGCTCTTGTCCCCGAGGAAGATCATACGGGTGTTCTCGCTGAGGAAGTTTCTTACGTCCACGATATAATCACGGAAAAGCTCCATGATAGTGTTTACCTCATCAGAGGGGCGCTGCCAGTTCTCTGTGGAAAAGGCATAGAAGCTGATGTTCTTCAGTCCGATGTCCTTGCAGTAGCGGACGATCTTCTTGAAGTTCTTTGCACCCTCGCGGTGTCCGAAGGAACGGGGCAGACCGCGCTTCTTAGCCCATCTGCCGTTTCCGTCCATTATGAAGCCGACGTGCTCGGGAAGCTTCTCGGGCAGCGTCAGCTCAGTTTTTTCCTTTTTTCCGAATAATGCCATATTTCACCAATCAGACTGTCATGATCTCTTTTTCTTTGTCTGCTACCATCTTGTCAACGTCAGCACACATCTTATCTGTGAGATCCTGAACCTTCTTCTCGCAGTCCTTCAGATCATCCTCTGTGATCTCGGAGTTCTTCTTCATTGCCTTGTACTTTTCCATAGTATCGCGTCTGATGGAGCGGACTGTTACCTTACACTCCTCGCCGTACTTCTTGATGCTCTTGCAGAGCTCCTTACGGCGGTCCTCAGTGAGCTGAGGGAATGCAAGACGGATAACATTGCCGTCGTTTACAGGCTGGATACCGATATCCGATGCCTGAATAGCCTTCTCGATGAGCTTGAGAGTTGACTTGTCCCAAGGCTGGATAACAAGTATTCTTGCCTCTGATACGGATACTGCTGCCATCTGGTTAACAGGTGTGGGAGCTCCGTAGTAATCTACCATTACCTTGTCAAGCACGCCGGGGTTGGCTCTGCCTGCACGGATAGATGCGAATTCGTTGCCGAGAGCGTTAAGGCTCTTGGTCATTTTTTCCTTAGCAATATTAAGCTGTTCTTTCATAGGTGTAACATTCCTTTCGGTTGAGTTTTTGATTTATCAGTCCTCGGATACAACTGTACCGATGTTTTCGCCCATAACGGCGTCATAGATATTGTCGGGACGGCTCAGATCGAATACCAGCATCTTCATGTGGTTATCACGGCACATTGCAGCAGCAGTGCTGTCCATAACGCCAAGATCTTCGCCGATGACCTGTGAGAAGGTAAGGGTGTCGTACTTCTTGGCATCATCAAATTTGTGGGGATCCTTATCATATACACCATCAACGAGGGTAGCCTTGAGAAGGATATCTGCTTCGATCTCAACAGAACGGAGAGCAGCAGCAGTATCGGTGGAGAAGAAGGGGTTACCTGTTCCGCAGCCGAATATTACGATCCTGCCTTTGTCGAGATGTCTTACAGCTCTGTTGCGGATATAGGGCTCCGCTACCTGAGACATTGCGATGGCAGTCTGAACTCTTACTGTACAGCCGAGGGATTCAAGAACGTCTGCGAGAGCCAGAGCGTTCATGGTAGTTGCAAGCATACCGATGTGATCGGCGCGTGTTCTGTCCATAGCGCCGCTGGAGCGTCCTCTCCAGAAGTTGCCGCCGCCTACAACAACAGCTACCTGAGCGCCTGCGTCAGCACACTTCTTGATGCTTTTGCAGATGTCGGTTACCACATCATAGTTGAGTCCGGTCTTATTGTCGCCTGCAAGAGCTTCGCCGCTGACTTTTAATAAGATTCTTTTATACTTTGGTTCCATATAAGCACCTCACAAAAAATATATCTATAGTTTATTTTACACTAATTTCAATGATATGTAAAGTATATTTTCCGAAAAAGCCGAAAAAAATTCTCGGATATTTTTGCTTCATCCCAAAAAACCGAGATCGTGATGATATTTGCAAAGAATACCGTCATCATGCACAAAAATGTTGATAAATTCTTGTTGCTGTTCGTTTTGATTTTTTCTTGACAACTCCTGCCCGTCGTGGTATAATATAAAAGCTGATTAATTCGGCGGTAAAAATGGAGAGGTATCGAAGCGGTCATAACGAGGCGGTCTTGAAAACCGTTTGACTTAACGGTCACGTGGGTTCGAATCCCACCCTCTCCGCCATTATTTTTTATCGGTGGGCTTCTCGCTCGTCGGTTTGCGGATTTACCCAAGTGGTGAAGGGGCTCCCCTGCTAAGGGAGTAGGTCGGGAAACCGGCGCGAGAGTTCAAATCTCTCAATCCGCGCCATGAACCTGTATCTTTTGATACAGGTTTTTTATTTATAAATACTATCAAATTATAAAGAAAATGCCCTCCGAAACGGAAGGGCTTTTCTCATAGCAGAAGTTCTGTGATCTCTCACAACCATATTATATACTTGCTTTCCCAGTTTGTAAAGTACATTTTTTGATATATCATAAAATTACTATTTTTCGCATTATTCATGTATATTTTTCTTACTCAGTCTGCTATACTGTATACAGGAGGCGATATGAGATGAAAAAAATAAACGGTTTCAATAAAGGCGTTAATTTAGGCGGCTGGCTCTCACAGTGCAGCTACGAAAAGGAACACCTGGACACCTTCGTCTGCGAAAAAGACTTTGAAATAATCGCGTCGTGGGGAGCCGATCATGTGCGTGTTCCCTTCGATTACAATATAATCGAGAACTCCGACGGCACTTTCAGTGACGAGGGCTTTGCCTATCTTGACAAGGCTGTTGCCTGCGCTAAAAAGAACGGTCTGAACATTATCCTCGATCTGCACAAGACCGCAGGTTTCTCCTTTGACTACTACAGCGAGAGCGAAAGCGGCTTTTTTGACAGCGCAGAGTATCAGGAGAGGTTCTACCGCCTTTGGGAAGAAGTTGCAAGGCGTTACGGTTCACTTGCTCCCAATGCAGCATTCGAGCTCCTCAACGAAGTCACCGATGCCGAGTTCATTGACAAATGGAACATGATCGCCAAGGAGTGCATAAAGCGTATCAGAAAGATAGCTCCCGATATCCTTATCCTTGTGGGAAGCTACCACAATAACAGCGCCGATACTGTTCAGTTCCTGGACGAGCCTTTCGACAGCAACGTCATCTATAATATGCACTGCTATGAGCCCCTGAAGTTCACTCATCAGGGCGCATACTGGACCAACGCCATCGACCCCAAGGAGCGTATCCCCTTCGAGAACAGCGTTACCTCTCCGGAGTACTTTGAGGAGCTTTTCTCAACTGCCATTGCCAAGGCTGAGGAAAACGGAAGCGGTCTCTACTGCGGCGAGTACGGCTGTATAGATGTGGTCAGCCCCGAGGATACCGTAAAATGGTTCAGAACTATTAACTCCGTGTTCAGAAAGCACGGCATCGGCAGAGCCGCATGGAACTACAAGGCTATGGACTTCGGTCTTTCCGACCGTCGTCTTGACGGTGTCCGCAGCCAGCTTATCGAATTACTTTAAAAAAGTGATCCCCTTTGCATTATTGCAGAGGGGATCTTTTTTATTATCATTCTTCTCTTCTGGAATAGCCTGTCAGGTTGATCTCATTGTGCTCGACCGGGTTATTGAGCTCAAGATTTGTCACCTTCATACTGTTCACTCCGTCTGTTCCATAAACCGCAGTATATCTCATAACGATACCTGTCCTCATATCTATGAGCATCTGATTTGAATAAGCCGACTGCTCAATTCTGATAGCAACACACTGTCTGCCGAGTATCTCTTCTACACCCTCAACATACCAGTCATCAAAGTCAAACAGGGCGTCAGGGAATGAATATAAGCAATCAACATCAACGCTCTCTAAAAGTGAAGATCCATAGACCTTCCCCCAGCCGCCTATGCCGTCAGTATAATCTAATACTCGATAATTATCAGGAACATAATTCAGTTCATAAGCGGGAGATGATGATTCATAGGTATTATATGTCATATCGAGATTATTCACGTCTGTCCACTTGTTTCCGTAATAACACTTTATGAGATCATCATTTAAATAGCTTGATTCAGTTTTAGAATCTATATGGAAATACTGAGCACGGTTATCGGCGATTACATGCGTACTTCTGTCCCATTTTCTGTTTGTACCATCTGTGTTTATGGTGTACGATACATCAGCAGTATCAAAATAGCGGAATGAATTTACCGATACATGATAAATATAGCTCTTGTTCTCAAGTGTATTCAGTTCATCGTATGAAACAGCGTTCCAGATCTGCTGTGTATACTTTTCTGTATCTACCTTCTGGAACTGATAGGTGCCGTTCTCCCAGCCATAGTCCACTTCACCGAGGAGCGCATTTGCCTCATCTTCGTTTGCGAATACAGGTTCCTGGTGCATCTGGAGCTCGCCGAACTCCTCGCTGTCAGTATTTACAGGCGTAGTTGTAACGGGAGCTGTGGTCACCGCTGTTGTGGTCACGACCTGATCCTCAATATTCGCTCCAACGTTATACGAACCAATCTTCCATGCGTTATCCTCGTTGACAAGAATGAGCTCTGCTCTTACTCTTGTACCGTCCTTGCGCTGGTATATCCTCTTGCAGGTCATGGTCTCAAGACCGTCATCAAGGAGTCCGTCTTCGATAAGCCCCTTTATGCGTTCCTTATCGTCGGCAGGGAACTCCGAGGAAACAAGCTCATAATTGCTGAAGTTAAATGTATTTGCAAAATTGCTTGAATAGCTTGCGTTGGGCATTACCGATGCTTCGGAATATAAATTGCCGTTATAGTTTATGAATGATTTCAGGTTCTTCTTTATGAAGCTGATATCATCGAATTCCGCGCCGTTCTCATAACCGCTCATATCACCGCCCGTATATCCCTCACGGATAAGACTGCTGAATGAGGAACCCATTACCTCCTCAAATTCGTCAAATGTATCAAGCTTTTCATCAGTAACTCGGTAATAGTTTCTATAGGAAGGAGCGTTCGGATAAGTTAAGTCGCTGAATGTCAGGCTATCCCCCGTATCAACGCCTTCCTGCGCCAAAGCTTTGTGGAAATGCTCCAGATCAGCTGAAAGCTTATCCACTACCTTATCCATATCCACCTTGACTAACTCTCCGTCATCGGTGATGGTAGTCACCTCAACAGCCGCAACCGTCTCCGCTGGATTGCTGGACTCAATATCTATCCTGTCGACCTTCTTCGACCTTGTAAGGAACACACCGCCGCATACTCCCGTCAGGAGCACTACTGCCGCAGCTGCCGCACTTACAAAGCGTATCCACTTGGGGCGGGAATATCTCTCTACGCCCTCAGCTTCCTTAATGAATCCGTCATCCGAGGTGTTTGCTTCCTCCTCTCTGAGAATATTGTATTTCTTTCTTGTGATGTCATATATCTTTTCTTTCTCTTTGTTCCCTGCCGCAGTATATTTCTCTGCGACTCTTTCTATATCACTGTCCTTATTGCTGAACAGGTAATCGAGTTTATCCTTCATCATCTATCCTCCTACCTTGTGAAACCTGCCGAAAGCAGTATATCCTTCAGACGCTTGACTGCTCTGCTGCATCTTGCTCTTACATTATCTGCCGACAACTGTACTATTTCCGCTATCTCCTTGGAGCTTCGCCCAAAGAAGTACTTCTGGATGATTATTGTCGAGTCCGGTTCACCAAGCTCCTCCACCTTATCGTAGAGCAGCTTTCTCATTTCCGACTCCTCGGCAGACTGTGCGATATTCTCTCCTGATTCGATCTCGCCTGCGTCGTCTATCGGGATATTGCTGCTGTGTCTTATGACTCTGCGGTATGTATCTATCGCCTTGCGTCTTGTCACGGAAGCCGTGAAAGCTTTCAGGTTGCCCTGAATGACATCCTGCTTATCAAAGAATATGAAGCACTGCGCGAAAACATCTCCCACACATTCGTCAACATCCTCAATAGAGGCAACCGACTTCAGTTTTGCAAACACGATGGTATACACATAATTGAAGTATTTGTCATAAAACGCACGCTGACCCTTTTCGGGCTCAGCTTTCAGCAGATGCTGAAGCTCATTATCTGTCATTTTCATCTCTCCTGATCATGCGCATGATTTTTTCCCCTTCATATACTCTAATCGCAGGTGACCTGCCATACGAAACAGAAAGGAAATATTTTTTTATTTTAACCTATGATTTTTCAAAAAAATCATAAATGGTACTTTACTTTTAATCGCAAATATGCTATTATATTATGTATGTAAGGTCAGTTCGACATTAATTTAACGATCCGTCCTTTTGTTTTTATTTCATGGGGGGGTTTTTATGCAGATCGCACTCTGCGCTCTTATAGGTTACTTTTTCGGAAACATCAACCCTGCATTCATTATCGCCAAGTTCAAGGGCTTCGACATAAGACAGAGAGGCTCGGGCAATGCAGGTGCTTCAAACACTGTCATCACCATCGGAAAAAAAGCAGGTCTTTTCGTAGCACTCTTTGATATCGCAAAAGCTGTTGCTGCGTCACTTATCGCCGCTTACTTTTTCCCGCAGATCAAATTCGCAAAGATACTTTCGGGATCATGCTGCATACTCGGACACATCTTCCCTGTACTTATGCGTTTTCACGGTGGAAAGGGTCTCGCCTCTCTCGGCGGCACCATACTCGCCTTCAATCCCTGCGTGTTCGTCCTTCTTCTCGGATTCGAGATAATCCTTGGCTTCTCAATGGATTATGTCTGCATCGTTCCTGTTACAGGCTCGGTAATATTCACCATGATATATGCCCTGCTCACAGGCGACTGCATCGGTACCGCGATACTATCAGCAGTTTCACTTATCATACTTTTCAAGCATATAGAAAACTTCAAGCGGATCCAGAACGGTACGGAAGCCCATATAAGCTTCCTGTGGAAAAAGGATCAGGAGATCGCAAGGATCAGAAAAAACGGAAGTACATGACCAAAAGTCCCTTCGGGGGCTTTTTTGCGCCCTTATGCGCCGCCGCAGCGCTTTATGCGGCAGAACGGAGTCTTTTTTATGCCAAGAAAAGCAGCGGATATGTGCGAGGGTCCTCTTATCAGCAGGATCATACTCTATACCATACCGATAATACTCACAGGAGTCCTTCAGCTCCTGTTCAACGCCGCCGATCTCGTAGTCGTTGGTCGGTGCTGCGGAAGCAATTCCGTGGGAGCTGTCGGCTCCACCGGAGCTATCATCAACCTCATGGTAAACCTTTTCATAGGTCTTTCCGTGGGCGCAGGCGTTACTGTTGCACACGGTCTCGGCTCGGGAAGGATCGAGGACGTCCGCAGGACGGTCCACACCGCCATCCCCACGGCTATCATCAGCGGAGCAGTTCTCACGCTGGTGGGTGTGCTGTTTTCCGGAAAATTCCTCAGTCTTATGGACACGCCAAAAGAACAGCTCCACCTCGCCACATCTTACATGAGGATATATTTCTGCGGAACCATCGCCAGCATGATATACAACTTCGGCTCGGCTATACTCCGCGCCGCAGGTGATACACAAAGTCCTCTTTACTATCTGACAGCCGCAGGAGTCCTCAATGTTCTCCTCAATCTGCTGTTTGTAATCGTTTTCAGAATGGACGTTGCAGGCGTGGCTCTTGCTACCACTATATCACAGATACTGTCGGCAGTACTTATACTCCGCGCTCTCATGAAGCGCGAGGACGCCTGCAGGCTCAATCTAAGGAAAATGCATATCTACGGCAGACAGCTGAAAAGGATCATCCAGATAGGCTTTCCCGCAGGTATACAAGGCTCGCTGTTCTCAGCATCGAATGTTATCATCCAGTCCTCAATAAACTCGTTCGGTCCCATCGTCAATTCGGGAAACGCTGCCGCTCAGAACATTGAGGGTTTCGTGTACACATCCATGAACTCATACAGCCAGACCGCTCTCAACTTCACAGGTCAGAACTACGGTGCAGGCAAATTCGACCGCATCCGAAAGATAATGTGGATCTGCCTTATCGCTGTGTTCTGTACGGGAGCAGCACTTGGAATAACCGCACTCTTCTTCGGAAAGCCTCTCCTCGGCATCTACATCACCGACTCTGATGAAGCCATAAAGTACGGACTTGTGAGAATGACCTACATCATGCTCCCCTACTTTCTCTGCGGACTAATGGACGTAACTACGGGACTTATCCGCGGTTTGGGAAGCTCAGTAACTCCCATGCTCATAACTATAGCAGGAGTGGTCGGAATACGTCTGGGCTGGATATATGTTGTTTTCAGGATACCGCAGTATCACTCCATCAAGAGTCTTTACCTGTCATATGCCATTTCATGGTCCATAACCTTTCTCGCCGAACTCATCGTGTTCATCATACTTATGAAGAAGCTGAAAAAGCAGCAGAACAAGCAGGAATAGTGCTGAGCACTTATACACAAGTCAGCCCCGAGTTTTACCTCGGGGCTTGTTTGTTATAATAGAGTATACACTGAAGCCTTACGCTGATACGGTATCGCAGGAAGTGAATGCCGCTTCCTCACGGCGGATAAAGTATCCCTGCTCTGCCCTGCACACAGGACACTCCTGCGGAGGCTCGCTGCCCTTATGGATGTGTCCGCAGTTAAGGCATATCCAGCACTGCTCGGTGTCGTTGCTTCTGAAAAGCATACCGCTGCGGTAAAGCTCTCCGTAATACCTGAACCGTGCTCTGTGGCTGTTTTCGATATCGGCAATCATCCTGAACTTGGCTGCCGCCTCGGTAAAGCCCTCATCGGCAGCAATTCGTGCAAAATCGGGATACACCACCGAGAACTCCTTCTTCTCCTCCCTTTCGGAAGCGTCGAGGAGCTTCTGTATCTCTTCGGTGACCTCGGCAGGAAAGCCTGCGGAGATGTCTATATCCTGTCCCGTCCCCTCCTTCAGCAGCTTCCAGAACACCATGGCATGGCGCTCCTCCTGCTCGGCAGTGAAACGGAACATCCGCTCAAGTCCCACAAGCTTTTGCTGCTGTGCTGTCAGGGCAGCCTGATAATACCTCTGCCGAGACTGACACTCCCCCGCAAAGGCTCGCATAAGATTGATACGGGTCTGACTTTCTGTAAAACTTATCTGCATGATAATACCTCCTTTTGGAAGTATTATGTGCAGTTATTTTTTTATTATACGATCTCCCCCGGGATAGTATAACGATATTTCATTATATTCTCAGGATTTTTGAGACGAAGGTTCTGGATATGGCCGCACCTCGGACAGGCATCACAGATGATCTGACTCCTCTTCGGCTTCAATTTCTGTTCCTCGCCTTCAGGATAGAACTGGACAGCGTAGGGTGTAACGAGAGTTCCTGATACTACCTTTGCCGCGCAGAATTCACATACGTTATCCATATTGTTTCCCCCTAATTTAAGATATTACAATTATAACACTTTGCGCTGTTCATGTCAATAAAGAAGGGCGGACAAATTTGTCCGCCCTCAATGAATTCAGCTTTTTATCATATCTCGTTAACTTTTCTCTTAACGTAGGATGTGTGGAGGACCTCGTGAGCCTTGTGGCTGCCGGGCTTCTCAAAGAACTCCTCGTAAACCTTCTTGATAGCAGGATTCTCGTGAGACTGTCTGAGAGGCATTGACTTGTCGAGGTTGTAGAGTACCTTAGCTCTCTCTTCTCTGATGTCAACGAAGTTTCTGACACCCATGGGAACCTGAGGCTGACCGCCGCCGTTTACACAGCCGCCGGGACAAGCCATAACTTCTACGAACTGAGCGTCGCACTTGCCTGCTCTGATATCGTCAAGAACCTTTCTTGCGTTAGCAAGACCGCTTGTAACGATAACCTTAACATCGTTGCCTGCAACGTTGTAAGTAGCTTCCTTGATAGCCTTTGTACCACGAACCTCGGGGAGATCTGTTACGTTCTCGCCTGTGAGTGTGTATACAGCTGTTCTGAGAGCAGCCTCCATAACACCGCCTGTTGCACCGAAGATAACGCCTGCACCTGTTGAGATTCCCAGCGGATCGTCAAACTTCTCGTCGGGAAGTGAGTTGAACAGGATACCTGCACGCTCGATCATTCTGCCGAGCTCACGGGTCGTAAGAGCGTAATCAACATCGGGTACGCCTGCAGCGCTCTGATCGGGTCTGCCGATCTCGAACTTCTTAGCTGTACAAGGCATGATAGATACCATAACGATGTTCTTGGGATCAAGACCCATCTTCTGAGCGTAGTATGTCTTAGCAGTTGCACCGAACATCTGCTGAGGAGACTTACATGAAGAAAGGTGATCGAGAAGATCGGGATAGTAGTGCTCACAGAACTTGACCCATCCGGGTGAGCATGATGTGATAAGAGGAAGTGTTCCGCCATTTGTGAAACGATCGAGGAACTCGTTAGCCTCTTCCATGATAGTGAGGTCAGCAGCAAAGTCTGTATCGAATACCTTGTCGAAGCCCAGTCTGCGGAGAGCAGCTGCCATTTTGCCTTCAACATTTGTACCGATAGGATTGCCGAAGCACTCGCCGAGACCTGCACGAACAGCAGGAGCTGTCTGAACGAGAACAGTCTTCTCGGGATCGGCGATAGCTTCCATAACTTCCTTGGTGTAATCCTTCTCTGAGAGTGCGCCGACAGGACAAACAGCGATACACTGACCGCAGGATACACAGCTTGTCTCGCCGAGACCCATGTCGAATGCAGAGCCGATATATGTCTTGAAGCCTCTCTCGTTAGCACCGATAACACCGATACCCTGTGTCTTTGCACAAACTGCTACGCAGCGGCGGCAAAGGATACACTTGTTGTTGTCACGGTACATATGTGCAGCAGTGTTGTCTACCTCATACTCGTTCTTGATGCCGTCGTATACAGTAGCGTCCTCAACACCGTAATCCTTAGCAAGCTTCTGGAGCTCACAGTTGCCGCTTCTTACACAGGAGAGGCACTTTCTGTCATGAGTTGAAAGGATGAGCTCGAGAGTTCTCTTTCTTGACTCGATGACCTTGGGTGAGCTTGTGAGGATCTCCATGTTGTTGGAACAGGGATATACGCAGCCTGCTACGAGACGGAAGCCTCTGCCTTCGTTTACCTCTGTAACGCAGATACGGCAGGCGCCGATCTCGTTGATCTCCTTCATATAGCAAAGTGTAGGAATTTCAAAGCCGGCCATGTGAGCAGCTTCAAGAACAGTAGTGCCCTTGGGGACTTCTAATTCAACACCGTTGATTTTAACAGTTATATTTTCCATTACTATTCCTCCGCTTACTTCTTGATGATTGCCTTGAACTTACATGTTGCGATACAAGCGCCGCACTTTACGCACTTGCTCTTATCGATCTCCATAGCAGCAAGCTTCTTGCCGGGAGCGATATAGTCAGTTCTTGTGATAGCGGATGCAGGACACTGCTTAGCACACATACCGCAGCCGATACACTTGTCCTTTTCGATCTCGAAGCTGAGGAGGTCCTTACATACGCCTGCGGGACACTTCTTGTCAACAACGTGAGCGATGTACTCGTCACGGAAGCATCTGAGTGTTGAGAGAACAGGGTTAGGAGCTGTCTGTCCAAGACCGCAGAGTGAGTTAGCCTTGATGTGATATGCCAGTTCTTCCAGCTTGTCAAGATCCTCGAGAGTACCCTTGCCCTTTGTGATCTTGTCAAGGATCTCCCACATTCTCTTTGTACCGATACGGCAGGGTGTACACTTACCGCATGACTCATCAACAGTGAACTCGAGGAAGAACTTAGCGATGTCGACCATACAGTTGTCCTCGTCCATAACGATAAGTCCGCCTGAACCCATCATTGAACCGATACCGATGAGGTTATCGTAATCGATGGGGATATCGAAGTTTGAAGGATCGATACATCCGCCTGAAGGACCACCTGTCTGAGCAGCCTTGAACTTCTTTCCGTTGGGGATACCGCCGCCGATCTCTTCGATAACTTCGCGGAGAGTTGTACCCATAGGAACTTCAACGAGACCTGTGTTCTTGATCTTTCCGCCGAGAGCGAATACCTTGGTACCCTTTGACTTCTCGGTACCCATAGATGCGAACCAGTCTGCACCGTTGAGGATGATCTGGGGAATATTTGCATATGTCTCAACATTGTTGAGGATAGTAGGCTTCTGGAAGAGACCCTTTTCAGCAGGGAAAGGAGGTCTCGGACGGGGCTCACCACGGTTGCCCTCGATAGAAGTCATAAGAGCTGTCTCCTCACCGCAGACGAAAGCGCCTGCACCGAGACGAAGATCGATATCGAAGCAGAAATCTGTTCCGAAGATATTCTTACCGAGCATACCGTTCTCACGAGCCTGCTTGATAGCGATGTTAAGACGCTCAACAGCGATAGGATACTCGGCACGAACGTAGATGTAACCCTGTGTTGCGCCGATAGCGTAACCTGCGATGGACATAGCCTCAAGAACAACGTGAGGATCGCCCTCGAGTACAGAACGGTCCATGAATGCACCCGGGTCGCCCTCGTCGGCGTTACAGCATACATACTTCTGGTCTGCGTTGGGAACGATGTTTCTTGCAAGCTTCCACTTCATACCTGTGGGGAAGCCGCCGCCTCCGCGTCCGCGGAGACCTGAATCGAGGATAGTCTGGATAACGTCCTCGGGAGTCATAGTTGTGAGGACCTTGCCGAGAGCCTGATAGCCGTCACGGCCTATGTACTCATTGATGTCCTCGGGATTGATAACACCGCAGTTTCTGAGTGCAACACGGTGCTGCTTTTTGTAGAATGATGTGTCATCGAGAGACTTGATCTCGTCGCCTGCAACTGTTTCCTCATAGAGGAACTCCTTAACAGGATTGCCGCCGATAAGATGCTCATCAACGATACGGGGGATCTCATCAACATTAACGCGTGAGTAGAATGATCCCTCGGGATATACGATCATGATAGGACCGCGCTCGCAAAGTCCGAAGCAGCCTGTCTTAACGATCTGAACCTTATCTTTAAGTCCCTTTTCTGCGAATTCCTTCTCAAGCTCCTCAATGATCTTGGGTGAGCCTGAAGAGGTACATCCTGTACCGCCGCAGACAAGGACGTGTCTTTCATATTTTGAAGAAGCATTGCCATGTGTTCTGAGAGCTACCTCGCCCACCATGCTGTCTCTGACAACCTTGAGTTCTTCAAGAGTCTTCATAAGTTAACCTCCTAAATGGTAATGTTTGGAATTAAGCGTATTTTGCAATGATCTTGTCAACGTCGTCAACAGTGAGACGGCCGTAAACATCTTCATTTACTGTAAGAACGGGTGCAAGTCCGCAAGCGCCTATGCAGCGGCAGGCATCAAGTGAGAACTTACCGTCGGGAGTGCATTCGCCGCCGCCGATTCCAAGCTTTTCCTGGAGCTTATTGTAGATATCTCCGGAACCCTTTACATAGCAGGCTGTACCGAGACAGACTGAGATCGTGTACTCTCCCTTGGGATAGAGTGAGAACTGAGCGTAGAAGGTAACAACGCCGTAGATCTTTTCAAGCGGAATGCCTGTGTTGTCGGAAATAAGAGCCTGCACCTCGATGGGAAGGTAACCGTAGATCTCCTGAGCCTTCTGGAGTATCGGCATAAGAGAACCCTTATCGTTCTTCTTTTCTTCGATAACCTTGAGAAGCTCAGCTTCCTGCTCGGGAGTACCCTTGAAGGGAACAGTTGATTTAGCTGAATTCATTTAATGGACCTCCTTGTTTTAGCTGTGAAAAATGTAACAATGTCACGCACAAAAATAAATGAGACAAAATATCACATCTCACATATCTTAGATATTATACCATATATAAAAGAAAATTTCTATCTCCAATTTAGCCTAATTCGGCTTCACATTACTGTGCATTTTATACAATAATGTCGAAATTATATTTGTTAGTATCATATAACATTTACAAGTGTCAATGTTATTCAGTTTCCCCTATTATCTGTATCGGCAAGGTTTCAATTAATGTTATGTCAAAGTTTGAATAAAATGTAAATAAAGATTATATAATTCTAATTAAAAATTGTTCTGCTCATTGATAATTTCGCCATAAAACCGTTATCTATTATGCATTTCTTGTTATATTTTCACTCGAACACACAAACATTAAAACAGCATACATATTTACTAAAAGTTCTCATTCTCGATTTTTCAAAATTTATTGACAAAGTCCTCTTCATATTGTATATTAATTTTAGAACATATAAATAAGCGCAGAATTTCGCTTTTTCTGCTCAGCCGCGGTAATGTCCTGCACTGCATTCCCGCGCTGTTTTACCGCCTGAATGGCAAAGGAGTAATTATGAGTTTACCAAACGATCCCGTAATTTTATTAAGCTACGTCAATACTCTTCTCCGTGATCAGTATCCGTCCTTTGAGGAGCTCTGCAAAAGCCTGTGCGTCCCCGAGGATGATATCAGCAGCAAACTGAGCAGCATCGGATATGTTTATGATCAAAATTCTAATTCATTCAGATAGTGACCGTACAAGGCGGTCACTCAGCGATGCTACCGCATCGGATGGGAGGGCTTATGAAATCATTCACTAAAAAAATCACATCTGTCACAGCAGCTGCTGTGATGGCACTCTGCTCCTCGAATATCGGATTTTCATTCGGAGCAGATACCGAGACAAAGGAAAAATGCACAATACATTACGATCTCAGCGGTGATGGCGTATACATCCCCGATGATGAAGACGGAAATCCCCAGACTATCGAAGATGACGAGACCGACCCCAATACTTCTGTTTTTGTCACAAATGTGGAGCCTGCCCGCGATGGTTATATCTTCAGCTGCTGGTCATATGACGATATCCGCGCTTTCACTCCCGGCAGCGCTATGCAGGTCTATGACGACGACGTTACGCTCCATCCTGTCTGGGTGGATGAGGAAGATGACGTTTTTCACAAGGTAATATTCCGTGTTGAAAAAGACGGTGTTATCGATAAAGATGCAGAAAAGATCGTTCCTCCGCAGAATATGATCACAGGTCGATATGTAGTTATCCCCAATTACACATTCCCCATCGAAGGCTATAAGCAGAGAGGCTGGACCGACGGCGTTAACGAATTTGACGGCGATACCAAAATAGTAGTTCGCGACGAAGATATCATTCTTCGCCCCAACCTCAAGAAAATATATATGCTCAGATATTCCGCAGGTGATGTTGACGGCATCATCGGTACAACTTCACAGGAATATGAGAACATAGAGACAGGCTCAACAAATCTTCAGGGTGCTGATCGTTTCTCAAGAATAGGATACGAGATCGAGAGCTGGCACTGTGTTACTGACGGCAAGGACTATGCCCCCACCGCAAACTTTATAATGCCTTCAAGTGATGTACTCATGGTTCCCAACTGGGTCCCTATCAGATATGTCATAGTCTTCAGACCCGGCACCGGTTCCAAGGACAATATCAAGGTTCCGGGTTACACCGGAACGGAAATAACCGTTCCCGAATGCACTGTAACAAAAGCAGGCTTTACATTCGGCGGCTGGCAGCTCGATGACACTGTTGTTCAGCCCGGAGAGCAGTACACCATCAAGGGTACAGCTCCCGGACTCGGAATAGCTTTCAATGCTATCTGGAATGCTGAGGGTTCTGATGTTACAACAACATCTACAACTACATCCGCTACCACCACAACAGTAACATCAACGACCTCTGCTAACACAACTACAACAACAGTATCCGACACAACTACAACAAGTGAGACAACTTCCACAACGTCCACTACATCAGATACTTCAACTACTACAACGTCCACAACCACAGGCGGTACCGCAAAGATCGTTTACGGCGATTCCAACTGCGACGGAACAGTAGAGCTTGCTGACGCTATCCTCCTTATGCAGGCTATGGCTAACCCCGACAAATACGGCACAAAGGGCAGCGACGAAAAGCACCTCACTGATCAGGGCGTTATCAACGGCGACGTTGATAGTTCTGTTGTAGGTATCACAGCAAATGATGCTCTTATGATACAGGAATTCCTGCTTCACAAGATCAATACACTTGATCCTGCTGCAAAGGCATAAAAAAAGACTGCACTGCGCAGTCTCATAATGTAAGTTTACCGAGGGTGAGTCAAAAAGCCCTCGGTTTTCTGTTATATAACGCCAAGCCCTTCCAGCAGGAGCTTTACGCCGATAAGTATAAGAATAACACCTCCTGCGATCTCAGCTTTCTTTTCGTACTTACTGCCAAACCGGTGTCCGATAAATACTCCTGCAAATGAGAGCAGGAATGTAACGACTCCGATGACCGTAACGGAGAATACGAGAGGAGTTCCTTCGGCGGCAAATACAATACCTACTGCCAGAGCATCTATACTTGTAGCAACTGCAAGCACAAAAAGTTCCTTTATGTCAAGACTGTATTCCTTACATTCCCCGTCATTATTCTCCCTGACAGCCTCTATCACCATTTTACCGCCTATGACTGCAAGGAGTCCGAAGGATAACCAGTGGCTGAATGAGCTTATGACATCTGCAAAACGGCTTCCGAGGAAAAATCCTATCATTGGCATGAGTGCCTGAAAGACTCCGAAGAACAGTGCGGTTATAACTCCGCCCTTCAGATCAAGCTTTTTCATGCTCAGTCCCTTACAGACAGACACCGAGAAAGCGTCCATAGCCAGCCCCACAGAAATGAGCAGTAATTCCGTTATTCCCATACAAACGTCCTCTCAAAAAAAATTCGGATACCTGCGTACCCGAATAAACACTCAGGTACAGCAATAAAGCTATACATGAGTCTCATTATTTAAGGCAAAACCGGACGCGCAATGCGTCAGTATGTCGGCTTGCCGCACACATCAGTGTGTTAACTACTCCCTCACATAACATAGCTTATTATACATTATACATGGGAGCAAGTCAATATATTACTGTTAGCATCCTAAAACATAAATTAAAGCTCATAGGTCATTATGTAATCGTCCATTACATAGCCTCCGCCGATGTCTGTTACAACATCATCGGTAACTGTAAAGCCCTTCTTCTTGTATACATCTATTGCATGGTCGTTGTGCTTGTTTACTGTTAAATACACCTCTGATTTGCCGTTGTCTCTTGCCTCCTCAAACACCTTTTCAAGCATCTGTGAAGCTATCCCCGCGCCTCGCTTATCCTTGCGCAGATAAAGCTTGCTAAGGAAGAAACGGCTGTCCTTTTCGGGTCTCACACCAATATAGCCGCAAAGCTCTCCGTCGTCACGAACTGCAAAATAACTGTAGTCCTGATCGATGAGCTGCTTTGTCATAGCCTTGTATGACTGGAATTTCTCGACCATATAGTCGATCTGTCCTTCACTTATTATGCCCGTGAAGCACTCGTGCCATATAATGTCCGCCAGCTGCGCTGTCTCCTTGAGTTCGGTATCGCTGCCGATCTTCTTTATGGTAATAGCCATATACAAGCTCCTGTTCGCTGTAATAGTGGGGGCAGCGGAGCTGCCCTCAGTGGTTATTCTTCCTCGGGCATCTCCCAGTTATGGTATACATTCTGAACGTCGTCGTTCTCCTCAAGGTGCTCAAGAAGCAGATTCATCTTCTTGATGTGATCCTCATCGGTGAGAGTTGTATAGGTTGCAGGGATCATTTCAGCCTCTGCAGAAAGCACGTTGTAGCCCTTTGCTGTAAGAGCCTCACGAACTGAGCCTACACTCTCGGGAGCACACTCGATCTCAACAGTCTCCTCATTGATATCGAAGTCATCTCCGCCGCACTCGAATACATCGTCCATTACCTTGTCCTCATCAAGACCGGTGTTTTCAAGGATAACGATACCCTTGTTTGTGAACATGAAAGACACGCATCCGATAGTACCGAGATTGCCGCCGAACTTATCGAAATAGTGACGAACCTCGCCTGCTGTTCTGTTTCTGTTGTCTGTAAGACACTCTACGATAACAGCAACACCGTTAGGACCGTATCCCTCATAGGTGATGTTCTCGTAGTTGTTCTTGTCACCGTCGCCTGCAGCCTTCTTGATGATACGGTCGATATTGTCGTTAGGCACATTGTTTGACTTTGCCTTAGCGATAAGGTCACGAAGCTTTGCATTGTTGTTGGGGTCGGGACCGCCTTCCTTTACAACAACTGTGATCTCACGGCCGATCTTTGTGAAGATCTTGCCCTTTGCAGCATCGGTCGCTTCCTTTTTACGCTTGATATTATTCCATTTTGAATGACCTGACATAGTTTTACACTCCTATCTGTTCATTTTCGTTAAGATCTGAATTTATGATAATTTCAAACAGTTCACTTATACGCTCGCTGCTGCCTGTCAGATAGAGATATCCGAACAGACACTCAAGTGCAGTTGCGCGGCGGTACTCCGCAGCGTCCGCGTGCTTCGGAACAGTATTGCCCGTAGCATTGCGTCCCCTTTTTAAGACCGCAAGCTCATGCTCCGAGAGCTGATCTGCAACGAGATCGTATGCTTTTGACTGGAACTCCGCACAGACCAGTCTGATCTTGGCGGAGTGAAGCTTCGCCACAGGCATATTAGCCCTGCGGAGAAGATACTCTCTCACCAGTGTATCATATACACTGTCACCCAGAAAAGCCAGAGTCAGCGGACTGTATGAATTAGCTTCACGCTCTGTAAGTTTTTCTCTGCTCATATCAGTTTACAAAGTCGAACTCGAAGCCCTCAAGGCTTACGGTGTCGCCCTCCTGAATGCCCATCTCCTCAAGCTTTGCAATGATACCGCTGTTGATGAGAACGCGCTGGAAATACTGGAGCGACGAATAGTCGTCGGGGTCAACAGTACGCATGATAGGCTGTATCCACGGAGCGTCCACGAAGTAAACGCCGTCTTCAACGGTTATCTCAAACTTCTTGTCAACGCCCAGCATCTCATCCAGCTCCTCCTGCGGGATAGGCTCTGCCTCGAATTCCCTGATGGGAGGAAGGGTATCCAGCACCTCCGAGACCTTGTTCATAAGCTCGGCAGTACCCTGAGTAGTGGCTGCTGATATGCAGAAAAATGGTATATTCTTGTCCTCGATATATTTACGGAACTTCTCGATCTGTTCCTCTGTCGCCATGTCGGACTTGTTTGCCGCAACGATCTGCGGACGGATCGCAAGCTCCTCGTTGAACTTTGCAAGCTCCGCATTGATGACCTCGAAATCCTCACAGGGATCCCGTCCCTCAATGCCTGAAACATCTACAACATGGACGATAAGGCGGCATCTTTCAACGTGTCTGAGGAACTCATGTCCCAGACCGACACCGTCGCCTGCGCCTTCGATAAGTCCGGGGATATCCGCCATAACGAAGGACTTTTCCTCATCCACCCTGACAACTCCGAGAACGGGAGTGAGGGTAGTAAAATGGTAATTTGCTATCTTAGGCTTTGCGGCACTTACCACCGAGATAAGTGTTGACTTTCCAACATTGGGATAACCCACAAGTCCCACATCCGCAAGGAGCTTCAGCTCCAGAGTCACCTCGAACTCCTCTCCCGGGAAACCCGGCTTTGCGAACTTAGGTATCTGGCGAGTTGAGGTGGCAAAATGGACATTGCCCTTGCCGCCCTGACCGCCTCTCGCCAGGACCTTTGGCTCGTCCGTAGACATATCAGCCATGATCCTTCCGCTTTTTGCGTCGCGTATAACGGTACCTCTCGGCACTTTGATAATAAGGGGCTGAGCACTTTTGCCCGTGCAGTTTCTGCTGCTGCCGTTCTCACCGCGGTCCGCCACATATTTTCTCTTGTATCTGAAGTCTATCAGGGTCGAAAAATTATCATCGACCTGAAAGACTACATCTCCGCCGCGTCCGCCGTCGCCGCCGTCGGGACCTCCCGCCGCAACATATTTTTCACGGTGAAAGGACACTGCTCCGTCGCCGCCGTCACCTGCTTTGATCTTTATCTTCGCCTGATCAACGAACATTTCCGACCTCCGTTTCTAAAGAAAAAACCCAAGCAAATGCTCGGGTTTTATTGTCACGTTATGGCTGTTACTGCTCAATCTCGTAAACAGAAACCTTCTTACGGTCGCGGCCGTAACGCTCAAACTTAACCTTACCGCTTACTGTAGCGAATAATGTATCATCTGAACCGATACCAACGCCGTTACCGGGATGGATATGTGTACCTCTCTGACGAACGAGAATGTTGCCTGCCTTAACGAACTGACCGTCTGCTCTCTTGACACCAAGTCTCTTAGCCTCAGAGTCACGTCCGTTCTTAGTAGAACCAACACCCTTCTTATGAGCGAAGAACTGCATACTGATCTTTAACATACTTACACCTCCGAAATAATGATTTTGATCGTGTTAGGGAACTCTTCCAGTATAGCCTCAAAATGCTGTTTCAAAACATTCAGCAGTCGCGGCGGTATCTCTCCGCCGTCCTCGCAGATACATTCGATGACGTTATCACCGACAGTGATCTTCGGCTGAAGCCCGAACTCTCCGAGGATATTTGCGGTAAGCTGTACTGCTGAGGAGACAGCCGCACAGGCCACATCCTCGCCTGCCTCGGCATAACCCGAATGGCCGCTGAACCTAAAGCCTGTCAGAAGTCCCTGCTTTTCATAAAATTCTGCGCGGATCATGATCAAGCCTTGATAGCTTCGATCTTCACCTGAGTGTAAGGCTGTCTGTGACCCTGCTTCTTCTTCTCACCCTTCTTAGGCTTGTAAGTGAAAACAGTGATCTTCTTAGCCTTGCCGTTCTTCAGAACCTTAGCGCTTACTGCTGCACCGTCAACATAGGGTGTACCTATCTTGAGTCCATCGTCTGCTCCGAGAGCAACTACCTTATCGAAAGTAACTGTCTCATCAGCCTCTGCTGCAAGCTTCTCGATGAAGATGATATCTCCCTCATTAACCTGATACTGCTTTCCGCCGGTTTCAATAACTGCGTACATATTGTGGCACCTGCCTTTTCAATAAACTCGCTGTTACAGGCGTGTGATGGCACAACTTTAAAGCCTGTTTACAAGCGGCAATAATATTTTATCACAAACAAAGGGCTTTGTCAAGCTTTTTTTACTATATTCCGCAAAAAAACTTCCCCTGCACAGTACAGGGGAAGTGTAAACGGTCTTACCAGACTCTGTAGCCCTCGTGTCCGATCTTATAGGAAGTTCCGGGAACGTAAAGATCCTCGGGCTTGATCTCCTTACCGTCCTCCTTAGCAGCCTCAAGAGCCTTCCTGAGCTCCCTGAAAGCAACGCTGTTGGTAACGATACGGGAAACATCATCCTGAGACGGTCTTGTGCTGAGGTACTCAAGGATAGCCTGCTGGAGGTAGAAATATGAACGGAGCTGAGTCTTCTTGAACTCGATGCTCTGCTGCTCGTCGCCCTCACCCTCAAGGAGGAAGAGGCTGTCGCCTTCACGATAACCAAGAGTGAGTTTAGCGAAGATCTCGGGGATGAATACTCTGATCTCGGCAGCAAGATCCTTGTTGCCCTCTGTAAGCTCCTCAAGCTTCTTGGACATTTCCATATACTCTTCTCTTGAAGTGATCTTTGTCATAGCTTCGATTGTCTCCTTAGCGGCAGACATTACAAGCTCCTTCTTGAAGGGACACTGATCGTCCTCGGTCTGAACGAAGATAGCATACTGCTTCTCGGAAACGAAAGTCTCCTTGCCGTTCATCTCCTTCTCAACATACTCCTTGAAGTACTTAGGGAGCTCCATAAGAACCGAGCCGTTGAGTCTTACCTCTATGATCTGCTTTTCCTTGTACTTGGCAAGATAGATCCTGAGCCAGTAATACTTCTTTGAGCCGATGTACTTGGGTATCTCGTTTCTGATAAAGTTTACCAGCATTGTAGGCTCCTTGTCCTTGACACCGATCCTTACAACAGACTGGCAGTACATATCGAATTCATAATGCTGTCTGAGGTAGTTTATCGAGAGATGCTGAGGGTTCTTCTTTGAGCAGCTCTGATCGATGGGGTGCCATACTCCGCCGTGGAAGATCTCAACAGCCATCTTTGCAGCTTCCTCATCGGTAGTTCCCTGAGAGTCGACAGGCTCGATGAGAGGCTCGTCGAAATCGTCATGTCTTACGATGAATATAGTCTGAAGCACCTTTATTCCGTCGGTCTCCTCAAGTCTTCCTATCTGAACGTCGATAGTGAAGCCCTTGGGCATGATGACACAGTCATCATAGAGAGTACCGTTGAGCTTAGCGTTCAGCTCGTCCAGAACAAGCTTCTTGATGCCTTCTCTGGGGTCTGCTGCGGTAGCAGCAGCTGCTGCTGCTTCTTCCTTCTGATTGTTCTTCTTCTTAAAAAGTCCCATTTTTCTATTCTCCTTATATAATGATGATATCAATATATGCTTTGCATAATATTAAACTGTGAATTTGACCGCTGCCCAGCCCTCGCGGACCTCGGGCTCCGGGTCCTTGAAGCCCACAGACTTCAGCGCGTCGATGACCTCGTCCATGCGCTCCTCAATGATGCCCGAAACGATGAGTATGCCGCCTTTTTTCAGGTATCTGAGAAAGCTCTCCTTCATTGCGATGAGAACATCTGCGACGATATTTGCAGCGATGATGTCATACTTATCATCTATCTCGTCAGCCAGATTTTCATCGGTGAGGATGTTTCCGAAGTAGGTCTTGTACTTTTCTTTTGGAATGTGGTTCTTGACAGCATTCTCCAGAGCTGTAACTGCTGCGTTTTCCTCAATATCAACTGCAACTGCGCTGTCTGCACCGAGGAGCATAGCTCCTATGGAGAGTATACCGCTTCCGCAGCCCATATCCAGCAGTCTGTCGCCCTTATTGAGATACTTTTCAAGCACCTCAAGGCAGAGTCTTGTGGTGTGATGCTTGCCTGTTCCGAAGCTTGACGCAGGGTCTATCTCGAGGATCAGCCTGCCGTCGCTGTTATCGTAGTCCTCCCACGAAGGCTTGATGACCAGCTTCTCGCCCACCTTGAAGGGCTTGAAGTACTGCTTCCAGTTGTTAGCCCAATCCTCCTCGCGGATACTTGACATCTCCGCTTCAAGGCGTCCGTAAACGCCCTCGGTATCGGAAGCCTTCATCTCGGCGAGCATGGATTTGATCGCAAGCAGCATTTCTGCTCCCTGACCGTTTGAGGGGATGTATACGGTGATACAGGTCTCACACTCTGAAAGTCCCATAAGATCGTCGTCAATGTAGTCCCACTGACCGTTCTTGTTTTCAAGGAACTCCTTGAAGTCCTCGGGATCCTTTATGGAAAATCCCTTTATGCCTATATCCGTAAGCTTAGAGCAGAGCAGCTCTATTCCCTCTGTTGTAGTGTAAATATTGACTTCTGTCCATTCCATCAGTAAAAGTTCTCCTTAATTGCAGATGCGCATGAGATACATGAGCACATCCGTATTGTCTATCAGTCCGTCGCCGCTTATGTCCGCAGCAGCGATCTCCGACTTTGTCAGTACGGAAACGCCCTCGGGAAGCCTTGTACGGCTGATTATATATTCATTTATAAGTGCAAGATCGTAACCATCGAAGATGCCGTCGTTATTGATATCGCCAAGCACCAGCTTCTGTTCCCTGCCTGCAAAAGTAAGCTCAGAAAGCTTTACACTGCATTTTCTGCCGTCGATGAGCACCTCGCCCATGTCGCCGTTTACAGCAGTAACATCAACGATATTGCCCTCCTCCAGAACAGCAGCAGTTTCCTTGCCGTTCTCGGAGCTGACAGTTACAGTCCTGCTGTCTGCGCAGTAATACTCACCCACACAATATGTAACTGTTGTGGTCACAGGCTTTGCAGTAGTTGCCGAAGTCTTTGCCGTGGTCACTGCCTTTGTCGTAGTAGTTGTGGTCGTGGTGGTTGTAGTTGTGGTGGTTGTTGTTGTTGTAGAGGTTGTAGTCACAGCGGAAGTGGTAACAGGAGCTTTTCCCTCAGGCGTATACAGTGGAGTAAATCCGCTGTACGGCTTTTTTCCCTTGAGAAGCTGATATACCTTGATGTTCGCATTGCTGTAAGCATTGAACATAAGTATATCGTCCTTTGCAGGATCAGCCATATACACATCATCGCCGATGACGCCGTCGATATATACCCAGTGTCCGCCGACATTGCAGATCACATAGCTGCCCTTGTCGAGAGCCGCCTTGATCTCGGCTGCCTTTCCCTTCTGGTCGGTGGACTTGAAGTTGAGGTTAGCCGAATCGATGCTGATCTCCTTTACCACCTTGTTGACTGAAGCCCATGAGCTGAGTCCGCCCGAGGAGTTGAAAGCGCCGATGTTATTGAGCTGCTGTGCAAAAACTCCGGGATCAAAGTTTGAGGTGTCTCTTGCACCCGAGGCAACTGCGACCATAGCGATCGAGGTGATATAGCATCCCGACCTGCGCACATTTGAGCCGCCGATAGCCGTGTTTCCCCAGCGGCTGTCCATCTGGCGCCACAGTCGGAAATCCTCTGCCGCCTTAGCCGTCTGAGAAGGTCTGTACACTCCTGCCATCACTCCCAGTACAATAAGAAGTGTGAGCAGGAGCCTCATTATTCCGTTGTCTTTTTCAGTTCGCATAATTAACCTCCATTCACGAGATTTGTCGGTTTGTTATGCCCCTTCTTTTTTTGGATTCCCTGAGCGCAGTATACGCAGCGATATATTCGCTCAGAGCTCTGTATTTCTCGCTCTCGCTGAGAGCTTCCCCACCGTATGCCGCTCTGTCGAAGAGCACTGATGTTTCTGAGATAATCGTGCCCGTTCTCTCTCTTACCAGTGCTGCCGCCTCCGCAGAGGTGTTTACGTCCTCTATATCATACAGCCTGCATATCCTGTGCATGATGCTCTTTACCACATCCGCCGGAGCCATTTTAGCGGCTCGTTTCACAAAGAACTTGTGTGAAAGCGGACCATAAAGCAATACAGCCAGCAGCACAAGAAGTGCGCCTGCAAGTATGATCAGTCCTGCTCTTGTGAGCATATTTGTTGCGGAAACGCTGCTCTTTGTTTCCTGTATATTATCGGTCACTGTCGGCTCAAAGTCCATCCAGCCGTAGCCTCTGATGTACAGCTGCGGGAAACCGTGAGCATCCTTTGTTGTCACGATATGATTTGTATTCGGGTTCCAGTAGCCACGTTCCCTCTGAGTCATGTTGTAGCCCTCACAGTATCTTGCAGGGATACCTGCGGCTCTTGCAAGAAGGACCATGGATGTAGCGTATTCATAGCACACGCCTGTCTTCGTCTCGAAGATGAAGTCCTCAGCGTTCTCGCCCTTAGACTTTACATAGCCGAGATCATAGTTATAGCCGTTCTCATAGAAATAGCTCTCAAGTATACGCGCCTTGTCGTAATCCGACTCAGCGTCCTTGGTGAGCTCGTCAGCAAGCTGCTTTATACGCTGATTGTTTCCGTAATCCAGAAGGTCAACGAGGTAATCATCATAGTACCTGTGATCTGTTTCTACATAGTTAGAGATCGCTTCATTTTCGGCACTGCTGAATTTGTTCCGGAAGAGCACATTCTCAGTGTCCTCCAGAAGCTCTGTATAATCATACTTTTCCAGCTGATCAACGAATTCCTTGTTGGTCTCGTTAAAGAAGAAGGTATCGGGAACATACTGAAACTCAAAGCTGTCCGAATTGCTGAACTCGGAATTAACTCCCACCACGGTTCCGCCTGTGAGAGTAGCAAGCTCATCACGTTTGGAACAGCGTGTAAGGCTTACAGCGTTCTGCGGCACGGGAGCCGTATCGTTGTTATAGCTCAGTCCTCCCGAACCTATTACCGTGTAGAAAGTGGCGGTTCTGACCTCGGGAGCCTCAAGACCGTCCTCAACATATTTAGTGAGTCCGTATTTCTCTGCATACCCCTCATCCCACCTTGCCGCTTTAAGAAAAGCATCGGCAAGACCCATGGGTGCAGCGATCTCCAGAGGCAGTTCCTCGGTTTTTTTGACGTAATACAGGTCAAGGTCACCCGATGACCATGTATCATCCGCGTAATTGTAAGTCGAGAATGTCGCCATCTTCAGATGGAAGTCATCCTCCGACTTTACTTCATAGATAGTTATATTCCTCAGATTGGATCTGAAACGCTGACCGCCCGTAGTGCTGCGGAATACGTTCAGCATATTTACCAGCTTATCAGTGAGCACATCTGCATTGATAAGGGTCTCAAGGGTGGTTCTGTCCGCCTCGATATAAGGCTTGGGGAACAGTGCAGCCACAGCTGCGAATATAACAGCATAGACAGCTATAGGCTTCCATGACTTGCGTCTTTCCACGAACTCGGTGTCTTCCGAGTCCCTCAGCTGTCGGTAATACACCATCAGCAGGATATATCCCACTGCAAGAAGTATTATCAGAAGTGTGGGCATCTTCTCGTATTCCTTACCGTAGATCACGAAAGGTATGATGAAGATAAGGAAATTCATGAATATCCTGTATCTTACCCTCGTAAAGTAATATATGACCGAAGCCATGAAAATAAGGAACAGCAGGAAGAATGTTATCGAATACCAGAAGTTGTATTCAACGGAGTCCTGCGGTGTAAGGAACCAGAGCATCCATGTGATAGGATAGTTCTCCTGACCCCAGACAAGAGTCTGCCGCACAGCCAGACCAAAAGCTCCGACAGTAGCCATATAGGCAAAGAAGCCTATAAGATGGCGCTTCTGTATAAAGTCGAATATCCTGAAAAGCAGCCAGCCGACGACAAGGGTCACCGCTCCGCAGCCGAGGGCAAGTATATATCCCTCTTTATCGTCCTTATCCCTGTTGCGGAAGTGGTACATGAGCGATATCATTATGAGCACAGTATACCACAGGACAGGATCGGTGAGCGTCCTCAGCAGAAACGACTTCAGGCTGAATGTTTTTTTGTTGGTTTCTTTCATTATTTATACCGATCTGAAATTATTATCCTCATCAAGATACCACATGGGCAGCGAGGTCGAATTAGGAGTTGACGGTGAAAGTCCGACGATGCTGATATTGTCCGGACTGTCCACATTGCGGGTTATTGTACCAAAATCACCGGAGGCATCCGTAGTGGCTATAACGCAGGCACATACCGAGCCGCCGAGATGTGACAGATCAACTCGCTTGTCGGGGATGACCTTGACAGCAAGGACCTTCAGCAGCAGCTGGTCGGGATAATCGGGATTATCCACGCTTTCACTGACAGTCTCTCCCGAGCTTGTACGATAAATAAAGTTGCAGGCAATTCCCTGCTTTACAAGAAGCGAAAGGAGTCCGAATACGGATCTTATCAGCTTTTCCTCTCCGAGGATGACCTGTTCCGCAGGAATACCTCCCCGACGGTAAAGATCCAGCACGACGACAGGCTGTACAGAGGCGACCGCCTCGTCCAGACGAACCATCATCCTGCCCTTTTTCGAGGAAAGCTTCCAGTTGATACGCTTCAGCGGATCTCCCAGCTCATACTCACGGTGTTCATATCCCGGTGAGGTATTTGCGGAGAACAGCATCGCCGTATCGTTTTCCTCCTCTTCATCACTTGTCAGCACAACGTCCGCGATAGAACGGAAGAGCTGTGACGAAGCCTTTATCTCGGGAACAGGCGGTATAACGCCTATGGATACAGGCTGAGGGAGCGGAGTTTTCAGCGGGAGCTTGAAAAAGCCCATAAATCCGCATGAATACATCTCTTTTATGCCTACTTCACCATTTCCGCCCACAAGAGCATCCAGTTCAATGGTAAAGCTTCTTCTGTTTTCATTAAGCATTGTAAGCTTGCGCTTTTTTATGTTCTGCCCGAATATCTCGGTGGCATACGGAACTATTTCCACGATAGCCAGCGGAAAGATACCCGTCTTTGTCACAGTCACCTTTACAGGCAGCTTGCTTCCCTTTGGTGCGTATGCGTCACAGGTGAAGCTGACCTTGACCCTTTTTCTTGCATAAAGCAGGAAAAACAGTGATACAAGAGGAGCAAAAAGAACGAACGCAAGCAGTATCACGCCCATTTCACCGTCTATATAAAATGTAAAGATATAGACCAGAAAGGCAACCGCAATAACGCTTACTATGCTTTTAATATGCTTGGTCATCTGATCATTGCAGGGACCTGACAGGTCCTGAGAACGTTCTCGATATAAGCCTCGCCCGTACCAAAAGCGGTCTTGCCCTGAGGAGAAAGGATTATCCTGTGAGCCAGCACGGAAACAGCTGTATGCTTTACGTCATCGGGAGTAACATAACTCCTGTTATAGATGTATGCAAAAGCTTTTGCAGCCTTGAAAAGAGCTATGCTTCCGCGGGGACTGATTCCGAGAACAGTATTTCTGTCCTGACGGGTGGATGACACGATACTTACTATATAAGCCTTTACGTCATCAGTTACCATTACGCGCTTGACTTCCTCCTGCATAGCTGCAATATCGTCAACGTGCATAACGGGCTCCTGTATATTAGCGATGGGGTTATGGTTCTCTGTCCTCTCGAGGATCATCATCTCCTCCTGAGCCGAGGGATAACCCATTGAAAGCTTCATAAAAAATCTGTCCATCTGTGCTTCGGGAAGATGGAAGGTACCGTAGGTCTCCACAGGGTTCTGTGTAGCCATTACAAGAAATGGTCTCGGAAGCTTGTGTGTAACGCCGTCAAGACTTATCTGGCGCTCCTCCATAGCCTCCAGCAGAGCCGACTGTACCTTAGGTGAGGCACGGTTTATCTCGTCCGCCAGCAGGAAATTACACATTACTGCACCGTCGCGGTAAACGAACTCGCCCTTAGTTGAATCGAGCATTGTAAAGCCTGCGATATCAGAGGGCATTATGTCGGGAGTAAGCTGGATCCTGTTGAATTTTCCGCCGATGGAACGGGAAAGTGCTGTTATGAGCTGGGTTTTGCCTACACCGGGGACATCCTCGAGAAGAACATGGCCTTCACAAAGGAGAGCAGCGATGAGCTTAACAACAGTCTCCTGCTTTCCAACGATGACTCTTCCCACAGATTCGGCAAGTCTGCTTATATTTGCATTCATATCTGTACCTCTTTATTCTGAGTATATTATCCAATTAAACTTATTATATCATATTTTGTCAATTACTGCAAGGGAAATCCATACGAAAATGCGCCTTGATTATTGTAACATCTGACAATAAGCAAGGCGCATCAATGTGGAAAAATTGTATAATTGTGTCTGAAAACAGCAAAACAGCGACAGATCACTCTGCCGCTGTTCCAAAAGCAATTGATTACTTGATCATCTTAGCGATCTCGTCTGCAAGGTTATCTTCCTTCTTCTCAACGCCTTCGCCGCGCTCGTAACGAACAACTTCAACGACCTTGATAGAACCGCCGAGCTTCTTAGCCTCAGCATCAACATAGCCCTGTACTGTGAGCTTGTCATCCTTAACGAAAGCCTGCTCAAGGAGGCAGTTCTCGCTGTAGTACTTGCCTACCTTACCCTCAACGATCTTTGCACGAACCTGCTCGGGCTTGGAAGCCATCTTGGGATCCTCAGCCATCTGAGCCATCATGATCTCCTTCTCCTTCTCAAGTACCTCAGCAGGAACCTGCTCGCGGCAGAGGTATGCAGCGTTAAGAGCAGCAGACTGCATAGCTACGTCCTTACCGATAGAAGCTACCTGATCAGCAGCAAGGTCAGTGTCCATCTTTACGAGAACGCCGATGCTGCCGCCGTTGTGGATGTAAGAAGCAAGCTTGCCCTCAAGTCTTACGAAACGACGGATAACGATGTTCTCACGGATCTTCATGCCTGCGAGCTCTGTGAGGACCTCGCCTACTGTATTGCTGCCGCCGCTGATCTGCATCTCCTTGAGAGCTTCAACGTCAGCAGGATTCTTCTCGATGATAGTGTTAGCTACGTTAGCAACGAAGTTTCTGATATCGTCTGTGTTAGCAGCGAAGTCAGTCTCTGTGTTTACTTCGAGGAGAACGCCTACCTCACCGTTTACAACAGCAGTTACAACGCCCTCAGCAGCAGCTCTGCCGCTCTTCTTAGCCTGTGTAGCAAGTCCTTTTTCTCTGAGGAACTCGATAGCCTTGTCCATATCGCCATCGTTCTCTTCGAGAGCCTTCTTACAGTCCATCATACCAACGCCTGTGGACTTCATGAGTTCTTTAATTTCAGCAACGGAAACCTTTCCCATTGTAATTACCTCCTGTTATTTTAATATTAAATCCGCAAAAACCCGAAGGGTTAGTTCGGGTTTTTGATTGTATTCTTTGATTATTCAGCGTCAGCCTCAGCTGTCTCAGCAGCAGCTTCCTCTGCGGGAGCCTCCTGAGCTTCCTCTGCAGCAGCTGTGTCATCGCCCTGTCTGCCTTCGATAACAGCGTTAGCGATAGTACCTGCGATAAGCTTTACAGCTCTGATAGCGTCGTCGTTACCGGGGATAACGTAGTCAACCTCATCAGGATCGCAGTTTGTATCTACGATAGCAACGATCGGGATGTTGAGCTTCTTAGCCTCAGCTACAGCGATCTTTTCCTTGCGGGGGTCTACGATGAAGAGTGCTGCGGGGAGCTTCTTCATTGTCTTGATACCGCCAAGGAACTTCTCGAGCTTCTCTATTTCAAGGTTGAGCTTAACAACTTCCTTCTTGGGGAGGAGTGCGAATGTGCCGTCCTCTTCCATAGCGTGGAGCTGCTCAAGTCTCTTGATTCTTGTCTGGATAGTCTTGAAGTTGGTGAGCATACCGCCCAGCCATCTTGCGTTTACATAGTGAGCACCGGCTCTTGTAGCCTCTTCCTTAACGGAATCGCCTGCCTGCTTCTTTGTACCTACGAAAAGAACCTCGCCGCCCTGTGAAGCGATGTCGCGAACGAACATATAAGCTTCCTCAAGCTTCTTTACGGTCTTCTGAAGGTCGATGATGTAGATGCCGTTTCTCTCTGTGAAAATGTAGGGTGCCATTTTCGGGTTCCATCTTCTTGTCTGGTGTCCGAAGTGAACGCCTGCCTCAAGAAGCTGCTTCATTGATACTACTCCCATGGTGTAGTCCTCCTTAAAATTGGTTAATATTAATCCTCCGCCCGACTTAGCTCAGCAGCAACGCAAGAGTATGCGCACCAACCGCCGAAAGTACAGGCGTGCGAATTGCCTTAATATTATATCATTTTCCGCAGAATTTTTCAAGCTTTTTCGCTGTGTCTATTTCAACAAACTTGAAAGTGAGTTTCTGCGTTTTTTTAGCGATTTCAGCTCATGATGCTTTGCAGAGCGTTCAACAAGGATAATATCGTCACCTACCACCCGTATCTCATCGCAGGTCAGCACGGTGTCCTCGTCCCTGCCGAAGAGACCGAAAAGCCTGCTGCTTCCGTATATCACAAGGGAGGCGACTCGCCCGTCGGAAATATCCAGTTCAATATCGTCTATGAAGCCAAGCCGCTCACCCGATACTATATCCACGACCTCTTTCCTGCATATCTCATCAAAGCATACCTGCAAGCCATCGCCCCCTCATACATTATATATGTATATCAGCGCTGGAAAAAGAACTCCTCCGGAGTGTATTTCTTTCCGCCTGATGTAAATGCATAATATGAAAGGATTATGGAAGCGTCGATGGCATCAACGGAAAAATCGTCGTTCACATCAGCCTTGAGAGCCTCCGACGCCGAATATGCAGAGTTATGGGCGCCTGCCGAGCTTTTTGCATAGTCTGCAAGCACCAGCGAAGCGTCATTGGCATCCACCATGCCATCATTATTCATATCTCCGTACTTGAAGTCAAATTCAACAAAGTCAAAACCGTGGTTCTTTGCATACTCCTCAGCCGCAGTCCCCTTGACTCCGTATATATCAATATCCAAAGGCTGGTCATAATCACCTTCAAAATATGTATAGCCTATACTGTACGGTGCGATCTCTGTCACAGTCGGCGGTATTATAACACGCTTCTGATACATATTGTTAAGCGCAGCATCCTTCTCTATGATCTTTACTCCCGTGCAGAGCCGGAGTGTATAGAGACCACTCATGAACTGACAGGTGTGGTCTGTGAAAACCTCCATTCTGCCCGGGATAGAAAGACTCTTTGCGCCTGTGCAGGCCTGAAAGACTGCTATTTCCATTTTTTCAAGGCCTCTGTTTAATCTTATGGGCCACAGATCATAGCAATTGCTGAAGGCAAGAGCATCTATCTTTTCAAGGCAGTTAGGGAAATTGAACTCATGAAGGTGCTCACACTTAAAAAAGGCATAGGTACCGATGGACCTTATAGATTCGGGAAGCTTTACAGAGTAGAGCTCCATCCGCTCTTTAAAGGCATATTTTCCGATCCTGTCGACTATGAGATTGTCCACGACCTCGGGCACCTCTATCTCCCTGTCATCGGTCAGGCATGACTTCACCTCAAGTCTCGTGGGACCAAGCTGATAAACAGAAAACTTCAGTCCGTCCTTTATTATCTCGTCGCCGATATCATAATCCCATTCAGATTTGATCGGCGGTTCCGTTGTTTCTTCTGTAGTTTCTTCTGTTGCTGCTTCGGCAGGTCCCGTTTCTCCTTCGTCTGCAAAAGCTGTAAAAGGCACAGCTGACGCAAGTACGAATGCTGCGAGCATAGCTGCAATTGATCTGTGTTTCATTCTTATCACTCCGTTCTGAAATGTGTTGTAATGTATGTTTTCAGCTTACAGTGAGCTGATCTTCATGCACAGCTTTAAATAAAAATATGCGGCAGCCGCTTTTTGCAGCCGCCGCAGTTTTCAGGCTATTACATCATTCATCATCATCTTCATCGTCGTCCTTGCTCTTTTTCTTGGCAAAAACAGCAGTGCCCACTGCAAGAAGCAGTGCACCGATAATGATACCGATGAGAATACCCTTGGGGAAAGTATCTCCTGTCTGCGGAACAGCCGCAGCTAATACAGCTAACATTTCTGTCATTTTATTCTCCTCCTGTTATATGTATATTGTTTCACTGCCTATTGTAACACATTGAACCTGATTTGTCAAATAAAAAAGCCCTGCAAAGGCAGGGCTCCTCTTATTAAAATCTGAAATCGCGCTTGCCGCCGTTCTTTATCTCATCAAGATAATCCATAGCACGCTGTCTGCGCTTCTCGTCAGGAACATTGAGGATCTCCTTTGCGATGAGAGCCTCGCCCACTGCTTTAGTCTCGGGTGAAGCGTAATCGGTAAGGTACTCCTGAAGTGTCATGAGAGCATTGGGGTGGCAGCAGTTCTGTATCTGTCCCACCTTGCAGAGTGCCATAAAGCGGTCGCCTGTTCTGCCCTCACGGTAGCAGGCAGTGCAGAATGACGGGATATGTCCCATGTCCATGAGCCATTTTACTACCTCATCGAGAGAACGCTGGTCGGAAACGTCAAACTGCTCTGTATCGTGAGGTCTCTCCTCGGGAGTATATCCTGCATAGCCGCCGACAGATGTTCTTGAGCCGCCGGATATCTGAGAAACGCCAAGCTCAAGTACCTTTTCACGACATGACTCGTTCTCACGGGTGGAGATGATCATTCCTGTGTAGGGAACTGCTATTCTTATACAAGCGATTATCTTTGCAAATGTATCATCGTCGATACCGTTGTCGAAAACTGTGGGATCAATGTCGGAAGCTCTCTTTACACGGGGCACGCTTATTGTGTGAGGACCCACACCATGAACAGCTTCGAGATGCTCGGCGTGCATGAGAAGTCCTGCGAACTCATACTTGTACATATCAAGTCCGAAGAGAACGCCCAGTCCCACATCATCGATGCCGCCCTCCATAGCGCGGTCCATAGCCTCGGTGTGGTAAGCGTAGTTATGCTTGGGACCTGCGGGGTGGAGTCTCTCATAGCTCTCCTTGTGGTAGGTCTCCTGGAAGAGTATATATGTACCTATGCCGGCATCGTGGAGCTTCTTGTAGTTCTCAACTGTAGTTGCGGCAATATTGACATTTACACGGCGGATAGCACCGTTCTTATGCTTGATGGAGTAGATAGTATCTATGCATTCAAGGATGTACTCGATAGGATTGTTTACAGGGTCCTCACCTGACTCGATGGCAAGACGCTTGTGTCCCATGTCCTGAAGAGCAATGACCTCCTGACGTACCTCCTCCTGTGTGAGCTTTTTACGGGGGATCTCCTTGTTCTGCATATGATAGGGACAGTATACACACTGATTTACGCAGTAATTGGAGAGATAAAGAGGTGCAAACATAACTATTCTGTTGCCGTAGAAGGCTTCCTTTATCTCGCGGGCAAGGTCGTACATCTTCTCGGTCATCTCGGGGATATCGCAGGCGAGAAGCACACTTGCCTCACGGTGCGAAAGACCTGCACATTCAACTCCCCTGCCGGTCTTCTTCGGCTTTGCCTTTTCAAGGATCTCCTCAATGAGAGCCTTATTGTGCTTGTTCTGCTCGGCATACTCCAATGTAGCCTTTATCTCCTCGTCATTTATAAATTCCTCAGCCTTGAGGGATTTCATATCGTACATAATAATTCCTCCTGTTTGAATATTGAACGTCTTACTTTTTTGATATTGCTGCCTTTACAGATACTCCCTGTATCTGTCCCAGTCTTCCCGTGAGACTGCTGATAACGTCGGGCTCGGCGTCAATAGCCACGGAAATGAGCGATATTCCGCGTTCTTTATACGGTATCCCCATACGTCCGATAATAATGTCGCTGTAGTCGTGAAGCACATTGTTCACCTCTACAGCTGCGGACTGCTCATCAATAACGATAGCAGCTACCGCGATACGTTTATTTTCCATTTCTCCTCCTTTGCAGGCAGAAAAACGGCAGCCAACAAAAAACTCCGCCCATGATACGGACGGAGATAGTCTGCTATATGATCCTCATATCGATCAACTGCCATCCGATAACAGAGTATCCACCCTGCTGCCCGAAAACAAAAATTTTCACTCAGCCAAACAGAGAATAAATCCTCTGTTCCGCTGTATCTATTCTAACACATTGTTATAACATTGTCAATCTCATTTTGTTAGTATCTACTAAGTTGTACAAGTGTAAGACTTATATAATTACTATTACGGTTTATTTTACCAGTAAGCAGAAGCTTCCTTTGTGCAAATCAGACAACACAGCAGCTTATTTTTCAAATAAATATATAATTTTTCAAAAATCACTGGACAAAAGAATTTATTTGTGATATACTTATTTTAGATTTATTTTTGAGGTGATTATTAATGGGTTTATTCTCATTTTTCCAGGGTGGAGCTAAATATTTCGATAAAAAGATCGATCCTAAGTGCGATTACTGTTCATACGGTAAAAGAACAAAGGACGGAAACAGAGTCCTCTGTGAAAAAAGAGGTCTCGTTGAACAGAACTATTCATGTAAAGCATTCATATATTCTCCCCTCAAGAGAATTCCTGTAAAGCAGCTCAGATTTGTCGGCAGTATCGCTGACGATGATCTCTATATAGAGTCAAAGGGCGACCGCACCGAAAAGGAAGCTGCCGAAAAGAAGGCAAACGAGGAGAATGCTCCAAAGGACAGCAAGGATGCAAAGGCTCCTGTTCAGACAGCAGCACCTGCTCCTGCTCAGACTGCGGCACCTGCACCTGCTCCCGTTCAGGAAGCTCCTGCACAGGCAGCGGCATCTGCTCCTGCACCTGTTCAGCAGGCTGTCAATGAGGCATCACAGCAGGCTGCTTCTCTTGCAGAGGCTGCAAAGGCTGCTGAGGAGGCTCTCGGCGGAGGAGCTTCAAACGAATAAAATACAATTACTCAAAGAGGAGTATTATGCTCCTCTTTTTTGTTTTTCGGAGGTAAAATGATAACACAGAGCATTAACGGCATAAGCTACAGACTCAGAACGGCACACGATCTGTCATGGCTAAGTAATTTCGGCAGAGTTTTTTCAGTCATCGACGAAACAGGCTCCGGATGTATCTGCTTCGGAGTTGAAAGCTCCGAGGGCAGATATTTCTTCAAGATCGCAGGTGCCTATACCATAGAGGGTGAGGTCTCACCTGCTGAGTCTGTGACAGCGCTGAAAAATGCGGTGCAGATATACCGCGATCTTGCCCACCCGTCACTTATTACTCTCAGGGACAGCTTTCAGCATAACGACCTGTATGCTGCGGTTTTCGACTGGGTTGACGGTCAGGGGCTGTTCGATCACTGGAACTTTGATAAATATGCGGCCGAGAATATAACGCCTCCTTATCAGCGATTCAAAAAGCTTCCCATAGATAAGCGTCTGAACGCAGTATCGGATATTATCTCATTCCTTGAGAATACTGCTGAAAAGGGGTATGTTGCCTGCGACTTCTATGACGGCAGCTTAATCTACGACTTTGACCGTGACAAGCTCACCATCTGCGATATCGACTTCTTCCGCAAGGCGCCTGTGGTTAATTCTGTCGGTGAGGACTACTGGGGCACCAAACGCCTGAAGGCTCCAGAGGAGTATATAAGGGGAGCTGTTATAGATGAGGTCACTAACGTCTTTACTCTCGGAGCTATTATATTCGATATCTTCGGAAGCTTCTCCGACACAGATATAGCCGAAAGATACGAAAAATGTGCATTCATCCCCTGCTCCCGCGACAAATGGGAGCTTTCCGACGCGGCTTACAAAGTGATCCTCAGAGCTGTGTCCCCCGAAAGAGAGCAGCGATATATGTCCATTAGCGCCTTTGCGGAACATTTCCGCAATGCTCTCAACAAGTGATATATTTTGCCCTTGACAAATCCCTTACAAAACTGTATAATTAGTATTGTGTTGTTCACAAGCAATGTCACTCACGCACACCGTTTGTCCTTTCCATGTCATTGGGAGTATTTCTATGTTAGCTAAAAAGAAATCTTGTACATTCAGCGTATGCGGTCCTTTTGATATCATTTTATATGGCTATGAGTACACCGGATCAAAAACGCTTCTCCCCGATATCATGGAGCTTCTTGATGTTACTGTGGAAGCCGGAGAAATAGAAAAGACCTTTTTGAACACTCCTTCCGGTCAGGGAGATATATGGGTCTTTGGAGATCACACAAGTAACTGTCTTGTTTTTGACTTATTCCGCGATCCTACAGATCAGATGGATACCATTGAATTCGGTGTAGTTTGCAGCAATAAAATGTATGACAGAATGTATGAACTTTTTTGGGCATTATACAAGGAGATCGATAAGAAAATAAAATACAGCGCGTATGACATTAATACTACAACTTGGGGACAATCAGTTATCAATGGTGATGATGTTTTAGAATACTATAACTATAGGGATAAAACTCTTGCTACACAGAAAATCAGATATATAAAGTAAATATGCGGGTATGGCGAAATTGGCATACGCACCAGATTTCGTTCACGCTACGTTATTGGAATTATAAGGCAGCAGCCCTCTTGTGCAAAATCAACAAAATTTAATATGCGGGTGTGGTGAAATTGGCAGACACGTCAGATTTTGTTCACGCTACGTCATTGGTTTTATAATACTGCTCCTGTCGGCAGTTCAATTCGACAGTCAAAATTGAATACGCGGGTATGGCGAAATTGGCATACGCACCAGATTTCGTTCACGCTACGTCATTGGTTTATAAAACTGTCCACTGTCAGCAGTTCAATTCGACAGTCAAAAATAAATATGCGGGTATGGCGAAATTGGCATACGCACCAGATTTAGGTTCTGGCGGAGCAATCCGTGCAGGTTCAACTCCTGTTACCCGCACCATTACTAATGCAGCATTTGTTATCATTAAAAAATGCTGCATTATTTTATATCATTAACATTTATCAGCAAAATTAATCTAGGTACAAAGTGCCTTTTGTTTTTGAAACAGTTAACTGCTAAAATGCTATAGGAGGATTGCATCATGGTTTATTCTGGTATTGTTAAATATGAAGGAGCAGATATTGCTTTTCAATTTGACGAACATAAGCTCTCTCTATTCCCGTCATGCGAAATCTTTGATAGAATAACAAGATGTCAGATTGAGAATCTCCCATGTTATACATATGAAAAAAAGCCTATTTCAGATGGCTATTTGGAAGGCAAAGTTAATGGACAGCCTATATTTATTCATTTCTTTTTCGATCCAATGGGATACGGAACATCAAGGAAGAATTTTATAGAATGCGAGATCACAATTTATGTAAAAAAATTCACGAAATATAACTGTGATTTTTCTTTCCCAGCTCAAAATGTTAATTTAAGATTCGGCTCACAGCAATTTCATCGTTTTTTAGGATTAATCCCACGGTACGAAATATCCCATGATATGTCGGAAGGAATATGTGGAACAATTAAATGCAATATTGAAACAACAAAATATATGTCATGCGGAATTATAGACGGAGTTAACATATCTATCAAACCATCATATAGTTGTACTTGGAGTGCAACAAGTTTTAGTTTTTGTCCTGAACTATTAATAGAAGTATCGGAAATCAGAAACGAAAAGCATCTGTTATTGATGTATGATGCAATACGAAAATTCATTAAATATGCCTTTATGCGTATGAACTTAGAGCCAGACTCCTTCTTTATTCGGATTGGTGAAAAAATAACAGGAGAAATCTGTACAATAAATACTACTAAAGATGATAATGAAAAAGAAGATTGTAATTCTTTTTTTACGGATTTTATACCGTGGCAAACTCTTTATAAACACGCGATAAATATCTTAGTAAAAATATATCTGAATGATTGGTATTTAGATAATTTACCAAGGAATAAAAATGAACGAATCGGTGTCAGTGATATAACCATTTCCAAAGATGCAGCTGCTTTTGAGAATGAGTTTTCAAAATGTTTTCCGCAAGGCTTGCCTACACATAGTGAAAAACGTATTCTTGCTGAAAATGAAGTTGAAAAAGAGATAACTCCGCTTCTTGAAGCAGCACAAGGGAGAAAAAAGAAGATTTATAAAGGTTTCATTTCACATATACGAAATGATGCATTAGCTGATAAGATTGAATATTGTTTGAACGAGTATGAAGCATGTATCGAATGGCTAAAATCCAAAATTGCTAACGAATTATCGAACGAAGAACTTGCAGACAAATGTGTTAGAATACGAAACGATATCGATCATGGCAACAAAAAACTAAGTTTAGACGATGATATTGTAATAGCATATATAATGCTTCGTGGGTTAATCTATGCTATGCAATTAAAACGTATGGGATATGAACTCAAAGAAATCAATCTTGCCATTAAATGTTTATTCTATATAAAGGGGCTCGCGCCTTAAATATATCGCTCTTTTTATTTGATGTGTTAGAATATTAGATAAAAACGCAAGCCGCAGGAATTGTGAATTTCTGCGGCTGTTATCATATTATAAGCATTTCAAAGCCTCACAGACATGAAAAACTATCTCGCTGTCCTTGAACTCTTTCTTGGAGATACCGGAAGAAGCTAAAAACTTCTTATTCTTCCTGAACGACTTACTAAGCAATTTTTTGTCAGTTTCATCCATGTCGATCCCATATAGAAGGTTGCACATCGATACCATCAATTCCTTATGTTCAGAACAGAATGAACCACAGGTATCCTGATTGCTGCTTATGTATCTGTCAAGGTCAGCCTGTGTATAATTCGGCTTCAGTCCCATAATAGGATTAACGAGCAACTGTGTCGAGGCATACATGAGGTTGACGTATGAGCCAAGTTCATACTGCTGAGCTTCAGTCATCGAGTTATACTCAGTACCGAATGAGATCGTTTTTTCAAGAGCTTTTCCAAGAAGTTCGTTTTCATCGATGATGCGTATAATACGCTCAGACAATTCCACTCTGGCAAGTTCATATCTTCTCTTGTCTCTTTCACTTATAAGGCAGAATACGTTTTCAAGTCGTTTTTGATCGCTTTTCGCCTTAAAAAACATTATTCCACTGCCAAGAAGTGCAATTCCAGCAATAGCCCAGCCGACAGGTCCTGCAAGTGCAAGAAAAGCTTCTCCAGCCGCCATTCCACCGCCTCCGGCTGAAAGAGCTCCTCCGCCAAGCCATGCCAACGCAGCATTTGTAGCTGCCGCACCACTCAGTGAAGAAATAGCTGTTCCTGTTGAGGCAACTCCGAATGTTGTGGCAACTCCCATTGCTGCTGTTGGTCCCATTGTTACTACTGCAACTCCTGCACCAACTCCAGCTGCTCCCTTGCCTGCTGTTTTCACGGTGGTTTTCTTGTAGTCAGCCTCTATCTTTTCAGCCTGCTGTTTCCATTCCATACGTATTTTTTGCAGCTTTTCATATTCCAGCTTTTTATCGCTTGGCATATTCCTGATTTTGTCAAACTGCTCCTGCAATGCATTCAGACTGTCATACAGCGCAACTGTATGATTACCAAGCTCCTCGATTTTCTTATTCGTCTCCTTTATCGCAACTTCTGCCTGTTCCTGAGCCAATTTCAATTTCTTGCTCATCTTGCCCCTCCAAAAAAATCGTCGATGTCATTTTTGCTTTTCAGTATTTTATCAGCGGGAACACTCCTTTTCGCAGCAAGCTCCGCCGACTTCGCAAATGCCAGCTTATACATATCTGATTCTTCGAGATCATCGATGAAACGGAGCAACTCCCCGTCATCGTACATTGAATACAGTTCCTTCAAACCGTTAACATAATCCTGTATGATGTGTTTCTTTCTCAGCATGAATACGTTTTCATTTTCCTGTTTCAGTACAGCAATTCCTCGTTTTGCTTCGCCGTAAAGAGATATTGTAAACCTACCAATTCCGGCAATATTAAGTCTAAGAAAGAATTCACAGATATTGAACGAGCCTGCACCTGCTACGAATCCTCTTATCACGGCATCGCCTGCATCAACGAGACAAAAAGTGCCATGAGCAACGGTGAGCATTCTCTTTACTGAAGGATTTGAAAATGGCTCACAGCTCTTCCACATTGATATAAAAGAGCGCTCCATTCCACTTGTATCAGAAAAATACTTTATCATTCGGCGTACAGCATAAATAAATCTGACTATTAGCTCGTTTACAAACACCGGGATAGCTTGTGCAGTCTGAAAACGGACATCGAAACCTTCTTTAAAGATTTTGACTGCAAGGCCATTTATATTCTTATCAAATTCTGATGTTGGGATATTCAACTTCCTTTTTAGCACAATAATATCATTCACCCATGACCACATCGGCGAGGGAATACCGCTGCCCCTACCTTTACTGCCCGATGAACCGGAAACATCTGATACAAGGTGTACAAACCAGTTAACAAAACCACATACCAGTTTCGCATGGATGCTATTTCCCTTTAGTTCAAATTCACCCGAAGCATTGTCAACGGCTATCAGTTGTCCCTCGGATACAAAATGTGAGGCGTTGTTGAATTGGTCGAGGATTGAGAAAAACAAACCTACTAAGGTCGGATTATGTGCAAGCGATTTGAAATGATGATTTGACGGCGTGAGGTCAAGTAGTCCCTTTGCGATATCACCTGCACCATGCTGGTCGTATGGGACTTTGAACCTTTTTTCAAGAAATCGGACAGCCGATGAAAGTTCACCCTGACCTTTCCAGCCGCATAGCTTTGCAAAGTCCATAGTCCTGTTCGCAAACCATTTATCCGTTAGTTTACCAATAGGAGATTCGCCGGGCTTCCCGACTAAAAACACGTCCATAATACCACAAAGCACTCCTGAGCAAGCGGACAGGATATAATCGGTTTTATCACAGTCAATTCTCATCCTTTTGATAGATTCTATAGACTCATCTATTGATGTGAGCTCCTCCTCAGCGTCATTGATTGCAGCTACTATCGATGAATTAAAGCCGTACTTTTCAGCTGATACGTCCATTTCAAGCAATACTGAATAGTCAGACATTTTCTACACCTCGCTTTCAATAACTACAATTATTTATTTCCTATAGTATCATTATATCATGTTCGATACATTTTTTTCAACATGATATTGTGAATAAAACCAACAATTAACAAGATAAGCCTCAGGTCACACTGCGGCTTTTTCTGCTTTAATCGTTAATCTCAAAGCACCCAGTGCTTGTATCCTTGAAGTCTCCGTTGAATTCAAGGTTTACATCAAGGCTGCCGTCCTCGTTTTCGTGGACGTGTATCTTGTGGACGAGCAGGCGCATATTTGCATCCGAGATGTACGGTTCGAGAAGCACCTCGTCCAGCAGCTCTGCTGTGGACATCAGCTCGTCGCGACGCTTCTTGCTGAGTTCGTCGAACTTCCTGCATTCCTCTATTTTCTTTGTCAGCTCCGCTATCTCTACTTCACGCTTTTCGATCATGGAATTGTAGACTTTGGCGTGTTCGCGGTCACCAATACGCTCCATTATCAGTTCCTCGATCTGCCCGTTAAGAGTAACTATCTTTTGCGAATATTCTTTTATCATTTTATCGTATTTTGGCTTTTTCTTGTTCCAGTCTTTGACTATTTCGTCGTACTTTTGACTGGAATCAAGTATCTCCTGACGGAGCATTGCAAGCTCTGTATGAATGATCTCATCGAGCTGTTCTTCTCTGATAGTGTGAGCGGTGCAATATTCGTTGCCGTAGCGATGATTGCTGTTGCAGGTATATTCCACCCATGAATGCCCTGCTACAGTCCGTTTCTTAGCTATGAGGCTCGCTCCGCACTCGGCACATTTTATCATTCCGCAGTACCTATGGATAACGCTTCCGAACTTCGCCCTGGCATGATTTTTCAGCCTGCTTTCAAGCAATATCTGTGCCTGCTCGAAGGTCTCTTTGTCAATTATCGCAGGCATGAAGTTTTCGTGTCGGTACTGTTCTTCAGGCGGAATGACGTCAACAGTCTTGTAAATTTTTGATGTTACGGTCTTATGGTTAACAAGTGTTCCTGTGTACGCTTCGTTCTGAATTATACGCTTTACCGTTGTTTGCACCCATAAGAATTTCTTGCACATCTGCGTTCTTTGTGCTCCGACCTTTCTGTGCGAGAAGTATTCCGGTGACTTTATACCACGGCGGTTGAAATCTTTAGCGATAGTTGTCAGTCCGTAGCCGGCGAAGAACTTCTCAAATATCTCTTTCACGATTGCTGCCGCCGTTTCATCGACCAGTATCTCACCTGTGAATTTGTCCTTATAGTATCCCATTGGCAGGTTCACAGGCATTCCAGTTTTCTGCTTCTGTCGTATGCCTGCACGGACCTTCTTGCCGATATCCTTAGCATAGAAGTCGTTGACGAGCTGCTTGAAGCCGATTATCATATCATCGTTTTCATTCGATGAGTCGATTCCCTCTGTCACGGAATATACTCGAACATTGTTCTCGCGCAGGTAGTCAATGAACAGTGCCGTGCGAGTTCGGTGTCTGCCAAGTCGGGACAAGTCCTTGACAAGCAGAACATCGACCTTTCCGTCCTCCACCGCGAGCTCTATCTGATGAAGTCCCTTTCGTTCAAATGTCATACCTGATACGTTGTCGTCGAAGCTCTCGCCTGTTATTTCGTATCCGTTCTGCTCTGCATAGTCCACGAGTATCTGGCGCTGA
>JAFWTA010000003.1 GCA_017519145.1 Ruminococcus sp.
AACTACCACGGAGACGTCCGTTTCTGCATTCTTTCTTTCTTTCTCTCTTCCTTCCCTTGCCCCTTGGGTGCGATAGGGTGCAATGTGCTTTAGCAGTTTACAGCATGACCACAAGGAAGAAACAAAGAAAGATGGAATACTGTTATCAATGTTCCGTCCGTTCATTCCTTCGTCTCTTGATTTGATACGGAGCAATGTACTTTAACAGTTTAATGTGTGACCACAAGGAACGAACGAAGGGACAGACGAAGGGTGAAGGGAAGGAAGAGTGAATGTGTACGGTTTATCCCTTGCCCGTGACAGGAACTGCGGAAAAAAGCTGTTTTCCTTGGCTTACCTACTTGAATTGTGGGGGATAACGTGGTATAATAATATTGTGTTTGCTTAATCTAACAAAGTTAGCTAATACAAATATATTTTGTTGCCATAAATTTATGCAAAACCTATAAACGGAGGAACAGAGATGGAAGCTGAATACAAAAACTGGGTGCCCAATGGAATGATTACCGCTCTTACTGCGAGTACTGCCGTGCTTGCTGCGGGAACTGCGGCGGCTGTTATCTTCGGGGACAGGCTGTCTCCCACGGCTAAGACCGTACTGACGGGAGCTCTGGGAGCAGGTACCGCTGTATGCGGAGCCATGGCTGCGTGGAGCATTTACGCTCACGGGAAATTCTCGTATAACGGCACAAGAAAGCTGTCGAAGCAGATAGTTGAGGGCACCGCAAAGTACATAGACCTGCCCGAGGGAGGACTGGGACTTGATGTGGGCTGCGGAAGCGGAGCTCTTACCATTGCCTGCGCCAAGCGAAATCCACAGGGAAAGATGATAGGCATTGACCGCTGGGGCAAGGAGTATGCTTCGTTCAGCAAGCAGCTATGTGAGGAAAACTCCGACGCGGAGTGCGTGAAAAATACGGAATTCTATAACGGTGACGCCACCTCGCTGGACTTCCCCGACGAGCACTTCGACTCGGTGACCAGCAACTATGTCTACCACAACATCACGGGTGCGGACAAGCAGCAGCTTCTCAGGGAGACCCTGCGCGTACTGAAAAAGGGCGGCACATTTGCCATACACGATATCATGTCAAAGTCCAGATACGGCGATATGGAGGGCTTTGCGGATGAGCTCCGCAGTAAGGGCTATGAATATGTCGAGCTCATAGACACCACCGACGGCACATTCATGTCAGGCTTTGAAGCGGCAACTCTCGGACTCAGCGGCTCAAAGCTCCTCATCGGCAAAAAATGAAAATGAGACTTAAATACACAGACAAGAGGTGGAAGCATTGACCGTTTACGAATTGTTTTCGGGAGTCAGGCTCATTTATAATGATATTTTCAGCGTCGGCGGAGAGGCTTCTCAGCCGGTGACAGGTGATGTTCTTGAGGTCAGCTTCTGCTGCGGCGGCAGGAGCGAATACCGCAGGTCACGGCACTGCTATTATCTTGCCGAGGGCGAGTACATCATACGCAGATGCAGGGCAGGTGACGAGGGTGCAGCCTACCCCACGGGTCAGTACAGCGGAGTGACTCTGCTTGTGGATATGGACACAGAGTTTGAGGGCTTTTCGGAGCTGTTTGACGGTGCCGAGAAGGTGCCGAGACTGCTGGCGGACAGACTGGGGCAGGAGCTTTATATCAACGGCATAGGGGACAGCGCAGTGCATATCTTCCGTGAGATCCGGGAGTGCCGCGAAAAGGCGACAGCAGGGCTTATGCGCATAAAAGCCATAGAGCTTCTCATGGCTCTCGGGGAGCTTGATATGGGAACATCTCAGGCAAAGGAGCACAGGATAACCGATGAGCAGGCAAGGCTGGCGGAAAGGGTCTGCCGCTTTGTCATCGACAATATGAACGAGCACTACACCATAGCACAGCTTGCGGAGATGACAAGGGTCTCACAGACCAAGCTGAAGTCCTGCTTCCGCATGGTCTACGGCTGCTCGCTGTACGCCTATATGAGGCGGCAGAAGATGTACACGGCGGCGGAGCTGCTGAGGACTACCGACAGGAACATACTTGATATAGCTGTGGACTGCGGCTATGACAACGGCAGCAAGTTCGCAAAGGCTTTCCGTGACGTTATGGGGAGAAGTCCCCGTGATTTCAGGAAAAACAAGGGTGCCCGAATGGAGCATTTCACCCTGAGAAAGGCTGAACAGCCCGTATGACAGGGGATAACCGCGGATAGGTCGGTATAACTTTTTTAACTGTTCGGAGCGGAAAGACAGCCCTCCGATGTTGTAGAATTAAATCATGGAAGGACGGAAAAGTCCTTGCCGATTACTATAATTCGAGGTGATATTGATGGCAGGTATATCATGGTCAAAGCTCGGTCTGTTTGCAGGCGGAGTACTCTTTGGTACGGCAGGTGTGAAGCTGTTATCCAGCAAGGATGCCAAGAAGTGCTACACCAACGCAACTGCAGCTGTTCTTCGTGCAAAGGAAAGCGTAATGGAAACTGTTACCACAGTCCGTGAGAACTGCGACGATATCCTTGCAGACGCTAAGGAAATAAACGAAAAGCGCGCTGCCGAGGAGGAAGCAGCCCTCATTGAGGATGCTTGCGAAGAAGCTGAAAAGAACATCGGGGACGCAGCTGAGGAGCTGTAAGGAATGACAGACCGCCAAGGCGGTCTGTTTCTGTATAAGGACGGGAGGAAAAGTAATGAAATGCACTGTACTGCATGAATCAAAGGGACGTATCAGGGTGCATATCTGTCGGAGCAGAATGACGCTGAGACAGGCGGATATCGCCGAATACAGCCTTGCTGCCCTCAGCGGCGTAAAGGACGTCAAGGTCTTTGACAGGACCTGCGATATCATCATATCCTATGAATGTCCGAGAGCAGCTGTTGTAAAGGCTCTTTCGGAGCTGTCCCTCGAAGACGATGAAAGGACGGCGGAGCTTGTCCCCGAGCATACGGGCAGGGAGCTCAACCGCGAATACGAGGAGAAGCTGGTCTCGGCAGTAACACGGCGGTTCATACATAAGCTGCTGCTGCCTGCCCCCATAAGGAGGATACTGTCGATAATACGGGCGGTGAAGTACATAGCAAGGGGCATAAAATGCCTGCTTCACGGAAGGATAGAGGTTGCTGTCCTTGACGCCACGGCAATAGGAGTTTCACTGCTGAGGGGAGACTACAACACCGCAGGTTCGGTAATGTTCCTGCTTAAAGTGGGAGATATCCTCGACGAGTGGACACATAAGCGCTCCGTGGACGACCTTGCGCGGACAATGTCGCTGGGAGTCGAGCAGGTATGGCTCAGGACCGCAGAGGGTCAGGAGGTGCTTGTGCCCGTGTCAGAGGTCCGCAGGGGAGATATGGTCGTAGTCCGTACAGGCTCCATGATACCCCTTGACGGAAAGGTCACCGCAGGCGACGCCATGGTGAACCAGTCCTCAATGACCGGCGAGTCCGTACCGGTCCACAAGAGCGAGGGCTCATACGTCTATGCGGGAACAGTTGTTGAGGACGGCGAGTGTACCCTGTGTGTGGAGAGCACCGCAGGGGGCGGCCGCTATGACCGTATAGTGAAGATGATAGAGGAGTCGGAGAAGCTGAAGTCATCGGCAGAGAACAAGGCTGCTCATCTTGCGGACAAGCTGGTGCCGTGGAGTCTCGGCGGAACTATCCTCACATGGCTGCTGACGAGAAACGTCACAAGGGCGGTGTCCATACTCATGGTGGACTTCTCCTGCGCACTGAAGCTGGCAATGCCTATATCCGTACTCTCCGCCATGAGGGAGTGCAGCAGGGCAGGCATTACCGTCAAGGGCGGACGCTTCCTCGAAGCTGTCTCCGAGGCGGATACCATAGTTTTTGACAAGACGGGAACTCTTACCTACTCCTCGCCGAGGGTGGCTGAGGTCATAACCTTCGGCGGCAGAGATGAGGCTGAGATGCTGCGGCTTGCAGCCTGTCTTGAGGAGCACTATCCGCACTCCATCGCAAATGCCGTAGTGGAGGAGGCCGAGAAGCGGGGACTTCTCCATGAGGAGCGCCATTCCAAGGTGGAATACGTTGTGGCGCACGGAATATCCAGCTCTGTTGACGGCGAGAGAGTCCTCATCGGCAGCTATCATTTCGTAGTTGAGGACGAGAAGTGTCTTATACCCGATGAGAGAGTGTTCAGGCACCTGCCCAAGCAGTATTCACACCTTTACCTTGCCATAGCAGGGGAGATAGCGGCGGTCATCTGCATAGAGGACCCTCTCCGCGAGGAGGCTTCCGAGGTGGTGGAGCAGCTTCACAGGGCAGGCATATCACGGGTAGTGATGATGACAGGAGACAACGAGCGAACCGCCAAGGCTGTTGCGGAAAAGGTAGGGGTGGACGAGTACCATTCCGAGGTGCTTCCCGAGGACAAGGCGGCGTTCATACGCAGCGAGCATGATGCAGGCAGAAAGGTCATCATGATAGGTGACGGCGTAAACGATTCACCTGCTCTCAGCGAAGCCGATGCAGGCATAGCCATAAGCACGGGAGCTGCCATAGCCCGTGAGATAGCGGATATTACCATTTCCGCCGAGGATCTTTACTCACTTGTGGAGCTGAAACGGTTCAGCGACGCTCTTATGAAGCGCATAGGCTGGAACTACCGTACTATCATAAGCTTCAACGCGGGACTGATAGTTCTGGGAGCGCTGGGCATACTGCCGCCTGCGGTATCTGCCCTGCTGCACAATGCCTCCACCCTTGCCATAGGACTGAAAAGCATGACCGAACTCGACACCGAGAACGGCAAATAAGCATACATATAAAACGAGCCCGAAGCAGTTATGCGCTGCCTCGGGCTCATTTCCTTTAGGGGAGGTGTATCATGAATTTACTTTTTTACGTTGAAAGCTGCCATTCCGGGATATACGGCAGATGCACCAAGCTCTTCCTCGATGCGGAGGAGCTGATTGTACTTTGCAACACGCTCTGATCTTGAGGGAGCGCCTGTCTTGATCTGGCAGGTATTGAGAGCTACTGCAAGGTCAGCGATAGTTGTATCTGCTGTCTCACCCGATCTGTGTGATGAGATAGCTGTGTAGCCTGCCTTGTGAGCCATCTTGATAGCCTCGAGAGTCTCGGAAACGGAACCGATCTGGTTCAGCTTGATGAGGATGGAGTTTCCTGCGCCGAGAGAGATGCCCTTTGAAAGACGCTCTGTGTTTGTAACAAAGAGATCGTCACCGACCAGCTGGACCTTGCCGCCGATCTTGGCTGTCATTCTCTGCCAGCCTTCCCAGTCCTCCTCGTCGAGACCATCCTCGATGGAGATGATGGGGTACTTGTCTACGAGGGACTCCCAGTGAGCGATAAGCTCATCGGATGTGAATTCCTTGCCGCTCTTGGGCTGCTTGTAGAAGCCCTTGCCCTTTTCGCTCTTCCACTCTGAGGAAGCAGCGTCCATAGCGATCATGAAGTCCTTGCCGGGCTCGAAGCCTGCTGCCTTGATAGCCTCGAGGATCTTCTCGATAGCCTCCTCGTCGCTGGTGAGCTTGTTGGGAGCAAAGCCGCCCTCGTCACCTACAGCTGTAACATCGCCCATGTCCTTGATGAGCTTCTTGAGAGTGTGGAACACCTCTGCACACCATCTGAGAGCTTCCTTGAATGAGGGAGCGCCAACGGGCATGATCATGAATTCCTGTGTGTCAACTGCGCTGTCAGCGTGAGCACCGCCGTTGAGAATGTTCATCATAGGAACGGGGAGCTTTGTGCCCTGAATGCCGCCGAGGAATCTGTAAAGCGGGATGCCGAGAGCCTCAGCAGCCGCTCTTGCTGTTGCGATGGAAACTGCGAGGATAGCGTTAGCACCGAGCTTTGACTTGTCCTTGGTTCCGTCAGCCTCGATCATAGCCTTGTCAATGGCGTAGATGTCGGAAGCGTCCATGCCTACGAGGATATCGCTAATTACGTTGTTGATATTGTCAACAGCCTTCTGAACGCCCTTGCCCAGATAGCGGCTCTTGTCGCCGTCACGGAGCTCCAGTGCCTCAAATTCACCTGTTGAAGCGCCGCTGGGAGCAGTACCTCTTGCAACTGTACCGTCTACAAGATAAACCTCAGCCTCAACTGTGGGATTGCCTCTTGAGTCCATGATCTCTCTGCCGATGACTTTTTCAATTTCAAGATATGTCATAATAATTCTCCGATCTGCCGCAATAAAGAAAACGGCGTTTATTTATCAGCGTGGTGGTACACGCAGTGATCCGTGCAGGCTCTTGAATATGCACTTTATCCGGAAGCACAGAACGAAAGGAGCCTGCAATGATTTATTCGCGTTAGCGGCTGCTAACGATTTGATTTTACCATTATTTTTTACATTTGTCAATGAAGTATCCGGCCTTTCGGGAATTTTGTGAATAATCACATCTCTTTCTGTCCGCGGCAAAAAAATTGTAGAAACAAATTACAAAGGTATTGCTTCAAGGGGTGAAATTGGGGTTAACCAAGACTAACAAATATGGCTTTTCGGGCGCTGTTTTACAGCTGTCAGCGAATAATGCGGCAGGGGATACGAAATTTAGCTTTATTGCTGCATAACAGCATTGGTACCCGACAGCTGCCTCTGTTCGTGATATCCTATGAACCTCGTTATATAGACATATAACGGCTGATGTTGCATAACGCTGACGGTATTGCACAGGGGCAACTGATACACAAAAGGAGCGGTAAAAAACTGTGCAAAAGATACAGTTTAGGAGGACTGTCAACGGGCACTATAAGTATGTTTTACAAAACTAACAGAATGGAGCATGATGTTCCTTGACAAATGTTAAAGTCAATGATATAATTCAATACGGTTAGAAACCCCTAACCTATTATATAAAGCTATGCGGAGTTCTGCTCCGTATATTTTATCAAGTACTGTTAGATTTATATAACACATTCCATGACAAGGAGGGACCCATGAGTATTGTGATCGTAGGCGGCAATGACCGTATGGCGACAAGGTATCAGGATATCTGCAAATCGTTCCACATAAAATCCAAGGTTTTCACTCAGATGCCTGCGGATTTTGAGAACAAGATCGGCTTTCCCGATCTGATGGTAGTGTTCACAGGTACCTGTTCTCACAAAATGCTCAGCGGCGTTAAAAAGCGTTCGGAAAAGCACGGGATCCCTGTGGAGCACATTCACAGTTCCAGTGTGAGCGCGCTGAAACAGCTGCTTACCAATTACGCGTAGTCACGCTGCCGGTGCAGAAGGCAGCAAAAAAGACTGCTGACTATCCTGCCGCACACGCGGCGTTCCGAGCTGCCTCAGGGCAGTCCGGGACAGGGATAGCATATATGGGAGGAAGCTATGTCTGAATGTGAAAAGCACGAATTCGAGAATACTCTCGCTATACATACAGCGCCGACATTTTTCGGCGTAAAGTGCGCAAATCTTGTTTCCGTGAGCCAGTCCGAGGGGACTGTGAGGAGCTATGTTGAGGCTTCTGCGGAAAAAGCTGCGGCACATGGTGTCAGAATGAAGATACTGTGCAGATGCAGGGAGCGCACACTTATATATGTCTATCATGAAAAGCTGCTGAGCGCATGGCTGAGCAGGGCGGACGTTGAAAATTTCCTTTCAGATCACGGCTACACTGCGGATATGAGCTTCGCTGAGAAGCTCTCAATGCTCACAGCCCGTATGAGCTGCGGCAGCTTTCCTCATGAGATAGGCGCATTTCTCGGCTATCCCATCGAGGATATCAGGGGATTTATAGAAAATCAGGGCAGGAACTGCCTGCTGTGCGGGTGCTGGAAGGTCTACGGCAATGTGGAGTCGGCACAGCGCACATTTGAAATTTACGGTCGATGCAGAGACATTCTGTGCGATAGATTAAAAAAAGGACTTGATATCTTTCAGGCTCTTAAAATATCCAAGGAGGAATTATCATGAAAACAGCAGTTATCTATTGGAGCGGCACAGGCAACACAGAGGCTATGGCCAAGGCAGCAGCAGAGGGCGCTAATGCAGAGCTTTTCAGCGTTTCCGATTTCAGCGGCAATGTTGCAGACTATGACGCTATCGCTTTTGGCTGTCCCGCTATGGGCGCAGAGGTACTTGAGGAGGACGAGTTCGAGCCCTTCTTCACAGCAGCAGAGGCTTCACTCAGCGGCAAGAAGGTACTTCTTTTCGGTTCCTACGGCTGGGGCGACGGCGAATGGATGCGCAACTGGGAGGAGAGAGTAAAGGCAGCAGGTGCTGAGCTGGTAAACGGCGAGGGCATCATTGTCAACGAGGCTCCCTCAGATGACGATCTCGCTAAGATCAAAGAGATCGCAGCTAAGTTAGCATAAGAAAAATATAATTAATTGTAAAGAGGTTGAATTAGAACAATGAAGAAATCATTATCGATTCTCAGTGCAGCTCTTCTGGCAGCTGCTTCCGTTATCCCGAGCGCAGCAAGCGCAGCTGACGATGAAGTTTATGGCACAATGCAGATCCCCTATGCTGATTTTTATGCAGCAGAGCTCAACAACAGCGTAGCAGTAGACGCAGTTTCTTCAGCAACAGCAAACAAGTGGAACATGACAGACACAGGTTCTGTACAGGAAGACGGCTCATGGAAGAGCGGCGGACTCTGTGCAGGTACATACAACGACGGCGCAGGAAAGATACTCGGCGTTGTTTATCCCGTATGCATCTCACAGGCTGACCTTGATTCACTGACAGATAAGTACAGCTTCACAGCTCTTGACACAAAGCCCGCAGCATATAAGCCCGTTACAGTTGAAGGCGGCAAGGCTTCATTCGGCAAGCTGGTAGATACCAACGGCGAGGACGCTCTCGGCGGCGAGGTAAAGGTCTCAACAAGATCAAACTACGGCGACTATCAGATCAGCGTAAGCGAGATCCCGCAGAATGCTGATATCTACGGCGTTATCGTAAAGACATCTGAGGGAACCTCCTACGGTATGCGTGCTCTTGAGAATATCTGGCGCAACGGCGCTATCTCATGGGGCGCAGGCGTAAAGGAGAAGGAGAGCCACGGCAATGTTCTTTCTTCAGAGCACTACAAGAGCTCACAGGGTCAGACCATCACAGAGGTAACATTCATCACTCTTAACGGTTACAGCACTGTTTCGGGTCAGAACGTATACCTTCCCGTAAAGGTGGCAGATTCTTTATCTGTTGAAAACGGCAAGGCAGGCAGCGGCTCAACTACATTCGATAATTCAGTATTCCCTGCTGACTATGCTCAGTCAGGCTCGGTTTCGGAAGGCTTCACAGTTTCCGGCAACACTATCAGCTACACAAATGCCAAGCCCGGCAGCTATACACTGACAGTTTCTGATTCAAACGGCAAATATTCCGATGTCAGCGGCAGCTTCCAGCTCACAACAAGCGATATCCCCGTTAAGTATGCAGACGGCAAGCTTGTTGCAGCAGACGGCTTCACAGCTGACGATGCGGCAAACTTCCTTAAAAACATCACATCTGTAAAGGTAGGCGACAATACCTACAACACAGGACGCCGCGGAGTTACAGTCATCGACGCTCAGACAGGCGAGATCAAGATGGATGCCAAGTCGGGTGATGCAAACGTATTCGACGGCTCAGGCAAGTACAGCCTTTCAGTTACAGCAACAGGCTACAGCGAGCCCTACAACTTCGAGATCGACACAACTCCCGCAGCAACAACCTCTACAACAAGCAAGTCAACAGTAACAACTACTGCAAAGACCACAGCAAAGACCACAGCAAAGACTACAACAAGCAAAACAGACAGTCCCAAGACCGGAGATACATCAGCAGCTGTTCCCGTAATGGCACTTGCAGCTGCAGGAGTATGCGCAATAGCATTCAGCAAGCGCAGGAAGTAATGACAACAGAATAACTCTCCATTCCTTTCACATTCCCTGAAATACTCTCCCGCAAAGACGCGGGGGAGTATATTGCAGGGATAATTTTATGTAGAAGGCAATAGCCTTCGGACAGGAGTAAATATGATATTTCTTATATCCCTTATTCTGACAGCTGCGTTTGTGTGGTTCGGCGCAGACTTACTGAAAAAGAAGCCCGTTGTATGTTATATCGCAGCCGCTGTGCTCAGCGCTGCCGCATTTGCTGCGGGACAGTCCGAGATAAAGTTCCCCGAGTGGTTCAGCACCTACGTTCTGGGAATATTCAACAAGGGAGCCCTTGCCTGTGCGCTCTGGTGTGCAGTAGCGTGGGCAGCCGCACTTCCCAACGGTTCAGCCGCCATAAAGAAGATAATGCCTATCCGCGGCGAGCTGTCCATCTTTGCGGCACTCATAACCCTTTCCCATGCAGTTACTTACACACTGTCATACCTTGACAGGATATCCACATTCAGCAAGTACAATATCTCACCCAGCACGGAGTTCATCACCACCTGTGTAGTATGTCTTGTGCTCATGCTCATCATGATACCGCTTACGGTGCTGTCATTCAAGACCATCAGGAAGAAGATAAAGCCCAAGACATGGAAGAATATACAGCGTGCGGCATATGTTTTCTATGCACTCATCTATGTACACATCATGGTGATATATCTCCCCAAGGTAAAGCGCGGCGGAGCAGATGTGATACTGAGCATTCTTCTCTATTCGGCAGTTTTCTTCGGCTATGCGGTGTTCCGTATCAGAAAGTGGTATGTGAAGTCAAAGAAGCCTGCAAAGAGCGGAGCTCTCAATGCCGTATGTACAGCGGCTGTGGTTCTTCTCACGGGAGGCGCGGTGATGTTCATGCAGCCCGGCAAGGAGGCATCTCCCAAGCGTACAGGCAACAGCAGCAAGAAGGCGGTCATCTCTGAGGAGGCAACAAAGGCTGTGAATGATGATGCAGCCGAGACCACAACTGCTGCGGCTGAGGATGAGGAAAAGGGCGGTACGACTGCTGCAAAGACCACTAAGGCTAAGGACGGCAAGAACACGACCGAGACTGCCACAGCGGACAAGAAGTCCGATGATAAGAATAAGGACAAAGACAAGGATAAAGACAAGGATAAGGAAAGCGAGAATGAGTCTGTGGAGGACAGCGGAAACAGCTCTCAGGAAGAGGAGGAGGCTCCTCAGGAGGAACAGCAGCAGGCTGCTGCCGAGCCCGAGGTGCAGTATATCTACAACAACGGTACCTTCACAGGTACGGGAACCTCTCCTGCTGATGAGGGCAAGGACTACGAGGGAACAGTTTACGCTGATGTTACCATCGAAAATGACGTTATAACCGCGATCAGTCTCAGCTTCCCCGATGATGATGCAGACTGGTGCGTAATGGCTGAAAAGGCTATCCCCGGAAGGATAATGTCGGCACAGAGCGCCGATGTTGACGCAAGCTGCGGAGCTACACGAAGCGCTGAGGGCGCTATCGCCGCAGTCAAGGACGCCCTTTCACAGGCAAGAAAATAATACGATACAACAAAAAGCCCATGTCATTAAGACATGGGCTTTTCATATTAAGGCATTTTGTGGAGATGTCTGTATTTATGGAAGGGAGCTGAGTGGTCACTTTCTGTGGCAGGTGCCTTTCATGGCACAGTTCTGGCAGCCGTGGCTGCAGGATGACCTGCCCTCTTTCTTATCCTTTATCATTTTATAAATGATAAGACCCACAACAGCAATGAGTATGACTGCAACTATGATAGTTCCGAGGTTTGCCGAAAGCCATGCGATCATATTGATCCCTCCTGTAAGTTTCCCCCGTCAGAGGACGGGGGATAATTGTTTTTATGCCTTGCTCTTTGAAACTCTTACTCTCTTCTCGAGCTTTGTTGCTTCCTTATAAGGACGAACCAGCATATAGATCATGAATGCGATAAGAGCTATTGCAAAGATGAGTCCGATAACGTGAACATTTCCTGTGAACAGGCAGCCCAGCTGATAGATGATGAGCGATACTGCATAAGCGAATACGCACTGATAGCCAACTGCGAACAGTGTCCACTTTGTGTTGTTCATCTCTCTCTTCATAGCACCGATAGCTGCGAAGCAGGGTGCGCAGAGGAGGTTGAATGCGAGGAATGAGTAGCCTGCCAGCTTTGAAAGTCCCTCGAAGTCGAGAACGCCGAATACTCCGACAACCTCTTCCTTTGCAACGAGACCCATAACGGTAGCAACCGTTGCAGCTGCATCGTCAAAGCCCAGAGGAGCGAATATCCACTTGACAGCGTCACCGATGTGACCGAGGATAGAATCAGCAAGCTCCATATCGGGATCGAATGCGAATGCACCGCCCTCCGGCCAGCCGTGTACGGAGCCTGCCCAGATGATGATGGACGAGAGAAGGATGATGGTTCCTGCCTTCTTGATGAAGGACCAGCCGCGCTCCCACATTGAGCGGAGAACGTTGCTTACGGTAGGAACGTGATATGCGGGGAGCTCCATAACGAAGGGAGCGGGATCACCTGCGAACATCTTTGTCTTCTTGAGCATGATGCCCGAGATGATGATAGCAGCCATACCGAGGAAGTAAGCGCTGGGACCTACCCACCATGCACCTCCGAAAAGTGCAACTGCGATCATGGAGATGATGGGGAGCTTAGCTCCGCAGGGGATGAATGTGGTAGTCATGATAGTCATACGGCGGTCACGCTCGTTTTCGATGGTACGCGATGCCATGATACCGGGAACGCCGCAGCCTGTACCGATGAGGATCGGGATGAAGGACTTGCCCGAAAGACCGAAACGGCGGAAGATCTTGTCCATGATGAATGCAACTCTTGCCATGTATCCGCAGGATTCAAGGATAGCAAGGAAGATGAAGAGTACCAGCATCTGGGGAACAAATCCGAGAACTGCGCCCACACCTGCTACGATACCGTCAAGGATAAGGCTCTTGAGCCAGTCGCCGCAGTTGATTGCGTCCAGACCCTTTTCAACAAGCACGGGAACACCGGGTACCCATGTGCCGTAGTCGGCAGGATCGGGAGCTGTGAACTCGCCCTCCTCGTCGAGAGCCTCGCCCAGAGCAGCGTTGATATCGTATACCTTGCCGCCTGTCTCCTCGTTCTTGTAGAACTCGTCAACGTAGCTGCCGTAAGCCTCCTCGAAAGCGCCGAAATCAGCGTCCTCGACAGCACCCTGAAGCTCGTCTGCGCCCTTGATGTCTGAGTCGGCAGCAGCTTCGTCAATAACAGCCTTTACGCCGTCTGTGAATACGAATTCGTTTGCCCACTTGTCTGTTTCCTCGTCGTAATCACCGCTCATGCCGAACAGGTGGAAGCCGTCGCCGAAGAGTCCGTCATTGGTCCAGTCTGTTACCCATGTACCAACTGTGGTAACGGAAACGTAGTAGACGATTATCATAATTATAGCGAAGATAGGAAGTCCCAGCCAGCGGTTGGTGACCACCTTGTCGATCTTGTCTGAAACGGACAGTGCCTTTGCGTCCTTTTTCTTGTAGCTTGACTTGATTATTGAAGCTATGTACTCATAGCGCTCGTTTGTGATGATGCTCTCGGCGTCGTCATCAAGCTCTTTTTCCGCAGCAGCTATATCCTGCTCGATGTGCTTGAACTTTTCGTCAGAGAGTCCGAGGTTCTCCAGAACCTTGTCGTCGCGCTCGAATACCTTTATAGCGTACCAGCGCTGCTGCTCCTCGGGCATATCGTGTACCACAGCCTCCTCGATGTGAGCGAGAGCGTGTTCAACGGGTCCCGAGAATGTGTGCTGGGGAATGGTCTTTACGTTCTTTGCAGCGTCGATAGCTGCCTCAGCAGCCTCGGTGATGCCTGTCCCCTTGAGAGCAGAGATCTCAACGATCTTGCAGCCCAGCTTCTTTGAGAGCTCGCTGATGTTGATCTTGTCGCCGTTCTTCTTTACAACGTCCATCATGTTGATGGCGATGACAACGGGGATACCCAGCTCTGTGAGCTGAGTTGTCAGATAGAGGTTTCTTTCAAGGTTCGTACCGTCAATTATATTGAGTATAGCATCGGGACGTTCACCGATAAGGTAATTTCTTGCAACGACTTCTTCGAGAGTGTATGGTGATAATGAGTATATTCCGGGAAGGTCGGTTATGATGACGTCATCATGCTTTTTCAGCTTACCTTCCTTTTTTTCAACGGTAACACCGGGCCAGTTACCAACGAACTGATTTGAACCTGTCAGCGCGTTGAACAGCGTGGTCTTACCACAGTTTGGGTTGCCTGCAAGGGCAATGCGCAGTGCCATAAAACTCTTCCTTTCATGCGTTAGATTTTTCTAACCGATATTGAAAAAATATAAAGAAACTCTCTGTTCCTTTACTTCACCTCGATGAGTTCAGCGTCAGCCTTACGGATCGAAAGCTCATAACCGCGGACCTTGATCTCGACGGGATCGCCGAGGGGAGCGACTTTTCTCACAAAGACCTCAACGCCCTTTGTAATGCCCATGTCCATGATCCTGCGCTTTACAGCGCCCTCGCCGTGAAGCTTTACGACTTTTGCGGTCTCTCCGATAGATACATCTCTGAGTGTCTTCATCTTTTTCCCTCCATTACACCATTATCTTTTTTGCCATATCAGCGCCGAGTGCCACACGGGCACCTCTGATGTTGACGATGACATTTTCACCGAGCAGATTAACAAGAGTTACCTGTCCGCCAACTGTGAAGCCGAGATCCGCAAGGTGCTTCTTTACCTCAGCGTTCCCGCCGATCTTCACGATAGTGTGTTCGATTCCCTGATCTGCCAGATTGAGCGGCATCATAAACCATACTCCCTTTCATATGAGAATGCAGCGGATACATTTAAAAATGTAAGCTTATGCTAACCATTAAAAGTTTAGCACGGCTAACATCAAAAGTCAATAATCCCATGTTATTTTTGTCGGTAAATATAGTTTGTCAGGGGATTATGTCAAAGCTTATTGTTAGTTTTGCATAACCCTGTTATCCAACGCTAAACCGCTGATAGTTCCGTGTCGGGGATTTGTGTTAACAGAGGCTTTCACCGGCAAAAAAACAATACAGTAAATCCGTACAAAGTTATGTATGATAATGTTTGATGTATTTGTATGAATCGTTCTTGATTTTCCGGGTGCAACAATGCTAAAATATTATATAGGGTTAGTGAATGCTAACCAAATTGAGATCTAGGGAGAAGACACTATGAGTGAATCGGAAAAGAAGTTTCTGAATGTAAAAGGGCTCAAAAAGAGCTTCGGAAGCGGTGATACAAAGCAGGACGTCCTCAAGGGACTGGATTTTACTGTCGGCAAGGGCGAGTTCTGCGTTCTCCTCGGACCTTCGGGCTCGGGAAAATCCACCCTTCTTAATATTCTCGGCGGCATTGACAATGCCGATGCGGGAGAGATAATCATTAACGGCGACAAGCTTGAGGATATGGACGAAAAGAGTCTGACACGATACAGGAGAAAGCATCTCGGATACGTTTTCCAGATGTACAACCTTATACCCGACCTCAACGTCAAGGAGAATATCGAAACGGGAGCCTATCTCTCCGACGAGCCCCTTGACATCGATGAGCTGCTGAAGATACTGGGCTTGTATGAGCACCGCCACAAGCTGCCCAACCAGCTCTCGGGCGGACAGCAGCAGAGGGTCTCCATAGGAAGAGCTATCGTAAAAAATCCCGATATACTGCTCTGTGATGAGCCTACGGGTGCTCTTGACTATACCACCTCAAAGGAGATACTCAGACTTATCGAGGAGGTCAACCGGAAGTATGGCAACACCGTCATCATGGTAACTCACAATGAAGCCATCAAGCAGATGGCTGACCATGTGATAAAGTTCCGTGACGGCAAGATAAGACATGACGACCTCAATACCAATAAGATAGCGGCTTCCGAGCTTGAATGGTAAGGAGGCACTGAGATGGAAGAAAACAATATCTCATTCGGCAAGCGCCCGAAAAATCCGCTCAGAAAGCGTGTCCTGAGAGACCTGCGCAGAGAGTGGAAGCGCTATCTGATGATATTTGCCATGCTTGTGGTGACCATCGGCTTCGTGTCGGGAATGTATGTCGCCAACAACAGCATGATGACCTCGCTGGACAAAAATGCGGAGAAATTCAGCCGTGAGAGCGGCCATTTCGAGCTGTCCGTCAAGGCTGACAGCGAGCTTACAGCTGCCATTGAGACAGGTGAGACCGCAGATGTTGTGGCTGCCCTCAAAGAAAAAGCCTATGCCGAAGCCGAGGACGAAGTTACCGAGGCTGTGGATGAAAAGCTGGAGGAAAACGTCCGTGAACAGGTGGAGAACGGCATAAGGGACAGCGTTACCGCTGCCGTTGACCAGCAGCTGAAGGCTGCCGAGGCTATGGGCGTCAAGACCGACAGCGCTCAGCGCCAGAAGACCATCGATGAGGCATTCGATACTGCCATGTCCGAGAACTACGATAAGGCTGTGGAGGAGGCTCTTGAAAAAGCCTTTGACTCTGATGAGTACAGGGATGCACTCTCCGATGCCATGGACGAGGCTAAAAAAGAGATAGACAAGACTATCGACGAGAAGTACACAGAGCTTGCGGACAGGTATGAGCTGAACGAAAAGACAGACCCCGTTCCCGTAAAGCTCCACGAGCTCTTCTGCAAGGAGCAGGAGGAGAGGATATCCTCCGCCGACAGCGAGGCTGACGGAAAGATAAGAGTCTATGCCGAGAGAAAGGAAGTCGACAAATACGATATCCTGAAGGGCGAGGCTCCGCAGAATGACCATGAGATAATGATAGACCGTATGCACGCCGACAACGCAGGCATAAAGGTGGGCGACACCATCTATGTTGGCAGAGCTGATTTCACAGTGTCGGGTCTTGGTGCTTTCACGGACTATACCACTCTTTACGAGAACAATACCGATACAATGTTCGACGCTCTGACCTTTGATGTCGGAATGACAACAGACGAGGGCTTTGAGCGCATTGGCGGAGCTGTCCGTTATTTTTATGCCTATGTTTTCAACAAGGCTCCCGAGGACAAATTCGAGGAGAAGAAGCTCTCCGACGATTTTCTGAAATCCCTTATCACACAGACAGCTGCTGCGGACAAGGAGACCGAGATAAAGGACTTCGTGCCTGCCTATGCGAATAACGCCATAAACTTTGCCGCTGACGATATGGGCTCGGATAAGTCCATGGGAGGAGTGCTGCTTTACATACTTGTGGCAGTTCTTGCTTTCATCTGCGCAGTTACCATAAACACTGCCCTTGAAAAGGAGGCATCGGTCATCGGAACTCTCCGTGCATCGGGCTTCACAAAGGGAGAGCTGGTACGCTATTACATGAGCGCACCTGTACTGGTGATAGCTGCTGCGGCGATAATCGGTAATATCCTCGGATATACCTGCATGAAGAACGTTATCGTCAATATGTATTATAACAGCTACAGTCTTCCCGCATATGAGACTGTATGGACTCCCGATGCCTTCCTGAAGACAACGGTGGTCCCCGTGATAATAATGCTTGTCATAAACTTCGTTGTCATCACAAGAAAGCTGAAGCTGTCACCTCTGCGCTTCCTGCGTCACGACCTGAAGAAAACACGCAGAAAGAAAGCTGTAAGGCTGCCTAAGTGGAAATTCTTTGCCCGCTTCCGTATGCGCGTGTTCCTCCAGAATATCCCCAACTACATAATGATGTTTGTGGGAATATGCTTCATAATGCTGCTGCTGTCAATGGCTGTGGGAATGCCGGAAACACTGGATTATTACAAGAACGAAATGCCTAACATGATGGTGGCAAAGGAGCAGGTGATACTTACCTCTACCGAGGACGAGGACGGCAATACCATAAAGACCTCCGCTGAGGGCGCCGAGCCCTTCTCCATGACATCACTTGAGCGCAAGACAGAGGGCTATAAAGAGGAAGTCTCGGTTTACGGCGTTGAAATGGGAAGCCGTTATTTCAGTCTGGACAATGATTTCTTCACCGGCTCTGCAGAGGACGAGGTTTACATCTCAAAGGCATACGCCGACAAGTTCGGAATTGAAAAGGGCGACGAGATAGTTCTCGAGGAGAAGTTCGAGAACGTGGATTACACATGGAAGGTCTACGATATATATGACAATTCCTCGGGAGTTGCCGTGTATATGTCGGGGGAGCGCTTCAATAAGATATTTGACAGGGACGAGGGAAGCTTCACGGGCTATCTCTCAGACACCCACATTGACGACATCGACGAGAAGTACATTGCCAAGACAATTACCGTTGACGACCTGCTGAAGGTAGCAAATCAGCTGGATCACTCAATGGGCGGCTATATGGTCTATTTCCAGTATGTGTGCGTGATAGTTGCGGCGATAATACTCTATCTGCTGACAAAGATAATTATTGAAAAGAACGAGCGCTCCATATCCATGGTAAAGATACTGGGCTACGAAAACGGCGAGATAGGTTCGCTGTATCTTGTTACCACAGCGATAGTAGTGTTCGTGACGGAGTTCCTTGCCATCTTCATCGGCTATAATGCAATGAAGGCAGCGTGGAAGATGATGCTCATGTCCATGGGCGGCTATTTCGAGTTTATAATACCGTTCTCGGGCTTTGTCAAGGAGTTCCTGATGGTATTCATAGCTTACCTCATCATCAGCATTATCGACTTCATAAGAATAAAGCACATACCAAAGGTGCTTGCACTGAAAAATGTAGAGTGATCTTCACCGAGCCATAGAGGAGAATTCTCCTTTATGGCTCTTTTTTTAACCAGTTCAACCAATGGTTGTAAAAAGTCAATAATAATTCGCTTGAACTCTACTTTGGGTTGTGATACAATGTAAATGTAAAGCAAACAGAGAATGTGAGGTGCGGCATGGACAGAAAAAGCGTTTTCAGAACAAATCTCGTCAAAAGGCGCAAGGCTCTGGGGCTTACTCAGGAGCAGCTCGCCGCCAGACTCAATGTCTCACCGCAGGCTGTGTCAAAGTGGGAGAACACAAGCTATCCCGACTGTGAACTCCTTCCAAAGCTGGCAATGGAGCTGGATACATCTCTTGATTCACTTTTCGGAGTGGATGTGGTGGACAGAGAAAGAGATATCGAGCAGCTGGTAAATGACGAGCTCAGGGCAGCATCTCCCGAGGAGCGCTCGGAAAAGTTCATGCGGATAATGTACAGCGCACTCTGCGCCTGCAATCCCAACAGCGATTCCGTGGGCAGGCTCCATGACAGTTATGAGCATGAGACCTACGCAGGGCTCAAGACCGACAGGGAGCTGGCGCTTTCGAGGATAAGCCCCGACCTGAGGTACTTCTGCTTTCTGGAGATACCCGAGAACGGCGTAAATTCCTATTTCGGCGACACCACAAATATGATAAGACTGTTCAACACCCTCGCGGACGTCGACGCCATCAGCATTATCAGCTATCTCGGCGCCAGCGTGAGAAACAAGATGTTCTCGGTGGAGATGATATCGGAGAGGCTCGGCATTGACCTTGGAAAGGTACAGCATATCATCGACAGGATGGACAGGTTCGGACTTGTGTGGAGAGTTTCCGCCGATATCGCCGATAAATCTGTGATACTCTACGGCTATACACATCAGATACCCCTTACTTTTATACTGGTGCTGGCAAAGACCATAACCAACTATCTCCAGTATATGGACCCCAATGTGGAGCTCTGGATGCAGGGCGCATTCAGGCGTGAGAACGGCGCTCAGGACGAGGTGGTGCCTCAGGTGCCGTGGTGGGGAGAAAATGAACTGTGAAAACAGCAGCCAAGGCTGTTGAAATATCCGCCGTCGGCATTACGGCGGAGAAAAACGGAGGAAAAAACATGAAAAAGACAGCAGCATTCATCGCAGCCTGCGTAGTTTCGGGCTGCACAATGACCGCGCCCATGAACGGTATCCCGAGAAATACCGCCAATGCGGCTGACGGCTACGACATGAACGTGACAGTTGACCTGAAGGGCGAGCGCAAGGAGATATCTCCTCTTATCTATGGCGTGAACCAGTACACAGCAGACCTGAAGGACGTTACCGCAACAGCTGTACGTCAGGGCGGAAACCGTATGACCGCCTACAACTGGGAGACAAATGCTTCAAATGCAGGCTCCGACTGGAAGCACAGCTCCGACAATAACCTTTCGGACTCCAGCGACCCCGCCGACTGCGTACAGGTGCTCTCAAAGCAGGCAGCCAAGAACAACGTGAACTACAAGCTCACAACATTACAGCTTGCAGGCTATGTTTCGGCAGATAAGGACGGTACAGTAACCGAGGAGGAGAAGGCTCCCTCAAAGCGCTGGAACAAGGTGGTCCTCACAAAGAACGCTCCTTTCGCAGATACTCCCGACCTCGATGACGGAGTTGTCTACATGGACGAGTATGTGAACTACATCATCAACAAGCTGGGCGACTCACAGTCCGCAACGGGCATACAGGGCTACAGCCTTGACAACGAGCCTGTTCTCTGGAACGATACCCACAGCAGGATGCACCCCGAGCCTGTTACCGTTGAAGAGCTGGGAAGCAAGTCCATCGAGATGGCTAAGGCTGTCAAGAAGCTTGACCCCAAGGCTGAGGTATTTGGTCCCGCACTCTACGGCTATACCGCTTTCGACCACCTCGACGATGACGAGCAGCACGACGAGTGGGATAAGATAAAGAAGGAAAACAACTATCATTGGTACCTTGACTGCTATCTTGACCAGATGCACAAGGCTTCCGAGGAGAGCGGCACAAGACTTCTCGACGTTCTGGATATACACTATTATTCCGAGTCCGCAAGAAACGGCATCGAGGACAGATTACAGTCCGTCCGCACTCTCTACGAGAAAGGCTTCTCGGAGAACAGCTGGATAGGACAGTGGTGCATGGAGAACGTGCCGATACTTCCCACTATACAGAAGTCCATCGACACATATTATCCCGGAACCAAGCTTGGTATCTCCGAGTACAACTTCGGCGGCGGCGACAATGCTTCCGGCACTATCGCACAGGCTGAGGCACTGGGCTGCTATGCGGATCAGGGCGTTTACTTCGCAACTCTCTGGGGCGGCGAGCCTTACATCCTTTCGGGTATCGACCTCTACACCAACTATGACGGCAAGGGCGGCAGCTTCGGTGATACTCTCATCCCTGCTTCCACCGAGGACGTTTCAAAGTCCAGCACATACGCAGCCGTAAATGCTGATGACGACTCTGAGGTCACTGTAATGATCACAAACAAGGACCTGAACAGCAGCGAGAATGCTGTCATCGACCTCAAGAACGCTGACAAGACTTATAAGTCAGCAGCAGTTTACGCTGTATACGGCGATACAGAGGAGATAAGACTCATCGACATCATCAAGGACGTTGAGGACAACAAGGTAAAGGCAGAGCTTCCTGCTTTCTCCGCAGCTATGGTAGTAGTTTCCGACAAGGCAGACGCATTTGACGGTCTCAAGACCTATTCAGAGAGCAAGCCCGAGGTAAAGACCGTTGAGATCACCGATATCGAGTCCATCACCAATGACAAGGGCTTTGTGGTAGTTCCCATCGAGGACGCAGAGCACCTTTCAAAGATCATCATCAACGGCTCTGTTACATCTCCCGCAGGTTCAAGCTGGGGTACAGCAGGCTGTGCAGTATGCATGAACGTAAAGGCTAAGGACGGCACAGGCTTCTGGACATACAAGAGCTATTCACTTTCACTGGGAAGCAATTCCACAGCAACAGTAAAGTTCGACGGAATCTTCACCAAGGAGACAGGTGAGGGCGATGAAAAGGTCAAGGAAGACCTCGAAGCTACCATCATCGAAGGCAAGGTAGAGCTCCAGCAGTGGTGGGACGCTTCCGAAAAGGAAGACCACGTTGAACTGAAGTACAACAACATACAGGTAGTATATGAGTATCCTCAGGGCGAGGCTCCCAAGGAGACAACAACAACCACCACTACCACAGTTACATCAACGACCACTACAACAGTTACCACAACAGGCGGTGACAAGGACGCAGCTTACGGCGATACAAACTGCGACGGAACTGTTGAGCTGGCAGACGCTATCCTCATCATGCAGAGCCTTGCAAATCCCAACAAGTACACTGTTACCGAGCAGGGCAGGATCAACGGCGACGTTGACAAGTCCACAAAGGGACTTACCTCAGGAGATGCCCTCCGCATTCAGGAGTTCCTCCTTCACATAATCGACAGTCTTGCATGACTGAAATAATACCCTCTCTCAAAAAGGTGCCTGTTTAAGACGGGTGCCGATACAGAAGTTTTGCCCCTGAGCACTGCAAAGTGCTCGGGGGCATTGCGTTTATCAAGTTGATAAGGTAAATCGGAATTTAGCGCATACGCGAAAAATTGGAAATGTAGGGGACGCCGCCCTCGGCGTCCCGTAAAATTCGTATTATAGTGGCGATTATCATCCGCTCAATCAAGGGACGCCCTCACTTGCAGGGCGTCCCCTCTCAAAAAACAGTCCACCGGACTGTTTTTTGATTCACCCCTTGCGGAGCGCTTTGTTTTATTTCGTCGCCTTAAAAGCTGAAAGCGACGACCAGAGGCGCCGCCTCTGGA
>JAFWTA010000031.1 GCA_017519145.1 Ruminococcus sp.
ACGCTGATGAAGGGTGATAAGGGTGTCGAGGGTTAAGAGAAACGTTGCAATTTTCTCTTGTTCCTCAGTGTTTGGAATAAGCATTTGAAACTCACACAAGTTCTTATAATACAGTCGAGTTCTTGTTCCACCCTTCTTCTGTTCAGCACAAAATGAACGAAATTCTGCACTTGAATTTATTTGTTGTACGATGAAGTCCAGATTGTTGTCATCAGAAGCATAAAACACCGGATATTCACGGCTTACAAGCCCTTTTTCAAGTCTGTTCACATTCAAATGAAACACATCATCATCGCTCATGTGACGGTAAGTACAAGCTCCGAGAGGGACAATGCTGAACATGGTTTCTGTACTATCTGTGGTCTGCTTTCCACGGTATTCATTCTGATACATTAGTCCATTTCTTGAAGATGTAAGTAACGGAAAACCCGCCTCTAATGTAGTATATTCGGAAGACTCAACAGTAAGTTCTCCAACCTTACGCTGTTCCCAAGCATCAGTAAACCCTTTAAACCTCAACTCAGGATATTTACTGCCTTTCTTCGGGAACATCTTTTGCAGATAGGCTTTTTTCAGTTCTTTCAACTGCTCTATCTTCTTTTCCTGCAATTCTATCAGCTTGTCCTGCGTGGAGAGTATCTCCGCTATCTTTTGCTGTTCGGGGAGTGGGGGGTGATAGATTTCAAGATTAATAAAGTCTGTTTTGTTTAGAACTCGGTTTCTTCCTGCACCACCTGGAGAGATTAACTCCAATCTTTGTCTGAACATATCTTGACAAAAGACGTATTTATAGTATAAAGGAGAATTATTATCGAAAACATAGGTTGGAAAACGATGTGATACCAATTTCCCATCATCTTCTTCACTTGCCAAAGCAATAGCGTGTTCCCAAGCAAAAGTTATATTAACAACAATATCATCCTTTTTTACCACATATAAAGTATCCATATTAACTTCAGCAGGGTTTTCTACTAATTCTTGAAATGTTCCTTTTGCATGGCTACGAATTCCGATTCTTATATATGGCTCATTAGGTTTATCAACTGGTCGTGGTTCATTATGCATGATATTTGCCAGTTTAACAATCTCCCACTCCACAGGCACAATACCGACTTTCGTTTTCTTGTAGCCTTCGGGGATAATGCCGCTGTTTATGGCGGCTATGCGCTCTTTTATCTCTTTATCCATACTGCTCACATCCTGTTTACCTTATTTATCAGCGCCTTGTAATAGGCTTCTTTCTGCCTTATCTGCCTTTCCAGCAGAACTATTTCCTGTCGGGAAATATTATAAAGCTCAACCACCTGCCGCTGACGTTCAAGCGTCGGAAGTTTTATCTCAGTCTCACCGACCATAGTGGGCTTTATCTGTTTCAGCATACCCGTACAGCTCATGCGGAACGCCTTTTTTATGCGGTCTTTGTTCAGATACCACGCGATATACTGCGGCAGAGCCTTCGTTATATCCACTCTCACCACAACGAAGTGCGACGGTATGACCAGTCCCGCGTATTCCTCCGTGATATATGCAGCCGTGTACGGCTCGGAAGTCTTAACGACTATGTCTCCCACCTGTGTGAGGTAGTTCGGCGAGAGCTCCTCCGAAGCGTAAAATGGTATCGTTTCATCTATATTTATAGTACCGTCTTCGTTGACAGCTTTCAGATTCAGCTGACGGTATTCCCAGCTTTTATCGGTAGTTTTGGCTTCTTTCCGCGACAGAACAAGACCTGTTTTCACGGCAGCCAGATTGGTAAGTTCCATATACCCTCCAACAATCTTTTGTCATGATGTTTATGTAACATCAACCTCTAAATAAAACACCGCACATAATACAGAATTATTATTCGTCATGTGCGGTATGTAACTTCGCTCTAGGGTACAGTATAACATAAAGCACTTCAAATGTCAATAGTTTCGAAAATATTTGTTGTATGGAAAATGCGGCAAAAAGTATACCGTGAGTTAACACGAATATCCGCATTGTATATAATTGGTTGTTATATACAAATAAGCGAGTTTTTTTCGTGTTTTCTGCCTCTTGAAAAGAGCATCAAATGCTGGTATAATATGAATAAGATATAAGTGCGTTAAAATAGTTGAATGCTCCTTGAGATATCTTTATAGAAGGGAGTATTGCTATGAAAAATGAAGATATGAATACTATGTTTATGGCTATTCAGTTGTTGCTTCAGCTTCTTGCATTAATTGTATTATGCCTGAAGTGATCATGGCAGTGCCCATTTCGTTTATCCATTCGTGCAAAAGGATATGGAAGTTATTTATTCAAGGAGCGAAACGTTAAGTCAAGGAATTAGAAAAAGGGAGAAGAGTATGTTCTTGGACATACTCTTCTCCCTTTTGTGCATTTATATTACGTCTATTCCTGTTTCTATCAATTTCTTGATAACTATTTCCCGAGCTGTCTCCCTTTTTATAATTGTAGAGAAAACGCTAACTCAAATCGAGAAAAAAACGAAAAGCATTAAGGAAATAAAAAAAGAAATCTGTATCATCAATTGGTTTAAATGATAATTTAAAAACAAATTAAAAAATATTTAGCACGTCATCTTGCATTAAGATATTGACGTATTTTGATTTTTATTGTATAATATTGTTAAATTAATCTTTTTTATAAGGATAGTGACCATATTGATACACAAATACATATATAAATTGGGACAAGAACTGGACAGAAACAAATCATCGCTTTTGCACGGATACCTTATGGAAAAAACGGATGATACTTTCTCTGATGATATGCATATCACTGGTTCTCATCCATACACTCAATATCTTTACAAAACAGATGAACAATATTGGTGTGTATCAGCTTTGAATGATTATGCGGATAAAAATCTTACAACTGTACTTAGTAACAATGGAGTAATCACACTTACTCACAATGATATAATGATTCCATATACTCTTATCAGCAGCATGCATACTGACACAGATACTCTTTTTAAAGAGCATTATTTTATAAAAGAACAGAGCAGATACGCAGTAATCGAATTTTTGACACCCTGTTCTTTCAAATCTTATGGTGAATATATGATATTCCCAGATATATGGCACATATTTAGAAGCCTTATTGGAAAATACAATTTCATATCGGAAACTAAAATAGATGAAAATGATATTGATGAGATATGCAGGTATATGAAAATATCCTCTTATTCATTAAGAAGTTCCAGTTTCTGCCTTGAAAGCGTAAAAATACCTTCTTTTATGGGAAAAATAACTATTAAATGCAGCGGTGGCAAAGAAATGATCAGTTTGATGCACATGCTGATTAGCTTTGCCGAATATAGCGGCATTGGAATAAAAACAGCACTTGGAATGGGTGCTGTAAGAAAGGGTGATTTATACGGAAATACGTCAAATAGAACTGATAGTGGGTTCTCTATTACATGATTTTGGGAAACTACTCTACAGATACAATGATACACGTGACCACAGCACAAGCGGCTATGACTATCTAAAAAAAATTCCTCTATTAGAAGGACATAATGAGTTACTTAATTGTATTCGATATCATCATGCAGATTCCCTTAAAAATGCAGTAATTGCAGATACTTCGTTATGTTATATAACATATATCGCAGATAATATTGCAGCTGCAGCTGACAGACGTAAAAAAGAAAATCCTCAATTTGGTTTTATACGTGATACTGCATCAGAAAGTGTTTTTAATATTCTCAATGGAAATAATGAACATTTGCAATATATGCCACGTGTTTTGAGCATAAACGAGATTAATTATCCTACTGACGATAATATAACCTTTGATGAAAATTTTTATTCAAAGATTATTGATAATATTACGGATTCCCTTAAAGGTATAGAACTATCGGCAGATCATATCAACTCTTTATTGAGTATCGAGCACTTTAATCTTTCATTTGTACCTTCATCAACTAATATAGGTGAATTACGAGATATTTCACTCTATGAACATCAAAAACTTACTACAGCATTTGCATCTTGTATACTTGCATACTGTGAAGAAAATAGAATAACTGATTATAAAACTGAGTTATTTAAAAATGCAGAGAATTTTTATTCTCAAAAAGCATTTAGACTTCTCAGCCTTGACATTAGTGGTATACAGAGTTTTATCTACAATATTAGTGGAGAACATGCACTAAAGCATCTTAGAGCACGATCATTTTATCTTGAACTATTGCTTGAAGATATTGTGGATGACATACTATTGGAACTTGAGCTTTCAAGAGCAAATGTAATGTATACAGGTGGCGGTCGTACTTACATTATCGTTCCTGCCACACAAAAAAGTAAGGACATAATAGATTCTTTTGAACAGAAGCTTAATCTTTGGTTTTCTGATAATTTCGGTACCGATTTATATGCTGCATTTGGATATGCAGATTGTTCAAAAAATGATTTGTGTAATACTCCGGATGGATCATACGGAAACATTTATAAAAATGTAAGCATCTCAATATCCAAGAGGAAGCTACACCGTTATTCATATAATCAAATACAAGGCCTCAATAAAAATCATGAGGGAGAGCGTGAATGTAACTTATGCCTGCGTTCAGGAATAACTGAAAACGGTGTCTGCTCTTTTTGTACTGGACTTATAAATATTGCATCTAAAATTATCGATAATGATGATGCTTTCTTTGTAGTCGTAGAAGGCGAAAAAGGTGTTGTTCTTCCGTTTGGTAGAACTCTTATCACTTCAAATAAAGATGGTCTTAGGAATATTATAAATAGAGAAGGGTACATACGAGCATACAGCAGAAATAAAGGTTATACTGGAGTTAGACTCGAAAATGATTTGTATGTAGGGTGCTATGCATCTGATAATGAATTCTCTAATTTATCAGCTACGTCAACAGGTATAAATCGTCTGGGCGTTATAAGAGCTGATGTAGATAATCTTGGCCAAGCTTTTGTCAGAGGCTTTTCCAATGGAAAATATGAAACCATAACACGTACCTCAGTGCTTTCAGCCAAGCTTTCTGAGTTTTTTAAACTTCATATAAATGAATTGCTCAGAAAAGGTAGATATTCACTACCTGGCACAGATAAGCATACATCAAGAAATGCAGTTATTATTTATTCAGGCGGTGATGATCTTTTTGTAGTTGGCGCATGGGATGATATCATATGTTTTGCAGTTGATCTGTACAATGAGTTCGGACGCTTTACACAAAACACATTGTCAATATCTGCAGGTATCGGGCTATTTGACAGCAAGTATCCTATATACAGTATGGCAGAATACACAGGCACACTTGAAACTGAAGCGAAAAAGGTTGATGGCAAACGTTCAATCGCATTATTTGACAAGAGTGACGTATTTAGCTGGGATGAACTGATAAATGATATTCTTGGTATCAAACTTAAAGCACTTCAAAAATATGTTGGAGTATCAGAGCATGGAAAAGCAATGCTCTACAATATACTCGAACTAATAAGGCCTGTAGATAATAACAATACGGAGTTAAAACGCTTAAACATTTCGCGTTTTGCTTATCTGCTTGCAAAACTTGAACCTGACGAAGAGGCTAGCGATACACTTAAAGAAGGTTATCTTGAATTTGCACATGATATGTACAGCTGGGTACGTAACGAAAAGCATTGTAAACAGCTTATAACAGCAATTTACATCTTTATTTATATGCAAAGGGGTAATGAATATGAAACTTGAAAAAATGACTTATGTCGATCAAGCTGAAAACGTGATTGACCAACTTATTAAGAAGAATAACGGTGAAACAAAGCTAAATACCAATCAAATAAGAAACATACTTGACTTGTTTAATAATATCCTGAGCAGCATGACTATAAGCGACACAAGAGAGCTTGATGCAAAGCTCTTTGAAAAACTTCAATATATAAGAATGAAGCTTTTATACATGGCAGGAAAAGACGCAGAACCAAGAGATGGAGGCGCAGTGAATGATTTTCTTAAGAAATCACAGCTCATCGACTATATCAAGGGTGTAAAAAGTATTGATGATATAAAGCTATTATGCAAGTATATGGAATCACTGGTAGCATATCACAAATATAAAAATACAATTGAATTTAAACAGAATGACATGCGCAATAACTCTGCATGGAAGAGATAAAGGAGGAACAAATATGAACGGCAAGATTCTTATTATTGGTACAATTGAAATAAAAACGGGAATGCATATTGGAACTGGCGGAGATTTTGCAGCTATTGGTGCCGCTGATTCTCCTGTAACGCGCGATGCATTATCAAATGTTCCGTATATTCCAGGAACATCTCTTAAAGGCAAGCTAAGGAAAGTACTATCCGAAAAATATGGAAGAGGCGAATCGCCCGAAAAAGATGCTCCCGAAATTATAAGATTATTCGGTACATCAGCAAAGAATAAAGCCAAAGCTGCAAGGCTTATGTTTTCTGATGCGGTACTATGCAATAAAGATGAACTTGACAATAAAGGAGTTGTACCCACTGAAATCAAATTTGAAAATACTATAAATCGCATAACAGGTGTTGCAAATCCAAGACAGATAGAACGTGTTATAAGAGGTGCAAAATTCCCACTTGAGCTTATATACACTATTGATACTGAATCAGATGAAAAAGAAATAATCGAAGATTTTAAAATAATAGCTGATGGTTTGAAGTTACTTGAATATGATTATCTTGGAGGACATGGCACAAGAGGATATGGTAGAGTGCATTTTGCAGATGTCAAAGCAGAATGCGTTGTTGGTGACAGTGATATAGATGATCAGATAAATGAGATCTTAGGGAGTGTCGGTCTATGACAACAATTTTTAAGCTAAGCTTTAAAACACCTGTACATTTTGGTACAGGAAGGCTCAGCACGTCTACTTTATGCATTCATGCAGATACACTTTTTTCTGCAATGTATATTGAAGCAATTAGACTTTGTGGTGAACAAAAAGCCTTTAAATTATACGAGCAATGTACTTCTGGTACTCTGCGTATAAGCGATACTTTCCCATATATTGAGGATACACTGTATGTTCCTAAGCCAATAATGACAATATCTGGAGAACAGGAAAGTGATTCATCTCTAAAAAAGAGATTCAAAAATCTTCATTACATCCCTGTTGATGAAATTGACAGCTTTAAATCAGGCAACTATATTCCAAAGGACACTGAGTTCGGTAAAGACTCTGTTGTTCATAAAGTTCAAATAAGTTATAATGATGAACCACAGCCGTATAATGTTGGTAACTTTACTTATAACAGAGGATGTGGGATCTATTTTATTGCACAATATGAAGATGATTTTATCTTTGATATTATTGATAGCCTTTCATATACAGGTATAGGTGGAAAGATTTCATCTGGTTACGGAAAATTCGTTTACACATATTCAGAACTGCCAACGGCTCTTGCAGCTAGAATGACTGAAGATTATAAGCAATATATGACACTTTCAGTATGTTTACCAACTAATGAGCAAGGCGATGATGTTGTAAATGGCGCACAGTATACACTTATAAGGCGCAGTGGCTTTGTCCAGTCAGAAAAATATGCATCATCACCAAGGAAACATCGTGATATATATTGCTTTGCCAGTGGTTCAGTATTTAACAGGCGTTTTGACGGCATTATATCCGATGTAAGTGAAGGCGGTACACATCCCGTATACAAATACATGTATCCGATGTTCATTGGTATTTAGGCGGTGTTAAAATGAAAAACTATAGACTAACATTAAAGTTACATGGTCCTGTACATATAGGAAGCGGCAACACTATTGGGAAGAACGAATTTGTTATTGACCAGAAATCTCGAATTCTATATATCATGGATATGGAAAAGATGTTTTCTGCGCTCTGTAATTTACGCTTTGACAGCGACTATGAAAAGTATGTCCTGTCAGGCGGAAGAGGTCTTGCTGCTTTTTTTAGGGAACATTCAATTTTTGCTGCTGAGTACAAGAAATGGGCAGCTTATTCTTTTCCTTTGCCTGAAATCGATGATATTCGTTCATTTCAGATACAGCAAACCATTAAGGACGCATACAATTTGCCATTTATTCCAGGCAGCAGTCTTAAAGGCGCCATAAGGAACTGTATTATGTGCGGTGACCTGCTGAAAAAAGAGGACAGTCTTGCTCATGAAGTTTACAACGAAAAGCGAGATTTCAAAAATAGAACAGGCTATTTGCGTGATCAAAGCAATAGGCTGAACATTCGTTATCACACACTCGGACGAAATGAAAAAAGGGTTAATGATGCTGTAAATAGTGTTTTTCAGGATCTTGTCATAGGAGACAGCTCGCCTCTTTCGTTAGATGATCTGACTATTTGTCAAAAGATAGATCTTGCTCCTGATAATACCGAAAACAGATTGAATATATATCGTGAATGCCTGCGTCCAGGTACGATTATATCATTCGAAATAGGTATCGGGAGTAATTTTCCATATGGCATTGATGATATAATTTCAGCAATAGATAGCACATATAAAAGAAATAACGAGGTGTTCCTCAGTAAATTTCCAAAGGAACCAACTCCTTCGGGACATCTGATGTATTTAGGCGGCGGAACAGGATTTGTGTCAAAAACTGTAATATATTCGCTTATACATGACAATAAAAAAGCACTTGAAACGGCTTCTGTAATACTTGACAAAGTAGATTCAATGAACAGAGGCAAAAAAGTCGGAGATCATTTGAATGATCCTAGAGAGTATAACGTCTCACCGCATATGAGAAAACAAACAAGTTACAACGGTAACTATTATGATTTTGGATTATGCTCGGTCGATATCAAAGAATTATAGCTTTCTAGTTAAACTGATTCATCAATCAAGATTACAGTATATTCAAGAGAAAGCTCGCTTATGCTTTATACATGAGCGGGCTTAACCAATAATAATTAAGGAGCTAAAAAATGAAAATCCTTTTTTCACCAGTTGGGATGACTGATCCCGTTGCAATCAAACATAAGACCGATGATGGGAAAGAAGAATACAATGAAGGGGCTTTGTTGCAGATATGTCGCCATTACCGTCCTGATATTGTATATGTTTATATGTCTAAGGAGACCCTTGAATATGAAAAAGAAGATCATCGATATATAAAAAGCCTTGAACTTTTAAAGCGTGATACAGATCAATCTTTTGATGTCGTATCTATAAAGCGACCTGAACTGACTGATGTTCATATATTTGATTATTTCCTTGATGAATTCAAGGAACTGCTGAAAGAAATAAGACAAAAATATCCCGATGCAGAAATAATGGTCAATGTATCATCGGGAACGCCTGCTATGAAAAGTGCTTTACAGATCCTTGCAAGTGCAACGGATATAAAGCTTATTCCTCTACAGGTCGCAACTGAAAACAAACGTGCAAATAATCCAAGAAAATGTAACATCGAAGATGAGTGGAAACACAATACAGATAATGTTCCGAATTCACACTGCCGTGTTGAAGTATCATCAAATAAAAATCTGCTTTTTGAATTCAATAAAAAGCTCCTTATAAGTCTTATTAATAGCTATGATTACCATGCAGCACAGATTATGTGTGAAAATATGCAGAATTTTGTTTCTGTAGAGTTTCGTGAACTAATAAATGCAATAACGCTGAGATATGATCTGAGAAGTAAAGAAGCTAAGAAAATGTTTGAAAAATGCGGACATGGCGAAATGATGCCGTCAGATGAAATCGCAGCTGAATACTTCATGGTTATTGAATTAAAAGTCAGAAAAAAAGAATATATTGATTTCCTTCGTGCATTAACCCCACTTGTATTAGAAATGTTTTATAATATGGTATTTCATGAACTTGGAATTGATCTGAGAAAGTTCACTTTTTCAAATGATAGGTTCATGTGGGATAAGAATAAACTGCGTAATTCAACGATAGACGGTAAATTTGACCAGCTTTCAAAATATCATCGTGATCCGCGTCCGCTTCCAAAAGGTACTTTTCCTGTAAGCCATGTTTTATCATGGCATTTATCTAATCTTACTGAAAATGTAAGTAAAGATGAAAAACTTATCCGTACAACTATCAAGATACGTGAATTTGAAGAAAATGTTCGTAATATAGCCGCACATACCATGACAAGTTTTTCAAAAGAAGAAATAAAAAGTCAGACAGGCTGGACTCCCGAGAAAACACTTGAAGAACTTTATTGTTATATTACAGAATATACTTCTATTTCAGTAAACAGTGAGTCACGAAATACCTATGATACAATAAATGAAAAGCTTATAGAATTGCTTGGATAATATAATGAAAAAGTCGGTATCTATTTGGATACCGACTTTTCTGTATGTAGACAAAATGCTGACACCAATTAAGATGTCAGCATTTTTTGTTTTCCGTCCCCGTGATGGGGGTAAGTTGTAACATGTCTTAATCATAAGCCCATTCGCATATGCTTTGGAGTTTCCGTCCCCGTAATGGGGATAAGTTGTAACGGAATACAAGCTAACAGGATTCATAGACGCAGGTGGGTTTCCGTCCCCGCAATGGGGTAAGTTGTTACTGTTATGAAGTTCAATGCCAAGATTATAGGCACAGCGTTTCCGTCCCCATGATGGGGGAAGTTGTAACTGGTTGGGGAATACACCTGTTCACAGGCAAATTTGGGTTTCCGTCCCCGTAATGGGGTAAATTGTAACATCCGAAGGAATTCAATGATTATAAGTTGAGAGTGTTTCCGTCCCCGTAATGGGGTAAATTGTAACAGTTCAGCCGAGTGAGGTAACGGTCAACTACAAGGGGGTTCCGTCCCCGTAATGGGGGGAAATTGTAACTGCTCGGAAATGGAGGAACAACCATGATTGAGGAGTTTCCGTCCCCGATGGGGATATAAATTTGCACTTGTATTATAACATTTTTGACGGTAAATGTCAATAATAGGCACATACTATCATAAGAGAGCTTCGATTATCAGGCTTTGATAAAAAATAAAGGGAAGGAATTACTCCTTCCCTTCAGATACAGCCTCAATAATAGTGACTGCACAAGTAACAACTGCAGTAAGAATAGCAGTAATAAGCTTCGCGTTCATTCTATCACCTCCATTGAACGTAGAAAAGGCTTCAAACTAATATGGAGAATAGATCACTCGTCAGGATCGCTGCGAATGAACTTAGGTGCCAAAAGCATAACGACAACATCGTCGATCGGTCCCGGCAATGCATCCACGGGAGAAAGCACATAAATGATCACAAGCAGAAGAATAAAGAAACGAATAGACTTATCGTTCATAATAAAACCTCCATTCAAATTCACAAAACAACATACTTCCTATTTACAATTTCGCTTATTAGCAAGCGAAATATGTTTTGTTTCGGATACTGTGATCTGATCGCTTTCTGTATCCGTCATAAATATAATATCATATCTGCATATAAGAGTACAGCGATTTATGTACTCGTTTCAGTACATAAAAAGGCTGGCACCTTAAAGGTGTCAGCCTTTTTTGTTTTCCGTCCCCGTAATGGGGGTAAATTGTAACAATCGCAATACAATTGATAAAATCAATTGGAATGAGTTTCCGTCCCCAATGGGGATATAAATTTGCAAATGTATTATAACATTTTTGAGTGGAAAAGTCAATTAATCATTCTTTTTCTTATGTTGACTATCACTTTGAGCTGATGTATAATTACAATGAGGAGGGATATTATGGAAGAATTGGAATATAACTCGAAAAATATCATGCTCGCAGTACTGTGTTACCTGAATACTAAAGCTTCTCGGGATGAATATATCAAACAAAAAGATATAGTGGACTTTTTGAATGAGGATCTTAAGCTGAACGTAAAACGCCAGACTGTAAAGGAATACCTTCACGCCATAAGTGAATTTGATACGTTTGTAAGTGAAAACGGATATGTGGATGAATCTGCTTCACGTCTTATGGAAAAAGCTTATGATGACATTCATGTTAAGTATAAGTTCAAAAAAGTTTTTTCACCTGAGCAGTTATTGGTCATTTCAACATTTCTGCAATCATCTATTTTCCTTGACAAGAATGCTTCAAATGACATCTATGGCGGAATAAATGCATTGTCTGATGAATCCTTCTCATTCATAAGCATAAACAGTACTCTGAGAGCTATAATGCTGAATAAGAATGCTCTTGACAATATCGGAAAAATAGATAATGCCATCCAGAAAAAAAAGAAGCTTTCATTCTATCTTGCGAATATCAACAGAAATCAGGAGCTCTGTTACTATAAGCGTATTTATGACGAACACGGGAATGCCCAAAACAAATATATATCTTATCAGTATTCGAAGAGATCGGAGCCGATCATCACAGAAACTATTTTTAATATTGATAATGGCGAAAAGAAAGGCTTACCGATAGTTGTTTCACCGTACAGGATAGTCTGGGACAATTCCAGATGCTACATGGTCTGCTCTGTCAAGGCTGATAAAGGTTTAAGGTTCCTTTCATACCGTATAGACAGGATGTTTGAAGTGAGCATTGAAAAAGAAAAGCGCGAGCTTCCGAATAAAACTTCACCATTCTATTCTGAGCGTTCGTCCGATAGATTCAACGCAAGAAAATTTCTTCTCTCATCTTTCAATATGTTTACATCAGCTGAGAGCGAAGCCGTTGAAGCTGAATTCAAAGTACACCGAAGAATGGTTCGTATCATGGTTGAGCGTTTCGGATTTGATGTAGATAGATCGGCTGTTCAAGACGAAGAAGAATACTACTTTTACAGGACATTTATTCAGCCGTCAAAGGGGTTCTTTTCGTGGTTATCCTCTTATGAACCGGCTGATATAAAGCTTGTCTCCCCTCCAAAACTTGTAAGAGAATACAAGGAACATCTGAAAAATATAATATCAGGCTATGATGAATAAACAGGAAAAAAGGCTGACACCTTGATTGGTGTCAGCCTTTTTTGTCTTCCGTCCCCGTAATGGGGGTTAATTGTAACTTTAAAATGGATAAAATTAGAAGCGACGTCCAATAGTTTCCGTCCCCGTAATGGGGGTTAATTGTAACTTTGCAAACACATACATGCGCACTATCGCTGATCGTTTCCGTCCCCGTAATGGGGTAAATTGTAACGTTAATCAGTTAGTAGATGGCACACCGACATCAAGCGGTTTCCGTCCCCGTAATGGGGTAAATTGTAACTCTGCGATCCTATGATAGAGTTCGTGCCGTCACAGGGTTTCCGTCCCCGTAATGGGGGTAAATTGTAACGCGATGGTGAGTGGATTTTACGTTGTGTGGCAAGGTTTCCGTCCCCGTAATGGGGGTAAATTGTAACTTCAGAAAGGAGCGTGAACTTGATGAAACTGACGGAGTTTCCGTCCCCGTAATGGGGTAAATTGTAACCCGAAAACCTTAAAGCCGTAACTGAAACATTTTTGTTTCCGTCCCCGTAATGGGGGTAAATTGTAACGTTCAACATCGAAAATTGCAAACTTCGTACAGCAGTTTCCGTCCCCGTAATGGGGTAAATTGTAACGAAAATGCAAGCTAAAACGCGTCACGCAACATTGTTTCCGTCCCCGTAATGGGGTTAATTGTAACTGCAACAATCCCCTTTTTTGTCTGAAAAATAGCAATATTATAAAACTGTATTGATTGACAACCCTTTAAAAGCTCCGTTTTATTCATCGCTTGTAGATAAATAGGAGTATTTTCGGTGCGAATCATCTTATTTGCATGCTTTTATACAAGCTGCTTTTGTCAGGTTCGCACTTGTATTATAACATTTTTGAGAGGAAGTGTCAATATAACATTATTATGAAATATTCGTAATATCTTCTCCCCTGTCACTTATTTATATAAATTACTCAGTGAAGGTTTGTTATCTATTATAAATAGCATCTTACAAAGAAACAACAGCTTCTATACTTATATTTCATCTATTCCTGTCTCGATTATTTCATTAATAACTATTTCCCGAGCTATCTCCCTGTAATTGTTCATTCGACCAACCCATTCGAGCTGATCGTTCATCTTCAGTTCCTCGTCTGTTCCGTCCGCTTCTGCTAACTGCTCCACTATCTGGTCAAATCGCTCCCACGCCTGATCATCTATCGCTTTCAAGTGCGGAGTCAACTGATTGAGAAGCAGCATTGTAGTGTAAGTTCCTTTGTAATGCTCCTTCAGGTATTTTTCTCTCATTTTACCGAAGCGACCTATTACTACAGGTTCTTCCTCCTCGTTTCCTGCGAAATATGGACGGTAAGTCTGTGTTTCCTCATGAAATCTGTATGTTATTCCATTCTCTACTTTCTCCATGGGAAAGCTTTTCTCGTTGACAGTATTCATGTTCAGTCCTCCTTTTCTGCAGCTTCTATGACTTTATCGGCGTATTCACGGGCAAATTCAAATTTTGCCTTAATAAGCTCCAATTCTTCCATTGTGTATTCTTTACTGCCAATCAGGGAGTCTTTAATATCAAAAAGCATTTTTTCAAGTATGTTTAGTGGGTGTTTTTCATCATTTTCAATATTCTTGGCTATAACATACCGTGAGATAGTTGCCATTATACTTGCAGCGTCCTCATTCATAAGTTCGATTTCCAATGTGATAAAATAATCCATAAGAATCTCCTCCTTAAAATACATTTTACCACTTTAAAGCATGAATGTCAAGTTTTTTATATTCAATTTTTATATTTATTTATCATTTCCCAGTATAATTTATTAATTCTATCTTCTATGTCTACAATCGTTGCTTTCATTTCATCATCATAAGTAGAACGATTATTTACTTTATATTCAATTAATTTTTCCTCTATTTCTTTATAAAACAGTGACTTATATGTTGCAAACTCTTCTTGTACTTCAGGATTTTGGGGGAATTCATTACCGAGATCACTTTTTTTCCTGCAAAATAGATCCTTATTGTTTTTTTGGGATTTTTACAAGGATCATTAGGCTTTCTATGACGTTTTGTTGATTTCTTTTCATTTTTATAAACTGTCTGACATTCCTCAGCATTACAATAATCTTTATGTTTTTTGTCGATAAATAGTTTATTACAGTATTTGCATTGACAGATATTTAATCCTTGCTTGTGGAGTGTGTAGCTAAAATCATCAAAGAAGTTTACAAGTAGTTCGTCGGCAATAGTATACATTTCATTATGATCATTATCAATTAAATGGACTGTGTTTTTATTCAATAATATCTTCATCTGTTCATTTGTGCCACTAATATTGAAAATGGCATCATTGAATAAGACATTGTGTATTTGATCGTATTCATTATATAAGTTGTTTGATGTTTTCTTTACTACATAGTCAAACAATGGTGGAAGAGGAATATATGAAGCTTTTCTTACTTTATTTCTTTCTTTCAGTGAAAGATTATATAAATTAGTAGAATAGTAACGTATAAAGAAATTAGAGCTGTTTGATTTATTATTCTCAATCAAAGATATAGCGCCCATAAACAACGCTTTGGAATTATCAATTGTTTTCGCTGCATCGATTATACACTGTTTATAGTCTGAGGAGATATTCCTTATCTCCATTACACTTTTTAATACATCATCAAAACAAATAATTATAGTGCTTTCTTGAATGTTGTTTTCGAAAACATTATCGATTTCGTCTGTAATTAAAAATTCAACATTTTTTTGCTTTTCGTCAATTCGATAAAGCAGTTTATTATTGCGATCAATCAAGTTTGCGCCCCCTACAGTTTTATATGAGCATTATATCATTGAGAATAGCAAAAGTCAATATGTCAAGTGATTTAGAGAAATTAATAATGCAAAATACAATATCATTAATGCTATTTTGAAACGATATAATGCTTTTGAATAATTTGTAATGCTTTTTTATAGACATTGAAGCCATAATATGGCAAGATAAAATAGGTCAGAGAAGTATACTTAAAATGACTTCATACTTTAAAACTGACAATAAAAGCGCTTTTATGTACTCTGTTGCGAAAGGATGTGATTTAACTTTGGACAAAGAAATATCGTGGGCAAAGCCCACACCGTTACGTTCCGACGGAACTAAACTAATACCATTCCCAATAAATTCAATGCCGCCTGTACTAAGAGATATGGCTGCTGCTATTGCAACTACCACATCAACGGACGTTGCTATGGCAGGAACGGCGATAATATCAGCGGTGAGTTACTGCTTTTCGGGAGTATACAGAATAGTTGCGAAGCGAGATCATACGGAGCCGCTTGTGCTTGATGCTCTGACGGTTGCAGAACCGAGCTTCAAAAAGTCTCCTGTAATAGCAATGGTAAAGCGCCCGTATGTTTTGTTCGCCCATGATTGGAACGAGAAATTTAAGAAAGACATATATAGGCAGCAGGCTGAAAAGAAAATACTGGAGAATAAGCTGCTTGCTATTGAGAAAAAGGAAGATGTTACCGCAGAAGAAATGGCTGAATTACAAACTCAGATCAGTAATATCCCTACAGCTAATTTCCGCAGGATCGTTGTAGATGATATTACTCCAGAGTCCCTTGTAACGCAGCTTGAAGAAAACGGCACACTGCTTATGATCTCCGATGAGGCAGGAATGCTCGGTAATTTCAGTGGACGGTATAACAATAATATTCCAAATCTTGATCTGCTGCTAAAGTCATGGAACGGTGAAACATACATAAGTGATCGTGCTTCAAGATCGAGCATTATTCTGAAAAAGCCATATATGTCAATATGTCTGGCTTGTCAGCCCTATGTATTTGAAAGCATGATAAACAATACCGCCTTTCGTGGAAGCGGTCTTATAGCTCGTTTTGTTTATTGTTTCCCTGTCAGCAATATCGGATCACGGCGATATGATACGCAGCCTGTCCCTGAATCGGTAGCTGAGAAATATCAACAGCTGATATTTGATCTACTGACCAACAAGTTTTGCAGTTATGACGGCGACGAAATGTATCTGCGCTTTGATGACAGAGCGTACAAAGAATTCGTTGACTACTATAACGGGCATATTGAACCGAGATTGCTCACAGATATGGCTTTCTGTAAGGACTGGGGCGGCAAGTATCACGGCTTGATACTAAGGCTGTGCGGTATCATTCACTGTGTTAAATGCCTTTCAAACGGCGATTTCCCTGATATTGTAGATGTGGGGATAGATACACTTACCGATTCTATTTCTATTGCGGAGTATTACCGTGAACAGGCGATATACGCATACAGCCTGGGCGATGTGGATATTGCGACTGTCAAGGCAGAGAGAGTCCTGAATAAGATACGCTCCAAGCATATTGATAGTATCAGGCAGAACGATCTGTATAAGCTGTGCAGATGTACGCTTTTCAAAAATGCTGTGGATTTCGCTGAAACAGTGGATATGCTTGAGGATTACGGGTATATTCGTCGGGAGATAGTATCAGGAGCGAACGGTAACAATAAGAGCGGAGTTATGGTTTTCATAAATCCCAATGTCTGAACTATCGACATTATCGACATTTTCGGAGCCTGATAGTGCTGAAAATGCTGATAGTTCATGAAACTATAATTATAAAAAGGAAGGTCGGTATTATGAATAATACAACAAAGTCGATAATAAATAATATCTTCGATGAGCTTTTCGCTTTGCAGGAAAGCATTGATAGCGGCGCTGTCGGTGCAGCATACAGGACAAAAGAACCTGCAACCGAAAAGGTGGAGCTGCTCACTATAAAGGAAAGTGCCGAGCTCATAAGCGGTCTTTCCGAACACACAGTACGTCAGCTTGTAAAGCAGGGAAAGGTGAAGTCTGTCCGCACAGGTGAAGGCAGAAATGGAAAGATACTTGTGAACAAAGCTGACCTTGTGGCATATTTCAGCAAGAAAGAAGCATGATCTTTTTCGATAAAAATGGTATCAGCACTCATAAGAGAAAGCTATACTTTTTCTTCTCCAAGTGAAGCTATCACTGGCAGCAGTGCTGATACCATTTAAGAAAAAAGTGAGCGGAGCGATTTATATTTGCCGTTACCAAAACGGCAAAAAGGGTATCAGGGATCTCTCCCTGACAAGCGAATGATGTACGGACAGGTCCGTACAAATTCTGTGCTTGCCACTATCGTGATTTCCGCAGGAGATCGCGATAGTGAAAACAGCACATGGAGAATAAAAAATAAAGGATGTGATAAGAATTGACTAAAATCAAAACAGAAAGAATGGAGCTGCGGCTTACTCCTGAGGAAAAGGATAACCTTATAAAAAGAGCTGCCGAAGCTCGCATGAGTATGTCAAAATACCTTCTTGCTCTGTCGGAGCAAAAGAAGATAATAGTAGTCGAAGATCTGACGGAGTTTATACGGCAACTAATAAAAATAGGTACTAACGTCAATCAGGTGACATTGGTGGCAAATACTTACAGGACAGTTTCGGTGAAACAGATAGAGACTCTTAACGAGAATCTTATAGCAATACAGGAGCTTATGAGGAAGCTGCTGACTGTCATCAGAAACACCGGTGACGAAATAAAGGTGTGATATGGCATATATCGGAAAAGCTTCTATAAAATGCTATTCTCACATGGAGAACGCTATCGGATATATCGCAAAACAGGAAAAGGCAATGCCGCTTTCGCAGATGAAGAAATATCTTGAGGAAAGCTTCTCGCACATAAAATCTGTAGATACAGCATTAGGCGAGAGGACTACGTTTATCAATTGTATTCCTCAGACCGCATACATGGAATTTGAGATAATGAGGAGAGTTTTCAATCAGGATAAAGGCGTGATAGCTCATCATTACTATCAGAGCTTTCAGAAAGATGACAATGTTACGCCAGAGCAAGCACATAAGATCGGGGTTGAACTTGCCAAAAAGATGTTCCCGAATTTTCAGGTAGCCATAGCTACACATATTGACAGGGAGCATATTCACAACCATATTCTGGTCAACTCAGTAAATATCATGACAGGGCAGAAATGGTACAGCAACAAGCGCAGCCTTTCTGATATCCGCAGGGAAAGTGACAGGCTATGCCTTGAAAACGGTCTCGGTATTATTAAGAAGAACAATAAGTATCAGGGCATTGACAGAACTACATATCAGCTCGGACTAAAGGGCAAGTCATGGAAGATAAACCTCGTTCACGATCTGGACAAGGCTATCGGCTGCTGTAAGAGCAAAGACGAATTTATTTCTTTTCTGAATGAGAAGGATTATACCGTAAGGTATACCGATAATCACATCACTGTTACGAAAAACAGCGAGAAAAAGGGAATAAGAGTCGATACTCTTGCAAGGCAGTTCGGCAGCAAATATACAAAAGAAAGCCTTGAACGCAATATGAGATACTACACTGCACCGTCAGGGAAGCCATTTACAGCCAATAACGAAAAAAGGGCTTTTCACAGCGCAGGCAAGAGCAACTGGGAATACTATGAGCAAAACATTTTCAGGCAAAATGGCTGTTTTCCCTCAACATCGGATAATATCGTACGAGACTATAATACGGAACTGCTTATAAGTGCTGCAAAGCGAGAGGTACTGTATTCCCATAATATCTTTGATTTTGTGCTGAAAGCCATACTGTGGCTGACACTGTTATCGCAGCGGAAAAAGAAAAAAGCCCCTCCTGTACATTACAGGAAGGTGGGACAGCTCAGAATTACCAAGCCTAAGCCGTATTTTGTATACGGGAATATAAGCTATCGGGAGCTGAAAGAAACATCGGGCGATACATACAGTATCAAAGTCGGAGCTGAAATGCTTCTTAACATGATCGATCAGCCTATACTGTATTCCGCAAAGGTGAACAGAGCAGACGACAGCGTAACTATCACTATCAAGGATAAGGACAGGAAGTTCCTGTTGGAGCTGCTTGAAATGCAGAGCAAGTCAGAACAGCTCGATGATCAGAGCCAGCGTATCAAAAATCAGCTCATGTATACAGAATTAAAGGAAACAGCGGCACAAAACAGCGAAAAACTCCAGTATCTTGTCATAACAGCGGAACAGAAGAAGATACTGGAGGATAACTGTATAAAATTCGCTTATTTTGATAAGGGTGACAAGATCAATGTTGCATTTCTTCCTGAAAAGGCAGAGCTGATAAAAAAGCTTATTTATCCGTCAAAAGACAAGCAAATCGAAGAAACTACGCAGCAGAAGAATGCTCGGATATATGATAACCTTAAGAAAAATGCTGCACTAAGCGGAGAAAAGCTGCGCTATAAGGCGAAACTGACAAAGGCACAGCTTGACACACTGATTAACTCAGACATTTTATTCGCCTATTTCACCAATAAAGAGAACAAAAGCTTGTACAATATCGCCTATGAAAGTAAAGATGAGGATAAGATCAGAGAAGTGCTTACAGAACTCAATAATTACAAGGCTTTATAGTTTTTTCTTCTCCGAGTGCAGCAAAAGATACTACAAACAATGACACACACCCGAAAGATACACTAACTTACTTGACATATATATCATATTACGGTAAGATTATATATGTACAAGGGTATGTCATAAATATAGGAGGTATTTTATGGCAACCATAAAGAAACGCGGCGACAGCTACCTTATAAGGGTAAGCTGTGGCTACGATATTAACGGTAATCACATGGAGCAGTCCATGACCTGGAAACCCGAAAAAGGAATGACACCAAAGCAAATAAAGAAAGAGGTAGAAAGACAGGCAACTTTATTTGAAGAAGCCTGCAACTACGGCTACAAAACTTCTGCAATTAAGTTTCAGGAGCTTGCGGAGGAATGGTTTGAAGAATATGCAAATCTTAATCTCCGCCACACCACATTATATCGAATGAGAAATATCACTCATCGTGTATATCCCCTGCTCGGTCATCTCCGCATTGATAAAATCACCGTTCGTCACATTCAAGGCTTTATAAATTCACTTGCCAAAGAAGGAGCCAATATAAATACAGGAAAACCTCTTTCACGAAAGACGATCATCCATCACCTCACGTTTATCTCAGATGTATTTAGTTATGCCATACGCTCAGGACTGGTTTCTGACAACCCGTGCAGTAAGGTAATAATCCCTAAAGGCGAGTCCAAAGAGAAAGAGATATATTCTCAGGAAGAAATGATGAAACTTCTTTCGCTCATGCAGGATCAGCCGTTGAAATACCGGGTTTTCTTCTTTCTCCTTGCTTACAGCGGCTTCCGACGGGCAGAAATGCTTGGCTTGGAATGGAAAGATGTTGATTTTGATAATTGTACGATAAGTGTCCGCAGAACTGCAAATTATGTTTCAGGCGTAGGTACTTATACGGATACTACCAAAACAAGACGTTCACAGCGTACTCTGAAGATAGCTGTTCAGATCATTGAAATGCTTCGTGATCTCCAAGATGAGCAAGCAGACGAAGCCCTGAGACTTGGTGACAAATGGGTAGATACTGACCGTATCTTCACGAGGTGGAACGGTGAGACAATGGGAAGCCATACTCCGTATAAATGGCTGCGCGATCTCTGCGACGCAAATGAGCTGCCGTTTTATGGAATACATTCATTCCGCCACTTCGCAGCTTCATCTATGATCTCAGCAGGGATCGATGTCACAACTGTTTCAGGTGCATTAGGACATTGCAATTCAGCTACAACTCTGAATATTTATTCCCATGTATTCCAGACAGCACAGGCAAGAGTTTCTGAAGCAATGGACTGTGTTTTTGGCTTTCTTCAAAAAGGCTGATTATCGGCTTTTTCTGCTGCTAAAATGAGCAGTAGCGGACAAATAGCGGACAAAGCCATTTTTCGTCTAAAAGCAAAAGCGAGGAAACGGCTATTTTAAGCCATTTCCTCGTCCTTAAATCTGGTGGAGCATAGGGGATTCGAACCCCTGACCCCCACACTGCCAGTGGCTATTTATGCTTTTTACAGTTTTTCACAGTTTCTTATAATCGCCGATATATAGGCAATATCAAGTATTTTTCTTTTTGTGGATTTTTACAAAAAAGTGTCATTATTCGCAGTAACAATGACAGATTAATGACACTTTTTTTGATGTATCCACATAAAAAAGAGATAGCAGCTGACTACCGCTATCTCTTTTCTGTTTTCAGGAGCTTTCGCTCAAAATTCATTAAGTGTATTATACCATGTTTTTGGCTATTTGTCAATAATTACGGGGCTTATCGTTATGTACCATTTTTATACAATCATTCAAGTGCTGAACATCGTCCGAGTTGACTTCTCCGTTAAACTTCTTCCTTAATGTTGCAGGAGATATGTGCATATAAGCTGCAACCAACTTTACAGTCAGCCCCTTTGAATGTATTTCAGCCTTTATATCCTCATAGTTCACTGTTCTCATGTTCTCACCCCCTCTGTGCCTCATTTCTGCCGCAGATACGTCCGTAATTGAATACATCTATCAACAACATCAACTCATTACTGAAAGGATCCTTGAACTTCGGATTAGCTTTCTTGTACTTGACGAAGTTCTGAAAGGTCTCCCACGTTTTACCGTCAGGAACAGGTTCTTTACCTAACAAAAGATCAAACTCCTCCATTTCGCGCTCCATGCATATTTGATAGACTGCATTTGCAAGTTCTGCCTTGCCTTCATCGTCAAGGCGGTCATACGTTTTCATTATTTCCGCTGTCATTTCGTCTCTGGTAAGCACTTTTTCGTTCATCATTACAATACTTCCTTTCATGATTGACATACCCGAAAGAAAGTGATATAATCAGCATATCAAATCTTTACGGGTTTGATGTGTATAACGGTGGCTTCGCTTTGGTCGGTGTGAGCTGCCGTTATTTCTTTTCTCTTACACTTCCATTTTATACAGTAAAACGTGTAATGTCAATTCGTGATGTATACAAAGATTTACGGACAGGGGTTTTACCCCCTCGCCTGATCTGCCATTTTTTACTGCTTTTTATCTATTCTTCGTTTGTGCAGTTTTTTCGTGTCATATCATATAGGATAAAAAAAGGACTGCATCAGCATTGTGCAGCCCTTCTTTTTTTATTCTCCAACGGGATTTAAGCTTATATCAATTATAATGCCTTCAGAGCGATTTGTCAAGAAAAATCCCCTTGAAAAAGGGGATTTTAATATTATAGCTGCTTGACTATAGGTTTATGCTTCGTCGTCAGATAAGATAGTCTCTATAGCATCAATAACGCTCTGGTTCTGCTTGTGCCATGTTCCTGAGCTGTCAATTCCGTAAATATCACCTGTGCTTACGTCCCAAGCTATCGAGCCGAGTGCAAAATAATAGTTGTTAAGGTTTGCGGCAAGATCTGCAGCGGAATCAACTGCAATCTTTGCCCTTATGTTTATGATATTGCCCTTTGTAGAGTCTGTAACTCTGGATATGATCTTAATCATTGTCATTTACTCCTTTGTGATTGTTATTTTCGTTTATTTCGTGTATACGTCAAGCAGCATCACGAAATCTTGATTTTACGTCTATTCAGATAATGTCTGAACTAATCCATCAGAACGATTTGTCAAGCGTTTTTCGGGCTTCTGAGCTGTTCAAGGTATTATCACCCTACTCAGCGTACAGTGTCATTTATAAGGCATATTTGATATGTCAGAGCCTTTATAAATTCCAGCTGTATAAGGTTCTGTCCGATTATCTCAGCATCAGCCTTGATATCATCTTGTAATTCGTTCTGGTGGAAGTATGCCGCTATTGCTGCCGCTGTTTTTATGTATGTGTCAAGTCCGCATTTCTTACAAGCTGCTGCAATGCTCTTGATATCGATCTGGTATCTGAAGAAGTCGTTAAATATTGTTGTTATCTCGATCACCAGCCAACACCACCGACTGCTCTTTTCTGCTTTATTCCAAGATATGCGAACTTTCTTGATAATACCTCAATTGCCTCGTCTGCTATTTCCTCAGCGTTCCTTCCTGTACCGTCAATATTGACAGTTACGTTATAAGTATTTCCGAAAGCTCCGCGCTTGCTATCAGGGATAATAGTCTCAGGTTCACGCTCTCCGATCAATGCAATTGTTGGACGAGTAACTCTGCCGCCCTCTGCATATTGAGGAATAGCCGTAGTGTGTGTGGTTTTCCTGAATGAATCATCGTCAATGCCATGCTCTCTATATACATCGCTGTCCTTTATTACGTCTATAACTTTTCCATTTACAAACGCTTTGCCGGATTCAGGCTGTTTATCAAAAATACCTTTTCTTATACTTTCAAGAGCAAGACCTGCAAGTGAAAATCCACCGTCTGACAAGGTTAAATTATCAATATGCCGTTCTCTAAGGGTTTTGCCGTCCCATTTTACATTATCCATTATAAAATCAGTTATTTCAAAAGTAGCAAAACCAACTGCAAGCGCTGATTTAAATGCATCAATATAACTAATGCCTGCTTTATCTCCCGATTTTTTGCCGACGTCTGCTCCAAGCATTTCGTGAATACTATTAAACGACTGCTGGCAGCTTGAATCTGTTTTCATTGTCGAGGCGAAGCTACTAAGGAATTTAGGTGCAGACCAAACAGCAATAAGATCCATAATGCCGTCAAGTCCGATACTGTCATATAAACCTTTTGCAACATCTTTTAAGCCGCCTAAGGCTGTTTTTATTGATTCCCACGCTTTGCTGACAATATCGTCCCAATCAATGTTTTTGATAAAGTCACCTATATCAGTTCCGAGCTTCTTCCAGTCAATACCGCTTAATACATCGGTTACTGCACTTAAACCGCCTTTTATTGCTGTGCTTAATGAACTACCTAACTTCTTATAATCAGCGTTCAGAACACTATTTGCTATCTTCTGAATTAATGTGCTGCCCCACTCAACAGCCTCAGGCAATTGTTTTATTACAGTAGGAAGAGCTTCAAATAAGCCACTACCTAAAGCAGAAGCAAGTTCCGTTCCAGTAGTTACCAATGAGGGAAGAATTTCACCTATTTTATTAGGAATTTCTTTAATAACAGTAGGCAATTGCGTTTTTATTGTATTGCCGATACTTTTAAGAGCTGTCTGCACTCTCGGTATTATATTATCTCCCACTGCTGATAGACTGGTAGAGAGATTAGCAAAACTGCCCTCTATATCTCCGTTATCCTTGCCGAGTTCAACAGTGAAGTCTTTCCACGCTGCTTTCAGTGTTGTTACACTTCCAGAGATCGTCTTTAGTGCTTCGTTCTGAGTTGTTCCAGCTATATTTTGCTTACGCTGAATTAAATCAATAGCCTTTATCTGATCTGCATAACTATCTATTGTTAAATCCGAAGCCTCGCCTATTGAAGCTGCATATTCATTAGCATCAGCAATAAGCCGCTCCATTTCTGATTTAGTACCCCCGTAACCAAGCTTTAAATTATCGAGAAGCTGATACTGTCCTTTTGCAAATCCTTGATATGCTGTCTGTATGCTTGATAAGTCTGTACCAAAGGTATTCGCATTATCACTCATAGAACGCATTGCTAAATCTGTAAGCTTTGCCGCTTCATTCACATCACCTTCAAGTGATGATATAAGCGAAGCTGAGAAGCTTGTTGCCTGTTCCATATATTCATTAGCTGATATGCCGCTTGTAATATATGCCTGTTTTGCATAGCTCATAAGGCTGTCAGACGCAACGCCAAATAATTTTTTAACGCCGCCTTCAAGCTGTTCAAAGTCTGCATAAGCAGAAACAGCCGTTTTTGTAAGAGCCGCAACGCCTGCCGCTCCTGCCGCCATGCCTGCCGCTGTTGCTTTACCGATAGCCGCAGCTCCGTCCTTGACTTTCATTCCAAAGTCTGAAAAGCTCTTGCCTGCTTCTTTCAAGCCTTGTTTGTATTCGGTTGTGCTTAGTCCGATCTTTGCTTGAAGATCAAAAACATTCATTCTTTTATCACTCCTTTACTTCCATATTCGGAAAATAGTAATCTTCTTCAAAGTTTACTGCAAATCTTGTAGAACCGCCGCCCATATCCTTGATAAGCTGCATATTTGCGTCCATAAACGCACCAAAGGCAGGAACTATAATATTGTCCCACGTTTGGCGGTCGATCTGATGAAAGCAATGTGGACATTGTCTCGCCGTGTCTGACTTCCAGTTACTATGTTGATACACATAGTAACTCTGTTTGCAATAATCACAGTATATCCGCATCTGTGCCATATTCACACCCCCTTATGCTGAATTTTTACGGTCATTTATAAGCCTATCGAGAGCATAGCGCACCGCATCAATGGTGTGGTTGTCCTTATCCGGGACACTTGCTAAAAATTCACCGTCTTTCGTTGTTTCGTACTCATATAGCGTAAATTCTCGGTATGTATTCGGTGTGCGTGCCTTATCGATAATAATTTTTCGGTGTTGTAGCCATTTAATGCCGTACATCACCGAGCCTTGAAATTTTCGGCAAGCGTAAGCATTCAGTCCGAGAGTTCGCAAGTCAGCTATTGACTTCGGTTCAGCTGCATCACATACAATTTGCAATTTGCTGTCATATATCAGCGTATCGCCGAAAAAGTTTAAGCTTTCCCGACCTGTACTAACAAGCTTTTTCTCCCAGATAGCATCATACAGCTGTTTATTGCTCAAATGCTTCTTGTATATCTCATCAAGGATATACACTGTCTCAGACTTACGATCATAACCAACACGGACAAATACAGCCGGGTCGCTGCTGAATCCAAAGTCTATACCGCCGTACTGATACTGAATGTTGTTGATCTCAGTATCTGTGATAGTTCTGGCTTCGATATTCTCAAAGACTTCACCGCCTGAGCCTGTCGGAACGCCTAAATATTCATGTTGATAGGCTTTCGGGTTGATCTCTTTCAGCCTGTCAGCTTCGTCAAGGAAGAATTCACCGAGCCACTCCGCAGGAACGTCAAGATAGTTCGTGTGGAGAGTAACCGCCTTTGTGTCAGGCTGTTCTATGTACACATTCGCCCAATTGTTACGGCTGATAGGCGGATTAAATGACCGAAACACGGTAAACTTGCCTTGACCTCTCAAAACTGACTGTTGAACGCTGCGCACATGGTTCGGACCGTTAAGCTCCGAGAATTCTTCATACCACACATAACGGAAATAACCGTGTTTCGGCTTGATTGACCTCAATTTGTTTTCATCGTCAAGCCCTCTGAATATGATCTGCTGACCTGTCGGAAGGTAAGTAAAGCTCATAGGGGAGACATTGCCTTTCCAGTATGCAGATACGTCAAGCGTATCTATCGCCCATTGAATTTGTGAATATACGCTGTCTCTGAGAGTAGTTGCATATCTGCGGAATATAATAGCCGAGCTTTCGCCTGTGATATCCTTCATAATACCGCTGACGATCTCCAAACTGATAAAAGAGCTTTTGCAGCTGCCACGTCCACCCGGAAGATTATATGTGCTATGCTCACCGCTTTGGATATCGTCATGTAAGCCGCTGTATACGCTTGCAATGTGCGGAGTAATATCAATACCCTCTGCAATGCTTCGGGCGCTTATACGGCATTTGTGAGCCTGTTTTATAGCCTGTAACTCCGCTTTGTATCGCTCATACATCGTTAAATTGCTCCTTTAGTTTGTTGATTTCGGCTACAATATCAACTATCTCAGTGTATTTACAAGCGTGTCTGAGGATGGTGTCAGCTGCCTGTATCCGTACCGACTGCGGAGCTGTTGCATCATCGCGGACTGCTGCAAGAGTTTTGACCGAGTTTTTAAGCTCCTGTCTCAGCTCCTGCACTGCCTGTTGTAAATATGCCGCTTTTGCTTCGTCCAGTTTTCGCTTGAAATCGGGGTTTTTCATTCTGTGTGTAATGGTTGTCTTATTCAGACCGAGTGACCGAGCCGCTTCACTCTGAGAGCCACTTGATAATACTGCTTGTATTATTTGTTCATCACTGTATTTTTTCATGATACTCCCCTTTTTTCGGTGAAGTCTGTTTTATATTCGTTGGTATAGGCTTTTTGCGGTTCTGCTGTCCTAAAAAGTCATATACTCTCAGTACATTGTTAATCTGCTCTTGCTGTTTTGCCTTGTCTGATCTGTTTTTTAGATAGTAATTTCTCATGGTTTCACCCTCTTTCAATTCTAAGCGTGTTTAAATGCGCTGTACGGCTTTGCAGATAGGGGGGCTATAATTTATCCCCTTTGTATCTGCAAGCCGTTCTCGTTCATTCTGAGAGCTGTTTTATTCGCTGTCAATGATCTCTCTCAGCTGCTTTACACCGCTATCGGTTAACATAGTATAATTCTGTATAAGATCGTCAACGCTGTTCGGTTCTACGTCAATCCGCCATGCTCTGATACTGTCCGTTGTGGTTGTAAATGGTGACTGCTCTGCGCCTGACATCATGTTCGCCCATGCCTTACGGTTTCCGACTGTGGGAAGGTGATAGAGTGCATTGACGTTCTTTGCAAGGGATTCAACAGCTTCTTTTGCCTGTAAGTTTGTCATTTTATCGGAGTTCTGCGGAGTAATGACAACACCGCATTTCTGTGCAATCTGGCGGAGCGCCTTGAATGCTGTCTCTGAATCACCCATCACTGAAACTGCGCTTTGCAGCTCCTCACGGCTGATAGCTGCATTCTCGTCAAGTTCAAGTCTCAGCTTGAATGCCTGTAACAGTCGGAGCGCTTCTTCACTCGGTGCAGTTGCAGTTGTTTTGAAGTCTGCCGCCTGTCTCATTGCTGAGAGTAACACATCTGTCTCAGGTGCAAACTTCTCCCGGGCTTCTTTCATGAGCTGTGCCCTGTCGCTCTGGATCCTTGCCATGATAGTGTTGTACTTCTCCGAGCCTTTGAATCCTTCAAGGTCAGCTTCTTCCTCGTCCAGTGCCGCCGATCTCTCAATAACGTACTGTCTAAACTGCTTGACCTGATTGTATAGTCTTTCTGATCTGCTCATAATAAAATACCTTCTTTCTCGGCTTATAGCCTTTTTATGTTGTGCTGTCAAATGCCTCTTTCTTCATCTGTTCAAGAATTGTGTCAAGTCTCTCGTTACTGTCGCTTTCAGCCAGACCGTTTTTTATAGCCATAATTTACACCTCCTCTCTTTTTGAAGGAAAAGAAATAGTGAGGCGCATTTTCATAGAAAATGGGCTTCTCTCTATATTTTCTTTTTATATTTTTCTCTAATATATATTCTCTTATATAGGAGGTCATTTTGATTACACCCTGTATTCATTTTGATTACACCCTGTATTCATTTTGATTACACCCTGTATTCATTTTGAACACAGGTAATTAAAAGGGATCAATCCCAAAATTGTATTCTTTTGCAGTCAACTCATTGTTTTTCTGCCATGCCTTTTTCCATGCGGATACTGTCCTTTCATTTACGATGTATTGCATGGAATTTGTAAAATTGCACTCACCTGCTATTATACAGTCCATTGCTTTTAAATGCTTCAATGCCCTTTGGACAGTACTTCGAGAGCAGCCTATTAGTTTGGCAAATCCTGATAACGAATAAAAACAATCTCGTTTAGTTTCGTAGAACGAATACACAATTGTAAAAATCGCAAATTCAGGTGAACACATACCGCCTAACTTTTCAGCTGCCCATGAGTACCCTTTGTAGAATTCTAATTTAATCACATTTTGCTAAAGCCTCCCTTTTTCAGAAACTTTTTAGCACTTTTAATTGCTTCTAAAGTGGAATTGACACGATGTTGAGCAAACATTAAAAATCTTTTGATTTCATCATCAGTTCGCGGTAGATAATAACCACCTTTTACCGGATCCGCAGTTGAACATATTACAGCGCCTCTGCACCTTGCTTCAAAAATAAGTGCTCGGGCTTCTCGTTTACTGCAACCGAGTAAAACCGCGAGTTCTGTCATAGTAATGGCGTTCTCCTCACCTACCGGAAGAAAATCAACGATATTCATCGAACAGCACCCCCGATCTTGACAGGTATCGGCTTGATACCGCAGTCCTGCTCCGATGTATCATTCAGAGTATTTGAATTGAAGTAATCGATCACGCTCTGCTGATTTATCAGTATCTTATTGCCTGCGCGTATCGCCTTTACTTTTCCAGTTAATGCCAGCTGACGGGCATGGTGAACAGCTATTCCGAAGTGTGTAGCGGTTTCCCGAACTCCTCTCATATCAGGTATTTTTTCGCTGTATGTAATATTGTAGTCGGTCATTTTCTCCTCGCTTTCTGTTGACCGCCGCTCCTATAAGTGTTATAATAGGAGCTGGCAGATATTTTGTTTGTGTTTAACGGGTATTTGCTTTAACGCTTGACAGTTGCCGCTGTCAGGCGTTTTCTCTTTTTGTGATATGTTCCTGCATAGCCAGATGCTCTTTGCTGCATTCGGAACACAAGCACGCAGAACCACACAGACTGCCACCGTCATTAAGGACAGCCTCCAAGTCAACAGCGTGTTCCTGTCCGCACTGAGGGCATACCGTAAATACATTTTCATCGGTGATCTCGGTTCTGATCTCTGTTTCCTCGTTGATTTTCGTCTTTACATAAAACATATATACCTCCTGTTAGTCGATTGTGGCGTTGTTTTGAGCCGAAAGCTCATTGATGATACGGATTATTTTTGTTTCTGTGCCCTTTTCAGCCAGTAACGGCGATTATGCTCCTTGACCTTATCAGCGTTAGCCTTACGCCATTTACGATAATACTCACGCCTTGCAAGTATTGCCGCCTGTTCTTCCTTTGGAAGGTTTGAAATATCTCTCATGTTTTTCACCTCCTTAGCAAATTTATTTTCTTTTTATCTTGACAACAGACTTTTTATCTGCTATAATCAGTATAACAGAAAAGATACATAAATACAACAACATTGTTGTATTTATTAATGTTGCATTATAAAACTATTTGTACTTTAAAAGGAGAATTATGCAATGAAAAGTAACAAAAATCCCCCTCATGATGTTTTGTGTGGTGAAAGGCTGCGTAAACTCCGAGATAAACACGGTTTAACTCAAGCCGAACTTGCAGAAAAAATATCCCGTCTACCTAATTCACCTTTTCCAAATTGTTCTTCTCAGCATTTAGGATACCTTGAACGTGGGGACAGACCAATATCTTCTAAATATGCGATAACATTTTCAAAGCTATTCGGTGTAAGATTAGAATACATTCAAGGGGAAGATGAATTTGAAACTATTGAAGATATCAGAAAATACGAAGAAGACAATCGGGCTGAAATATTAACAAAATCTTTGATATATGAAGAAAACAAGAAATTTGCATTGAAGAACATTTTAACAGCATATGATCTGACATTTGATTTTGATATTAATAATATAGATGTTGAACTACCTAAAACAGATGATGATGTATCAAAGTTATTCAGCGAAAACAACGCCCGATATGAAGCGGAAATATATAATACTCCTAACGCATATTCACTAAAAAATAGAAATGGTGAAGAACTCGCTTCTTGTACTTATGCAGAATACATAGATTTGGTTGAGGAACTTCATGATTTCATATGGTACAAAATTAATCGAATAATCAAAAAGCATAACCCTGATTATTTTATAAAGGAGGAGTAACAATGGCGAACATCAAGGAAAACAGGAATAAAGACGGTCAGCTCATATCCTTCCGCTTCCGCGTATCGGACGGATACGGCGTTGACGGTAAACAGCGTTTCCAGACCATGACATGGAAAGTCCCTCACGGTATGACTGAGAAGCAGGCTGTAAAAGCCGCTGAAAAGGCAGCTATGGAGTTTGAAGATCAGGTGCAGAACGGTCTCGCAGGCTCTCAGAGGTCTCTCAAACTTGCTGATTTTGTGCCTATGTATCTTGACATCAAAAAGGATATTCTTGCCCCTCGAACCTATGAAACATATTCTAAAACAATCAACTCTCTTATTTTACCGCTTTTAGGGCATATAAAGCTTGTGGAGCTTAAGCCTGCTCACATTCAACAATTCATCAAGTATATACAGGATAACAGCAAAATATCTCCGTCCACAGTAAAGAGAAAGCTTGCTATACTTCAATCAATACTGCATCAGGCTGTCAAGCTCGGATTAATTCAGACTAATCCTGCTAATGCTGAGCGGCTTACAATGCCAAAGACTATAACTCCGAAAGTGGAGATATTTACAAAACAGGAAGCTGTTGAAATGCTCTCATGCCTTGAAGATGAACCGCTTCAATACAAAGTTATCGTATATCTTGCAATAATGAGCGGAGCGCGTGAAGGTGAGTTAACAGCTCTGAAATTCAGCGACGTGGATTTCATCAACAACAGAATCACCATCGAAAGAGCTGCCTACAAGCTCAAAGGCGAACCAGTAACAACTAAATCGCCGAAGGATAACGATGTCAGGACCGTTAAAATTGACGAATATACAGTTGACTTGATAAGACAATTACAAGCTGAAAAAGAAGCTGAGCGCCAGCGGCTCGGTACAGCTTGGAAAGGTGATGAATGGCTTTTTACTCAGTGGGACGGTTCTATTATGTACCCGGCAACCCCTTCTCACTGGTTCAGGAAGTTTCTTGAACGTCATGGGCTAAAACATCGTAAATTCCACGCCCTGCGCCATACATCAGCAACACTTCAATTATTAGGCGGTGTAAACATTAAGCAAGTATCGGGGCGATTAGGTCACGCCGATCTCAGAGTTACAAATCAATATCTGCATTGCCTTGCAGAAGCTGATGAAGCAGCCGCCAACGTATTACAGGATATGCTCATTTCAAAAAAAGACAGCTCAGAGCAGGCAGAACCTAAAAGCATACAGAAAACAGGATAAAAAAATAGCGGAGTACCTTCATTCGAAAGGTCTCCGCTTTTCGCTTCTTTTAGTGCCTTTTTACAGCTGTAATGACAGAATAATGACACTTTTCTATTCAGTTAAAATAAATAAGCGTTCCCTCATATAGAAGAAACGCCTATTTATAGCCATATTTGCTTGGTGGAGCATAGGGGATTCGAACCCCTGACCCCCACACTGCCAGTGTGATGCGCTCCCAGCTGCGCTAATGCCCCGAACAGTATGTATTATACCATATCAGAGGCAGCTTGTCAAGAGAAAGTGAATATTTTTCAGTAATAAAGTGCATAGCCCTCAGCGGAGGACTCCTTTACGGCAGCTATCTGCTTTTCGATGATGTCAGGATCGTTTATCCACTCCAGCTCCGCAGCTGCACCTGCCCACTTATCCTCTCTGCCCAGCTTATAGGGAGCGAGACCTATCACCAGCGAGACCTCGCTGTCCTGCGTAAGTTCCTCCCACTGTTCAAGGACAGTCAGAAAGGGACTGTTCTCATTATTGAAGCCGAAGTATATCTGCGGAACTATATAATCGCAGAAGCCCTCCTCCCCTGCCCAGCGCCTGACATCGGCAAACTGGCTGTTGTAGTCCGAGTCGATGTTTCCCTGCGGACTTATTCCGAACAAAAGCTTTCTGTCGTAACTTTTCACTGTATCATACAGTGCCTTTACGAAGCGGCTGACGTTATCTCGCCGCCAGTCTGCAAGGTCGGGCTCTCCGCTGAGCTCAAATGCTTCGCTGTCAAACTCCTCATCCGTAGTGGGATAGAAATAGTCATCAATATGCAGCCCGTCCACATCGTATTTCCCGATGATCTCAGCGGCGGTCTCTCTGAGGAGGTCCACGGTTTCGGGATAGGCAGGGTCGAGATACCAGCGGCCGTTCACCAGCTTCACAAAGGGCTCTCCTGCGGCGATCCACTTTTTTATTATGTAGTCCTCGGGCAGTGCGCGGAGCTGCTCGTCGGTCTGGAGCCTGAGAGGATTTATCCAGCCATGGACGGATATTCCCCGTTTATGCGCCTCCTCTATAACGATCGCAAGGGGATCATAGTTCCCGTCGAGGAACTCTCCACGCGGATAGATATCGGACCTGTAATAGGCATCTCCCATGGGATGAGCGTGGAAGTACACAGTATTCACGCTTTCTGCGGCGGCATCATCCAGCATCTCCCCCACTTCTTTGCGGAACTGCTCATCGCTGCGTCCCTGCATATACTCGGGAAATCTCACATATGGCAGCCACATTCCCACCTGAGCCTCATAGTTCAGCGGAACATATTTCTCCGAGTGCTCCTGCGGCACCGACTCGCTTACCTGCGCAGGGCTGCTGCTCCGGACAGACAGCTCTGCCGAACAGCCCGTCATGAAAAAAGCAGCTGCAAGTGCAGCTGCAATGATCTTTCTCATACATCTCACCTCACTGCATTATATGCAGCGAGCGGACATGATATGCTGTTAGCTTAACCTCACCACGTAAGCTGACTATCCTCAAGCACAGCATTGGTGAGCTGACAGTAGGTGAAGCCGTTCTCCTTGTAGTAGTTGAAGACGCCGTTAACGGTTATCTCCGTATCAACAGCGGGATAGTCCTTGGGATAGGTGTAGTCGCCGTCCAGCACGAACTCAATGCCCTGTGAGCAGCAGGCGGTTGCATCACTGATGAGCACAGCAAAATACTCATTGCCTGTACCCTCGTCCTTGAAGTAGGAAAAGGGTCCCCTTGCCCTGACAGTCTTGCCCACATAGTCATCGGGATTATACACCATATCATAGACCTCTGCATAGACCATAGAGGCGCTGAGCTCCGTCAGGTCAACGTCAAAGCCGTTTGCGCCCTTGAACCTTTCCTCCTTGGGAACTATCCCCCCGAAGGGAACTGTGGTCTCGGAAGCTGCCTCGGACTCAGCAGCCGTCGCAGCGGCAGGCTGGTCATTCTTCCCGGAAACAGGCTTTGTATCGCCGCATGAACAAAGGCAAACAACAGCTGCGGATAAAACTGAAAATAACTTTATAGCTCTCATGGCTATCACTCCGTTTCTTCGGCTCAGCCGAGGTATTCAGCCAGAACATCGCAGTTCTGCTGCATAAGCGAAAGATATGTCACACCGCTGTTGACGTCGTTCATTGAGACTGACTGTATGGAGTTGAGCTCCGCAACAGTACAGTCCTTTCTGTCGGAATTTCTTATTACAGCCTCTGCAATGGACTTGTCGGAATTCTCTATAGTGAAGATAGTATCACATTCCAGCTCGTTGAGCTTGTCCGAAAGGAAGCTGATAGTGCTGAAGCTTGCCTCACTCTCGGCAGAGCAGCCGACGAAAGCCGCATAGTAGTCCAGACCGTAGTCATCGAACAGATAGCGGAACGGGAAACGGTCACCGAATATAAGAGTCTTGTTCTCTGCATTTTCGGTGACAGCGCGGAAGCTCTCGTCCATATCTGCCAGCTTCTTAGTGTAGTCGGCAAGAGAGCTGCTGTAATCCTCGGTATTGTCGGGGTCAGCCTTGGAAAGTGCCTCGGAGATGGCACTGCATACTGTCTGAGCGTTTTTCAGCGACAGCCAGACGTGTTCATCGTATTCCACCTCGTCCTCGCCGTCTTCTTCCTCCTCTTCCTCAGCTTCCATGCCCTCCTTTATCTCCTCCTCTTTTGCGGAGTCGCCAAGGAGCTCCAAGAGGTCAATGACCTGCATATCCTTGTTCACAGCCTCATCGAGGGCATCCTCCACCCATTTGTCGGACTCGCCGCCAACGTGTATGAATATATCGCACGAGGAGATGCTCATGATATCGCTTGCAGTGGGCTGATAGTTATGCAGGTCGGTGCCGCTGCTCAGCAGATAGGTCACATCAGCCTCGTCTGCATGGTCGCCCATTATCTGCTTTACCCAGTCGTACTCGGGGAAGATGGTGCAGACCACGCTGAGCTTGCCCGAGGTCTTTGCTCCGCCCGTTACCGCAGCCGTATCCGACTCTCTTGAAGCGCCGCAGCCTGTAAGACCTGCCGCAGCTACAGCCATTGCCAGTGAAATAATACCTGTTTTTCTGATAAACATAAAAAGAACCTCCGTAATGAATAATGCTTTCTGCGCAGCACAATAAAGGAGCCAAGCTCCTGCTGCAAATGGATACAAAAAGCCTGTATTCAGTCCAGAAGTTCTACTTTTAAAGATATAAGAGTGCTGCCATTCAGGCACTTTACGGCAGCTGCCGCAAGTATGACAAACAGCACCATAACAGCTGCCGCAAATACGATGGCAGGCAGAGAAGCCCCGAGGGTATTGAGGGAGCTGCGGCACTGTTCAAGCTCCATGCAGACAGCGCAGTCCTCATCTGTACAGTGACTATGACCGTGAACAGCTATAAACACAGAGGAGCAGAAAATGACCAGCACCAAAAGCAAAGCCGACAGTGCTGCCGAGATACGTTTCATAATGCTTGTCATAGTCAGTCTCCTCCTTTCAATTTGAGAATGGATTTCAATTTGCCTTATTATTATAACATAGCTTTCCGAAAAAATCAACACCGCAGGCAAAAAAAGTTGAAATGGCAGGTCTGACGCTTGTGAGATCTTTTGCACGAAAGCGCTATTTTTCGTAGAATACAAGGGTCATTCTCTCATTTATGGCCTGAGTGTCCCCTGTTCTGCGGTAGCCCATTTTCTCATATAGACGGCAGTTGCCCTCCTCCTGCAAAATGGTGTCGAGAGACCAGTTATCCGCGCCGTGGAGCTTCTCCGCAGCCCTTATGGCAGCCTGTGCGAAGCCTTTACCGCGGTGCTCCTTCATGATGAATATTGGAGAGATACGCTTTGGACTGCCGTCCTTCATGTCCACTACTCTTATAGCGCCCACAGCGGTATCTCCGTCAATTATAAAATAGTAATATGTGAAGGGCTGCTCCAGACGCTCCATGATTCTGCTCATGGGCTCATTGGCGGGACTTATATCGTAGTCCTTATACTTTTCAAGCAGGTCCGAGAAAGCCTCCACCTGCATTCTCCAGAGTTTTTCACATTCTTTTTTATCTATAAGTCTGAGTATTCTTTCCATAATTAAGTTTATAGTTGAGAGTTTAGAGTTGAAAGCTGCGGTGTCGCCGAAGGCGACATTATTGAAAAAACGTGAGCGAACACATTAACTCTAAACTCTCAACTTTCAACTCTTAACTTAAATACAATGCCCCTGAGCGCTTGAAGCGTTCAGGGGCAAAACTTCTATATAGGTATCTTTCTTACCCTCAGGAGCTTTTCTGCGTTATATCTGATTTGCCATAGGAGCTGCTGTGTTGTGCTCGCCGTAGCCCTCGTTCTTAACGACCTCGACGTTTCTGTAGCACTCCATACCTGTACCTGCAGGGATGAGCTTACCAATGATAACGTTCTCCTTGAGTCCGAGGAGGCTGTCCTTCTTACCGCTGATAGCAGCATCTGTGAGAGCCTTTGTGGTCTCCTGGAATGAAGCGGCAGACATAAAGCTGTCCGAATTGGATGAAGCCTTTGTGATACCCTGGAGCACGGGGCTGATCTGAACCAGCTGTACATCGTACTCGCCTGCATCTATGCGCTTCTGGAGATCCTCATTGATCTCGTCGATCTTCTTGCTGTCAACAAGGGTACCGGGAAGGAGATAGCTGCTGCCCGATTCCTCTACCTTGACCTTTCTGAGCATCTGACGAACGATTACCTCGATGTGCTTATCGTTGATATCAACACCCTGTAACCGGTAAACCTTCTGAACTTCATTGATGATGTAGTTCTGAACAGCCTGAGTACCGAGGATATTGAGTATATCAGCGGGATAGATATTACCTTCTGTGAGACGGGTTCCCTTTTCGATCTGCTCGTTCTCCTGAACTCTGATCTTGAGGTTATAGGGGATCATGTAGTTCTCAGCTTCGCCTGTCTCGTCGTTGGTAACGATGATATTTCTTGTGGTCTTTACTTCCTCGATGTGGATCTTACCCGAGATCCTTGAAAGGATAGCTGCGCCCTTGGGACGTCTGCTCTCGAAAAGTTCCTCAACACGGGGAAGACCCTGTGTGATATCTTCTGCATCGGCAGAAGCAACACCACCGGTATGGAAGGTTCTCATGGTAAGCTGTGTACCGGGCTCACCGATGGACTGTGCAGCGATTACGCCGACAGCTTCACCGACGGAAACGATATTGTTGAATGCAAGGTTTGCACCGTAGCACTTAGCGCATACGCCTGTTCTCGACTTACAGGTGAGGACAGAGCGGATCTTGATCCTCTCAACGCCTGAGTCAATGATCTTCTTGGCATCTGCGTCATTGATGAGCTTATTGCGTGAAACGATGAGCTCGCCCGACTCGTCGCGGAGATCCTCAGCGAGGAATCTGCCCACAAGACGCTCGTCGAAGGGCTCAACGACTTCGTTGCCGTTCTTGATCTCGAATACCTCGATACCCTCTGTTGTTCCGCAGTCGTCCTCACGGATGATAACGTCCTGAGAAACGTCAACGAGACGACGGGTAAGGTAACCCGAGTCAGCGGTACGGAGAGCGGTATCGGCAAGTCCCTTTCTCGCACCACGGGATGCGATGAAGTACTCCAGGATGTTAAGACCTTCACGGTAATTAGCTCTGATCGGGATCTCGATAACGGTACCTGAGGTATTGGCGATAAGTCCACGCATACCTGCAAGCTGTCTGATCTGTGAGATAGAACCACGGGCACCGGAGTCAGCCATCATCCAGATAGGATTGTATCTGTCGAAGTTCTCCTTCAGCTTCTTGGTAACCTCATCGGTGGTATCAGTCCAGAGAGCGATGATCTTCTTGGTCTTTTCCTGCTCGGAGATGTAGCCGTACTCATACTCCGCAGTGATCTGAGCAACTTCCTCATCAGCGTGAGCCAGTATCTCCTTCTTCTGAGGAGGTATTGTAGCGTCGCAGACTGCAACGGTAAGAGCTGCTCTTGTTGAATATTTGTATCCGAGAGCCTTGATACGGTCAAGAACTTCGGAGGTAGTAGTTGTGCCGTGGATCTTTATGCAGCGCTCGATGATGTCGGAGAGCTGCTTCTTGCCGACGAGGAATGCGACCTCAAGGTCGAACTGCTTGTCGGAGTTGGTTCTGTCAACATAGCCGAGGTTCTGGGGGATATTCTCGTTGAAGATGAGTCTTCCCACAGTAGCGTCGATGATCTTTGATACCTTCTTGTCGCCGATATCCTTGGTGATCTTTACCTTGATATTGGCGTGGAGGGATACATCGTGCTCGTTGTAAGCCATGAGAGCCTCGTTAACATCGCGGAATACCTTGCCTTCGCCGGGTTCGCCGGGCTTATCCATTGTCAGATAGTAAGAACCGAGTACCATATCCTGTGAAGGAACAGCAACAGGCTTACCGTCCGAAGGCTTCAGCAGATTGTTGGCAGCCAGCATGAGGAATCTTGCCTCAGCCTGAGCCTCTGCGGAAAGAGGAAGGTGTACAGCCATCTGGTCACCGTCGAAGTCAGCGTTGAACGCGGAGCATACGAGGGGGTGGAGCTTGATAGCACGACCCTCAACGAGGATAGGCTCGAATGCCTGGATACCCAGACGGTGAAGCGTAGGAGCACGGTTCAGCATAACGGGGTGATCCTTGATAACGTCCTCGAGAGCGTCCCAAACCTTATTGTCGGCACGGTCGATGAGCTTTCTTGCGCTCTTGATATTGGCGATAGCCTTCTTGTCAACAAGTCTCTTGAGTACGAAGGGCTTGAACAGCTCCAGAGCCATCTCCTTAGGAAGACCGCACTGGTACATCTTCAGCTCAGGACCTACGACGATAACCGAACGTCCGGAGTAGTCAACACGCTTACCGAGAAGGTTCTGACGGAAACGTCCCTGCTTACCCTTGAGCATATCGGAAAGTGACTTGAGGGCACGGTTGCTGGGACCTGTAACAGGTCTGCCGTGTCTGCCGTTGTCTATGAGAGCGTCAACAGCTTCCTGAAGCATACGCTTCTCGTTTCTCACGATGATGTCGGGAGCGTCAAGCTCCAGCATTCTCTTGAGACGGTTGTTTCTGTTGATAACTCTTCTGTAAAGATCGTTGAGATCGGAAGTTGCGTAACGTCCGCCGTCCAGCATGATCATAGGACGGATATCGGGGGGGATAACGGGAACAACGCTGAGTATCATCCACTCGGGCTTGTTTCCGGAGAGGCGGAATGCCTCGATGATCTGGAGTCTCTTGAGGAGCTTTACCTTCTTCTGACCGCTGGGAAGTCCCACCAGCTCAGCCTTCAGGTCGTCAGCAACGATCTCAAGGTTGTTTCTCCAGTCGATGTCCTCCAGCTCTCTGAACTTCTGGCACTCCTCGCACTCGCACTCAGTGGGCTTGTTGAAGCACTCGATCTTCTTGCCGCCGAGGGATATCTTGCCCATTTCGATGAGTCTCTGCTTGTGAGTATCGTATCTCTCGGGATCGTACTCGTTAAGGAGCTTTCTGATAGCCTCTGCGCCCATCTCAGCCTTGAAGTCGTCGCCGTACTTTTCGAGGTATGACATATACTCCTTCTCTGAGAGGAGCTGCTTCTTGAGGAGCTCGGTATTGCCGGGATCGGTTACGATATATTTTGTGAAGTAGAGGACCTCCTCAAGTCTCTTCTGGGATACCTCGAGCACCTGACCGATTCTGGAAGGTGTGCCCTTGAAGTACCAGATATGAGAAACGGGAGCAGCCAGCTCGATGTGGCCCATTCTCTCTCTTCTTACTCTTGCCCTTGTGACCTCAACGCCGCAGCGGTCACAGATCTTGCCCTTGAAGCGTATCTTCTTGAACTTTCCGCAGTGACACTCCCAGTCCTTTGTAGGTCCGAAGATCCTTTCACAGAAAAGACCGTCGCGCTCGGGCTTCTGAGTTCTGTAATTTATAGTCTCGGGTCTTTCAACTGCGCCGTGAGACCAGCTTCTGATCTGCTCAGGCGAAGCAAGACCGATCTTTATTGATTCAAAAGTTGTAAATTCCATGCTACCTCCTGCAAATTTACATTTGAAGCGATGCACAGCCCCGCGGGGCTGCACGCCGCGTATTCATATTTCCGAATTATTAGTCCTCGTCGGAGGAATCGTCGATATCGAAGCTGTCGAAGAGATCTCCGTCCTCATCATCGTCACCGAATCCGAAGTCGTCCTCGTCCTCGCCCTCATCGAAGCTGAACTCATCGTCCTTATCGACGCTGCCGAACTCGTCGTCACCCTCGCCGTCTTCACCTTCAAATCCGAAGCCGCTGTCGCCCAGATCGCTGTCTGAGTAGCTTGTGCTGTCGTCAGTGTCCTCATCGTTGAAGGACTCGCGTGAAGGCATGGGATCCTCGTCGTCGAAGTTCTGTGTGAGGTCGATCTCCTCCTGATTTGCGTCAAGCACCTTGACATCGAGACAGAGTGACTGCATCTCCTTGATGAGTACCTTGAAGGACTCGGGGATACCAGGAGTAGGAACGTTCTGACCCTTTACGATAGCCTCGTAAGTATTGACACGGCCGATGGTATCGTCGGACTTGACGGTCAGTATCTCCTGAAGGGTATAAGCTGCACCGTAAGCCTCGAGAGCCCAAACTTCCATCTCTCCGAAACGCTGTCCGCCGAACTGAGCCTTACCGCCCAGAGGCTGCTGAGTAACGAGAGCGTAGGGACCTACTGAACGTGCGTGGATCTTATCGTCAACGAGGTGGTGGAGCTTGAGGTAGTACATATAGCCCACCGTTACGCGGTTATCGAACTTTTCACCTGTACGTCCGTCATAGAGAGTGAACTTACAATCCTCTGTGAATTCGAGGGCGTTGGGGTTGATGACCTTATCCATAGCCTTGAGCTCGAACATATCGTCCTTATGCTCCTGAGCGTGTTCATTAGCCATCTTGAAGCACTCACGGATATCTCCTTCGTGTGCGCCGTCGAATACAGGGGTCATTATATGCCAGCCAAGTGCCTTACAAGCCATACCGAGGTGGACTTCAAGCACCTGTCCGATATTCATTCGTGAAGGAACGCCCAGAGGGTTCAGCACGATGTCGAGAGGAGTACCGTCGGGAAGGAACGGCATATCCTCCTCGGGAAGTATACGGGAAACGACACCCTTGTTACCGTGACGGCCTGCCATCTTATCGCCGACTGTGATCTTACGCTTCTGAGCGATGTAGCAGACAACGCGCATATTTACGCCTGCCGAGAGCTCGTCGCAGTTCTCGCGTGTGAACACCTTGACGTCAACGATGACACCTGACTCACCGTGAGGTACCTTGAGTGAGTTGTCGCGGACTTCTCTTGCCTTCTCACCGAAGATCGCACGGAGGAGTCTCTCCTCAGCGGTAAGCTCTGTCTCACCCTTGGGTGTTACCTTACCAACGAGGATATCGCCCGAATTTACCTCGGAGCCGATGCGGATGATACCGTTCTCATCGAGGTTTGCGAGAGCGTCGTCACCCACATTGGGGATATCTCTTGTGATCTCCTCGGGTCCCAGCTTTGTATCGCGGCACTCGATCTCGTATTCTTCTATATGAACTGATGTGAATACATCTTCTCTTACAAGGCGCTCGTTAAGGAGAACGGCGTCCTCGTAGTTGTAACCCTCCCATGTCATGAAGCCGATGAGAGCGTTCTTACCGAGGGAGATCTCTCCGTCGGCAGTTGCGGGACCGTCAGCGAGGACCTGTCCCTTCTTGACCTCCTCGCCTGCTGTGACGATAGGTCTCTGGTTTACGCAGGTACCCTGGTTGGAGCGCTTGAACTTGATAAGCTCATACTTGTGCTCGATACCGTCTGTATCAACGAGGGTGATCCTGTCAGCGTCAACATATGTGATCTTTCCGTCGTATTCGGAAACAACGCACACGCCCGAGTCAACGGCAGCCTTGTACTCCATACCTGTACCGACGAAAGGTCTCTCGGTCTTGAGGAGCGGAACAGCCTGTCTCTGCATGTTGGAGCCCATGAGGGCACGGTTAGCGTCATCGTTTTCAAGGAAGGGGATCATTGAAGTAGCTACTGAAACGACCATCTTAGGAGATACGTCCATGTAGTCTACCTTTTCGCGCTCGCACTCGAGGATCTGGTCGCGGTGACGTGCGTTTACACGGGGTCTTGCCAGCTTTCCGTCCTCGGTGAGGGGCTCGTTGGCCTGAGCAACAACGAAGTTATCCTCCATGTCGGCAGTCATATAAACCACCTCGCCTGTAACGACGCCTGTAGCCTTGTCTACCTTTCTGTAGGGAGCCTCGATGAAGCCGTACTCATTGATCCTTGCGAAAGTAGCCAGATAGGAGATAAGTCCGATATTAGGACCTTCAGGGGTCTCGATAGGACACATTCTTCCGTAGTGGCTGTAGTGAACGTCACGGACCTCAAATCCTGCACGGTCTCTTGAAAGACCTCCGGGACCGAGGGCTGAAAGACGTCTCTTATGAGTAAGCTCGGCAAGGGGGTTGTTCTGATCCATGAACTGTGACAGAGGCGAAGAACAGAAGAACTCCTTCATAGCCGAAGAAATAGGTCTTATGTTGATAAGAGTCTGGGGAGTAAGGGTATTCACGTCCTGAGTCTGGAGGTTCATTCTCTCACGGATACCGCGCTCCATTCTTGTATAACCGATGCGGAACTGGTTCTGGAGGAGCTCACCCACGCTGCGGATACGTCTGTTTCCGAGGTGGTCGATATCGTCAACAGTACCCACGCCCTCGCAGAGGTTGAGGAAGTAGCTGATGGAAGCTCTGATGTCATCGAGAGTGATGTACTTGGGTGACAGCTCGTCAGCCTTCTTCTTAACGGTCTCCTCAAGCTCGTCAGCGTCTGCTGCGTTGTCAAGGATGTCCTTGAGCACGTTGAAGGAAACCTTCTCGTTGATGCCGTATTTCTCGGCGTCGAAGTCAACGTAGCCCTTGATGTCGACCATACCGTTACCGATGACCTTGACAGTCTTCTCTACCATGCGGATATTGGTCTCGCCGCGCTCGTCAGTGTAGTACTCCTTTGCCTCGACGGTAACGAAAGCGCTGTAAACGCCTGCCTGCTCGATCTCGCAGGCCTTGTCGTAGGTGAGGGTCTCGCCTGCATCAGCGAGGATCTCGCCTGTCATCTCGTTGATGATAGGCTGAGCAAGAGTTCTTCCTGCAAGACGGGAAGCTATACCCAGCTTCTTGTTGTACTTATAGCGTCCGAAGCGGCAGAGGTCATATCTCTTAGCCTCAAAGAAGAGGTTGTTGAGGTGGCTGACAGCGCTCTCCACCGTGGGAGGCTCGCCGGGACGGAGCTTCTTATAAACGTCGATGAGGGCGTCGGAGCGGTTCTTGGTCTGATCCTTCTGGAGGATAGTCTGTCTGAGGCGCTCGTCGTCGCCGTAGATCTCCATGATCTCCTCATCGGTACCCTCTTCGCCGAGAGCTCTGATGAAGGTGGTCAGCGGGATCTTTCTGTTTTTATCTATACGGACGTAAACAACGTCGTTTGAATCCTGCTCATATTCCAGCCACGCACCGCGGTTAGGGATGATCTGTGAGCTGAAAAGGTCTTTACCCGTCTTATCCTTGGTGAAGGAGTAGTAAACACCGGGGGAACGGACGAGCTGTGATACGATAACACGCTCGGCACCGTTTATAACGAAGGTACCGCTGTCGGTCATGAGGGGGAAGTCACCCATATAGATCTCGCTCTCGCTGACAGCACCTGTCTCCTTGTTGGCAAGGGTAGCTGTTGCTCGCATAGCGACCTGATAGGTAGCTCCTCTGGATTTACATTCTGCAAGAGAATACTTGGGAGTATCGTCAAACCTGTAGTCCTTGAAGTTGAGGACGAGATTGCCGTTGTAATCGGTGATGGCGGTCATCTCGCGGAATACCTCGCGAAGACCTTCCTCCTTGAACCACTTATACGAGTTCTTCTGCACCTCGATAAGGTTCGGCATCTCCAGAGGCTCGGTAATCTTACCGAAGCTCATTCTGACATTCTTTCCCAGCTGCTTAGGTGTAACATTCACCATAGGCGGAACCTCCTTGTATTTTATTGCTGTCCTCCCTGCGCACACAGTTTCGGGCGGGACAGAACTGTTTGATGTTATCGTATCATCTGAAAAAATTTTGCAGAAACTATTGACAAGCCTGTGCAATGTATGCTATAATATCTTGCAAAATAGCGATACTATTCCATATTGATACATTATAACATTATAATACAGATTTTGTCCCATGTCAAGGGACTCGGGAAAGATTTATCAAAAGCGCCTGTTTTTCAAAAAAATGGGTGCTTTTTTTGTTCATTTTTAGTATTTCGTCAGAACAGTGCAAAAAAGCCGCGTGAGACTTCTTAAAAAGTTCTCCGCGGCATTTTCACTATTCATTTTTTCACTATTCACTAATTACTGCTCGCTGATACAGATCACATCAAGCAACGCGCTCGACAGTGTAGCCCATTTCCTCAAGGAGGTCGTCAACACCCTTTTTGCCTGCAAAATGGGAAGCTCCTACCATAAAGAAGTAGTTTCTGCCCTCCTTCAGGAATTCATCAGCCTTTTCAGCCATGCCCTTGTTGCGGTCATAGAGTATTACTTCCAGATAGTCCGCATAGTCGTCCTCAAGGTCTGAGGGGATGTCGTTCTCAACGTCAGCCTCGTCAAGGGAGTCTATCTTGCCGGACGCCCAGAGGTCATACTGCCGTGCAAAGCTCTCGGTATAGGAAGCCATATCCTCCGTGCTGTCGATAAGCTGGCTTATCATGAAGTCGCAGAGCTCGTCCGACGAGGCATTCATTGCAGACGCCTGCACATCAAGGGACTCCACGTTGACTATCTCCTTGCCGTCCCTCTGCGCAAGGGACAGGAATACCGAGTCAACGCCCTGCTCGTTGAGATTTTTCATTTTCATCATGGCAGCGGTCTCTATCTCCACCTCCCAGAATCCGACGCTGTAGCTGTCCATCATCTGGTTATAGAACATATTCTCCCCCATGAATTTCTTTGCCTTTTCATAGGTCTCCTCGGAGAGATGGTCCTTAACGGTAGTGCCGTCGGTATAGATGAGCTTGCTGTAAAAGTCCTGTATCTGCGTAAAATCGGACATCATGCTGCTGATATCGTACTCAACCGCGATGCCGTCGCAGCTTTCGTAGACGTCCATGATATAGTCGGGCAGCGGATAGGTATAGCCCGTTACCATGTGCATAGTTCCCAGCATATATATGGAGTTCCCCGTTTTTTCGTCAGTGACCTTCCACATTGCGGGAGTTGCCTCCCTGACGGTGACATAGCTGTTAAGGTCGTTATTCACATCCGAGGTCTCCTCGGAAGCCTCCTCGGAGGGCGCCTCAGCGGTATTCTCCTCGGTCTGCACCTCGGAGGACGCTTCGGCTGAGTTCTTGCCTCCCCCGTCCTTCTCAGTGCACGAAAAGGCGCTTAATGCGCATAATGCCGCCAGTAAAGCGGCGGCAGTACGTTTAGTTTTCATAAGGGCTCCTCTCACTTTTCAAAGCTCTTGTCGATAAGGTCGTAATGGGCGTCGATAGCCTTGAAGCAAAAGTCCACATCTCCCGTGATGATCCCCTGCACCATTTTCTCGTGTGCGTCCTGGAGCTTGATCCTCACATCGTGGTCCGCTGTCATGAGGAAATCGTCTATCCAGCGCATATACACCTCAGAGACCGCTTCCATGAAGGTTATCCAGAAGCTGTTATTCGTGGCGTATATAAGGGCATAATGGAAGTCCCTGTCAGCGATGGTGCGTTCTTCTGTACCCTCGGACTCCTTGAGCCTGTTGAGGGCTGCGACTATCTTCAGTTTATTCTCCGAGCTGCAGCCCCTTGCGATAAGATAGCTGCAGACGGTCTTTTCCATACTTCTTCTGAAGGAGCATATCTCCTCCTTGGAGGTCCTGTTCATAAGGAGCATAATGTCCATCGCCTTTGCGATAGACTCGGATATATTATCTGTAAGGTAATTGCCCGAGCCCTGTTTTCCGTTGACTATGCCCAGTATTTCAAGTCCTCTCAGTGCTTCACGAACAGTATTGCGGCTGATCCCCAGTTTTTCCGAGATACTGCGCTCGGTAGGGAGCTTGTCCCCGACCTGAAGCATCCCGCTCCTTATAAGGTCAAGTATATAGTCTATTGTCTTGCGGTATTCACTGTTCCCCATAATATCCTCCTGCAAATCATTTATATAAAAATTATATCATAACTTTTTCTGCAAGTCAATGAACAAACGGTGAAAACCATTCCCCTCTTGCAGAAAGCCCCCGCCGTTTCAACAGCAGGGGCAAGTGCTTATTTCTTGCTCTTTTTCTTTGCTTTTTTCTTTGTGTCGTCAGACTTCTTTTCAGGCTTCTTTTCGTTCTTAGCGCTTTCGTACTCTGCCATTGCCTCGGAGAGCACCTTCCTGCACTCCGGGAGCTTCTCCTTCTCGTCGTCGGGAAGCTCGGGATACTCGGGCTTGCAGGCTTTGAGCGCATCAAGGAGTATCTCTGTCACGAGATATCTGGTGTACCACCTCTGGTCGCCGGGAAGAACGTACCACGGGCTGTTCTTGGTGGAGGTCTTATTTATCACATCATTGAAGCATTTGAGATAAGCGTCATACTTGTCCCTTACCTTCAGGTCGTCCGCACGGAACTTCCAGTTCTTCTCCGGGAGCTCTATGCGCTCAAGAAGCTGTCCTGTCTGCTCCTCCTTGGAAACGTGAAGGAATATCTTCACCATGCGGTAGCTGTTCTCATAGAGATACTCCTCAAAATTGTTGACCTGTTCGTATCTCTTTGCAAAGAACTTCTTCTTTGTATCGTCAAGGACTCTCTCCGACATATGGTAGCCCTTCCAGATATCCTCAGCCTGAACGGTGACAAGGTCCTCATAGTGGCTCCTGTTGAATACGGCTATCTCGCCTCTGCGGGGCACATTCTGATGTATTCTCCACAGGTAGTCGTGAGCCAGCTCCTCCGATGTGGGCGCCTTATAATAGTGTACCTTCACTCCCTGAGGGTTTATGCCGCTGAAAACGTACTTGATAGCCGAATCCTTGCCGGAGGCGTCAAGAGCCTGTATCACCACGATAAGTCCCTCTCTTGAGTCAGCATAGAACTTGTCCTGAAGTGCGATGAGCTCCTGCTTGTTTTCCTCGTACTTTTTTATTATCTCTTCCTTGTCCACACCGTCAGCCTTGCTGTTGGTGGGGAGCTTTCTGATATCGACCTTTTTTCCCTCGGGAATGATGTATTTGTCAGCCTTCATTTGGATATTACCTCCGTTCATATTATAGATATTCGTGTATTATTCGGGTACTACGGGTGCTACGGTCATCATGCTGTATACCATAACCGAATACAGAGCTGTCTGACGCGCCGCCATAAGTGCAGCCCTTTCCGCAGCTCCTATGACGTTCTCGTCGCTGGCATAGGCAGTGGTCAGCAGCATGAATGCATGGCTCACAGGCTCGCCGCTGCCGAATTCGGACAAGTCCCAGACCGCCTTGTGCTGTGTGAGAAACGCCTCTACGTCGCTGATATCGCCTGTTATCTCCGTGTTGTCATAGCCTGTTATGGACAGAGCCGCCAGCATAGCCAGCTCATAGTGCTTGCCGTACTTCTTTCCTTTTTTCAGCATTGCCCCGTAGAGCTCGCTGAACTTGGCGCACTTGTCCTCGGGGGTCCCCTTTGCCATTGCCAGAACATGGGACACCGTCTGTATGCTGTTGTTGTCGGCACTGTGCTTCAGCAGCTTGTAGCTCGCCTCCATATCGGCGATGAGCTCGTCATCGGACTTGTCCGAAAAAGCCAGCATCACCGCAAATGCAACATCCTCCTTGGTGGTGAGGATGCGGTGCTCCTTTTTCATGCGGTCGTATATCTGCCTGCCGCGCTTTATGTGCTCCTCGTATCTCTCCTCAGGGAGCAGTCTCGCAAGAAGTATGGACAGCAGGGCAAGATGCTCGGAATTGGTGAAGTATTTCCTGAGCTGCTCATAGCAGGTCATATAGCGCTCCATTTCGCCCTTGGGGTCGTCGCTGACCGACAGCCACGAGGCTATCAGCGGACGGACCGTGCTTCGGAAGCTGGAGAGCATTTTCGGATTGTCCTTGATGATGTTCATGCTGTTCTTGAATTTACCTAAGTCGAACTCCGCGTCCGCCGCGCAGAAAACATTGGCGCAGACGGGGTAGAGTATGTCCCTTTCCAGAGGGTAGAGGTCGGTAAAGAGTCCCAGATTGAGCAGGTATTTGTCGCACAGGGTCTCAAGAAGCTCCTTCATGACGCACCTCCTATTCGTGTTCTGTACCTATATATCGGACCTTGCAGACTTACGCACCGCAGGTACCGTCAGAATGCTGCTGTTGATTTTGTCTGTATCACATTGCTCCTCGTCAGTTATTATTACCATTATAACACATATAATTTTTAATTTCAATCAATTTTTTGTGAAATTATTGTTTTTTTCACACAAATAGTTTATAATAATAGCATTAATCACCGTATAACGCCGTAAAAATTGAGAGTTAAGGTAGCTTCGCCGACGATCCATTATCAATAGCCGCCGCTTAAATAACTCTCAACTTTAAACTCTAAACTCTCAACTGAAAAGCGGCGTTATTTCATGAGAAAGGATATTGACATGATAAAGCATGAATTTCCCATACTGGACCACGACTCAAATACAAACGAGCTTTTCAAGCCGAGGATATGCACAGAGCTCCCCGAAAAGGCGGTATTCGGTCTGCTGGGAGACTGCATAGACAGTTACGCGCGGGATTTCGGCGGCAGGATCGCCGAGATATTCCCCACCATCACCAAGGACTACCCTATTTACATAATCGAGCACAACGGCGAGGAGATATGTCTGTTTCAGGCACCTATGGGAGCTCCTGCGGCTGTGCAGAATTTAGAGATACTCCTTAACTGCGGCGTAAAGCACATCATCTCCGCAGGCTCATGCGGAGTCCTCCGCGAGATGCCCGAAAACCGCTTTATGGTGCCTGTCAGGGCTCTCCGTGACGAGGGCTGCTCCTATCACTATCTGCCCCCGTCAAGGTTCGTGGAGCTGGATATGCCCATGACGGAGCACATCTGCCGCTGTCTCGGCGAAATGTCCATCCCCTGCGAAAGGTGTACAACATGGACGACAGACGCATTTTTCCGCGAGACTCCCGACATGGTAGAATACCGCCGCAGCGAGGGCTGCACCACCGTGGATATGGAGTGCTCTGCCCTTGCCGCCTGTGCCAAGCTCCGCGGAGCCGACTTCGGTATGCTGTTCTTCACAGCCGATACCCTTGCGGACATGGACAATTACGACAGGCGCGACTTCGGAGAAGCCTCCCGCGCACCTGCTCTCCGCCTCTGCCTTGACATCATCACAAGAAAGATGAGCTGAAAGCTGCGATCTCAGCCGACGATATATATTCAAGAAAGGAAAAGATATGTACGAAGTAATTGAGATAAACGACATTTCCGCGGAGGAGCTCCGCCCCTATACCGACACCTCCGAGACTGCCCTGCTCCGCTGGAAGGGCACCGATAACGGCATTTTCATAGCCGAGAGCCCCAAGGTCATAAAAACTGCCTTAGAGTCGGGATATACCCCGATTTCCATGCTCATGGAGCGTAAATATATAAGTAAACAGACAGAATTGCTCCAAAGCTGCGGAGACATTCCTGTATATACCGCCGATAAGCAGCTCCTCACCGAGCTGACAGGCTACAAACTCACACAGGGCGCCCTTTGTGCTATGCGCCGCCGACCCGTACCGCCGCCGGAGGTCATCCTCAGCGGTGCCGAGCGCATAGCTGTTCTGGAGGATATCACCAACCAGACTAACATCGGCGCCATATTCCGCTCCGCAGCTGCACTCGGTTTTGACGCTGTGGCACTTACCCCCTCATGCAGCGACCCTCTCTTCCGCCGCTCTGTGCGCGTGAGCATGGGCACGGTCTTTCAGCTCCCGTGGACATATATGGCTTCAGGCTCCCCCGACTACGTCGGTCAGCTCAGGGAGCTGGGCTTCGTTACAGCTGCAATGGCTCTGCGGAAGGACACTGTCAGCATCCGCGACCCAAGGCTGACCTCTGCACCTAAGCTGGCAGTCATTCTCGGCACCGAAGGAGAGGGGCTCAGGGACTCCACCATAGACGCCTGTGACCATACTATAAAAATTCCAATGGCTCATGGTGTGGACTCATTAAATGTTGCTGCGGCAAGTGCTGTCGCATTCTGGCAATTGACCAAATATTGCGACAATTAACAATTTAGAAAAATTTTCGGCACAAATTATCCAAAAAAGTATTGAATTTCTCGAAAATATATGGTATAATCATTGTGACAATATACCGAGCGGAGAATTTACGTCAGTTTTTACAACAAAGGAGGAATTCATATGCTAATCAAACGCTTGCTGGCTGCAGCCGCAGCAGCAGCAATGGCATTCACATCCCTCAGAATGCCAAGTTTCTTCACTGCCGCTGAAAACGAAGAGGAGGAATACCTCTGCCGCGACTTCAGCGACCTCACAGGCGACCAACACTATATCGACACTTACAACACTGCAACCTCGGAACACTTTCAGATCATATGGGGAGATGATGATCAGACAGGCCTCGTAAACGACGACTTCCTTCAGCTCAATCTCGACTCTCTCGAAAAATACAGAGAACTATTCACCACCGAACTCAGCATGAAAGACTCCTCTCAGTCAATTTTTGAACCCGACGGACAAAAATACAAAACAAACATCTTTCTGACGAACACAGGTCTTCCCGACTTTGAGTCAGGCTGGGCTTACACAAGCTATGAGCCCTTCTCGGGATTTGCCTACATCTTCATCGACCCTGCGGCAATGGTACAGCTGGACGGCACAAACTGCGGCTCACTCGTGCATGAATACGGCCATGTCCTCACCTACCACCAGAAAGGCTGGAGCGGTCAGGATATCACCGACCCGTGGTGGGAGACCGTTGCAAACTGGTTCAAGGAGCAGTACTTCAGTACCCTCGAAACTCCTACTACCCACTTCTTCCTGCCCTATCTCAGGAATATGAACCTGACTATCCCTCACGGCAGGAACAACTACGACTCATGGATATTCCTTCAGTACCTCACCGAAAACCCCGACGGCTTTGAAGGCTTCGGCAAGGACTTCATGATGAGAGTACAGAGCGAAGCTCTCCCCGATGAGTACCCCTTCGATACTATCCAGCGCCTCTCGGGCTGCGATATGAAGCAGGTCATCGGCAGCTTCGCAAAGAGAATGGCTGTCATGGATTTCGAGCACAAGGACCTCTATCAGCAGAGCCTTGATATCGCTCTTACCGATCCATTTGTATGGCAGCTCATCTACACTCAGCCCCTGCCATCTCCCGATAATCCCGGAAGCTACATTGTTCCTGCGGAGAAGGCTCCCATGCAGACCGGTATGAACGTTATCCCCCTCAACACGGGATGCGGCTCGGTAACAGTTTCACTCAAGGGTATTTCCGACGCCGAGGGCGCCGACTGGAGAGCCTGTATAGTTGCTGAGGAACCTGACGGAACTATTTATTACTCTCCCCTTTTCGGTCAGGAGACCGTTACCATGTACCTCTACGGTAAAGAAAAGGCTCTGTACCTCACAGTTGCCGCAACTCCCGACAGGATAATCCCCAACAATGCCTACCTCAAGGCTGAACAGGGCGACGAGTACTCCTATAACGGCGCTGACTACAAACGCCGCTATCCCTATGAGATCACCATTTACGGCACAACTCCCATGGAGCGCAGCATCACCGAAGGTGTAGAGGGTCACTCGCACTCCTACGGCGGCGGCTTCGTAGCCGATTCAGCTTATGTCGAGGATACAGTCTATGTCGGAAAGGGCGCAATGGTCCTCGGCGACTCACAGGTAACAGGCAACGCGGTCATCACAGGCAATGCCGTTGTCAACAACGCTGTCGTATCCGACAACGCAAGAATAACAGACGGTGCCTGCGTACACGGTTACTGGTGGGCTCAGCCCACTGTCAGCGGCAATGCCAAGGTAGGCGAAAGAGCCGTGGTAACCGCCGGAGCTGTTGTTTCGGGTAATGCCCGTATCATGGGAAATGCCTATCTCCTCGACAATTACTCCGCCACGGATGACGCCACCATAAAGGGCACGGCTTACTGCTACGGCGATGGTGTGGCTTCGGGACAGGCTATACTTGACGGAGAATTCTACAACAGCTGTGACGTTTCACAGGGTGCAGCCTTCGGCTGGCTGGAGACAGATGCATACAACTCATCCCTACCCTACACAGACGGACTCTTTGCAGGATATGAGTTCTCCGCAAACAGCAATATATTCGCATACGATACCTACGGTGCCACAAACGGCATAATGAGGAACTCTCCCACATGGGAGGAGGAGCGCACCAGTGCAGGCGGAGTCATCACCTTCAACGGCGTGGATCAGTATATTATCTGTGACAGAACTCTCGTTGACTACAAGGATATGGAGATATCCACCGCAGTCCTCTGGCGCGGAGGAGATACCGAGCAGAAGATATTCGAGTTCGGCGACAAAGAGCTCATGAGCCTTACTCCATCGAATTACAGGGGCAAGGCTGAGTTAAAGATCGGCGGAACTCTCATAACTGCCGACTCCGAGCTGCCTTTGGGAGAATGGAGCGTTATCCGCGTGATAATCAGCGGCAATGTCGCTAAGCTCATGATAAACGGCAAGCTTGCAGGTCAGTCCATGATCTACACTCTCCCCGAGGACACTGTCGGACGTGAAAGTCACTACTATATCGCAAGAGGCGGTGACGGAGGCTTCTTCAACGGCTCAATGGACTACTTCAGAGTATACTTCAAGGAATCCGAGGAGCCTGCCTACTACTACACCCAGAATGAGGCAATAGAAGACAATATCCTCTACGGTGATGCAAACTGCGACGGCATAGTGGATACCAAGGACTTCGACCTTATAGTAAACGCCATTATCATGCCAACGTCCTATGGCGTAAACGGCACCTCAGACATGAAGATAACCTTCCAGGGCATACGCAATGCCGATGTTTACGACAGGGGCAACGGTATCACCACCAATGACGCACTGGCAATAAGAAGATATCTCAACGGAACAACAAAGTCTCTCCCCGAGTGCTGATACAAAAACAAGGCTGCAAGGAATTTCCCTTGCAGCCTTTCTTTATCTGAATATTATCTCTGCCGTGAACCTCTTGTCCCTGCAGCTCACTTTTAGTCTGAAGCCGTTGCGCTCCGCAGCCGCGGAAGCTATGGCAAGTCCGAGACCGCTGCTGCTCTTGTCGCTGCGAGCCTTGTCCCCCTTGACAAAGGGCATGGTGAGGTCTTTCGTGTCCACGTCCTCCGCTACATCGTTCACTACCGTCAGCCGCTTTTTGTCGGCTGTTATTTTTATTGTGCCGTCGTCACGGGTGTACTTCACCGCGTTGGAGATAAGGTTCTCCGCTGCGGAGGTGAGAGTGTCCTCGTCGGCAGCTGCCTCGCCGCCGCCCGTTACGGTAAGCTCTATACCACGCTCCTCCAGAGCCGCTTTGTATTTATCTGCCAGCTTCTCCGCAAGAGCCTTTATATCGACTTTCACTTTGTTCAGTTCCTTCGTCTGCTCGGTCTCGCTGAGACGGAGTGTCTTGGCGATGATACTGTCCGTATACGCCACGTTGTCCATAATGGAGGCAAGGTAGCGGAGCTCCTTCTCGCCGCCGCCCTCTTTGCGCATCTCAATGAGGTTCTCGGCATAGCCGCCTATGACCGCAAGAGGAGTTTTCAGGTCGTGGGCGAGATTGTTGGTCAGCGCGCGCTGGTAGTCCTCAAAGGCGTACTGAGCCTTGTTCTTCACGTTTTTGCGCCAGCATATGAGGAAGGCTATGAGGGTCAGCAACAGGAAAAAGCATATCACGAAGCCAAAGTACATTTTCAGTACGGGCTTTGTCCAGACATCTACTTTAAAATCGGTGAAAAGGGTGCATCTTTCGCCGTCGAACAGAACATCTGTATGGTTTATGGATTCATTTATCACAAGGTCGTAATCGCTTACATAGTTATAGCCCGCGCCTTCGGGCATGAAGTGCTCTGCAACAGCTTTATCCACCTTTTCCTTCTCAACGCCCCAGATGTTCTCAAATGTACACATCGGGTAAACGTATTTATCGGAATTCTCACTCTTGTCAGCAGCAAATTCCACGAACTCATAGCCGTCAAGGTCAAGAGCTCCCACATCTATCGTAATATCCTCTGTACCTATGACGTTGAATTCCACAATACTTCCGTCAAATGCCTCATCCCATTCTTCTGTCCTTATCCTGACGCTGCAGGGTATCATCTTGTGCCTCTCCAGATCTACATAAGCGCTTGTTATATCATAGCTGTAATCGTATCTGTCAGAATAGCGCTTCTCCAGCTTATCATTGACAAGCTGTGTAAAATCTGGGATATTTACCTCATTCGGGTCACAGGACAGCCATTTGTTATGGGAAGGGTCATCATCTGTCTTGTAAACACAGAACATTTTTACCGCATTTGAGCATATAACATTTCCCTCAGAGTCGATAACAGCACTGACTGCCAGACCATCTTTATCGCTCAACGAGGAATTATGCGGTATAAAAGGCAGTGTCAGCTCGGGATAAAGGGTATCATAGTTAGTTCCGAGAGCCATCTGCATGGACACAGCATTCCGAATATTCCCGAATTTTCCCGCTTTATCACCGAACTGCGCCGACTGCGCAAGCTTTGCAATAAGAGCATTCTGCTGCTTCTGTGCCTGCTCACAGGAAAGAAAGGGTATGAAATAATTGAGCAGTGCCGCAAACATCAGCGTCAATATCACAGGCAGTATCATCGCCTTTGCGAACATTTTCCAGAAGGTAGTCCGCTTTGGTTTATGTCTGAATAGCTTGTTTTTCATTTTGCTCACTCCTTTGTCAGCTTATACCCCCGTCCTACAAGTGTCTTTATCTGGCTGCCTGCGCTGCCGAGGGCTTTTCTCAGCTTTTTTATATGATTGTCCACCACTCTGTCGCTGCCGAAATAATCATAACCCCAGACCCTGTCCAGCAGGGTATCGCGGCTCACCGCCCAGTTCTCATGCTCCAGCAGATAGCGGAGTATGGCGAATTCCTTGGGCGGCAGCTCCACCTCATTTCCGCAGGCAAAGCAGCGGAGTGTCCTTGTGTCAAGACTGATACCGCCGCAGGTCAGCAGCTTTTTCTCCTCCGCGCCCCCTGCCCTGCGCACCAGTGCCTCACACTTGCTGTACAGCACCGACAGCAGGAAGGGCTTGACGATATAGTCGTCGCAGCCAAGGTCGTAGCCGCTGAGGATGTCCTCCTCCCTGCCCCTCGCTGTGATGAATATGATGGGGATATCGCTCCTCATGCGGAGCTGTCTGCACAGGGTAAAGCCGTCCGTATCGGGCAGCATTATATCCAGCAGCACCAGCTGAAAGTCAGCGGTGCCGCCGCGGATAAGGTCAAAGGCTTCACCGCCGTCATTGATCGAGGTCACCGCAGTTCCCTTTGTCTCAAAATAATTGCGTATCATCTCGCATATCTCGGTATCGTCTTCTATAAGCAGTATTTTTTCCATAAGATGCGCGCTCCTTACTTCTATCTGTATTATAAAGCCGTGATGTGTCCTTTTTATATCCTTTTCCGGTCTTTTCCGTGACCTTTTCACATACATTATAAATGTTACTGACCATATTGTCAAATCGGGCGGCAGCTTTCGCATGATAAAGAGCAATAAACGACTAAAAAGCTGTCGTTATCGGCAATTTTTGTCTTGTAATCGGCATGGGATTATTATATAATAAAGTCAGAAAGCAATGAGGCTGACTGGTTTTCCATGAATGTTACAGGACATTTTTCACTCCTCAGACAGCCGAAGCGGCGCATATACGGAGCCGCTCAGCACACAGGCTCCGCAGTTACGACCGCAGTTATGCACTGCTTTCTTATTAAAACTCGCTTGACCCCCACCTCTCTGAATAATAGATAAGAAAGGCCCCCTTATGACCGAGGGGTCTTTCTTATTTCAGCTTTTTTCGTTGGTCGGACTGTTATGATAAATCAGAATTTAGCGCGTATGCGCTAAGTTGATAGTTGAAAGTTGAGAGTTGAGAGTTAATGTGTTCGCTTCGCTCACAATATTTAAATATTGTCGCCGCAGGCGACTCCACAACTTTCAACTCTAAACTCTCAACTCTAAACTCAAATCAAAATTTAGCTTTGTAACACACAGTGACAAAACTAAACTGACTAAGCACTAATAACTAAAAACCCCGAAGCATAAGCTTCGGGGGTTTTTATCATTTAAGAAATCCGTTGATTATCTGTTCCTCGGCTTCCGCTTCGGTAAGACCCAGTGTCATGAGCTTTATGAGCTGCTCGCCTGCTATCTTGCCGATGGCTGCCTCGTGAACCAATGCTGCGTCGATGTTGTTTGCCTCCAGTGAAGGCACCGCAAGGATACGTCCGTTGTCCATGATTATGGAGTCGCACTCCGTATGACCGCTGCACGCTGCGCTTCCCACAACGCAGAGGTCAAGCTTCTGATAGGAATCGTCACGGGCTACCGAACGGGAAACTACATCCGCGCTGGAGCCGTCGCCGTTGAGGTCAACCTTATAAATACTGTATGCCTGCTGCTGACCGTGAGTCATGAGCCTTTCATGCACCACCAGCTTCGCGTCAGCCTTCAGGTCGGCGATAGTGGTTCTCTTTGTGGAGTCAACGCCCTTTATCTGCACCATTTCCATCTCCATGACGCTGCCCTCGTCCATGTGGACCTCGGTGACAGGGTTGAGGATACGCTTGCCGCTTCCGTCGCCTGAACCGTAGTGCTTCTCAACATAGCGTACTCTGGAGTTCTTTCCGATATAGAAGCGGTGGATACCGTCGTGCTCGGAGTCCTGAGCGCCGCAGTTGTCGATACCGCATCCTGCAACGATGAGCACATCGCAGTCCTCACCGATGTAGAAGTCGTTGTAAACATCCTCCTTGAGACCGCTCTGACTGAGAACAACAGGAATATGCACACTCTCGTTCTTGGTGCCTGCCTTTATGCGTATATCTATGCCGCTGACATCGGTCTTGGACTGTATGTCGATATTTGCGGTAGTATTTCTGCTTATTGACTCGCCGTTTGCGCGGAGATTATAAGCTCCCTCGGGTATATTGTGGAGATCGGCGACCTCCTTGAAAAGTCTTTTCTGAACTGCGTCCATCTCAACCATAATGCCGCCTCCTTACGCCATTTTATGGCAGATATTAACTGCGCTTTCCGTGCCTGTGATCTCGGGGAGTATCTCGTCCCTGCTTCCCTGCTTGGCGATCCTTCCGTCGGCTATGACGACGATCTCGTCGGCGATATTGAGGATACGCTCCTGATGGGAGATGACCACGATGGATCTGCCCTTGCACTCGCTGCGCATTTTCTCGAATATACGGATAAGGTTGTTGAAGCTCCACAGGTCTATACCTGCCTCGGGCTCGTCAAAAAGTGCCAGCTTCACGTTCCTTGCCAGTACGGTAGCTATCTCGATTCGCTTCAGCTCTCCGCCCGAGAGTGATGCGTTTATCTCGCGGTCGATATAGTCCTTTGCACAAAGTCCCACTTCAGAGAGGTATTCGCAGGCTTCCGATACGGACAGGTTCTTTCCTGCGGCTATCCTGAGAAGGTCCACAACAGTCATGCCCTTGAAGCGGACAGGCTGCTGGAAAGCGAAACCGATACCCATTTTAGCGCGCTCGGTAATGCTCTTGCCGGTGATATCCTCGCCGTCAAGAATAAAGCTGCCTGCGGTATTTTTCTCGATACCTGCAATGAGCTTGGCAAGAGTGGACTTACCACCGCCGTTGGGTCCTGTGATGACCACGAATTTATCGTCCTCAACAGTGAGACTGATATCGCGGATTATCTCGACATTTTTTCCGTCGCTCTCCGCGCTGAAAGATATATTTTTTAATTCAAGCATTATTGATCCCCCTTCATGTGATCTTTAGCTGTCTTACATTGTTATTACATTATCAATTATAACACGTTGTCCTTATAAAATCAACCTATAGCATCGTTTGTTGCATACAAGAAACTTATATAGTGCCCGCAAGAGCCTGTAAATAGCCAAATAAAAGTTATCATGTGCTAACCGCACTTCATAACACAAACAAAAAATGAGCGGCATTGCCGCTCATCATTATTTTTATTCATGCTTACTTACAGACAAGGGGTCTCTCGGTGATGCCCACCGCAACACCCTGAGTGTTTGTGCCGATATGGCTGGCAATTGAACAGGCAAGGGGGCGATATGTCACCTTATACCCGGGGAACTCGTTCTGCACCTTCTCCACCCACTGTCTTGCAGTTTCGGGAGACTCCATAGTTCCTGCCGCACCAATGCTGAGGTGCTCCTTGGCGATACCTGCGTACTTGCCGCTGAGGTCCTTATGAACAGCCTCGAACATCTTCTGCTCAGCCGCCGCCATGCCTCTTGCCTTGGCATAGGCGTCAAGCTTGCCGCCCTGTATCTTCAGGATGGGCTTGAGATTGAGCACTGTTGCGATAGCCGCACCCGCAGAGGTTATACGACCTGTTTTGGTTATGCGTTTGAGGCTGTGTAGTGTGATATATATATCGTTATCATATGCGCTCTTTTCAAGCGAAGCCCTTATCTCCCCGGCATTTTTGCCGCTTTCAGCCATGAACTTCGCATCGTAAACGGAGTCAAGCAGAGTTATGGAGATACGGTGGTTGTCGATAACGACCACCTTGCCGTCATAGTCCGCCGCAAGAGCCTTTGCAGTATTGCATGAGCCGCTGAGACCGCTTGACATGGGGATATACACCAGCTCATCATAGCCGTCTGCGAATATTTTCTCCCACATCTCCGTCAGTGCCCCGGGTGAGGGCTGTGACGAAACGATGTCCTTGTTCTCGTTGAGCGCCTTATAAATATCATCATTGGTGAGGGTCAGCTCCTCCATGTAGTCCTTTCCGTCAATAACTACAGGCATTGGCAGCACATAAATACCGTTGCTGCTTCCTTCCGTCAGTGTAATACCGCTGTTGGTATCGGTCATTACCGCAGTTTTCATTAATATTCCTCGTTTCAAATCAGCTTTCCGACTGCTCCCCCCAAAGGAGCATTTCTCCCAAATGTGATTATACCATTATACAGTTTTTTTGTCAATAGACAGTCGCGAACTTACCCTGACCGATATAAAACGGATATACATAAGAAGTTTTGCCCCCGAACGTTTCAAAGCGCTCAGGGGCAGTGTGTTTATTCTGATGTTGAGATAAATCGGAATTTAACACCTACGGTGTTAAATTCCGATTGAGTAGCGAGTAGTAAGTAGAGAGTAGTATTATTCAGTGTATCGGCTTCTACTCACTACTTTCTACTTACTACTTACTCAAATCAAAATTTAGCTTCGCTAAATTTTGATTTGGTTCATTATAGTCCCGGTGATTTTTTCGGTTCATGATGCTTTTTTCAGTTTGCTGCCTTTCCGAAGAAGCTGTCAATGAGCTCCACCAGCTCGGGATTGAAACCGTTATACAGATCCTTGTCGATGGACTCATAAAAGCGGATACGCTCCTCCTCGGGAACATTGTTGTTGTATTTCTCGTTTATCTCATCCTGAAGCGGTGTAAGTATCATCTTCTTGTACTCAGTATACTCGGGAGTGTTGAAGTATGTATTATGACCGTTGCGGTCCTCCTCGGAGAAGACCTTGTACTCCACTTTCTCGTTGGTTATCTCGTCCTTGTGAGAGATTATTGAAGCTCCGTCATAGGCGATGACATCGTCATTGTCGCCGTGGATTACGAGAACGGGTATGCCCGACTTGTTTATGCCGTCAACTGCCGAAAGAGAGGCGTTCTTTCCGAAGGTCGCCTTGTTGTACGCCCACACAAAGGGATAGATGAGCTTGGACTTGGCGCCGAACATTCCGTCGCAGGTCTCGGCAAGCTCCTCAAAGGGCGTATTATAGCCGGACATGGTAACGCAGCCCTTGATATCGTGGCTGAAGTTCAGCACCGCCGCCGCTGCATAGCCTCCCCAGCTGTGTCCGAGGACAAATGTGTCGAGACTGTTCAGACGGGAGTCTCCCTCCGCAAAGGTAAGTGCGCTGTCAAGATCAAGTGCGGACTGTGCCAGACCTACCGTACCCTCGCCCTCGCTGTAGCCGCTGCCCGTACAGTCATAGGCAAACACGCGCCAGCCTCTGTCCACCAGACGGGTTATTAGTCCGAGGTAAAACTCATGACCGCTGCCGATACCGTGGGCGAAAACTATGAGTCCCCTGTCATTGTCGGCGCCGTAGATGAAGCCCCTGAGGGTGTTGTCTCCCGACTTGAAGCTGACCTCCTGACGAGGATATTCGGGCTCATAATGGTCGTAGAACCATGTGGCGACAAATCGCCTGTCAGGATAGTCGCCGCGTCCGAAGTTCTTGTCCATTTCTCTTTTTGTTATGACAAATCCTGTGATACAGCCTGCAATGAGCAGCAGTACCAGTATCACTGCTGATATTTTAATAACTTTTTTCTTCATTTTTTTCCTCTTTTTCTCTTAGTTCCTTCAGCTTTTCAAAGCTTTCCCTCAGCTTTTCGTCCTCAGGTCTCTGTTGAAGCTGATAGGAGAGTCTGCCCATAAGTCCGTTTATGTATCGGAGCGGAGCATCGCTGATGCCGCGCTGTGAAAGGTGCTCCCTGACGCCGTATTTCAGGCAGTAATAGACCTCCTGACGAAGCTCACGCCGCGTTTCTCTGGGAAGGTCCGCTTTTTCATTTACCACAAGCCCCGTAACGGTCTGGCGCTGTGAGCCGGCTGCAAAGACAGTCTTTTCCCTGTTCAGCTCAAAGCCCATGGCATAGAGCTTTCTGCGCACATTTCCCACAAGGCGGCTGCCCAACAGGTCATCACGGCTGCCCGAGAATGTCATATCGTCGCAGTAACGGGAATAGGTGATGTTCCTCTCCGCGCACCACTCGCCTATGTACTCATCGAAGTGCTTCATTACAAGATTGGCGATATACGGCGATGTGGGAGCGCCCTGCGGAAGGACTCCCCTGTGGACGCAGAGATGTGTCATCAGAGAGGTCGCCCTCGGACTGAGCCTGAACTGCTTCACGACCATGTACACCGCATCATCGTTGATACTGTCGAAAAAGCCCGATATATCAAGCTTTATTATGAATTCCTTTCCCGTGTGGAGCAGTGCGTTGTCACGCACCGAGGTCCCTTTTCTGTACGCCGTCGCGTACTCCGATACGGGGAGCTTGCTGAGACAGCGGTCAAGTATGCGGCGCTGCACCAGTTTCAGAAAGCCGTTGGGAACGGTCAGGATGCGCTTTTTCTTTGCCTTTCCCGTATATATCACAGACTGATGATAGTTTGAGTAGCTGCCGCCGCGCTTTAGCCGCGCAACACGGTCGCTGCTGAGCATATAGAGCTTCCTCACAGGCACTCCCAGCACCTCGGAGATAAGCATAACATCAACGTCTGTCATCAGTCATCACCTCTTTTACAGCAACAGGCTGCGGCACAAAACATTCATATGTTTCGGAGACGAATCTTATTATTAACGGAGTTAATTTGAATTCGTCGGAGAAACTTGTGATAAAGTCCGTGGTTTTAAATGATTCCCGCGGCGACTCGCCGCAGTCGCACATCATGCGTTACGCTGCCGCAGCCCGTCTGCTTTTTGTATAACTCATGTCAGCTCAACAACTAAAAATCGGCTTTATATGGCTATATAAAGCCATCTTTTAGTTGTCAAAGCGCAAGAAAAAATGATAAATGATATTGATATTTTTTCTTGCGCTTTGTTTTGCCCTTCAGGGCAAAATGAGCTTGACATCAATTAATGTGACGCGCAAATTCCCCATATTAACAGGAATTTGCGCATCCCGAACAGAGTTCGGGACAATAACCGCCTGACGGCGGTTATTGAGAATACATTAATTATAGCACTTTGCGTAAAGTATTGCAAGGGGTGAAAAAAAGGTGTATCATAGGTGTGAGGTCAGGAGCTTCTCCGTCGTGTAAAGAGTGAAGGACAGTGAAGATCCTTCGGAAAGGAGTGTCTCAATGGACAACGGTGCAAGTAGCTACCGCCGTTTCCGCGATGAAGGCGACATGGAAGGTCTCGCCGATATAATCAGGGACTACAAGGACGGTCTTATCTTCTATCTGTGCAGTATCCTCGGGAATATCCACACCGCCGAGGACATTGCCGAGGACACCTTCGTGCTTCTCGGCACAAAAAAGCCCCGTGACAAGGGCAGGGGGCAGTTCCGCACATGGCTGTATACCATCGGTCGGAACCTCGCCATAGACCACCTGCGCAAATGCAGAAGACGGGGCGAGGTCTCCGCGGAGGACGCTCCCGAGGTCGTAAGCGACGAGGAGGGGCTGGAGGAAACCTATATCCGCGAGGAGAGAAAGATAATCCTCCACCGCGCAATGCGCAGACTGAAGCCCGAGTACAGACAGGTGCTGTGGCTGATATACTTCGAGGAGTTCAGCATCAAGGAAGCAGCCGCAGTCATGAAGAAAAGTGTCCACAACACCGAGACTCTGGCATACCGTGCCAGAATGTCACTTCGCAAACAGCTTGAAATGGAGGGCTTTGACTATGAAAACCTATGATGAGATGAAAGAGAATGTCTTCCGCCGCATTGAAGATACAGAGGCGGAGAAAAAGCGCAAAAGGAAGATATATACAAGGACAGCCGCGGCAGTTGCTCCCCTGTGCGCCGCAGGTGCGGCTGTGTTCACACTATGGGGCGGCGGAGCCTTCGGAAAGGGTACAGACGCTATCGAAGTCCCGTCCTTAGGCACTGTTGCGGAAGCAGAGAGCCGCACCGCAGCCGTTTCAGAAAGCATTACGACTGTGAGAACTCATACAACTCTGTTGAAAACAGACAGCACTGCTAAGACGGTCACAGAAAAGGCAGAAGGCGCCTCCGACAGCGAGGTGCAGCCCGATACAGAGGAGAAGTCCGCTGAGGTGGAAAAGACCACGGCTGAAAGCACTACTGCTCCAAGGGCGACGACTGGGGAGAGAAACACTGAAGCACCCGAACTGTCCAATAACAATGCAATCTATGCTCCCGCAAACCTCGGAGACTTTTTGGCATGGGTAAACATAAACGGTGAGTCCTATGTGCAGGTTCCCGAATACAACGGAAATACCGATATATTTACCATCGGAAGCTATGTGGGAGCTGCCGGCGATTTTAACAGCTACTACACCGAGGGGCTGGGAGAGGACAGCGACCTTTATACAGTGGCAGGGCACGATGATCTGCTGATAATGGAATACCGCGCTCCTTCTTCGGGACGGCTGATTTTAAAGAAGCAGGGCAGCTCCACGTCCGAGCCTCAGAGCGCTCCCCCTGCAAACCTATGGTGTATCTTTGTCAGCAGCATAAGCTACAACGGCACCGACTACCGCGACAGCACCGTGAATATTTCCTCCTTTACACAGGACAGATATATCGGCAAAGTAAGCGACTTCGCAGGCAGCTACGGAGACACAGGGAACTACCGTATCAACCCCGGTGACAGCGTCTACACGGTCAAGGAGACTCCCGACCTGCTGCTTGTAGTAAAAGCGAACAGCAGCTCCGTCTACGGCAGCGTGATACCAATGTGCAGCAGCAGCTTTTCGGGCGACAGCTACGGCTACGGCAGCCTTGTGCCCAACCTCACAATCCCCGATGGCGCGGTCATTAACTAAAAGAAAAAGGCAGTCCCTAAGGACTGCCTTTTATTTTTATTCGGTAATGAATTACTTCATAGCCTCTTCAACAGCAACTGCGCAAGCAACTGTTGCACCAACCATGGGGTTGTTGCCCATACCGATAAGACCCATCATCTCAACGTGAGCAGGAACTGAAGATGAACCTGCGAACTGAGCGTCAGAGTGCATACGTCCCATAGTATCTGTCATACCGTAGGAAGCAGGGCCTGCAGCCATGTTGTCGGGGTGGAGAGTACGTCCTGTACCGCCGCCTGAAGCAACTGAGAAGTACTTCTTGCCTGCGTCTGTACGCTCCTTCTTGTATGTACCTGCAACTGGGTGCTGGAAACGTGTGGGGTTAGTGGAGTTACCTGTGATGGAAACGTCAACGTTTTCCTTCCACATGATAGCAACGCCTTCTCTTACGTCGTTAGCACCGTAGCAGTTGACCTTTGCACGGAGACCGTCTGAGTATGCCTTGCGGAATACTTCCTTGACCTCGCCTGTAGCGTAGTCCATCTCTGTCTCGATGTATGTGAATCCGTTGATACGAGCGATGATCTGAGCAGCGTCCTTGCCGAGGCCGTTGAGGATAACGCGGAGGGGCTTCTGGCGAACCTTGTTTGCCTTCTCAGCGATACCGATAGCACCCTCAGCAGCAGCGAATGACTCGTGGCCAGCAAGGAATGCGAAGCACTCTGTATCTTCCTCAAGGAGCATCTTGCCGAGATTACCGTGACCGAGACCGACCTTACGCTGATCAGCAACAGAACCGGGGATGCAGAAAGCCTGAAGACCTTCACCGATAGCTGCAGCAGCGTCAGCAGCTCTTGTGCAGCCCTTCTTTATAGCGATAGCGCAGCCTACTGTGTAAGCCCACTTTGCATTTTCAAAACAGATAGGCTGGATGCCCTCAACGAGCTTATAGATATCCAGACCCTTTGCCTTACATACGTCAGCGCACTCCTCGATGGAGCTGATGCCGTAGTTCTTGAGAACGTCGAGGATCTGCTTCTCACGTCTCTCATATGATTCAAATAAAGCCATTTTACAAGTCCTCCTTATTCTTTTCTGGGATCAACGATCTTAACTGCGTCAGCAACTCTGCCGTACTGGCCCTGAGCCTTTTCAAATGCAGTATTTGCATCATCGCCTGCCTTGATGAAGTCCATCATCTTACCGAAGTTGATGAACTTGTAGCCGATGATCTCGTCGTCCTCATTAAGAGCGAGACCTGTGATGTAGCCGTCAGTCATCTCCAGATAGCGGGGACCCTTTTTGAGAGTACCGTAAAGTGTACCTACCTGTGAACGGAGACCCTTACCGAGGTCCTCAAGACCTGCACCTACAACGAGACCGCCCTCAGAGAATGCAGACTGTGAACGTCCGTAAACGATCTGGAGGAAGAGCTCTCTCATAGCTGTGTTGATAGCATCACAAACGAGGTCAGTGTTAAGAGCCTCGAGTATAGTTCTGCCGGGAAGGATCTCAGCAGCCATAGCTGCGGAATGAGTCATGCCCGAGCAGCCGATAGTCTCAACAAGTGCTTCCTGGATAACGCCTTCCTTGACGTTGAGTGTGAGCTTGCAGGTACCCTGCTGAGGTGCACACCAGCCGATGCCGTGTGTAAAGCCTGAAATATCCTTTATCTCCTTAGCCTTGACCCACTTAGCCTCCTCGGGTATCGGAGCAGCGCCGTGAGCAACGCCCTGTGCGATAGGGCACATTGTTTCAACTTCGTGCGAATAAATCATTATAAATACTCCTTTCGGTTTTTAGGCAGCCGGATAATCTGCCCTGCATACAAGATTTATTATACAACATTTCCCCTCCTTAATCAAGAAAAAACGATAAAAATAAGGCTCCTGTTTGTTATTATATACTAACATTATTTTCTCCCTTTTGTGCTGTAAATGTTGATTTTCAGCGTGATTTGTTATATAATAATTCTGACCGAACATTATAATGCCGATGCAGAAATGCGGGCTTCTCACCTGCTTCTGCAAAGGGGACGGGCTGTCATGATGCCTTGCTGATATGATATGTTTTCCCCACGGACTTATATTCAAGGAGTTGTTGAAATGTCATCTGATCACGCTGAAAAAGCCTGTCAGCTCTTCGCGGGAGGTCTCAACTGTTCACAGTCAGTTTTCGCCGCATTTTCCGACGTTACAGGCATGGACTGCGACCTTGCGCTCCGCCTCTCATCCTCTTTCGGAGGCGGTATGGGACGAATGAGAGAGGTCTGCGGCACCTGTTCTGCAATGTTCATGATCGCAGGTATTCTCTATGGTCTCGGCGAGAGCTACACCCACGAGGAAAAGACCGAGCATTACAGGCGGATACAGGAGCTTGCTGCCCTTTTCAGGGAAAAGCATGATACCATCATCTGCCGTGAGCTTCTAAAGGGTCTGAAGGTGACAAGCACGCCCGAACCCGAAAAACGCACCGAGCAGTACTATAAGGTGCGTCCCTGCGTAAAGTTCGTGCGCACAGCGGCTGAGATACTTGACAGGTATATCGCCGAAAATCCACCCTCACCAAAATAACAGTATATTTTTCTTATCCCGTTATGCAAATTTTACATTTTGTTTATTGCAATCTGCGCGGATATGGTATATAATATATTAGTATAAATATGACCCTCTCATCACATCACCCGAAGGGAAGTGATAGTTTTTATGAGTTCGGGCAGAAGCTCTGAAATAGTACGCGAATTTGTCGCAAATAACCGAAAGCTGTTTGAAGAGACCAATGAAAAATTCATCTACGCCATCGGTTTTGCACTCTGCCTTCTCGCTCATTCGACCTATCTTATAATGTTCCTTGTACTCAAAGTCAGGGAAATGATGTATTTCAATATATTCAGCGTGGTATTCTATCTCACACTCGTTATACTTGTCCTCACCCTGAGGAAAGGTCACAGCATTCTTATCTACTCCGCCGCGTCTGAGGTCATAATCCATGCCTCTCTGGCTACCTATCTCATGGGATGGGATGCGGATTTCGGTATACTCCTTCTCATACTTATCCCGATACTCTTCCTGATGATGAAGGGAAAACTTCTTGTGCCGTACATCTTTACGGCGGTCTCTATGGGACTTTTCCTGTGGCTGAGGGTAAGAAGGATTCACCATGCAGAGCAGAAATACGTCTTTACAGATAATAAGATCATCAACGCATTGTACATACTCAACGCGGTCATCGGCATCCTTGCCCTTGTATACACCCTTACGGTATATATGCTCAACCGCGTGGATATGGAATACAGACTCACTGCGCAGAGCGAGGAGTTCAAGAAGGCGGCTTCCATCGACCCGCTGACCCAGCTCTTCAACCGCCGCGCAATGAACGAGAAGATCAGGGAGATACGCCGCAACAGCGCTACTCCCAGAAGCCGATACGTCATCGGTATCGGAGATATCGACAACTTCAAGAAGATCAATGACACCTACGGACACGACACAGGCGATAAGGTACTGGTTTATGTGGCAAACCTTTTCATAAGCATGATACCCGACGGCGGCTATGCCGCAAGATGGGGCGGTGAGGAATTTCTCTTCGTACTGCCCGAATCACAGATAGTTGACGGTCTTGACTTCACCGACCAGATGCACAAGTCTCTCAGGGCTCATACCTTTGAGATAGACGACTGCCTTTTCGGCGTGACCATGACCTTCGGCGTCAGCGAGGGTATCCCTACCGACAAGATAGACACCGTTATCACTCATGCCGACAAGAGGCTCTACAAGGGCAAGAACAACGGCAAGAACCATACGGAATATACAGACTGAAAAAGCTCCCGAATATGCTTCGGGAGCTTTTAATTGTTAGTGCATGGTCCGATCATTTATGCCCTTGCGTGTTGCAAAGCTAAATCATAATTTAGCGTAATAACTTTGCTGAACGCCTGTAAGGGATTCCAAAGGGACTGTGTTCCTTTGGCAGAGTCCAGAGGCGGCGCCTCTGGTCGCCGCTTTC
>JAFWTA010000032.1 GCA_017519145.1 Ruminococcus sp.
GGGGTGAATCAAAAAACAGTCCGGTGGACTGTTTTTTGAGAGGGGACGCCCTGCAAGTGAGGGCGTCCCTTGATTGAGCGGATGATAGTCACCACTATAATACGAATTTTTCGGGACGCCGAGGGCGGCGTCCCCTACATTTCCATTTTTTCGCGTATGCGCTAAATTTTGATTTATCTCAGCGCCAATTACAACATAGCATTATGGCGCTCACCTCCCATATGCAGGCTCTTTTCTTCTGCGGTCAGAATTTGCCCTGCCAATTGATCGTCCCCTGTCTTGACAAAGTGCCATTAAATGTGCTACAATTAATGAGTATATTTCACACAGTAGAACCCGTCTGTCTCAGACAAACTCCGATAATAAACCTTTTAGCCAAAGGAGACTCCGAATTCCAACTGTAAAATATAAATCTTATCACTATAAGGAGGTCGCGCTATGGAGACTATCAATGAGATCGCAGCACGCATCCGTGAGCTGCGCGAAGTCTGTGACTATTCACAGGAGAAGCTTGCAGAGGAGCTTGGTCTTACCACAGAGCAGTATGCAGGCTATGAAACAAACGGTGATTTTCCAATAAGCGTAATCTATGAGATCGCAAATAAGTTCGGCGTGGATTTTAATGAGCTCGTTACAGGTGAGCCCAGCCGTATCGACACCTATCATGTCGTCCGCCGCGGCAAGGGCAGAAGCATCAGCCGCTATGAGGGCTATCGCTTCAAGGATCTGGCTTTCCGCTATGCGGACAAGGTCATGCAGCCCCTCCTGGTCACACTTGAGCCTTCCGACGAGCCTGCCAAGCTGGTCACACATACAGGTCAGGAATTCAACCTCGTCCTTAAAGGCACCGTTGCCGTGGTATTCGAGGATCAGGAGATCATCCTCAATGAGGGCGATTCCATCTACTTCAACCCCACTTATCCCCACGGACAGCGCTGCGTCGGAGACAGCAAGGCAAGATTTCTGACAGTTATAGCTGAATAATTTCGCTTTTTCAAGCATTAGCAAAGGAGTTTTTACTGAAATGCTTTTAGACCGTTATCTTCCCCGTATAGAATTTGATTCCTACGAGGATTTCAAGGAAAATTACAGGGTAAATGTTCCCGAGGACTTCAACTTCGGTTGGGACATCGTTGATGAATGGGCTAAGCAGGAGCCCGAAAAGAAGGCTCTTGTATGGCTCAGCCACGACAAAAAGGAGCGCACATTTACTTTTACCGATATATCAAAGCTCTCAAACCGGACCTGCAACTACTTCCGCAGTCTGGGTCTCAAAAAGGGCGACGTTGTGCTTCTTATCCTCCGCCGCCGCTGGGAGTACTGGGTAATTGCCACTGCTCTCCATAAGCTGGGCGTAATTCTTATCCCCGGTAATCTTCTCTTTACCACACACGATATCGCTTACCGCGGCAATATGGCAGGCATATCCGCCATCATCGCCTGCGATGACGAGTACATACGCGGTCAGATAGACGCAGCTGCTCCCCAGATCGAGACACTGCGAAAGAAGATCGCTGTTGCCGAGCCCCGTGAGGGCTGGGACTTCTTCGAGGACGAGATCGCTAAGTTCCCCGATACCTTTGAGCGTCCCACAGGTGACGAGGCAACCAAGGCCACCGATACCATGCTCATCTACTTCACTTCGGGCTCAACAGGTATGCCCAAGATGGTATGCCACAACTTCGCACACCCTCTGGGTCATATAGTTACCGCTAAATACTGGCATCAGGTACAGGAGAACAAGCTCCATATGTCCATTTCCGACTCAGGCTGGGCAAAGTTCGGCTGGGGCAAGATCTACGGACAGTGGATCTGCGGTGCTATACAGTTTGCCTATGACTTCACAGGCAGATTCAACGCCAAGGATATCCTCGAGGTAATCAGTCACTACAAGCTGACCACATTCTGTGCTCCTCCAACAATGTACCGCTTTATGCTGCAGGAGGACATGACGCAGTACGATCTTTCATCCATACAGAATTTCTGCAATGCGGGCGAGCCTCTCAACCCCGAGGTATTCAACCGTATCTATGAGCTTACGGGCAAGAAGATGCGTGAGGGCTTCGGTCAGACCGAGGGAACCGTTCTCATCGCGAACTTCCCGTGGATAGACCCCAAGCCCGGCTCTACAGGAAAGCCTTCTCCCCTTTACAATATCCACCTGCTCCGTCCCGACGGTACAGAGTGCGAGGACGGTGAGGAGGGCAGCATCATGGTATGCGGCATCGACAAGGCTCGTCCCACGGGTCTTTTCAGCGGCTACTACAAGAACCCCGAGCTGACCGAGGCTGTTCTCGGCGGCGAGAACTACGACACAGGCGACGTTGCATGGCGCGATTCCAAGGGCTATTACTGGTTCGTCGGAAGAAACGACGACGTTATCAAGTGCTCCGGCTACCGTATCGGACCCTTCGAGGTAGAGAGCGCTCTCCTCACACACCCTGCTGTTGTTGAGTCCGCTATCACAGGTGCTCCCGACCCCATCAGAGGTCAGGTAGTAAAGGCAACCGTCGTTCTCGCTGAGGGCTACACTCCCTCTCCCGAGCTGACAAAGGAGCTTCAGGATCACGTTAAGCGTGAGACCGCACCCTATAAGTATCCCCGTGTAATCGAGTATGTCAAGGAGCTTCCCAAGACTCTCGGCGGCAAGATCAAGCGTGCTCAGATACGCCATCAGGACGAGGAAAATTCTGCAAAATAATCACACACTATCGCCCGATCGTATATGGTCGGGCGTTTCTGCTATAAGGAGGGACTATGAGAAAGCTTATAATAGTTGAGGGTCTCCCCTGCTCGGGAAAAAGCACGGTATCAAAGCATATCGCCGAAGTGCTGGGTATGGGATTCACCGACGAGGGCAGCGGCTCTCACCCTGCGGACTATGAATTTCACGCATTTCTCAGCGAAAAGGAGCTGTCGGAGTTTCAGCCCGAAGAACGGGAGCTGATATCTGCCGCTGCCGAAAAGCGCTGCGGTGGATATGTAGTCCCCATAGGCAGCTTCAGCGGAAACCTGTTTGACAGGCTCCTCACCCATAAGATATACGACTTTCTCCCATGGAAAGCCGAAAAGCCCCTCATGCTGGACAAATGGCGCAGCTTTGCCGAAAGTGACGCAAGCTCCGCAGGTCATGTTTTCAACTGCGTTTTTCTCCAGAACCCAATGTGTGAGACCATGATGAGGTTCGGCTTTGACAGCTCCGTATCCGAGGGATACATCAGGGAGATATATGATATTATCCTCCCTCTGGAGCCCTTTGTGGTCTATCTGAAAACCGACAATATCGCCGCGGAGATAAAGAAGGCTCTGCCCGAAAGAGGCGAGGAATGGCTAAGCGGCGTCATTGATTACCACTGCGGAGGTGAATACGGAAAGTCTCTCGGGCTCAGCGGCTTTGAGGGCTATGTGTCCGCTCTGGAAGAGCGCCAGCGCCGTGAGCTGGCTATTCTCGGGCACCTCGGCATTGACAGCATCGTCATCGAAAACTTCAAAAATGACAGTCAAAAGGCTTACGATGAGATACTTGCGGCGATCTCCGCAAAATAATCAAAAAACCTGCGGGTGATACCCCGTTTTCTCACAAGCGCCTGCGTAATCTACAAGTAATATGGGGGTGGCAAATATGAATTCTGATGCGCATCAAATCATATCCCGTGTCTATGAGGCAAAAACAGACAGCCACGCGGCAGATCAGCTGATCTCGGATTATATGCCATTCATCAAGTCCGAAACAGCAAGGTTTATCAACCGTCCGCCCGATAAGAGCGACGATGAGCTGAGTATAGCCATGTTCGCCTTCTATGAAGCGATACATAACTACTCCCGTCTGCGCGGCTCTTTCCTGAAATTTGCGGCACTGCATATAAGGAACCGCCTCATCGACAATTACAGAAAAGAAAAGAGAAATAAAGGACAGATATCTCTTGATGTCTCTGAGGACGACAAGACCGACCTCAGGGAAACTATCCGTGACGACTATGACGCATACGAGGAAAACGAGCTCCGCGAAGCCACAAAGCAGGAGATAGCCGAGCTCTCTGCACAGATGCAGGAATTCGGCGTATCCATGAGTGATGTCGCAGACAACTCGCCCCGTCAGAGGCGTACTCTCGAAAGCTGTCAGAGAGCTGTCCGCTATGCAAGAAGCAACCCCGATATTCTTGAGGAATTCCTCAGGACTAAGCGTGTCCCGTTGGCGAAGCTGGCTGAGGGCGCAGATGTGGAGAGAAAGACCCTTGAAAGACACAGGCGCTATCTGGTGGCTGTGCTCCTGATCTGCACCAACGGCTATGAGATAATGCGCGGACACATCATGCAGGTACTTAAAGGTGGTGAGAAAACATGAAATATATTGTTATGGAATGTAATGAGGGTTATGCTGTACTCATGGACGAGGAGTCAAGATTTGTAAAGGCTGCCGACCTCAGCTACGAGGTGGGACAGACTGTCACCGATCCACTTATCATGAACAGCGATGAACACCGCGCAGGAAAGATCACTCTTCATATCAGCCGCGCTGCTGCAGTTGCAGCCTGCCTTGTGCTTATGGTATCGGCAGGTTCAATATACTACTCCCGTAACCTGAAGCCTCACTCCACAGTACTCATCTCATCAGACGCAAACATAAGACTCGAACTCAACAAAAAAGGCAAGGTACTCCATATCAGATGCGATGACAGTATAGGCAGAGAAATACTGAAGGACTACAACGGAAAGGGCAAGGATATGCTCACCGTTGCCAATGAGATACTTGAGCTGGAAAAGGAAAAGGGTGTCATCTCCAACGGAGATACAGTTGATTTCTACATCGAGTCAGACAATTCAAAGGACTATGACACTTACAGAAACAATGTCGAAAAGGGCATTGCGGATATAAATATAAATGTAAAGGGACTTGACAGCTTCAGACCGGCAGACAAGGTGAAGCCTGACGACAAGGCAAAGCCTGAGCCTGCGGTAAAGCCCGATCCTGCAAAGGACGGCAAGGCTCCGGAGGCACCCAAGCCTCCCGCACAGGGCGAGAAGCTCCCCGAGCCTCCTGCTCCCCCTGCCGCTGAACCGGCAGCTCCGGCTGAACCGCCTGCTCCTCCCAAGGGAGAGGTAAAGCAGCCGGCAGAAGTAAAGGAGCCGCCAGCTCCTCCTGCTCCTGCAAGCGATCCCGAGCCGCCCAAGGAGGCTGACAAGCCTGCCGAGGGTGAAAAGCCCGAGCCTCCCAAGCCCGATGACGGCGCTGAGCCGCCCAAGCCGGAGGTACACCACGAAGCGGCTCCGCCAAAGGCAGTTCCTCATGCGGCTGCTCCTGTGGCAGATTCTTCTGTCATCATGGAAAATATACATATAGATCCCATGGCTGACGAACCAAAGAAAGATATCACAACAGGTGAAGCGGAGCTTGTTCATCCCGCTCCGCCTGCTCCCCTCCCCTCTGAGAAAACATGAATATATAGATAGAAGCACAGGACGTCATCGTAAGGCGGCCTGTGCTTCTTTTTCGCAATATATCGCCATCAGCAGCGGCACAAAAATATTTTTGAAAAAAATTTCCGTATCACCCCTCTTTTTTTCATCCTGCTCCGTATCCTGTTAATGTAACACAAAACAGGTGTTCAACTCCCCGTCAATGAGGAGTAAAATAAATCATGTAAAGGAGTAATCAATCATGAAAAACAAAAAGCAAATTCTCGCTGCAATCGCTGCTATGTCTGTTCTCTCATCTGTAGCAGGACTTAACACATTTGCTGCAAACGAGAAAACAGAAGAGACAGCTGTAACAGTTGCAGCTGAGGAAACAACAGAGGCTGCTGAGGAAGTAACAGAGGCTGCTGAAGAGCCTGCTGCTCCCGAGGTTAAGGAAGACGGCGAAAAGCCTGAGCCCCCTGCACCGCCTGTAGCTCCCGAGGAGGATGCTGAGAAGCCTGAGGCTCCTGCTGCTCCCGAGACTGACGGCGAGAAGCCTGCTAAGCCCATCGTTCTCGATGTAACTGATCTCCTCGATCAGATCCGCAGCTTCATCGACGCTAACAAGATCGATATCCTCACAGACGATATCATCGAAAACTGGGACAACATCAAGAAGGTTGATGTTCACTTCGATACAAACGAGAAGCCCGAGGCAGTTGATACAACTGAGGCTGCTGAGGAAGGCGAAGAGGCTGAGAAGCCCGCTAAGCCCGCAGGCGGTCCTGCTGTTCTCAATGTAACCGACCTGTTCAACAGCTTCCGCGGCATCATCGACATCAACGACCTCGACTTCGTTACTGACGAGCTCAAGGATCAGATCGATAATGTCAAGGACGTAACTGTTCACGTTCATTTTGCTAAGGCTGAAGGCGAGAAGCCTGAGCCGCCCGTACCGCCCGTAGCTATCGAAGACGGTGAGAAGCCCGAGCCGCCCGCTCCTCCTGTTGCACTTGAGGATGGCGAGAAGCCCGAGCCGCCCGCTCCTCCTGTAGCTCCTGCTGACGGTGAGAAGCCCGAGCCGCCCGCTCCTCCTGTAGCTCCTGCTGACGGTGAGAAGCCCGAGCCTCCTGCTCCTCCTGTAGCTCCCGAGGCACCCAAGGGTCCCGCACATGAGCACCTTGGCCCCAAGGAGAGAGAAGCTCTCAAGGCTGCACAGGCAGAGGCTGAGTCTGCAACAGAGGCTTCAGCAGAGACTGAGACAGCTGAATAATTATCCTATCCATAAATAAATGCTCTTTCCCGTTATGGGATTCCCCATAGAGCAGTTGAATTTCCATCCAATCCCCTTTTACCCCTTTAACGCTGCACCCCCGTAACAGTGCAGCTTAAATGAAACAAAGGCGCCGCAGAAGCCCGTTCTTGCGGCGCTCTTTTTTTGCCCTGATGATAATTATACATGAAATGATACAAAACTGTGCCTGCCTTTCGGGAGGCGTTTGTACTTCATTGATGATTTTTCGGAAAAGCACCGTATATTCACACATTCGTCACAAATCACTGTTATAATATCCTTGTATCTTATCCGTGTACTCGGAAAGGTAACATCTTTTAAGGAGAAAATAGAATATGAAGAACACTGTTTCAACTCTGCTGAAGCAGAAGCAATCAGGTGACAAGATCACGATGCTTACTGCTTACGACTACACCACAGCAAAGATCATGGACGAGTGCGGCGTCAACGCTATCCTCATCGGGGACTCCCTCAGTATGGTCATGCTGGGCTATGAGAACACCCTGCCCGTTACCATGGAGGATATGATCCACCATACTGCCGCAGTATCCAGAGGTGCCGAGAATGCCTTCGTTGTTGCCGATATGCCATTCATGTCATATCAGGTAAGCGTTCAGGACGCTGTTATCAACGCAGGAAGACTCATCAAGGAGGGCGGTGCAAACGCTGTAAAGCTTGAAGGCGGCGCGGAAGTCTGCGACCGGATAAGAGCTATCGTAAATGCATCCATTCCCGTTGTTGCACACCTCGGACTCACTCCCCAGTCAGTCAACGCCTTCGGCGGCTTCAAGGTACAGGGCAAGAGCCTTGACAAGGCAAGGAAGCTCATCGCCGATGCTCTCGAAATTCAGGAAGCAGGAGCCTGTGCAGTAGTTCTGGAGGGTATCCCTGCCAAGCTGGCGGATATCATCACAAAGAAACTGTTCATTCCCACTATTGGTATCGGTGCAGGCAATGGCTGTGACGGTCAGGTGCTCGTATATCAGGATATGCTGGGACTCACAACAGGTCATACACCTAAGTTCGTAAAGCGCTTTGCGGAAGTGGGAGCGCTCATGCGTCAGGGCATCTCGGACTACATCAGCGAGACAAAGGAAGGAAGCTTCCCCGCTCAGGAGCATACCTACGCCATTGACGATGATGTTATAAACGAGCTTATAAAGGAGTGTGACTGATATGAAAATAGTAAAGACAATAGCTGAAGTACGCGCACAGGTAAAGGAATGGAGAGCTCAGGGTCTCACAGTAGGTCTCGTGCCCACTATGGGCTATCTCCACGAGGGACACGCAAGCCTTATCGACGCCTCTCACAGGGATAACGACAGAACTGTGGTATCGGATTTCGTTAATCCCATGCAGTTCGGTCCCACGGAGGACCTTGAAAGCTACCCCAGAGACATCGGCCACGATGCTGCTCTTGTAGAGGCTCACGGCGGCGACCTTATCTTTAATCCCGAGCCTGAGGAGATGTACCACGAGGGCTTTTCGTCCTTTGTGGATATGACAGTGCTCACACAGGAGCTCTGCGGTCTCAGCCGTCCCGTACACTTCAGAGGTGTATGCACGGTGGTATCGAAGCTGTTCAATATAGTAAAGCCTGACAGAGCCTACTTCGGCAAGAAGGACGCTCAGCAGCTGGCTGTTATCCGCCACATGGTCGATGACCTCAACATGGATATAGAAATAATCGGCTGTCCCATAATCCGTGAGGCAGACGGTCTGGCAAAAAGCTCGCGAAACACCTACCTCAGTGAAGCCGAGAGAAAGGCAGCTCTGGTGCTCTCAAAGTCCATATTCACGGGCATGGATATGGTGAAAAAGGGTGAGCGCGACTGCTCCGCTATAATCGCAAGCATGAAAAAGCTCATTGAAGCTGAGCCACTTGCCCGTATAGATTACGTCAAGATAGTTGACTGTGCCACAATGCAGCAGATAACATCCCTTGACCGCCCTGCCCTTTGCGCCATCGCCGTTTATATCGGCAGCACCCGCCTTATCGACAACTTCTTCACGGAAGACGTATAAGGAGGCATACATGGAAATATCAATGCTCAAAAGCAAGATACACCGCGCTGTAATCACTCAGGCGGAGCTCAACTACGTCGGCAGCGTCACTATCGACGAGGACCTTATGGACGCCGCAGGGCTCTTTGAGTACGAGCACGTTCATATCGTCAACGTCAACAGCGGCAGCCGCATCGAGACCTACGTCATCGCAGGCGAGCGCGGAAGCGGTGTTATATGCCTTAACGGAGCTGCTGCCCGTGCAGGACAGAAGGGCGATCCCGTCATCATAATGTCCTATGCGGCTATGACTCCCGAGGAGATAAAGTCTCACCGCCCGAAGGTGGTATTTGTGGACGATAAAAATGCGATCGTCAGGGTCGCCGACTACGAAAAGCACGGCGCACTTATGTAAAATAATACGGCACTTTCAAATGAAAGTGCCGTTTCGTTTATTCATCAAATTCTTATATCACTTCAGCAGACGGCGCATCTCCGTGTAGTCGCTGTCAGGGTGCTTTTTCTGTGCAAGCTCCACAAGCTTCCGCGATACAGCTCTGTACATCTCACGGTCTGCTCCTGCTTCGATACATTCAAGATGTCTGCGTACAGTCATGACATCGTTGCGCTCAACGGGTCCTGTAAGGGCTTCCGCGGGTCCCACCGCAAGTATGCGCCTGATATTGCTGATTATCAGCGGTTCAAGAGCGCTGAGGGCTTCCTTTTCGGAAAAGCCGCACTTACCCATAAGGGAAAGGCTCTCCGCCGCAAGTGCACAGACAAGATTGCTTGAAACAGCACAGGCTGCGTGATATTCGCTCTTTGCACTTCCGTTTATTAGCCGTGTGGGATTGCCCATTTTGTCGATTATCCCCTTCCACTCAGCCGCAGCCGCCTCATCGCCCTCTATGCAGAAAAAGGCATTCTTCAGCTCCCTGTGGGAGTCATACCTGCTGCTTATGGGGAACAGCGGATGTACGGAACAGCCTGCCGCACCGTATCTCCTGATCTCGGGAAAGGCTTCCGCTGCCGAAAGGGCTCCGCTGCAGTGGCAGAGCTGCTTTCCGCAGATACCAAGCTCCCTGATGGCATAATAGTTCTCTGTTATGGCTCCGTCGGGAACAACTATGAATATAACATCGCTGTCCTTTACAAGCTCAACCGCATCCTCGTAGAACTTCGTTCCCGTGAACTTGGCTGCCTCTGCCGATGACTGTACATTGCGGCAGTAGTAGCCCGAGACCTCCAGACCGTTCCCGACAAAATACCTGCCGAGGGAAAAGCCCACTTTTCCCGCTCCGATAAATCCGATCTTCATTTTAATATCCTCCTGTGTAACCAAAAATGTTACCCCTTAACTGAATTATATCACATATTTTTCGTATTTACAAGGCTTTTTCCGCTATTTTTAGCAAAATTCTGATGTTTTATCACTTAACTTCATGGTTTTTCAAAAAAATCTTCCGCCCATGTGTCACGGAAGATGTTATTTCTGCGAGTATATTTGCAGAGCGTTACAAATGCGCATTGAATTGCTTCGGCAGCCCCGCTGTCAAAGGACATCTTTCAAAACGAGTTTTTAGAGATATCCATAATAAAACGAGGAGGGATCAGATGACAGACCAACAGCTCCGCCGGCTTCTCAGCAGCTCACCCGAAAAAGCCCACAGGCTCATTTTCGATGAGTACTACAACTACGTTTATACTATCGTTTTCAACCGTCTGAGGAGCCTCGGAACTCCCGAGGATATCGACGAATGTATAAGCGATGTTTTTGCGGAGATATTCACCAAGTACAACTCTGAAAGCAGCCACAGCGGCAATATTAAGGGATTTGTTTCAGCCATAGCCCGTAACCGCTCCATAGATATGTTCAGGAGGATACGCTCGGGCGTGAAAGCCACGGTGTCCCTTGACGCCGATGAGGCTGTGCAGCTCTCCTCCGATGAGAGGATAGACGAGCAGGCAGAAAGGACTGAGACCGCTCACGCTCTGCTTGACGCCGTGAAATCCCTTGGTGAACCCGATTCGACCATTATCATACAGAAATACTACTACGGCAGGAGCTCCGAGGACATTGGCGATATGATAGACATGAAGCCAAATACGGTCCGCAAAAGGCTCAGCCGTGCCCTGAGCAGACTCAGAGACATTCTCAGGGAAGATGATGAAGGAAGGTGAAGTCATGAATGAGAAAAATGAATTTGATATTCTCGAAAATGCCGAGAGCAGCGTTACCGACAGGCTTGAAGCTGAATTTCCTCCCCGTGACAATAGAGAAAAGGAGAAAATATTCAGAATGAGCGAAAGAAAATTCAATAATACATCTGCACCTGACATAGAAAAAGAGCAGACAGTCAGCGGCGTTGAGGTCTACCGCCGTCCCAAGTGGCAGCGCGGACTCAGTATCGCAGCAGCCTGCGCTCTGGTAGTCGGAGGTGCAACAGGCGGCGCTTACGCATTCAACCGTTTCAGAAACACTCCTGCCGCCGAGAGTCAACTCGATACCCAGAAGAAGGTCGCTCCCTTCGGCGACTTTTCGGAGCTTGAGTATCAGCTCTGTGACTACAACAGAGATTCAATGAGAACCGTTACGATAGAGGACAGTCCTGAAGCATACGGATATTTCGAGCTTTTCAGCGGTCCGATAATATCACAGCAGAAGCGCGATAAGCTGGCGGATTTCTTCAATAATTATGATTATGAAGAGATCGCCGCAGATACCGATGAAGCCATAGGTGTTGTGAACGAGGCTGTCACCGAGGCAGAGACCATCGATATTTCCACAATAGAAGATGCGCCTGCTCCCATAAATGCGGACGAAAGTGACCCGTACTTCATCTACTGCCGCGACAACGAGATAAAAGCAGTAAAGATATACGACGTAGGCGAGTTCGGTGTCCTCAACTATACCCATTTCAACTTTGATGAGCAGGACGGTCAGTACTTCATGACCGACGATGAGATGTCCGTTGAGGCCTACAAGATAGACTACGGTCTTTTCAAGTCCACTATCAATGAGATACTCAGCTCCGAGGACGAGGAGGAAACTCCCACAGAGCCCGAATATAAGGGCGTTGCTCCCTTCGGCAACTTCTCCGAACGTGAGTACTTCATTCCCGGCGGCGAGGACGCAGAGAAGCAGATATTCGTCAAAGCTGACGAGGAAACGCAGATCACCTTCGGCAGCGGCGAGGTCATCTCTCCTGAGCAGAGTAAACAGATCGAGGATCTTTTCAACAGCCTTGAGTGGAATGAGTCTGTTGAGCCAAAGACAAAGCCTTTCTGGCTGGTTGGCATCGACAGGATGACATTTATCTCCATGGACGGCTCCGACTTCAATATGCTGACCCTCAACGGCGACAACAATACCCTTACATGGGACAGCTTCAAATATGAGACAGAGTCCGAATACGAGGGCATGGCTAACTATAAGCGCACAGAAGGCTCCGCACGCCAGATAAAGACTTACGATATCGACTACATCAGCCTTGTAAACAAGCTATCCGAGATAATGGGCAGAGACTTGGGATACAGCATACACAACAGCTTCCTCAACAGCGACTGGATCATGAACGACGTAAACGCTATCCACCATGAGGCTCTCTCAGATGAACAGAAGAGGACTGTATATGAGATCCTCAGCAGCTGCGAATTCAAGTCAGCCTACAATGAAGATACAAACGCGGATATCATTGATGACGGTCTCGGCTTCACAGAAGAGGATTACAGACAAATGCAGCAGGAAGAACCCGATATTCCCAGTCAGGATTTCCTGTTGAACGCCTATTACTCACAGGTAACTCTTACCGCCGACCATGACGGTAAACACATAGTACTCAACATCGAGTCACATTCCGATTCAACATTCTTCGGATATGCGGAATACGAAGTTGATGAAAACGGTCAGTATGCAAGCAAAGACTATTCAGTTTTGTGGAACGGTATCTGCTCCGACATCACTGTGGCAGACAGGATAAAGAGTGTAGTGGGCAGTAGCGACAAGCCGTCCCTACCCGAAGTCATAACCGACCTTACCACCAATGACTGGCGCTTCCTTGACACAAATCCACTGGCTGAAAATCATCTTCATTATAACCAGATCGACCTGAACATGAAGTACACTGATGGTGACGAGAACGCCCATGTTCAGATGATTTACGGCACCGACAGTATATCACAGGAAGGACTCAGAAGCATTTCCGATATTATCAGTAACGGCGGCTGGTACGAGGTCGATAACATGGATGTCCTTGATCTCATCAGACTTCCCGACGGAAGCTATCCGCCCAGCGTAGAGCTCAGCATGATGGATGACAAGCACATTTACGTCCTCGACTTCACTTCAGGCGACGGGCATACAGTCCTCAGAATAGATGCAGTAAGATACTTTATCGAGAACGGCGTCTATTACCTTGACAACACTCCCGATGATGTGACTAATTCAATTTACGGCAATACTCTCGTCAGCGATATTCCCATTATCTCTGAGACTATCATGGAAGCAGCTGCGGGCAATTAAAACACGGTACAGAAAAGCGCAGACCACAAGGTCTGCGCTTCTTTTTGGTCATTCAATTTTTCTCGGCACGTTCACGCAGAGCTTTGCGGCGCTGACGCTCCGCCTCCTCCCTCTGCGCAGTGCGCTCCTGCTCTCTCCTGAGCTGCTCGCTGTAGTATGCTTCCTCAGCTACCGATCTTCTCTTTCGCAGGGCAAATACCACAACAAGAAGTATAACAGCAACTGCTGCCGCAACAGCGATGATAACAGGCATTGGCATGGCTTTTACCTCCTTTGTGAAAAAATGACTCTCCGTAATATGCTAATTAAATTTTACCACTTTATGAAGCTTCATTCAACCATTAAAAATACCGAAATTAAACCTTCTCAATTGTACATATCGTACAACGGACGCTTAAAGCGTTCAGAAGAACTGCTGTCCTTAACATTCTTTAAGGTAAGTGTTAAGAAATCTTAAGATTGCATGAAGCGGAAATACAGATTAGCGGTTTATAATATGCTCATAACATCAAACCATGGAGGGATATGAAATGGGAAAACATATAGCAAGAACCGCTGTTATCAGCTTATGCGGAGCTGCCGCATTATCACTGGGGGGCATGGCAGTTTACAGTGCTTTCGGGTCTGCACCCGAAACTGCTGCCGCTCAGCATACAGTTTCTGTTGAGAAAATGGACATAAAGCAGTACGTCACTGTTTCGGGCACCGTAGGCAGCAGCAATGTCTCCTCTGTCAGCAGCAATGCCGTAAACACCAAAGTCAGGGAAGTTAAGGTCAAGGTGGGCGACAGAGTGAAAAAGGGCGACATCATCGCAGTCCTTGACGATACCGACATTCGTGAACAGCTCTCGGCTGCGGAAAAGCAGCTTGAGAATATTGCCGCCAAAAACGATATCGACCTCAAAGCCGCTCAGCGTATGTATGACGGCGCAGTTTCCGAAAGATCAGAAAAGACCGCAAGGAGCAGCCGCCTTGTCTCTGAGGCAAAGGACTCCTACAACAAGGCTCTGGCTCAGCAGCAGGAGACCTCAGACAGCTACAATAACGCTGTAAATGACAGGATATACAAGTCCGAGATGACCGAACAGGCTGCTCAGCAGGCGGAGGAGGCAGCAGCCTGTGCTGCGGAGCTGAAAGCTGCCTCCGACGCCGCACAGGCGGAATACAAGGCGCTGAAAGCCGACTTCGACAAGCTGTATGCCGATAAGGGAGCTTCTCCCGAGGAGACAGCTGCCGCTAAGGAAGCCTGTGACAAGGCGGCTGAAGCTGCCGATGACGCTGCCAACGCCCTTGCGGAGGCACAGGCTCATGCAGATGAGCTTGCCGCAGCAGCGAAAAAATGTGCAGAAGAGCTGTCCACCGCAATAATGGAGGAAAAGGAGCTGAAAAGCGCTCTCTCCGCCGCAGACCGCTTAACAGAGGAGGCAAGGCAGGCAGTGTCCGCCGCCTCCGATACAAAGACCGATACAGATGAAACTCTTTCAGGGGATATTGCCGCAAAGGCAGATGTGCTCAAAACAACAGGCATATCCGCAGAGGATATGCTTGCAGAGCCTGCTCACAGAATTGACGAGCTGAAGCGCAGCATTGAAGAGCATACGGTCAGAGCGGACTGCGACGGTGTTATTACTGCCGTTAATGTGAAAGAGGGCGAGCTGTACAGCGGAGGTGCCATCGCTGTTGTTCAGGACGACAGCAGCTTCATTATTTCCGCCTCCGCAGACCAGTTCGACATAGGCAGACTCAGCAAGGGTCTGGACGCTGATATCACCGTCAGTGCTGTCAGCCACGATGTTTACAGCGGTAAACTAAGCTTCGCGGCACCTACCCCCGGTCAGCCTTCACTTACCGATCTCAGCACAGACCAAGGCAATGATGGCTACGCTCTTGAAGCGGAATTCATCCGCCAGCCCGAGGGACTCCGCATCGGCATGACCGCAAAGCTGGATATCATCACCGCCGAAAAGTCGGATGTGCTGGCTGTGCCCGATAACTGCATAATCACCGAAGCCGACGGAAGCAGCTATATCAATGTATCCACAGACGGCAAGAACTCTGAAAAGATCGCCGTGGATACAGGAATCAGCGATGACTACTACACCGAGATATCGGGCAGCGGTATAACCGTGAACACAAAGGTCATCGTTCCCTCCGGCAATAGCAAGGACAGCGGCTCCGACCTGTTCTATTGATGGGGGTGCAGTATGAACAGCAATACGGTCATCGACCTTAAAAACATATATAAGCGGTTCTATGTGGGAACTCCCAACGAACTGGAGATACTCCACGGCATAGACCTGACTGTCAGCAGAGGAGAATTCGTGTCTATTGTGGGAGCCTCGGGCTCGGGAAAATCCACCCTCATGAACATCATCGGCGCTCTGGACCGCCCCTCCCTCGGCTCGTATACACTAAACGGCACGGATATTTGCTCCGCAAAGGACGGTGAGCTCTCTCACATACGCAACCGGGAGATAGGCTTCGTTTTCCAGACATACAACCTCATACCCCGAAACTCCGCGCTGAAAAATGTGGAGCTCCCCATGATGTACGCCCGTATGAGAAGCCGCTCACGGAAAAAAAGGGCAGCCGAGCTGCTGGAAATGGTGGGTATGAAGGATAGAATGAAGCACACACCCGATGAGCTTTCGGGCGGTCAGAAGCAGCGTGTAGCCATTGCCCGCGCTCTGGCAAACGAGCCTTCCATAATCCTCGCCGACGAGCCCACAGGCGCTCTCGACTCATCAACGGGACGCATGATAATGGACCTGTTCCATAAGCTCCATCGTGAAAAGGGCATAACCATTATCCTTATCACCCACTCAAACGAGCTGGCTGAGGAAACAGAAAGAGTCCTCACCCTTATGGACGGCAGGATAATTTCCGAAAGGAGGGGCAGCAGATATGCTGAAGGACAATATTCTCCTTGCACTCAATGAGCTGAAAGCCAACAAGATGCGCTCACTGCTGACTACACTGGGTATAGTCATCGGTATTGCCGCTGTCATAGCCATAATGATACTGGGCAACGGAATGAAGCGCTATACCGTGGATACCATGAGCAGTCCCGAGTCCCGACGGGTATACTTCTTCCTTATACAAAAGGGACAGGAGGACATCAATGACGAGCAGAACTACGATGACAGCGTGAGAGAGATGCGAAACTCCGACCAGTATAATGTAAAGACCTTTGAGAAGCTTCGGGAGAAGTTCTCGGACAGGCTCGAGGGCATAATCATGTCGTATGACCTCGGCACCATGAAAACAGGCAGCAATGATATTAACATCTGCGGCATTAATCCCTGCGGTCTGAAAATGAAAGGCACCATAAATATAGCTGCAGGCAGGTCCATAACTGCCGAGGAATACAGCTCCGGAAAGTCAGTGATAATGCTCCCCGACAAGAAAGCGGAAATGCTCTACGGCAGCACCGAAAACGCACTCGGCAAGACTCTCGAATGCCGCAAGAACAACAGCTTCTTCAACTACACTGTCGTTGGCGTCTACCACAAGGAAAAGGAGTCGATGATGCAGGATATGCTGTTCGGTTCAACAGGCGAGCCGGCTTTCGTACCATACAATAACGCTTCACAGAAGCCTGTCGGGGAGAGCTGCTTTACAGACTTCTGTGCCCTTGCCAAAAAGGACACTGATCTCAACAAGCTTGAAAAAGACCTTGAAAAATATATCAACACCGAGTTCTACAAGGACAATGATGCTTACAAGGCAGATGTGCTGGTACTTCAGGAGGCTCTGGACTCCGTGGCAATGATAATCAGCATCATGAAGCTGGTGCTCATGGCTATCGCTGCAATATCACTCGTTGTAGGCGGAATCGGCGTCATGAACATCATGGTGGTGTCAATAACCGAAAGGACAAGAGAGATAGGCACAAGAAAGGCGCTGGGCGCTACAAACGGAAATATCCGCACACAGTTCCTCATTGAGGCTGTAATGATATGTATGCTTGGCTGCACAGTGGGAGTGGTGACAGGTCTCCTGCTGGGCAAGCTCATGAGCTCTCTCATGGGCATAAGCGGCAGCGCAGAGGCATCGTCCATAGTCATAAGCGTGGTATTCTCCATGCTTTTCGGAGTCTTTTTCGGATACTACCCTGCAAGCAAGGCTGCTAAAATGAATCCCATAGACGCGCTGAGATACGAATGATCTCTTTTCACATTGCAAAAACTTGATTTCCATGATATAATACATATACAGCATTGACGACCTTATCAATGCGCTCAAAAGAGGTCACTTTCATGAAGTGGCCTCATTCTGACATTTACACGGAAGTGAGGAAGTTCCTATGACATATAAGATACTCGTCGCCGAGGACGACACCGATATTCAGGAGGTGCTCAGGCTGTACCTTGTGAACTCGGGCTTTGAAGTGGTCAGCGCATACGACGGAAGCGAAGCATTTGAGCTTATGCTTTCGGAAAAGCCCGACCTCGCCCTGCTGGATATCATGATGCCTGTGATAAACGGCTATGAGCTCACCAAGAAGATACGCGAGATAAGCAATATCCCCATAATCATACTCTCCGCCATGAATGCGGACAGCGACAAGATACTGGGCCTTGACATCGGTGCCGACGACTATATCACCAAGCCCTTCAATCCGCTGGAGGTCATCGCCCGTATACAGTCAAATCTGCGCAGGAAGTACAAGCTGGACAGCTCCGCCGCCGAGGAAAACGGCGATATGCTCACAGTGGGCGAGCTGAAACTGGATACCAAGAAGTTCATACTCTATAAAAACGGCAAGGAGATAATACTTACGCCCACCGAGTTCAAGATACTGTCCCTCTTTATGGAAAAGCCCGGCATGGTATTCACAAAGGCGCAGATATATCAGCGCATCAACGGCGATTTCTATGAGACCGACGACAACACCATGATGGTGCATATCTCAAAGCTCCGCGACAAGCTTGGCGATAACAGCAAATCCCCCACATACATAAAAACAGTGAGAGGACTGGGATACAAAATTGAAAAAAAGAAATAAAAAGCCCAAAAGCAGTCTGGTGATCTATATCCTCGGCAATCTTCTGGCAATGCTGGTGATCATACTTTTCTCCATAGATATGATAAACATTACCTATGATCACTTTGCCAAGAAGCAAATACGGTCTGTATACTTTGAAGTATTTCCCGATGCCACGAAAGAAGAAGAAAAGGCATTTGAAGAGGATTATCTTGTGACCGGCATTATACATTATGAGCCCGCATATTCCGAGCTTTACCGAAAACTGAACATGAAAATGGCATTATTCAGCAGCTACGCCACACTATCGCTCTATATCTTTGTCATAATCATCATTATCCTGTTCGGTATAAAGATCATAATACGGCTCTCAAAGGAGCTGAAAAAGCTGGATCAGGCTCTTGAGCACTTCTCACAGTCGGCTCTCGTCAATAACGAGCTGTCAGAGATAAACTCAAAGATCAAGGAGTTCAACAACATCTGCGGAAGCTATAACCGCCTCATGGAAAAGCTAAAAGCCAGTGAGGAGGAACGGAAACAGCTTGAGGACGAGCAGAGACAGATGATCGCGGATATCTCCCACGATATCAAGACTCCCATAACCGTCATGCAGGGCTATGCAAAGGCTATAAGTGACGATATCATCGACGATGACACAAAGCGGAAGTATCTGGACAGCATCTGCCGCAAGTCGGAAACAGTTGCAGAGCTGGTAAACACCCTCCATGAGTACAGCAAGCTGGAGCATCCCCATTTCGACTTCAATATGGAGGAGGGGGATCTCTGCGAGTACCTGCGGAGCTATCTCGCCATGAAGTATCAGGATCTGGAGCTTGCAGGCTTTGAGCTGGTAGCCGAACTGCCCGACGAGGAGATCATGTTCAGCTTCGACCATAAGCAGCTCAGCCGCGTTTTCGAGAACCTCATCACCAACTCATACAGGCATAATCCCCCGGGAACTGCCATATATGCCGCTATGAAGGAGTCCGGCGGCGATATAATCATCAATATAGGCGACAACGGGAAGGGTATCCCCGAGGAGCTGAGGAAGACCATCTTCGAGCCATTCGTGGTGGGCAACAAATCCCGTACAGGCACAAAGGGCTCGGGACTGGGTCTCGCTATCAGCCGCAAGATAGTTGAGGCGCATAACGGCACCATCTCCCTCGCAGATGACCCCGAGGGCAAAATGAAAACAATGTATGAGATAGTCCTTCACAGGGCTTGAAAAAACGGCGCACTAAGGCAGTGGCTTCTCCCCTGCCGATGTGCGCCGTTATGTATTTCATTCAGTTTTTCAGGGATATCTCCACAGTGACATCACCGCTGCCGAAGACGTCCTTCAGTTCCTGCTGAGAGACTCCCGTAATGTGTCCCAGCTTTGTGTAGCTCCATGTGTTGGAGCCGTAGAATATGGTCATCTGGCTGCCCTGATACAGCATGATGTCCCCTGCCTCTGTGGTAATGCGCTCATCATCGGCAGGCAGCGGCTCGGGAAGCCTTCCCACCTTTTCAAAGCCGCCGTATTCACTGAGCTCCACAGTGAGACCATTTTCCGCCAGCGCTGCCAGAGCCTTTCCTGCATCGTTGTCAGCCAGCTCCGCGGTGAGACTGTGACCGTTCACCTCAATGGTGATGAGTGAGCTTTCCTTCATGGCTCCCACAGCCTCCTTTCTCATTATGCACAGATCGAGAGAGGTCCATTCTCCGTCGTTATCGGCATCGTAATCCGCTCCCTCGGAAGCGGCTGTCTTTCCGAGGAGATGATCCTGCATCGAACCGAGATCATCCCCTGTGTAATTATTTCTTTTTGCAGCTCCTGCGGCTGTTATTCCCGTAAGCACCGCAGCGGCGGCGATAACAGATACAGCTGTGATCTTTACTGTACGTTTCATAATGCAGATCAGCTCCTTTCCGTATCTTCATCATAACACACAAAAGCTGATATTGCAAATACCTATTTTGAATTATATGATATTACGCTAAGGCATATCTCTCCTGCAAGCGCTTCAGGAAAAGCTCCGCAGCGGGAGTGAACACCTGATACTTCTTCCAGATAACATCCAGACCTGCGGTCATTCTCGGCTCAAGAGGGCGGAAGCACAGCGGACTGTTCACGTCTGTATTGGTGATACCGTCGATACCAACGGCGTAGCCAATGCCTGCCTCCACCATAATTGCCGCGTTATACATGAGATTGAAGGTGGTGACAATGTTGAGCTTGTCAAAATCACTGCCGAACCAGTTGATGAACTCATTGTCCTCTTTCCTGCCTGCTATTGCCTGTCGTGAAAGTATCAGCGGAAGCTCACGCAGGTCCTGTCTTGTTATGGACGGCTTCTCCGCAAGGGGCGAGTCCTTTCGCATGACAACTCCCCATATGTCCTCCGCAGGCAGATGCAGGCAGTCGTATTTGGTAAGGTCCGCAGGCTGGACAAGTATGCCGAAGTCGATGAGCCCCCTGTCAAGGCGCTCGGTAACGTCAGCCTCGTTGCCGCTGTGGAGGTGATACTTTATATCGGGATACTCCTCCCGAAGCTCTCTGACCACATCAGCAATATAGCTTATTGCTCTGGTCTCTCCGCCGCCGATGTATATGTCCCCGGCCACGGTGCTCTCCATGGAGCGGAACTCCGCCTCGGTCTTGTCCACCATGGAAACTATCTCCTCTGCGCGTTTACGCAGGATAAAGCCCTCCTGAGTCAGCTTCATGTTATGGCTGCCGCGGATAAAGAGCTTCTGCCCCACTTCCTCCTCCAGCTCCTTTATCTGCCTTGACAGTGTGGGCTGGGTAACATGAAGGTAATTGGCGGCATTTGTTATGCTGCCCTCTCTTGCGATGGCAAGAAAATAGCGTAATACTCGTATCTCCATAGACTGCACCTCCATTTTTATAATGAAATTATACCATTTCTGTGATATGCCTGTCAAGCATAATGTGGTTTAGATATAAAGTATTTGCAATTTTGCCGAGACTGTGTTAGACTTTAGTTACAGGAGGTGAACGACATGACAGACAGCACCGCCGCTCTCTCGGCAGCAAGGCAGAACCTCGCCGACGCAGGCATGGACAAAGACACCATCGAAAAGTGCATGACGCTCATTGACAATAATGATATCGCCGCCGCAAACAAGCTCATCAGCGAATACCGCAGACAGCTGCTGGACACAGTTCACAGCTGTAACAGGCAGATAGACTGTCTCGATTACTTCACCTACACACTGGATAAAAACGGAGGTATACAGAAATGAAAGATGAAATGCTCACTCTCACTCAGGAATGGGACAAGACCTTCCCCAAGTCCGACAAAACAGAACACAAGAATATAACCTTCCACAACCGCTATGGCATTACTCTTGCGGCTGATATGTATATACCAAAGAATGCTTCGGGGAAACTGGCTGCTATTGCAGTATGCGGACCCTTCGGCGCAGTCAAGGAGCAGTGCTCGGGACTCTATGCGCAGACTCTGGCAGAGCGCGGCTTCCTCACCATCGCTTTTGACCCCTCATTCACGGGCGAGAGCGGCGGTCAGCCCAGATATGTCGCCTCCCCCGATATAAATACCGAGGACTTCTGCGCGGCTGTGGACTTCCTCTCACTTCAGGAAAACGTTGACCCTGAGCGCATTGGCATACTGGGTATCTGCGGCTGGGGCGGCATGGCTATAAATGCTGCTGCCATAGATACACGCATAAAGGCAACTGTTTCCTCTACCATGTACGATATGACCCGCGTGAACGCAAAGGGCTATTTCGACGAAGCAGACAGCGCTGACGCACGTTTTGCCATGAAGCAGGCTCTCAATCAGCAGCGTATCAAGGACTATGCCGCAGGTGAGTATGAGCTTGGCGGCGGAGTCGTTGACCCTCTCCCCGAGGACGCGCCCTTCTTCGTAAAGGACTACCACTCCTACTACAAGACCGACAGAGGCTATCACCCACGTTCACTGAACTCCAACGGCGGCTGGAACAAGACCTCCTCGCTGTCATTCATAAATATGCCCATACTCGCCTACTCCGACGAGATACGCTCGGCAGTTCTGGTGGTATGCGGTGAAAAGGCTCATTCACGCTATTTCAGCGAGGACGCTTTCAAGAAGCTCACAGGCGACAACAAAGAGCTCCTCGTTGTTGAGGGAGCCGTCCACACAGACCTCTATGACGGCGGCGGCAAGGACGCTATCCCCTTTGATAAGATAGAGTCCTTCTACACTCAGTACCTCAGATAATTCCCACCCCTAAAGGCTAAGGTCTCCGTACTGCGCTTTGCAGTGCGGAGACCTTTTATTTATGCTATATCATGTTTTCTGTCAGAGCTTCCAGCTCACAGCCTTTTCGCGTCCCTGAATGAAGCCGCGGTAAATGCCCTCCTGAGCCATGAGCTCATCGTGAGTGCCCTGCTGTACTATCCTGCCGCGGTCAACCACAAGTATGCGGTCGGCATTGCGGACAGTTTTCAGTCGGTGTGCTATCATAATGATGGTCTTTTCCTTTGTGAGAGCCTCAACTGCCTGCATGAGCTCTGCCTCGTTCTCGGGGTCTACATTTGCAGTCGCCTCATCCAGAACAATGATGGGAGAGTCCTTCATAATGGCTCTGGCAATGGAGATACGCTGCTTTTCACCGCCCGATAGACTTGCTCCGCCCTCGCCGATGACAGTGTCGTAGCCCTCCGGAAGTGCAGATATAAAGTCGTGACAGCAAGCCTTTTTAGCCGCCTCGATAACGGCTTCCATGGGAGCATCGGGCTGTCCGAAGCGTATATTGTTGGCAATGGTGTCTCGGAAAAGATATACCCTCTGGAATACAAAGCTGTAATTCCGCATAAGCGCGTCCATGCTGTATTCCCTGACGTCCCGTCCGCCGAGAGTAACTCTGCCCTCGTCAACGTCCCAGAAACGCGACAGCAGATTCACAAGAGTGGTCTTGCCGCCGCCCGAGGGCCCTACGATGGCAGTGGTGGTCTTTTCGGGGATATCAAGGGATACCCCGTCGATTATCCTGCGCTCCTCATAGGCAAAGCCAATATTCTCGGCGCTGATGTCACAGCTTGCGGGAACGGCATTCTCGCCGGCAATATCCATCTGAGGGGTGTCAAGGATCTCCTGAGCGCTTCTTACGCTGACATCCACGGTCCTCAGCAGTGCGGAGTACTTTCCTGCGGTGTCAAGCTGAGCGTAGATGATGTAGGAGCTTATTATCATTATCATACAGGTGAGAAGCTCCATTGTGCCGCCGAGATAAAGCAGCAGTGATGCAAGGGTTATGAGAGTTCCCACAGCCTTCAGTATGAAGCTCTGGACAGTCATAAAGGGTATGAGCTTTATCTCCATGGCGATGTTTGCATTCTCATTCTCGTCGATAGCCTTGTTGAGCTGACGGCTCTGGCTTCCCGTAAGGCGATATGCCCTGACCTCGGAAATACCCTGTATGTACTCGATGACTCTTGCCACAAGTGCGGAGTCCTTTTCCAGCTTTTGCTTCGACATTGCCGCAGAAGCCTTCATCATGGCGCTGTTCACCGCGAAAAACAGGGCAAGTCCGACGCAGAGAAGAATCCCTATGCGCCAGTCGAATATGAGTATCAGCACGGTGATGACAGCGGTGGTGACTATGCCCGAGCACACCATCATTACCACTCTTGTTGCCACGTTTTCAAGGTTCTGCATAGTATTTGTGGCTACGGACATTATCCTGCCGAGGCTGTTTGCGTTGTAGTAGCCCATGGGAAGATAGCGCAGATGCTCAGCTATCTCCATACGCTTTCCCGCACAGGTGCTGTATCCGCCCTCTGTCTGGAGCATGGTGGACTTGGTCTTGACTATGCCCGAGCCGATAACGCTCACAAGCATTATACCGAGGCAGGTAAGGCAGGTCTTTCCCGTGACATTGTTCTCAAGGAGAGCCTTTACCATAACTCCTATGGCAGGTATCTTCATTGCCTCGAAAAGTGCCTGCACGAAGCTGAGAAATATGGACAGATAAAACTTTCTCCTGTCCTCCGCAGTGCAGAAATCGAAGAAGTTTTTCAGTATCTTAAACATTTTCCTCACCTCCGTCTCTGGAAGCCATATGGGCCTTCCACATCTTCTCGTATACCGCGTGTTTTTCAAGGAGCTCATCATGTGTACCGCTCTCAGCCACAGCTCCGTCCCTGATGACGTAGATACGGTCTGCATCCTTGATGGTGGAGAGGCGGTGAGCGATGACGATAAGGGTCTTGCCCTTTACCAGCTTCGCCACGGACTCCTGTATGACCGCCTCATTCTCTGGGTCAGTATAGGCAGTTGCCTCGTCAAGGATGATAACGTCCGCGTTTTTCAGCATTGCCCTCGCAATGGCGATACGCTGACGCTCGCCTCCCGACAGGTGGCCGCCGGAGTTGCCGACTATGGTGTCATAGCCGTTCTCCAGCCCCATTATGAACTCGTGACAGCCGCTCTGTCTTGCGGCATTCTCGACCTCCTCATCGGAAGCTGTTCCGTCTGTTCTGCCCATGCGGATATTGTCCCTTACGGACAGGTCAAAGAGGTAGTTGTCCTGCGATACATAGGCTATCCTGTCGGAGTAGTCCTCCAGAGGTATCTCCCTGATATCTGTGCCGCCGAGAGAGATGCTTCCCGAGCCAACGTCCCACAGTCCCGCTATAAGCCTTGCGATAGTGGACTTGCCGCTTCCCGAGGGTCCTGCCAGTGCAATGAAATCCCCTGTTTTTATGTTCATGGATACTCCGTGGAGTATCTCCTTCTCGCCGTAGCCGAAGTGAACATCGTCAAGGACGATATCGCTGTTCTGCGGCACCTTTGTCAGTGTATCGGGGCGCTCCATCTCGGGAGCGTCGATTATCTGTCTCACCTCTCCTACGATGGTGCTCATCTGAGCGATATCGTCGGAGTAGGACATTACTCCTATTATGGGCTCGATAAGTCCCACGGTCATAACTATGACGGTGATGAAGTCCGCAGCGGTTATAGTGCCGTGGATAGCCATTATTCCTCCGATAGGCAGAACAGCTACCATGGTTGCGGGCATTATGCTCATGGCAAAGGTCATGTACACACTGCACTTTCTCATCCAGTCAACAAAGCTTGCAGCACACTCCTTTGCAGCAGCGGCAAATTTAGCGTAGCTGCTCTCGGACTTTCCGAATACCTTTATGACCTCGATACCGTTTATGTACTCCATGGAAACATCGTTCAGCGCCTTTGTGGCGTCCACGCAGCGCTTGTAGTTCTGCTCATAGCCGAACATCATGAGCATATAGCACAGCATTCCAAGCGGTACGGTTATAAGTGCTGCAAGACCCAGCTTCCAGCTGATGATGAACACATATATCATTACAACGACAGGTGCGCCTATGCCCGTGGTAAATTCCGGCAGAACATGGGCAAGGGTGGGCTCGATGCTGTCGATGCGCTCCACTATGATGTTTTTCAGCGAGCCCGAGGGCTGTGATATTACGTCGCCCAGCGGCATCTTTGCCAGCTTGTCCAGTGTCTTCTTTCGTATGACCGCAAGCACATGGAATGTGCCTACATGAGAGTTTTCCGTGGAAACGGCATGGAACAGGGCGTGTCCCAGCCACAGCAGAAGTATTATCACACAGTTGAGTATGTATGCTCCCTTGTCCGAGCTGCCGTCCAGCAGCATCCTCACTATCCTTGCTATGAAGTAATAAGGAGCTATGCCGCACAGAGTACTAAGCGCCGCCAGCACAACACTGGCGATGAAGCGGTTTTTTCTGCTCCCCGACTGGCTCAGCAGCCAGCGGAATGAATGGTTTTTGTCCTTTCCCATATCATTCTCCTCCTTTTCTGTATTTTTGCGGAGTTACCCCCATTACTCCGCGGAACGCCGCCGAGAACTTCGAGGCGTTGTCGTAGCCCACGCTCTGGGCTATATCTGCAATATGACGCTCTCTGTCCGACAAGAGCAGGTCCGCGGCATACTGCATACGATAGGTTTTTATGAACTTGTAAACCGGACTGCCGTACATTCCCTTGAAGCACCTTCTCATAGTGGCAGGCGGCAGTCCGCAGCTCTTTGCAAGCTGCTCTATGGTGTAATTCCTGTCGGGATGAGAGGTTATAAGGTCATGTATCTCCTTTACTCTCTCAGCCTGCGCCGCCGAGAAGTACTGCCTGTCGATGCTGAATTCATCGGGCGACAGTGCTTTCAGACAAACGAGCAGCTCTACGACCTTCAGCTTGAAGTAATCAAGCCCCAGTCTTTCATTTACGTTGTAAAGCTGCATGAAAATGCGGTTCAGTCCCTCATCATTCTGTATCAGACACTCTCTGTCATCGGGACAGAATTTCTCAGAAAGCTTCCGCAGGTCGATGTCAAAGGTGGGAAGCTCCTTCTTCATGGCTATCTCGGCAAGGTCTGTCTGAAATCCCACGGTGATCCCGTGATAGTGGCAGAGCGGCATATGCACCATCCCCTTGTGGTGAACTCGCCTGTCTATCCTCACATCCCCCGGCTCCATGCAGTAGCGTATGCCGTGACCTGCTTCGTGCTCCATCCTGCCCTCACGGCAATGGTCAATGCAGAGCAGAGTATCCGCAGCCTGATAGTCAGAGGCGCAGAACTTCATATGAAAGTCATTGTACATGAGGTATACTCCCTGAAACACCTGATACAGCGTCATGAAGCCCTCTCCGTCACTGCCTGTCACCTTCAGCACACGGCAGTTCTCATCTGCCGCCACCTGAAAGACGTTGGAGCATTTGTAAAGTGTATTCAGGTTGTCAAGCATATAGTAAAGCGGTTTATCCATATCATCACTCCAGTCGTATAATATCAGTACAGCAGGCTTCGATGAGCTCGCTGTCGTGGGTCACTACAAGTATAGTTCTCCCCTGCTCCCTGAGCTGTCGGAAAAGCTGTGCGGTCTGCTGCATATGCTCGTAGTCAAGACCGCTGGTGGGCTCGTCAAAGAGGAGTATATCCCTCCCGGAAGCCGCTGCACAGGCAATAGCCACACGCTGCTTCTGACCGCCGGAAAGGCTCATGGGATGACGGTCTGCATAGTCCTCAAGGTCAAGGCTGCGGAGTATCTCACGCGCTTTCTCCTCGTCCTCATCGGGCAGACTAATGAGCACCTCCTCAAGGACGCTGTCCGTGAACAGCTGGTGGTCAACGTCCTGCATGACCATGAATATGCGCCGTGAACGCTTTGCGCTCCTGCACATATGCCTGAGAAAGGTGGTCTTTCCTGCGCCGTTCCTGCCAACGACAGCCGTTATCTCATGGAGGGGTATCTCCGTGGGGAAGGTGAACTTCTTATGCGGTTTTACGCTGAATACCTCGCTGCGGCTGCATGACAGCTCTATGGTGACAGGGTCGGTATCGTGTATCGACCGAAGCCCGTACTCCGCCAGCTTCTCGTTAGTCATAGAGTCCATATCAGCCCTGCTCCAGTCCTCTGCTATGGAACCGTCACGGATAAGCAATGCCCTGTCAGCGATGTCCCACAGGTAGAAAAGGCGGTGCTCCGCGGCGATTATAGTCCTGCCCTCAGCCTTCCACAGCTTTATTATCTCTCTCAGCTGCATTGTTGAGGCATAGTCCAGATTGGCAGAGGGCTCGTCAAGGAGTATCAGCGGCGGCTGAGCTGTGTCCACCGAGGCGCAGGCTATCTTCTGCTTCTCGCCCCCCGACATGGCAAAAATGTTCCTGTCCATGAGGTCGGCTATACGGAAGCGCTCCACTGTCCTGTCAATGCGCGACAGTATCTCCTCCTCGGGAAGCCCCTGATTTTCGCAGCCGAACGCCAGCTCTCCCGTTGTATCCACAGTGAAGAACTGCGCCCTCGGATTCTGGAAAACCGTTCCCTGCATGGCAGCAGTCTCGTAGAGCTCCATTTTCGGAACGGACCTGCCGTCAATGAGCACATCCCCCGAGAGCTCTCCCTCGAAGAAGTGGGGAACAAGACCGTTCAGCAGCCTTATCACCGTGGATTTTCCGCAGCCCGAGCCCCCTGTCAGCAGCAGGAACTGCCCGTCCGGGACAGTGAGGTCCATGTGCTTTATGCAGCCCTTTTCGGGAGCTGCCGCATAGCTGAAGCTTACGTCTTTCAGTTCCGTCATGTCACCGACCTCCATATTATCCACCCCAGTGCTGCCGCGCACAGCAGGAACATGACTATATCCGCAGCATGGAAGCCTATCCTGCATACATTGGTGCGCTTCACAGGCGAGCCCAGTCCCCTTGTGAGCGCCGCCGCCGACAGCTCCTCGCCTATCTTCACGGAACAGGTCATCATGGGAACAAGGCGGTATTCCGCCATCTGCAAGACCTTGCTGCCGCCGAAGCGGATGTCCCTCATCTTCATTGCCTCACCGATAGCGGAGCACTCCTCCTTTACCGTGGGGAAAAATCTGAACATGACCGCCATGGGGATAGTTATCTTCTGAGTAACGTGCATACGCTCCATTGCCGCCGTAAATTCGCTGACCTTTGTGCTGCTCATGACATAGTTTCCCATCATTATGCTCGGCACGAACCTTGTGAGTATGCCGCTGCACATAAGCAGTATTATTGAGCAGCTGTGCCCTGCGGGAATGAACTCTGCCGCCAGCCCCAGTCCGAGCAGCAAACCGCCGATAACGGCTGTCCTGACCTTCTTCGCACTGAACAGCAGCAGAAACGGCAGCACCATGAATACAGTTTTGAAGGGCTCCGCGCTGCTTCCGCCCAGTCCGCCAAGAACTACGATCGCCTCCGCCAGAAGGAGCAGCAGCTTCGTTCTCGGGTCCAGCTTTATCATACTATGCCTGCCTTGGCAAAGTGCTTCTTCATCAGCGCCTTGCCGAGAAGTCCTCCGATGATGCCGCAAACGAATGCAGTCACAAGAAGTACGGGACACATCCACATGGGCATGAGCTTTGTGAGGGCGTCAATGTAGTCCTGACCGAAATCCTGACGGGTGGACCAGTACTTATCAGCCATGAAGAACAGCGGCAGGTAGTTGCCCCAGAGCCACATACTGAAAACTCCGTGGGTGAGGACTGCCTTTGAGGCGCTCCTGTACTGTCCGCTTTTGTAGATAAGCTCCGCACAGAGCCCTGTAACTGCGCTGACTATGACCGTGAAGAAGCCCATTCCCGTCAGTATCATCATGATGCCCATGATAATGCTCATAATGAGTATCATGCCGAACTTCTTTACCTTTGTCAGGAACAGCATGAACGGTATTCCGCCGACTATGGGCACGAGCACTGCCAGCAGCGGCATGAATACGGGGATAAAGCCCAGCATTGCAAATACCATGACCACCACAAAGTATATGGCGGAAAAAATTCCTATGTTTATGAGATCCTTGCCTTTCATAAAACCTCCATCCGTTAGAATAATCTAACAACGCTTCATAATTTATGGCTGCCGCAGCAGCCGTAGTACAGTATATCACGGAGGAACTGCCCTCCGCAACTCCATTCTGTCATTTTCGCTCCGTTCTGAAAGTATATTTTGCTCCATAATGCAAAAACCGCCGCTGACGGTATTCCGTAAGCGGCGGCAAATGCCTTTGTTATCGGTTGATTCTTTTCAGCTCATCGGCAATGCTCTGCCTTGCTGTGGGGATGTCGTCGCAGTAGATGCTCATGACCTCGGTGACTTCCGCTCCCTTTGCCATATCCTGTATATCAGCTGTGCTCTTTGAGAAGCCGCTGCTGCCCTGCGTGGCAATGAGATAGATGTGCTTGCCGCTCAGGTCTGTGCCCTCAAGGAATGTGGCAACCGGCATGGGAACTGTTCCCCACCAGAGAGGATAGATGAGAATGATATCATCATAGCCCGAAACGTCCACAGGAGCTATATCGGGACGGGCTTTGTCGCGGAGCTCCCTGCCTGCCGCCGACACTGTGTCTCCATAAGATGAGGGGTACTTCTTTCCTGTCACGGTTATCGCCTCCATCCGGCAGTCCAGAGCGTCACATACCATCTCCGCAGCGAGATAGTTGCTGCCAGTGAGCTCGTCGTCGCAGAGCATGAGAGATGCTCCCGAAACTGCGTCAACGTCCTCCTCGAAGTCGGTGTTGCCCACTCTTGTGAAGTACACCACAAGGGGCTTGCTGCCGCTCCACTCCACCTTCTCGCCCTCAACAGCCTGCCGGCGGTCAACGCTGACAGTCCTGAAGTGCCTGTTCATATAGGGCACAAGAGCCAGTCCGACGGCTATGGAAGCTGCTGCACCTGCGGCTATGAGAAAGGCTGCGGTCTTCTTTTTCTTCGTGCGGATATATCCGTGCATACCGCCGTGTACTACTGCCAGTGTGAGCACGGCTGTTGCCAGATAGCGGTGGATATCGCTGCTGCCCAAAAATCTGAACCACTGAAACAGCAGCCTTGATACTCCCATGCTGCTGACCATGAGAGCTATTATGCACAGGAAAAGCAGCACTGTAACTATATCGGAAAAGCGCCTTGCCGCGGATTTTTTACCGCCCTTCCACATCCCTGCGATGGCCTTGCGCTTTATTACAATATGAACTATGAGGCACAGGAAAAAGCCTATCCCCAGCCATTCATGCAGGGTGTTCCCCGTAAAGACATACAGCATCTGCACCAGCAGTATCAGGTACATGAGAACGTCTGCGGCAATGCCTGCTTTTTTTGTAAAGCTCCTCTTATCCATACTTTCACTCCTTTTTATCCAATTATATCAGCAACGGCAGCAGCTGTCAAGAAAACTCCCGAAACATCGAGTTGGATCTAACAAAAAAATCACATTTTCATCTTGCATTATAAGCAAAAATGTGCTAAAATTAGAAAAAATGCAGTTTTTTGCAGAAAAGAGGGATCCTATGAACATCAAGGAAGCAATAAGCTCACGACACAGCGTAAGACAGTTCCTTAACAAGCCTATCTCTCAGGAACACAGAGACCGGCTGGCGGAACTCATAAACTCATGCTGTGAGGAGAGCGGACTCAGGTTACAGATAATCTACGACGAGCCCATGTGCTTCAACACCTTTCTGGCGCATTACGGCAAATTCACCAACGTTACAAACTACATTGCATTAGTAGGCAAGAAGTCCCTTGAGAATCTCGATGAGCTCTGCGGCTATTACGGACAGAAGATAGTCCTCGCCGCACAGCAGATGGGTCTCAACACCTGCTGGGTGGCAGGCACCTACGGAAAGCGCAAGCAGCAGGCTGAGGTAGCTTCCGATGAAAAGCTGGTCTGCGTTATCGCCATCGGCTACGGCGCCAACGAGGGCACCAAGCACCGTTCAAAGCCCGTCGAGAAGCTATGCGACGTTCCCCGCGACGATATGCCCCAGTGGTTCAGGACGGGACTCATTGCAGCCATGATGGCTCCCACGGCTCTCAATGAGCAGAAGTTCTTCGTGACTCTCGACGGTGACGAACCCGTTATCACCACCAAGAGCGGCATGATGACCAAGATAGATCTGGGCATCGTAAAGTACAATTTTGAAGCGGCTTCGGGTCACAAGTGCAGATAAGCTGCCGTATTTTCTGTTCAAAGGCATGATAAAGCCCCTGAGTGATATCTCATCGCTCAGGGGCTTGCGTGTTTATTTACGGTTCACTTTCTGCTCTCTGTGCCGAAGAACACCTTGTCGAAGAACTCCTTGGTCTTTTCTTCGCCCAGTGCCTTTTTGAACACATCTGTGGAAACTCCGCCCTTTGAGATAAGGTTGTCGGAATATTCCTGAGTCAGTGCCAGCTTCTCAGTCTGCTCCTCGGGAGTCAGCTTTTCGAGGGAGTTCGCCTGATCCATATAAATGGAGATAGCATCACAGAACATCTGCTCGATCTGCTCATCGTCAGCGCGTTTGCCTGCCTTGTGCAGGGCTACGGTCATAAGATCGTCATACCACGCCGGCTCCGTGGATATGTCCTCAAGGCTGCTGTACTTGCTCTCAAACTCTTTCACAGCATCCATAACTTCCGAATATTCGGGAGCAGTCTTGTCGGGCACAAGGTCATAGAACTCCGCATAAGCCTTGCGCTTGCCCATTATGTACATGAAGTCCATTGAGAGCAGCGGCATATTCTTCTCATAGGGAGTTATAACGTATGAGACCATCTGCATAAAGCCCATATTAACGGTCATTACGGAGAGGTTTCCCAGATCCTGTATGTCGTACTGAGACACGTTGAACTTCATCAGTCCGTACATCTTTATCTGCGAGAAGTCCCCTGTGTCAACGGGTGTGACTGTTGCGTATCTTGAAATAGTATCCATGCCAGAATCAAGGGTCCTGTTCATTACCTTCATGTTCTTCGAGGCATTGAAAGTGATGAAGCCTGCAAGCAATGCGATAATGATAAGTATTACCAGCAGTACCTTTGGCCATTTTTTCTTTTTGACAGTGTCCTTTTCCTTCATATGATCTCTCCTTTATGTCTTTGAAATGACAGTATATAAAGCTTTTTCATTATAACATCACTTCTGCGTATTGTCAAGGAATACCCTGTTATTTTATCCGACTTATCCTTCCCTTGCTGACCAGAAAGACCTTTTCGGAAATGTCCATCATAGCCCGATCGTTGTAGGAGTCCGTGAAAAAGCAGTCTGTTTTCCTTTCTCCGCAAAGCTTCCTGAAGCGCTTAACCTTATTATCGCCTGAATTATACCATACATATCTTTAAATAGCAAGATGCACGGAAAGAAACCGTTTTCCTTTTCGCCTTGACAGAATGAAAGTATTATGGTATAGTGAAACAAAAAGGGGAATTTCATGTTTTTGAATGATAAGGAGTTTCTAATGAAAACGATGAAAAAGTTTCTGATCGGCTTCCTTGCCGTTCCGCTGTTACTTATATTGATTGAAGTCTTCGGTATTATCGTCAATCATGCCTCGACCGGTATACAGACAAACCGCCTTAAACGTGATATTGTCGATTCCATTCCCGATACCGAGATCATTTCTGTCGAATCGCAGACAGGCAATACTACAGGTACGGGAAATCATGTGGACTGTCTGACACTGATCACTTTTTCATCAGAGCTTTCTCTGTCTGATGTAAGGGATAAACTGGATGGCTCTTACGAATGGAACGATCTGAACTGCTACGTCGAAGAAACGGAAAAAGCAGGAGAATACCTTTTCTTACTGCGCAAGCGTGCGCCCTTCGCTGATAATATCGAAGGACACTAAGAGATCGTAACGGGCGGTGCAGTGATCCCGTAGCAGTAAACTGCCCCGATTTTCGACGGGATCAGTACACCCGTTCATCAAAGTATCGGGGGAAAATCAATCGCTTCCCATATTATCCCCAAAGAGGTGTTTTTATGTTTGAGATCATAATGGCTGTGATACTTCTTATTGTTATTGCGATAGTCGGCATTACGGCATCGAAAAAAAACAAGTGGGTCGATACTGAAGAATTTGAAAAAAGAAAAGCGGCACTGAAATTACATTGTTCCGAAGAGGAATTCACTGAATTTTTCGATTTTCTCCAAAAGTATGAGGGCGGTTACATCCGCCGCAAAAACGGAGAGATCGTTCAGCACGAGTATTTGAATCGCGAAAAAGGCGATCTGAAGGGTATTTTTTTCAATATTATCATGCCAAATCCAAATCTGCATTCGTACCGCAAAGAAGAATTCCGCAAGTTTATCCGTTCGATCGGTGTAACAGGTGTAGATGCCAGACCCAATTATGAAACAAGGGATAATTCTCTCCGCAACAGAGAAACCGATCCCGAGTCCTTTCAGCGAAAGGAAGTTGGAAACATCGGTGAAAAACTGGTAAGAAAAACGCTGGAAGAATTAGAACAGAACGGTTATTCCGTTATCAACGGAGCTAAACTAAGATTTGGTGACAAGGTCAAGGAATACGATCATATTGTAGTCAGCTTACATGGTGTATTCATAATCGAAACAAAAGCGTTCGGAATGACAGACGGTAAAGCTGTAAAATGCGGTGTATTCATTGATCCCGACGATCACTGGATACTGCGAAAAAAAACAAACAAACAAAGAATTGCAGTCTCCGACAGAACAGATCATAACAGCTGTATAACATCTTTCAGATATTTTGCAAAACAGTATGTTTCCCGTTCATGGAATTGTTGCACTCAGCAATGAAAATGCATTTATCAAGCAGAATGTGGACTTGCCGTATCAGGTCGTCAGGATCGATGCACTCACAGATGCGATCCGCGGAACTCATGACCATCTGACCGAAACAGATATCAGAACCGTATTACACGCAATAGATGAAAGCAGAGTAAATTAATATGATAAAAGTTATGTTTGTCTGCCACGGCAGTCCAATCAACGGAAGTGCATTTTTGTCGATATATCGCCGTTTCAGGCGATGAATAAAAAGATTTTTCCACAGATTTTCCACGCTTGATTTGACCCGAACTTGTACATATTTTTCAACAGTATTTTCCTGTTTTAAGAGCCCGATATCATTATTATATCATTTTATTGATTATCATAGCCTCCCTGTGGAGGCTTCTCTTTTTTAAACGCATAAACTTATCTCTTAACAGATAATAGTATTTAGGCAACACCGCACAAAGATCGCCTGACGTTTTTGTACTGAATCTGCTTGGATATTTTCCGTCATCTTGCACAGAAATCCCTTGACATACGTCAGTATGCCTGCGGAATTTCTATACAATCTGACGAAAAATCTCACGGCGCATCTTCAGCACAATCTTTGTGCGGTATTGCCTTTAGTAATAATCTGTCTGATCCCTTGACATTCTCCTAAAGCTTCTATAATGTCGAAAGTTCAGATTGCTTTTAAGACTTTTTTCTTCTATACCGAAAAAGCGTCTTGACACTTGCAACTATTTATGGTATATTGATAAAAAGGAAGTGATACTATGATACTCAGACCTGATTATATTAACGCAATAGAGCCGTTTATAGACTCTCCAATTGTTAAGATACTCGCCGGAGTTCGTCGCTGCGGTAAATCCACTATACTTGAAATGGTAGCTGATGAGCTCATAAAGCACGGAGCTTCAAAAGAAAACATCATTGAACGCAGATACAACGAGATCATGTATGAAGATTTTTCAGCAAAGGATATGTATTCTGACCTGAAAAATGATATATCCGGTAAAGGACGATGCTATCTGCTTCTTGATGAATTACAGGAAATTAAAGGTTGGGAGAAGGTCATTAACGACCTTCTTGAAAACAGCGATGTTGATATATATGTCACCGGTTCAAACAGCAAGCTGATGTCGAGCGAAATATCCACATACCTCACCGGAAGATATGTGACGATCCCTGTATATACTCTTTCGCTTCGTGAGTACCTGACTTTCAAGAATAAAGATGTGTCTCAGGCAAGAGACGTATTTGATGAATATGTTCAGTACGGCGGTTTTCCTCTTGTTGGTATCAGCAGCTTCGATACTAAGTCTGCGTATCAGATCGTTGACGGTATATACGCATCCGTCATCACAAGAGATATCTCCAAGCGTCATAAGATACGCAATAAAGAGCTGTTCGACAGAGTTGTCCGTTATGTGATTGAAAATGTTGGTATGACCTTCTCGGCGAATACGATAGTAAAGTTCCTGAAAAGTGAGAACCGCAGTCTTTCTGTTGAGACTATCTACAACTATCTGAAGTGGCTGGGTGAAGCGTTTATCATCTATCCTTGTCAGCGTTACGACCTTCAGGGTAAGGCAGTGCTCAAAACTCAGGGAAAATACTATCTTTCAGATATTTCTATCAAGTACAGTCAGATAGGCTTCGATACAAAAATGATTTCAGCTGTATTCGAGAATATAGTGTACCTCGAAATGAAGCGCAGGGGTTATGATGTCTACATTGGCAAGAACAATACCAAAGAGATCGACTTTGTTGCCGTTCGCAGAGATGAAAGGATATATGTTCAGGTCTGTGTTCAGCTTCCCGATGGCTCGGATCGCGAGACTGCAAATCTTATGGATATAAAGGATCACTACCATAAATATGTGGTCTGCCGCGACACACTCGCTTTAGGGAACGATAACGGTATCGAGATAGTGCATATAGCGGATTTCCTTATGCGCGATAACTGGTAAAGGAGCTTTAATATGAATATTGATAATACACTTTACAGCGGACGTCCGACAGATGAACGCTCTGACGTTGAAATGGCTATATATGATAAACTCGATGCTCTTGGTATAGAATACAAGCGAGCTGATCACGACCACGCAGATACTATGGAGGACTGTCTTGCTATCGAAAAGGTACTTGGTGCTAAGATATGCAAGAACCTGTTTCTCTGCAACCGCCAGAAGACCAGCTTCTATATGCTCCTTATGCCAGGTGATAAGCCATTCAAGACCAAGTTCCTGACATCGCAGCTGAACTGTGCCCGTCTATCCTTTGCGGAGGCTGATAAGATGCAGGAGTATCTGCATACTATCCCCGGCTCAGTATCAGCACTGGAGCTTATATTCGATACGGATAACAACATACAACTCGTCATAGATAACGACCTTATGAGCGATGAATACATCTGCGGACATCCCGGTATCAATACATCTACAGTCCGTCTGCTACGAGAGGATATGCTGAAATATGTCCGTGCGGCTAAGCATGCGCCAACGTTTATTGACTTGCCGACGGAGTAACGTAAACCGCCTCCAATAGGAGGCGGTTATTTATAATTTTATAATTCAATGTTTCAGCCTATATTATATTTTCATTGCTTTTTTTGTGAATATATGGTATAATTTATAAAGTACCAAATTTGACATATATTTACAGAAAAGGATGTGAGAAAATGCCAGAGAATACGTTTCCGCAAAACAATATCAAAATTGATGGAAGTGATAATAGTTTAAGCGGTATTAATCAGGGCGGAGTCCAGCAAAATGTAACTATCAACACAAATCCCCCTTATCCTCCAATTGATCAAATCGTAACAACAGATACAGCAGGGAAACTTACCTCAAAAGTCTTTTTGCAACGAGATGATGAAATAAATGAAGTAATTAAGCTAATATGTAATGATCCGCAAATTACACTTCAGATTCGTGGTATCGGTGGCTTGGGAAAAACTTCCCTGTGCTGTCAGCTGTTCTGGAAATATTTTAACAGTGATGATAAGGATATCAAACACCTTGGATGGATATCTTACACCGGCGATCTTAAAAGCAGTATCATGGGAAAGATCAACAGCAAAGATGTTACAGCTGAAGATCCTGAATTATATTTGTGTCAGGCAAAGAAATTCTTTAATTCGCTTAAAGGTAGTCTCCTTTTATTTGTTGATAATGCTGACGATATCACGGAAGACGACATCGATTTCCTTAACTCCTGTGCCTGCCGCGTTGTTATAACAGCAAGGTATGAGATCGAGGAATTTGAAGAGTATAACCTCCCACCATTCTCGTCTGAGGTTTGTATGGAGCTTTACCGCAAGCTCAGTAAAGACAAGAGCGAGGACGACGAGTCTGCTATACGCGAGATAGTAGAACTAACGGGTCATCACACACAGACGATATGCCTGCTTGCAAGAACTCAGAAGGAATGTGGTTATACAGCTCAGGAGCTTCTTGGCGAATTGAAGAAACGCGGCTTTTCTCTTGAAGGTGTTTCAGCAGAGATATCATCAGGCAGACCTGGAGAAAAATTTGAAGCCACATTTTTCGAGCACATGATGAAACTGTTCGACATTGCAAAAATAAAGGACGCAAATCAGCTCAGAGTATTGAAGCTGTTTTCCCTGCTTGCGCCTAATCAACCATTGAAAAGAACAACTTCAAATGATTGGTTCAATTCAAAAAACATAAAGAAGCTTATACAGCGTGGATGGCTCAACGAGTATGAAAATGGCGACGTTTACATACATCCCGTAATTGCTCAGGTCGTACGCAACAGTTCTCCCACAGAGCTTAAAACTGCTGAAAAGCTTATAAATAATATGGCATCAGCATTAACGGGGTGTATAGGAAAAGGGTTTATTTTTCAAAATAAATTGATGCCTCATGCCATTTCAATAGCAGAATATTTTTCTTATGAAGAAGATCTTACACTTTCACCTCTTTATAATTATATCGGTATTATTTATCGTGAAATGGCTGATTATGAAAATGCTTTAAAATATCATGAGAAAGATAGAGTGATATGTGAGAAAGATTTGGGAATATGGCAAAATAATACAGGCAACACATACGACAGTATTGCAAACGTATATTTTGCTATGGGCGAATATGACAAGGCTTTAGTGTATTATGAGAAAGCACTTGCGATAGCTGAAAAAGTGCTTGGAACCGAGCATCTCAATACAGCTGCTACATACGAAAATATGGCAAACTTATATTCAACTATGGGCGACTATGACAAGGCTTTGGAGTACTATGATAAAAGTAAAGCGATAAGGGAAAAAAAGCTTGGAGCCGAGCACCCTGACTCAGCTGCTGTATACGGCAATATGGCAATCGTATATTCAGATATGGGCGACTATGACAAGGCTTTGGAGTACTATGATAAAAGTAAAGCGATAAGGGAAAAAAAGCTTGGAGTCGAACATCCTGAAACAGCGTCTACATACTGCAATATGGCAATCGTATATTCAGATATGGGCAACTATGACAAGGCTTTGGAGTATTTTGAGAAAAGTAAAGTGATAAGGGAAAAAAAGCTTGGAGCCGAGCATCCTGAAACAGCAGCAATATATTACAATTTCGGATATTTTTCCAAAGAAACAGGAAAAATTAATGATGCATTGGAATATGCAAAAAAAGCGCAGGTAATTTTTGAAAAGAAACTCGGAGAACATTATAGAACTGCAATGACTTATAATTTACTTGCGGATATTTATCTGTTAAGTAAAGATATTAAAAATGCAAAGAAATTCGCTGAAATTGCAAGGGATATCTATGTTAAAAAGAGTTTTACAGAGCATCCTCACACCGCAGAAAACTTCAGAACGCTTGCTGAGATAGCATTGGCAGAAGACGATGTAACCAAAGCCTTGACAGAGGCAGAAAAGGCAAAGGCTATATTTGAAAGCAAACTAAAAGAGGGTCATCATAATACCATTAAAACTTATCGTGTACTTGCAGATATTTACGAAAAACTGAACGATACTCAAAAGGCGATGGAATATCGCGCAAAAGCTGAAAAGTGAAAGGAGAAAGAAATAATGGAACCTGTAACTGTTATCGCTGGAGGAATTAAATTTGGGGAACTCATTCTTAAATCTATCGCACATTATCGCATTACATCTACTCTTCCCGACGATCAGTTAGCGACTGCTTTTGCCGAGAATGCAGGCGATGAATTTATAGGAACGCTCTCTGAAAGAATAAAAAACAAAGCAATTAAGCTTTTCGGCAAAGAACCGACTATGCAGGAAAAGCTTGATGCTATCATTGAAAGCTCTTTCAATAAAGTGAACGAAAAGTATAACGATAAATTCACAGGCTTCCCTGACTATGTTGAAAAAAAGAATATCAACATAAAAACACAGTCTGATATGCTTACATATATTCAAATATGGGACAAAGACAAGTCTTCTGTTTTTACAATAAAACCGGATGAAAGGCGTTATTTTGTCAAGGACTTTTATCAGAGAGTCTCCGCTTGCATTGACCGTGACGAAGCTCTTAAAGCTCATCTTGCCACACTGAGAACCTATGAAGGTGTAAAATTGCTCATGGCTGACATGGAAGAGCTGAAATGCGATATGGCTAACATGGCCGTGCCTCAGAATATTGACACTGCACGTATTGAACTTGCAGAGGATTCACTGAAGCAGCTGCTTGATGCTATTAAACAAAACAGTATGAACCGTATTGATATTGACGGAGATGATTGCGTTGCAAGAAATATTCAACAGAGCAGCGAAAACGGTTCTAACTCTATCCGCATTGTAGGCAATGGTAATACTATTGAAGGTATTGTGCAAAAATAGTGCTTCCAACATGAGCTGAATCATGTTTATCTGAATCCTAATGAAAAAGCAACTATTCTTAATAATATGTCATATATGTTGATTTTTCGCTTTTGAAATAAGTCAAATAAAAAATGCACCCTATTGAAGTATAATTGGAGCCGGTCGATGTGTACCGACCCCCCAAAGTTAGACCAAAATCTAACGATTGGAGGTCGGTATTTTTATGGCAAAATATAGTTATGAATTTAAGAAGGAAGTTGTGGATGCATATAATAAAAACGAGGGCAGTTATGGATATCTCGCGAAAAAGTTTAAAATACCAAATAAAGCACAAATTGAACGTTGGGTCAGCGCTTATAATACTTTTGGTGATGATGGACTTAGACGTTCTCGAAAAAAAGAAATTTATTCTTTTCAAAAGAAGCTTTCTGTGGTAGAATTATATTTATCAGGTGAGATCTCCTATCAGGAATTAAACAGGCATAAAAAGAGGGGCTGCGGATGAGCCGGCGTGAGAAGAGTATCACATTGGTTTCCACAGCCCATAAAAATATTTATTTATGCTGTTATCTTATTTTGGATCCACCCCATTCAACAACTGTGAAGCCGTTTCTTTCAAATGTAGAAAGTTCCTGCGGCTCAATGTCCACAGCATCTTCAAGCGGAACATAGGTCATGAAGATGCGGAGCATACTGTCAGGTGTAGGTGTAATGTTTAGCTTTGCAGTGTCCGTATAGGCATCACTCTGGAAGGAAATAAGGTTATACGCATTATGCTCCATCAGTGGCAGCCAGTAAACGATA
>JAFWTA010000033.1 GCA_017519145.1 Ruminococcus sp.
ACACTTGGACAGGTCAATCATAACCACATTCAGAACTATCTCAACTACAAACTGGATAGTGGCTGCAAGGGCAGTACCGCAAAGCAGTATTATCTCGCATTGCATTCTGCATTTGCTTACGCTGTAAAAATGGAACTGATACCAAAGCACCCTATGGACAAGTTAGTAGTACCGAGAGCTGAAAGGCATGAAGCTACCTTCTACAATGCTGATGAGCTGAATGAACTGTTTGAGGTTTTCAAAGGAGACAAACTGGAGCTTGTGGTGAACATCGCAGCGTATTATGGTCTGAGAAGATGTGAGATACTTGGTCTGAGGTGGGATGCGATCGACTTCAAGAACAAGACCATCACCATTCAGCGTAAGATAGTAAGCGACTACGACGATAACGGTGAGATGAAGATCTTTGTAGAAACAAGGCTAAAAACCAATTCCACCAGAAGAACACTTCCGCTGATCCCTCACATCGAGGAGATGCTTCTTGAAAAGAAGAAAATGGAAGTCAAGTTCAAAAAGGCTTGCGGAAAGAGCTACAACAAGGAATTTGACGGATTTATCTGCCGTGACAACTATGGTAATATGCTATCGCCAGGGTATGTGACACAGCACTTCCATTACGTCATTACCCGAAACGGTTTGAAGCAACTGCGTTTCCATGATCTCCGCCATTCTTGTGCGAGCTTATTGCTTGCTCATGATGTTCCGATGAAGGCTATTCAGGAGTGGCTCGGACATAGTAATTTTTCTATCACGGCGAATCTTTATAGTCATTTGGAATACAATGCAAAGGTCAACTCGGCTGAAACGATCGCAAGGGTTCTCGGCGGTAAGTCAGAGGATAAATCCGAAGCTGAAAAGCCTGCCGAAAAGAAAAAGACCACGAGAAGAAAGTCAACGTCAAAGGCAGCAAGTAAAACACCGCCCAAAAAGACTGGCGGTAGAAAAAAGAAAAGCGATAATCCCGAAGGCACGGGAGAATCGCAGATGTCAACATTATAGAATATAATCAACGAAAGTGGAATCAAGAAAAAGAAATCAAAAAACGTGTGATTTTGGTAGAAAAAATGGTAGAAAAAAAGTGGCATTCACGCTTATATTCTCTACCAACGCTCACTCGAAACGTAGTTAAATCGGGCAGAAACGGAAAAATTTGCAATCAAACTCATATAATAGAGTAGACAAATGCACGATTTTATGGTATAATACAGCTGATATCTACAGTTCAGCCTACCAGATGTCCTTCCTGCACACGATACGCCGTTGTAAGGTCAAATACGACCACACTTCGCTCGGGTATAGCTATTCCCCGTATATGGTATCTTTTCGGCAGTTGCTCAATGGGCAGAGGCTATTCTTACAATTTCAATTCTTAATAGCTAATAAACCGCTAACTTGTTCTTAAGTCTATTACTTCCCACAAATCACTATTAAACACACCTTTACTCTTATTATATGTTTTTGACTGCATTGCTACACATAATAATTCTCTGGGTCTGCTCATTCCAACATATGCAAGCTTTCGACTATAATCATACACTGGTGATGATCCACCATTACCAGCTCCGTACAAATGGAGTATTCTTGCTAAATCAGAACCCTTCTGATATTCCGTTTCAAGATAAAGGGTAGTGGTATGGGTCTGTCCTTTAACGGAGTGGACTGTATCAAATCTTATGTCCACACCATAACTTGAACATAGATTATGTTCAGCCTCTGTATCTTGTGAAACAGTTTTTTCCATAAAAGATTCAGGTAATTTTTCGAATAGCTTATCATCATGTAGCAAAGTAGTGACTAACGCTCGTATAGTTTCATCAACTTTTTCTCTATTGATACAATCGAGTCTACTCAAATTTATTATGCATTCAGAATATGTTTCAAAATATTCATCTCTCAGTTTTTTATGTACAGCAGCGGGTGAATAGCTTTTATCTGTATTTTCATTCTTTATACCCAGATTGCGTAATATCTTACATATAATTCGCCTTATAAGCTGCTCAGCGCGATAGAGTTTTCCTTTTTTTAGCTCTTTGCAAATATCATCGATCAATAACCAATAACTCAAATCATCTTTAGCTTGTTTGGTACTGTCAAATCCGTTCCAATAGCTACCAACGGTCAGGCCCGACGAAGATTCCCTTCTAAATCCCACTGCATAATGCGTTTCATTTGCTTCATTCAAGCCTCTTCTGATTACTTGATTGGCATATTCCTGTATTACGCAAGTTGGATTATCATCGTCGAATACAATTATCACAGGCTTATAACCACATGGACCTGAAGAAGTATCTATTCTTTTGCCATTTTTCCTTAGAGGAGAGAGAATATTGGCGATTTCTTGTGAATATCGGCACGAAGAAGCTATGGACATACAATTAGATTGCGGTATCCAATCAGAAGAACCATTCAAACCATTATATATCGCCTGATCAGAATCACCTATTCGAATTACACGACACTGTGAAGCGTCGAATATTTTCTCCAGAGCCAACCTTTGATTTGCGTCACAATCCTGATATTCATCAATAAATATGTATTTAAACCTTTTGCTGAAAAGGTCAGTATAATCTTTTGATAAAGCATCTATAGCTTCATTAGCATAGACGTATGTATCACTATAAAGCAGCATTCCTTCATTAATAAGCAAATTCTGCTTGGCTTTCTTATATTGTTTATAAGAATCGCTTAAAGGCCCAGCAAGTTTGATGCCTTGATGATATATTCCGTCTTGTTTAAAAACTATATTCTGATAATACTTTTCTTCATTTGTATATTGAGAATTTCCGGCCTGAATTCTTTTTCTTATATAATAGCGTAAAGAATAATATGGAGAGTTCCTTGATTTATCCCGCCAAATCAATTTATAAAGGTAATGAGCGTACTCTTTGTCACTTACGAATTGCAAGTTCGTTTTACATCGTCCTCTTATGTACTGCATCGTCACGTATTTATCCACAAAAGACTGGATCGTTCCTATGAAATTGGGATAAGAAAGAAGCTTATCTGCAACACTCGATAATTTGGCTTTAATTTCATCAACAGCAACATTGGTATGAGAAAGGACACATATTCCAGAACCGTTCTCTAGCGGCATTCTATCTGCAATCAATTTCAGTTTTGCTAATAGTACTGTAGTTTTTCCACTTCCCGGACAAGCAGCTACATCTGTAGAGCCCCAAAAGCGAATAACCTCTTTTGCGTCATCAGCAAAATGCTTACCAGGCTGAAGAAGAAGTTTCTCTATCGTTTCTATTTCCTCATCAGTTATTTCCCACTCTGCCATAAGTACCTCCTTTCTATACAGTCTCACCTGCAGCATACTTAATGGCATTTGCAATATACCCTATATATGGATCTTTTTCGATTTTTGCCTTTAGCTTTGCCTTTTTCTCTTCATCTAGTTTATAGCCATACAGATCAAGATCAAACATTTTATCTTGCTTAATTCCGTCTGGTACTTTTGATATCTTCCATCGAAGAATAGAAGCAAGGCACTGAGCCACAATAGCCTTAAGTCCACTCTTACCGTCTCTATTTAGCATCAAATCATATATGTTATATGCTTTGTTCCAAAGCGGCAGATCCTTCCATTGTTCTAATTCTGAAGATACATCTTTATCGGCATCAACAATCTTCTGTTCTGTAAGGGAAATCGATTCTTTGGCGTTAAGAATCTTTTTTCCATAATGAACTGCTTTATGGAAGTCTTCAGAAAGGCAACTCATTGCTATACAGTATTCTAACGTCCAGCGTGGCGAAGTAAATCCCCGAACAGAACCTATTGAATATTTCTTGTTTTTTTCACATTCTGCCGCCTTTGATTCATCACTTTTTTCGTTTAATGTCTTAATTTTGGTATCTTTATCTTCATCATAAGGTCGCACATCACAATCAGTGACGACAGATACCGGAATCCCTATCGTACTCCCATCAGCTCTTACCATAATTTGACTATATCGAAGAAAAGCAGTACTTCCAACATTAACAATTGATATACCATATTTCTCCAATGGGAATCCAAGAATGTCAGCAATTACTGGAACAAGAATATTCTCTGCATCGCCTTCAACCATGATTATACCCTTTGCAAAGAAAAGATTCGCTTTAGTCGCATCAAGAAATCTCTGAAGAAATAGATAATCACCTTTCTGCAATCCAGTCTTTCCTTCAGCAAGGTCATAGCCAACTCCACTCTTCATTAGAATAAGGTTCTTTAAATTGATTTTTGATGCGAGTATCGGACTGTGCGTTGATACAATAATCTGTGCATTTTTCTCATTGTACTCATTCTGAAGATAACTGATTAAGCGAAGCTGTGCCTGTGGATGAAGATGTGCTTCCAGTTCCTCAATCAAAGCAAGTTTCATACAATAATCAGTATCATCCTTGAGAAGAAGCAGTTCTGCGGCAATAAAAAGAAGATTTAGTTCACCAAGTCCGGGATTGACCTCAGGAGCATTCAATGAGAGTGATTCTAGAATAGCCTTAAGCTGAATATCAGAAGTTTTTAAATCAGCATCACTTGGCTGCCCTTTGTCATGAAAAGAAGTTAAATTGGAGCGGATAGTCTGAAGAACCTGTTTTCCTGTATCGTCTTCTAAAAAATACTTTTCAATGTCATCATTTGCATCACGAAATATCTGAAGCAACTGATGATCTTCTTTTCTAAAGAACACAGGGTGATTCAAGAGTATCTGCGATATTCTTGAATTACGTCCAGAACTCATCTCTCGTTCGGCATCACGTAGCGGCTTTAGATAGACAGCTTTCAGAAGTTCTCTTGCCTTCCCCTCAATCATTATTCCATCATCTGCATCACCCGCACGAAGTTCTTGAAAAATCCTATGCCCCTCTTTCTTTGCACGATAGTGAAGTTTTAACGAATATTCAACTTTGCCAGCATTATTAGTGAATGTCAAATACTCAATAAAGTTCTTTGCTTCATTCTGACTAAACTCAGTTATAATACAGTCAATCTTAAACTCATCTGTATAATTTCCATCAGTGAATTTATAAAAATCCTCTTCAACAGGCCTAATATACTCATTACTCTGAGTCAGTAGCACAAGCTTTAAAGCGTCAATGACCGCAGTTTTTCCGGAATCATTCTCACCAATTAAGGCGTTAAGCCCTTTGTGAAATGTAACATGGAGTCCTGGCTTACCATTTTCTGATTTAAACCTACGAAAATTATACAAATCCAGTTCTGATACTATCATATATTCTCCTCCTTGTCTATTAAGGGATTAATTCTATCAATCCGAGATCCATTAATGCAACGATCAATAGGCTCATGCACTGATAAAGACCGCTTTTTTCTCTATGACTTTCCTCGTAATGATATACATCCAGATTACATTCAGAGAAATCATCAAGGTCGTAAGTGCAGTCATTTATTAGCCCCAGAGCGGTCAGCATTTCAACTGTAGCATGTTTCAAGGCATTTTCGTCTAATCTCTGATTATTGATATTATGTTCTCCAAGAAACGTTTTCAGTCTTTGGCCGGTATCGAATTCCATGCCAATCACATTATCATGATAGCAGGATAAGGTGAAACTCTCTATGGAAGGATAACTTAATAACAGCAGTCCCTGTCTTCCATAATCTGGATTATCTCTTGAATTTCCAAGCTTTGATAAAAGATTCTCCAAAAAAGCATTATCTGTATTGGAACGATCATCACGATCATAGATATAGAAAATAGCAGCATTGTCAATATCGAAATCATACTCTTCGATCAATTCCTTGAATAGGTTATTCAGGTAGCCATCATCCTTCTCGATGAAACGAATATTGCTCTGCTGAGCATTGATAACAAATATCTTAGAATCCGGATTGACTTTTGAATTGTACTGTTTATAACCTTTTTCACGCAGTTTAGTTTCAAGCTGATAATCTAGTATGCTCGTGAACAGCTTGGTCATAATATACGGCTCAGTTCGTGATCCTTCAACGATAAAAAGAACTTTACCGATATTCTTGTCTTTGTGAAGCTCAATTCTCATATCTTGGAAGTCCACCGAACACACCACCTAAATACATCTTTTCCATATTCTGCGCTTCTCTGGGTTTTTCATCAGAAAAACGTTTGATTCGGCTTCCTTCTTCACCGAATTCAACTGTATATAACTGATCAGGACGAAGAATGCTGCTTGACAACAGATTTGTGGAATGCGTTACAAACAGCATCTGAGCATTCGTTGAATACTTCATGAAATAGCGAATCAGGAGTTTTTCAAGGTCGTTATGGAAACCACTGGAAAACTCGTCAAGAATCAGCAGCCCCCCCTTGTGTGTACAATGAAAGAACGCAGGCAAAAGGTTAAGCAGGTTCTGTGTTCCCGTCGATTCCATTTCCAAGAGAATTGGTTCATTGATTCCGTTACGCTTCATAAAGATGTGCTTATCTTCTCCGAAGAAGGCAGCTACTTTACCTGTTGAAGTCATCCCATATTCAACACGCTGACCGAAGTTGTATTCCTCAAAGAATTGATTGATCTCATCTGTGCCTTTTTCTTCCAGATATTTCCTCAGTTCAATTCCGGATGCCTGGTATACACTTGCTCTCCTTGTATAAAGGTCCAGATAGATAGAGGCTGACAGGAAAGAAAACCACTCCTGCAACACCTGATGCCCTCTGAAGCGTGTATTAAAGTATATCTCACGCAGGAACAGGGTATTAAGCTGAATGTCCGTATACTCTTTTTGATCGGTCAGTGACACCTTGGCATAGCTGTTTTCTCTTTCAAGAACTGTTTCTCCATCAACTTTAAGAAGCTCATGAATCGCTGAGCCGTCATTATGATACTTGATAGAATAGTCTATTTCAGAGCCTTTGATATCAAACACAAAACGCATGGAAACAGCCGGATTCATACTGAAGAGGCAGTGATACATCTCAAATGGAATCTCCGCTTTTCCAAAAAGCATATCCAGTAGAAGCTTTACCGGCAGAAGCGCACCGGATTTTCCTGATGCATTTGCTCCGACAAACAGAACGCCTTTCAATAGACCTCGCGCGGTATTGGTCACCTCCAACACCTTATAATTCGTTTTCTCCAGAGAAAAGGTGGTCTTATTCTTAAAAGAACGGAAATTCTCCACTTCATAATATTTCAACATAGCTAGCCCTCCTATCGCTATCGTATATTCGTATTATACCACACTTTCTCGGAGATTGCAACTATTTTACGGCGGAAATATATAGAAGCGTAAAAAAATTACATCACATACCTTTTGTTCCCGGCTTTATACCGCATTATCGGCATATTCTATCGATATATCATCCAATTCAATAAGCACTTTTTTGAGCATAACAGAACAGCATTTTCTTCTGTCAGTTCTTTGCACATTTTTTTTTGAAATGGCAGCAATCAACTCGTTTTCCTTAATATTCCTGCATTTACAGCCATTTCCTTTCCGTCCCTCGTGGCGTCCTCTGCAGGTCCATACCTTATGCTTGATACCTTTCGGTCCGTTCAGCGTTCGTCTTGTCATCGGTTCACCGCACTCGCCGCAGAACAGCTTTCCGTACAGGAAGTGTGGTCTGCCGCCGATTCTTCCGACCGCTGCCTTCACCGCTTTCTTTTGACGTATGATCTGTTCCCCGGCACACAGCGGCTTATGGAGCTTGCAGACGATATTGAGCAGATACGAACGATCTGCTGGTGCGGCAAGCGGGCGCATTTCAATGCAAGGCTGCTGAACGGTGAGATGGTCACAGAGGGAGAACAAGTACAGCTCGGCGGCAACGAGAGCTATATCTCGCTTTGCAGGAGGCATTATAAGCAGAGAAAGATCGAGGGCTGAAAGGTCGTGATTATATGTGTACTCGCTTTTATGTGGAGCCTGCATATTACGCTCCAATTATCACCAGAGCACAGAAACTGAAGTTAGCAGATGATATGATGAGGCATCTCGGCAAGCCGCTGACCATGTCCGGTGAGATGCGACCGACCGATGTAACCGCCGTTCTTGCTCCGAAAAGAAGGCAGGGTTGCAGTTTTTCCAATGATATGGGGCTTCAGCCACGAAGCAACTGATGCACCGATAGTCAACTGCCGCCTTGAAACAGCAAGTCAGAAGGAAATGTGGAAGGACTCATGGTTCAAGCGGCGGCGCGTGATTCCCTGTAGCTGATATTTTGAGTGGGAACACTTTAGAAGCCCGGATGGGAAACGTTCTAAGGTCGGCGATAAGTATCTGATACAGCCGAAAGACAGAGATACGACTATGCTGGCGGGATTATATCGGTTTGAGGAGCGTAATGGGCTGCAGGTTCCTGTTTTCTCGGTTCTCACACGGGATGCTATTGGTGAACTGAGAGGGATTCATAATAGGATGCCGCTGATACTGTGGCGAGAGGATGTTGAAAGCTGGATAAAGCCAGACGGAAATCCGCAGGAGGTTAGCCGGAGAGCTTTGACGGAGATGTGTTTTGAGAAAGTAGTATAATGAAAAAGGCTCTGAGAGATTAACGCAAAGGCGTTCTCACAGAGCCTTTCTTATTTATAATCATATATGTCACAAAATTGCGACTAATAAAGTATTCTTTAGATATTCTTTTACCGTGTGATTTGAATATAATTCAGTGCAGATATCTGTGTCAAGCTATTGACAAAAGCGAGTGCAGGTGCTATAATGATGAAAAGAAACTACATGTAGTTCGTTCGGTGTGCTCCTCGATTATATTAGTCATATTTTGTGCACACCTTATACCATATCCAAAGAAAGGCGAAGAAATGGCACAGTACAATTTAACCGTGAACGACAATAAAGCAACTGTAGAATCAGACTCGGATTTTAAAGGAAATACCAAGCTTAAGCTTCTTCGGTTGCTTGAAATATTACAAAGTGAATCAACACAGCAAAAACCATTAAGCACATCTCAAATATGTCAGAGACTAGAGAAAATGGGGATGCATTGTGAACGCAGAACGCTATATCGTGATATCAAACTATTAATTGACTGCGGCTATGATATAGAAATTGTCACAGAAAGAAACGCAAACCTGTATTACTATAAGAAAGCAACGGAACTTAGTTTTTCTGAGCTAAAAATCCTTATTGACGCTGCTAAGGCTGCTTCATTCATAACACAGGAACAAACTGAGGAGCTAGTAAGAAAACTGGTTGCACTCGGCGGTTCAAGAAAAAAAGAATTGCTAAGCAGCAATATGGTTTTCTTTAATAGCCACAAACATAGTAATACCGATGTATATGATGTAGTTTCAACTATTGAGGCAGCGATTCTAAATAAAACCAGAATATCATTTTTCTATTTTGACCTCGATGAACATGCTGAGAGAGTCTATAGGCACAACAAAAAAGAATACTTGGTTGATCCGATAGTTCTGATATTCAATAATGATAATTATTATCTTCGTGGATATACTCCTGACCATGATGAGATACGTAATTATCGTGTGGATCGTATGGCAGATGTTAAAACGACTGCGCTGCCTATGGATGCTAAAGCTGATGTAAGTCCGGCAGAAATCGAAGAATACATTTCACAATCATTTAAGATGTATGGTGGTGAAACTGTAGAAGCTCTATTAGAGTTTAAGGATCAGCTCCTTGATGTAATCTTCGATAAATTTGGTGAAGGAACGCCTATTGTCCGCAAAAATGATAATACCTGTATTGCAACTGTCAAGGTTCAGGCAAGTCCGACTTTCTGGGGGTGGTATTTTCAGTTCCCGGATAAGATGCGGATATGTTCACCAGATTGGCTTGCGGATGAATGTGAAAAATGGAGAGATCTGAGATACAATCGATAAGTAATCTGTATCATTAAAAAGGAGGCTGCAAATGAACACCGAGAAAAAAACAGGTAATGGCTATTTCGCTGTTATCGATACAGAAACCACTTGGAGCAATGCCGTTATGTCTATCGGTGTAGCGATTGCAGAATGCTCCACATTTAAACTGGTAGAAAAGAAATATTATATTATCTCTCCCGAATATAAGGACGGCGGAATGTATAGTTATGTCTTAATGACGAAATCTGTTAAACTGGATCTCAAAAGCTCACGTCCAAAGGTTATCGAACATCTTGTTAAAGTTCTTCAAAAGTATCAAATAGACTCCCTATTCGCCTATAACGCTTCTTTTGACTATAATCATTTGCCCGAACTGCAATCCTATAAATGGTTCGACATAATAAAAAAAGCTGCATATAAGCAATATAACCCCAAAATATCTGAAAACGCTGACTGCTGTGGAACCGGAAGGTTAAAGAGAGATTTTGGTGTTGAACCGATTACAAGGCTTCTGTCCGGCAATCGCAGCTATTGCGAAGTCCATAATGCAGTATGTGATGCAGTTGACGAACTAAGGATAATAGAACTGCTCGGATACGCAATAGAAGACTATGGTCATGCCCAAATTAATCTGGAAAAGAAACCAAGGACTATAAGACCAAAGGAACAGAGAGCAGTTCCGAAACTCCCGAAGCCAACGAAACATGTTCCAGAAGAAAGCGAAGATATCATAGAAAAGCGATTAATAGCCAATTGTAAGTTCGCTATCGGTGATAAAATAAGACACGCTCAGTATGGATGCGGCGTAGTCAGAAAAATCGAAGTAATGAATGAAGAAATCCTGTTGCTAACTGTGCTCTATGAAGCTATAGGAATAAGTTTGCATTTACTTCCGGCTGACGAAAAGGATATCACATTGATTAACGATTGACCTCAAAAGGAGTTGTATACAAAATGAGTGGAATTCAGCTTTCCGAAGAACAACAGGACTTCGTAAACAAGGCGCTTGAAGGACATAACATACTTGTAAACGCCTGCATTGGAAGCGGAAAAACAACTGCGATCCAGTTGCTTTGCAATCAGCTTCCGAAAAAGAAAAAAATCCTGTACCTTACATACAATAAGCTGCTGAAGCTTGATGCCAAAGCTAAAATCAGGAATACTAATGTTAAGGTTCAGAACTATGACGGGATTGCATCAACTTATCTGTATCGAATGGGGATTTCTACCGGATACGGCGACCAGATTCCTCGTTTTAATGAAGTGAAGCCTGTAATTGACAGATATGACATTCTGATCATAGATGAATACCAGGATATCGAACAGGGGCATTCGCAATTATTAGAACATATCAAATCATATAACCCAGAAATGCAGATCATTGCAGTCGGTGATATGCAACAGAAGATATATGATAAAACGAGCTTGGATGTTTCTGAGTTTATCGCCCACTTCCTTGGTGAACATATTCAGCTTGAATTTACACTGTGCTTTAGATTATCTGCTGGATTAGCAGAAAAGCTTGGAAGAATATGGCATAAAAAGATAGTAGGTGTGAACGACAATTGCATTGTTGAAAAGATGGATATGAAGCAGATAGTAGAGTTTTTGTCTACTCAAAATCCACAGGATATTCTTTGCCTCGGTGCAAGATACGGTGATTTATCTAAGACTTTGAATACGCTTGAATCAAGATACTCTTCAATTTTCAATAAGCAAACTGTATATGCCAGCATATCAGATCACGATTCGATTCGGGCAACAGAGCCAAATGAACATACTGCAATATTTACAACATTTGACAGTAGCAAAGGACTTGAAAGAAAAATCTGTGTTATTTTCGACTTTACAGAGAGCTACTGGAACGCCAGAATCAGCAAATCGCAGCAGTCGTATGAAATTCTTCGTAACATATTCTGCGTTGCTGCAAGCCGTGGTAAATCAAGAATCATCTTTGTAGAGAGCGAAGAAGCTATGCTTACTGAAGCTACCCTTTCTACAAGGGTGGATGAAAACAAAAATCTATCCAATGTTGATATTTCAGCTATGTTTGATTTTAAGTATCGTGAAGACATCGAGGAATGCTATTCGTTACTGCAAATTGAACAAATCATTCCGGAAGATAGCAGTACCATAGAGGTCAAAAGCAACGATGGGCTGATTGACCTATCTCCCTGTATAGGCATCTATCAGGAAGCGATGTTTTTTGATTCCTATGAGATCAACAAGGCTATTGAGATGTATTTCAAACTCAACGATAGCAAGAAAGTGCTTTGGAATAAGAAAATTCAACAAGCAAGTCTTGAAAAGAAAATACTATTCTTGGTATCTCTTGAAACTAATCAGGATCGCTACCGTACACAGGTAGAACTACCGTTTATTGATGAAGATGCCAAAAATCAGATCGCTGACAGACTGTTCTCAAGACTGCAACACGATGAAAAAGCACAGGTTGGATGCTTTATTCCTTTTGCAGGCAAAAAAGACGGTCCTCGTCTGTTTATTGCGGGCGGATTTGCAGATGTTGTCAAGGATGATATCGTATATGAGCTGAAATTCGTTTCTAATCTGACTCATGAGCATTTTCTTCAGTGCGCTTGTTACATAGTTGCCTTGAAGCTTGAGAAAGGAATTCTGTGGAACACACGAGACAACACCTCTTACGAAATCAGAGTGCCCGATAAGAAGAAATTCCTTGATGCTGTTGCGAAAACTATCAGCAAGCACACAATCGCTTCTTATTACGAACCGTCCGTCATCTCTCCGAGACCAGCAGGTATTCCGGCATTAAAGGGTGAACTGTCCAAATTCACAGTAGGAGCTAAAGTAAATCATAACGGCTTTGGAAATGGCACAATTCTCCAAATTAACTCGTTAAATGGCTCACATATCATAGATGTTAAATTTGATAAAGGCGGAGCCCGTAAGCTGCTCCTTGAGATGGTTGTGAGAAGCGGAATGATACAACTTGTTACCGAAGACACGGCTGAACCAGTTGAGCCAGAGAAACCTGCGAAAGATCCGAAACAAGAACAGTATGAACTTGGATATGAAGATGTCAAGGAATTGTTCACGCAACAAACTCGTATCATCCGTGACCGCTATAAAACCAGATGGGTTATGTGTGAGAAATGTGGTAAAATAAAGCAAGATGTAGAATTTGCATCATATGGCGGACATCGACATGTAAATCTGGGCATATGTAGGGCTTGTAGTCGAAATAATCAGGGATAATTTTAGATATGGTCAGAGAAATATTTCGTGCTATCACAATAGAGGTATAATAGATGTGGTTATTTGATATAATCAGAGAAAAGAAACATATTCGAGAAGAGCGCTGCGCTATGTTATTAAGTAGAATTGATACCGCTCTTGACGAACTAAAACAGGTATTTTCATGCCCTGACAGATTTGTTACTGATGACGATATCACCATATGGAAGAATAAGCATTGTCCAATTATAACGGAGTTACGTGCAGATACGGAGATTTTCAAACTTAAGAAGGCAAAGAAATACCGAGAACTAACAAGGAAAATACAACTGTTGCTATCAGCAGAAAAAGAACTTGACCAAACGCGTAACATTCATAATGAGAAAACTGCTAACAGTAGAGCTACCGAAGTATATTCGGTTATAGGCCAAGTCGAAGGGAAAAAACTCGATACTCAGCAGCTTGTTGCTATATCTAAGGATGTCCACACACATCTTGTTTTGGCTGGGGCAGGAACGGGAAAAACAACTACAATTGTAGGCTTGATAAAGTATCTCTTAAAAACAGGAAAATATAAGCAAAATGAGATACTTGTTCTCTCCTTTACAAATGCATCAGCTTCCGAAATGAAAGAAAGAATAAGCAATGAAACCGGCTGCCCTATAGATGCGTCAACTTTCCATAAACTAGGAATGAACATTATTACAGAAGTCGAGGGTGTCAAGCCAAAAATCACAGAGCTACAGCAGTATTCATTTATCAAACAACAACTTGAATTACTGATGCAAGATGATGAAAAAGTAGAAGCACTTTTAGTTTTTTTGGCTAAATTGCGAAAATGGCTGTATTTCGCGGTGTTTTACGATTTTGCTTTTAGCAGCTTCAAGTGATTTTTGGCAGCTTTTGGTACAAATAAGTGGTAAACAAGTGGTTGAAATGCGTTTTTTTCTGAAAAAAATGAATCCGAATTGCCGTTTGTTTTGTTCGAAGAGTATATTGAAATGTCCACAAGTTGGTGCTCGTTTCTGTTTATGATACCACTTATGTGTTTATTTATTACCTTTTAATCTTTGCCCATAACCTATGAACAACTTTTTGTATGCTTATATATTGCATAGAAACTAATAGTATAAGACATACTATTTGAATTGAAAGCGTGAAAACGTTTTGATATAAGGTAAGAAACACCTGAACAGTTAGAATAGCAATACAAATTGCTTGCTTTATCCAGTTAACTTTCATTCGTATTATTTTCTGAAGAGAAATAGTTCTAACAAGCCATACTGTAAAGTATCCAATCATTGTAGCAAAAGCTGCACCAATAGAACTAAAGAAGGGTATTAGTGCAAAATTGGCTATAGTATTGACAATTGCACCTACCAATGTTGTTCGTGAGACTTCTTTTGTTTTTTTGACTGCAGTAAAAAGACATCCTTCAAATAGTGCAATGCCATTAAATGCGACACCAAGTAGCAAAAACGGAACGCAACGCCAGGCATCGTAAAAATCCTTTGCATAGAGCATACTTGCAAGGAACTTATTAAATATGAGAATTACAGAGCACCCAATAGTTGAAACACACATATATAAGGAATAGATATTTCCAATAAAGCCATCTTTGTCTTCTTTATCAAATTCTGTAATTGCCGATACAGACCATGCATTGTAAAAAATAGTTTGGAGAGTAGATAGAATGGTCGGAATTTTATATGCAACAGAATAAATGCCATTGATTGCAGCACCACAGAAAAAAGTGATTATATACTTATCACTCGCTGTATTGATCCACCAAGCCACGGAGTTGATTGCAAGCGGTGCACTGTAGACAAACATTTCTTTAATAAGCTTACTGTCAGTTGTAAAACGTACATCTCGATATATTTTTCCGAAGAAAAACATAATAAAAATCGCAATGAAATGGCCTACTAAATTGGAAATAAGATATCCAAGAATACCAATCTTAAAGACAAGTAATAATAATAGGTTGGACACGCATGATAATAAAGTACTTGCCAAACCGCTGTAGACCAGTACCTTAACATTATCCACTGCTTTCATATACATCTGCAATGAGTTCTGTATACCACCAAAGGCAAAAGAGAAGAATAGGAAAATGAGGTATTCTTTTCCAAAAGAGAGTATACCAAAACTAGAAAGCAGAAAGAGAACAATACCCAATAAGCACATTGCGATAGAGTTAATCGTACATCCTACGGATATGATTTTCTTAGGATCTTTTGTTTTATCAAGACTAAATCGTAAAACTGCATCCTGAACGTTGAGCGTGAGCAAAGGAATCAATAGTTGTGCTGTTGATGTCATAAGATCTGCAGTTCCATAATCACTCGTCGATAAAACATGTGTATATAATGGGACTAAAAGAAAAGTGATGAGCTTGGATCCAAAGCTGTTAATTGTAAATAGTAAAGTGTTTTTTGATAAAGCACCATACTTGCTGTTCTTTTTCATATAACTATAATAAACACCTCCGGTGTCTTTTTCCAATGATTATTCTGGTTGATTTTGACATTTACTTATTATGTTTGATATTGCGGACTAACTTAGTTAATTTTTGTACCGTAGATATAGTTGAATTATAAAGGAATATCCGCTTGTATCTTTTTTCAATTCCTTTGATGCCGTTTTTCTTGTATTGCTCTTTCGCATCAAGACGTAAACGACCATACGTAGAAGGTTTACACAAATTTGAGTGACTAAGCTGTACACGTTTGCGTGAAACTGAATGTAGTTTAAGCTGATTACCATAAGCTTTCAGCAGCTCTTGTCCCTTATCAGAATTTACAAGCAAACAATTCAAATAATCCGAATTTGCCAATATACCGTCTTTTTGAAACAACTCAGGATAGTCCCGCCTTGCTTCAAAGTAATCGCCGATAGTAATGTCGCCAGGCTTGTTATCATTTGCATATTCACATCGATAGCATTGATCTCTATATGAATCACTGTGTAGGAACAAATCATAATAACTTGAATGTGATGCAGGGATAGTCATAATATCGGAGTTACTAGTTTTTCCTAAAAACTGATAGTTGATAATTCCATTATTTTTGGTTCTGAATTTCAGGTCAGAGATGTTATCGAGTTTAAAACCAGTTTCACTAAGATAGTCTCTCAACAGTTTAATACCAGGGACTCCATGGCATATCAAATCTATTGTATACAGAGCATTTGCACTAATATGTCGAATTTCAAGATAACTATAGAGGGCTTTAATCTGACATGATGTTCCGCAGAATAGTACTGCCGTTCCTTTTTTTAGTTGCACTTCAATTTGACGGTAAACAGAACTGCAATCACTCTCGACATATTTCGAGCCAAGCAATAATGTCAAATCATTTTCATTATCAACTATAATGTGTTTAACTGTTACTTCACCATTTTCTGATGATAAATTAGAGCCAGCAACAACACCACCGTGCTCAATGAATGATTTGGCCAAACCTGAAAACACACCGCCTGATGCTGATTGTAGCCGCATATCATTATTAATATTATAAGCGATATAGGTATCACTTGTAATAGATTTTGAATGTGTTAAGGCCAATCTACATACTTTTGCACATAATCTGCAATGAACACACTTGCTGTTATCAACCACAGGGATTCTATAACCGAATTCTGAATAGGTAGTAGAAATTGCATCTTTCGGGCAGACTGCTGCACAAGCCATACATCCGGTGCATTTTTTTTCACTTTTTAATTCGGTATCAGCCTTAATAAGAGGTACTTGAGGCAGAGAATCCAACAAATAATCTCTTATCTCTTTTGTTTTGATTCCTTTAATCGCATCAAAATCTGGAGTAGCCTTTAATAACTCCTCTGAAATTGCTGTATCATTAATAAATCGTTCACTACACTCATACGTTGAAAACAGATTGTGAATTCGTGTACTTTGTTTGTTATGATGACCGTAGTTTCGATCAAAGGTAAAAAACTTTCTATTGAAGATGATTGAAAAATGCGATGTATGAAAAGAATCTGTGCATACAAAGGAAGCATTTTCAATTAATGAAACGTAGTCGTAAGGTGAGCCCTCGATAAAAGTATGTGCCTTAAGTTTATTATATTCACTGTAGTTGTTGGCAAAACATAGTATGTTTAGTCCAAAAGTTGTGGCAATCTGATTGATACATTGAATAGCCGCTTCGTTTGGTGTACCCAGATAATGCACAAAAATATAATTCTGATTTCTAATAGAACTATTTTTGGCGAAGTCATGCCATTCATCTGCATTAAGAAGCATTACCGGATCTGACAGTATCGGTACCTCACGTCTAGTCAATTCAGAAATTATTCGTTGTCCGGATTTTTCTCGAACAGACAACTTCGGAAATTTACTAATTGATTTTTTAAAATGTCGGACATTGAACTTCTTGATTGTTTCTACTCCAAAGCTTGGACAAAGTGCGATTTTTTTTTCGTCAGGAGCAAATTCAAGAAACATAAAAGGTCGTACTAAATATCCGCCGCCCCATATCTGATCGCTGCCAGCGATGAAACAATTGTATTCGTCGGCAAATCTTTTTTCTTTCAGCAGACTGTATTCTACACCTTTCGGCTGTAGAACAGTTTCACAGAACCAATCAAGATGAATTTTTGATTCCTTTGAGAGAGTAGATTTACTTTCACTTCGTTTAATCTCTTTTCTATTTTTAGTAAAATCCCGATATATAAGAGAACAGAGAGCAATCTTTGAGAGATAATATATGCGATTTTTTACCTTTTCAAATCCGTAACTATATTCATACAGTACATCACATTCATATCCTTTATTTTGTAAAAAAGTCTTTGTTGCATAGCACTGTAACGCTGAACCATAGTTATCTCGAAAAAACGTTACTAAGGCTACTCGATTGCTCATCAGAATCTCTCCTTGTGTATATCTCACTATTTTCTTCCCAAAACCTTACGGATTTTATCGGCTTTTTCTGTACCGAATGTTTTATAAAACCACTTTGCAATTTTACCACGGAAGCGATCCTTTTTATTTACCCAACTTGCAGCATAGTGGTGGATTGAAACTGTTTTATCTGTAATGTGCAGTTTCCCTGTCTCCATGTCCATAGGATTGAAAAACTCTGATGGATAAACCGTTGTTCCGGAGATATCTTGAAGTGAATTATCTCTCTTCATCCCCAGAGAACATAATATTTCTGTTTCACGATCACAGACTGTCAATAGATTAAGTGAACCGTCTCCATTGCGAAATCGGGATTTGGCGTAGGATTCTAGCATTAACTTGCATATTAAGTCACCTGACACAGCTCCTCTTATAAGCCCACTATTAACTCTATTACTGTTTTCAAACCCCACGAAGGTTTCGCTCACATCGTCGAGTGGCTTTAACAATTCAACGTCGGTATCAAGATAAACACCGCCATAATTATATAACACAAAAAATCTGCAATAGTCTGAAACAAACGCCCATTTTTTTTCTTCGTATGCTTCACGGACATATTCGCAACAAGTAACATCAAAGTTATCTTCGTTCCATTCCTTGATATCATAATCTGGACAGTGCTTTTTCCAGCTTTCTATACATTTAAGTATCAGCTTTGGCTTGGGATTCCTTCCAAACCAGCAATAGTGAATTGTTTTATTATTCATACTAATCCTTTCGGTTATCATTAGTAACACTTTTGTTTGTGGTACATTTAATATTGATCTTTTCCAGAAGAAGTAGAGGTAATATTATGCAATAGAAATTTATCATTGTAATTTCAATGTTATACATTACTATTCCCATACTAAAGTAGAAAGAAGTTAGAATTAATCTAACTTTAGGCAATAAGTTGGATTCATTTTTTAGTTTATATCCAGCTTTTAAAGCAATCTGTGCAAAACAAACTGAATAAATAGGTGAAAGCAGAAAACCAAAGTAATAGTATCCCATTCCTATTGTGGTCGGGATTTGTCCTGATGTTACGTTGTATTTGTTAAAAAACGGTTGAATTGTTTCGTGACTTATATGGAAAATTGTATTCCCATAAGGAAAGGTTTCTGTGAAATCATATAACATGTATCGTATTCTATAATCAATATTTCTCGGAAGGTTAAACGAGCCTGAAACTATATTGAATCCAGAAAAATAAGTGCTAATCTTTTCTGAAATAAATGCTACAAAACTGTTTGTATTTGAATGATGAAACCTGTTAATCCAGTAGAATAGTACAATCACAGCAGCAGCGAAGATAATAACAAGTATTCTTCCTTGAGATTTATTAATGGATACATTTAAAACATAACTCCTAAGCATTAAAAGTGTCACTACATATATCAGACTTCTTGCGATTGCTCCATCAATAAAGAAAAATGGAATAAAGCAAAACAAAAATGATATAGTCTTAGCCCAAAAAATATTTTTAATACTTTTACAGTGAAGGATTAAAAGAGTTGGAACCAGTATAACGAGTATTTTAATAATATAATTTCCAGTGACCATTGAAAATTTTGTGACAAAATCGGTGCTGTATTTGTTAATTATGTCTCCATTTTCGATATTGGTAAAATACTGATCATTTATGTGATTAATTGAACGAAAGCCCTCCATTATTCCAGGGGTTATCAAATAACATCCTACAGCCATTAGAATCATAATACAAACGGCTATTTTATAGGGATTTCCTATTTTTGTGTTGTATTCTTTTTTTTCATTATTGTTAATCGTTTTTTTATGGCTATGATAAAAAAAGAATATCATTGCAAATACAGATAATATTTCATAGCATGAAAGAAATATCGCATATGAACTGTTTATGTCTGTGTTTATTGTCACTGTTTCAATATACCCTGCTTCAGAAAAAAACAATGGATTTAACACAAGTCGAACAAAAAACAATAAGATAATTACAGTTGCAGCAATGTTTTCAGGTATTAATTGATATATGTCCTTAAATAATAAGGATGCAAATACAAAACAAAGTGGCAAAACAAATAGTCCTGCATAATAATCAGGCCTATCGTTATTCAGCAATATATCTATAGAACTTAATAGCCCTATTATACTAAGACTGGTAATTAATAGCCATTTTTTATAATCGAGTTTCATTGTATCTCCTACTCAATGCACCATACTCACTTATTATATGAGGAGCGATGCTACTCCAAGAAAAAGATTTATTTATCATTTCTTTTGCTCTAGAACTATAATTATGGAGAAGATTTCTTTCGCCTATGGCTTTTTTTAGTTCAAGGGCAATTGCATGAGACTCCGTCTTACATCCCCAGCCACTATTTGCATTCAGAATAATTTCGCTTAAAGTTGTTCCTTCAGTTACTAAACAAGGCAGTCCATAACTCATTGCTTCAAGTATTCCCATAGGCATTCCTTCAAATCTGGATGTTTGGATAAAAACATCAGCATCAAGAAGAATATCCTCTTTCTTATTTCCACTCACTTCGTGATGAAGGTGTACAATATCCGTTACTCTAGCATTTGTAATTAAATCACTTACATGCTGAAATCTTCCGTTGAAATCCGGACCATAAAGATCAAAAGTGCATTTATTCTCCCTAAGGTAATCTGCAATCGAGCTGATTGCGTCAATCATAAGATCAAGTCCCTTATGATAAGCGTCGAGTCGACCGATGTATACAAACTTTATACAATCATCATGGAAGGTTTCCTTTTTTCTCTTCGGAATGCTGATTCCATTTGTTCCAATGAATTTCTTACTGCCAAAGTGCGTAGCTTCTAATTCCCTTTTGGAGAGACACTGAATGGCTACCGCACCATTGAAAAAAGAATTAAACATGAGGATGTTTGCAATTTTCTTTTTGAGCCATTTCTTTTTTTGTGCTTCTGATGTCAATTCACTATGTGGAATTATTACATATGGAATGTGACTAGCTTTCAATTCCTTAGAGAGCATAACGTATTCTTTAACATAAGCTTCATGAAAAATAACAATATCCGGTGTATTAAACGGTGCTTTTAAATCCGAAATGTGCTTTATATCTTTATAATGATACTGGGGTGATACATCATCAATCTGATCATCTAGAATATTAAATAAGCCAACAGTCTCTAGCATCTGCTGTGAGCGGATGTGTTCTGGAACAACAACACAAACTCCATTGTATGGGTTGTTGTTTATGGCTGCAATATGTAATATAATCATGTAACACCTACATTATAAATTCTTTTTTATGTCAGATGAGCAGATTCCTGGGGTTCTCTTAAGTCTGACAACTTGTTTATTATGTTCATTACACCACTTTTCCACCTCATCAAATCTGCCGCCTCTGTGATCTTCTCCCAAAGCAAGTATGTCAAAATCTATGTGTTCAAGTGCATCTTTACCAACGGTTTGATACACAAGAACTTTATCTACAATGCGAAGTGCTTCTAACATTTCAACACGTTGCTCAGTAGTATATAGTATCTGTGCATCTGGCTTGAATTTCTTTATATAGTCACCATCTTGTACTGCTACGATTAAATAATCAGCATATTCTTTACACTGCTTAAAAAGTCTGAGATGTCCTAAGTGAAAATAGTCATAAACACCAAAAGTTAGAATCTTCATGCGTGTCCTCCTATCTTTATATTAAATTCTTTTCGTCAGAAAAATCGGTATATTTAACTGAATTAATAGACCAGTCTGATGTGTGTTTATTTACGGGTCTTTTGTTCACAGGCGGTGGTGTCATATAATTCGAACCAAATTGGATTCGCAAATATTCATCTATATTTGCAGGTACTTTCAGTTTTATTTTTTCAAAATCTGCATATACAGCAGGAAACATCACTTGTGTTGGGAAAACGGAACGTGAAAATGATCGTGTATCAATAAAACCATGTGTAAATCTTGTTTTATGTTTTTGATACTTGTATGCACTTTTCAAACCGTTCTTAAGAATAAATTTCCTGGGGATCAGCTTGCTAACGAATAGCATGATTTTATCTTTAGCATTCTTAGCGACGTATCCCCTTGTTTCCAAACCTTTTAATACCACCGCTTCTGACCAAATATATTGAATTATTTGCTTGAATTTTGTATCAGCACAGTTATGGAGTATGAAAATATCAACAAATACACCTTGATGCATTTTCCATCCAGTATAAGCTTTTTCCTTTATTTCGCTACCATTAAGTCTTAATTTAGCCATAGTAATCATAGTCTGATTATGATATCGTGTTTTTCCCCACTCTTGTAGGTAGTAGTGTGAATGATCTCCTTTATTTGAAAATGCTCTTCTAAATCTACTATAGTCTTTCTCTGTCATATAGATATCAATATCATCATCCCATGGAATAAAACCTTTATGACGACGTGCTCCAAGTGCAGAACCTGCCATTAAACAGTAGTCAATTTTATTTTCCGAACAAAAGTTGTCGATATAAACCATTATCTCTAGGAGTTGTTCCTGAAAATCAATGATATTATATTCATCGTTCAAGCCATCTCTCATATACTGAAGGTTACTCATTACTATTCTCCTACTTCACCAATTTGAATATTTTCAATACCTTTGTGTCTTTGATTTTATCGTAACACATAACAAAACCTGCTTTTTCAGCACCACGTCTTGATGCTTGATTATCTTCTCGTATAAATACATAATATGAAGAGCGATTATCTCTACTTGTTATATAATTCAGCATGTATGGGTATAATCCTTGTCCTCTATATGACTCAGGAGTGTTGCATGGTCCGATGCTATATTCACCCTTTTTCAGAAATGAATATTTAATATTTTTAGGAATTACATACGCGGAGTGCCGTACCCGACCATTATTATCAATGATACAGAATAATCTTGTTTTACCGAAAGTGAGAATGGATATATAGGTTCTAAAAATGAAAGTAGCTAAATCCTTCTGCTTCTCCCAGTCCGCAAACAACCTAAATGGCTTAGGAGTGAATTCTTGAATTGTCATGTCTTTTTCTATTGAGCCACTATATGTTGCTCCAGTTAGATGCTTATAAAGTAAATAATGCATATAGCTCTCCTTAGTATTTTATTCTCTAGCAAATTTCTGAAATACCCAACCTCGAACTCTATTAGGCATAAGTTTTTCTACAACCAATCTTTTGCCACAGTTAATTAAATAAGTAGGAAAGCCTATCATCTTTTTTGTTAGCATCAGCTTTTGAATTCTAATCTCACTTCTAAAGTATTTGTCTCCACCACGTCGCTGATACATGTCAGCACCAACTCGTGTATACACTAATGTATCTGGCAGATTTGCAAATTTATAGTCTTTAAGGGCAAGTCTTATCCAAAGGTAATAATCTTCATTCCAAAACCAGTCCTTATAGTTACCAGCATCTATAATATCACTTTTTTTAAACATTACGGTCATGTGATTAAAAGGGCAACGTTTTTTCATGAATTCCTTTAATTCTCGATTCGTTTGCGGAACAACACGCTTTCCGACGATTTCATCTGGTGATGTGATGAATTCTTCAATTTGACCGCCAAGAATTGTTACTGATGAATGATTTGAAAAGAATTTGAGTTGCTTTTCGCACCGATCTGGCTTTGAGATATCATCTGTATCCATACGAGCAACAAGCTCATTTCTACAAGCTTTGAGACCAACATTTAATGCCAAGCCCAAACCTAAGTTTTTTTTATTCACAACTACATGAAATAGTTCTAGGTACTTTTCCTTATACTCTTTCACAACCGCATATAACTCATCTGTGAGAGGTCCGTCTTCAACAAGAACAATCTCATCTGGTTTCACAGTCTGGTTAATCATAGAGTCTAATGCAAGTCGAAGATATTCAGGATGTTCTTTTTTATATAATGACATTAATACGCTATATTTTTCCATAAATAATTATCCCATCACATACTCTTTAGCTTCCTGCTGCTTATGAGCATATTCGCTCTCGCTGACTCTACCTTCACTAAGCAGGTAATCACCATAATCAGCAGCAGTAGCCATATTATCTTCGGTTATTCCTTCTTTTTTGAACACTTTTTCAACAGTCTGAATTATTATCTTTACATCGCCGATAAAGGTAATACCGTTCTCTATATAGTCAATATCATACTGAAGCTTATTATCCCAGGAAAGTCCGTTTCTTCCATTACACTGGGCAAGTCCGGTAAGGCCTTGTCTGACAGTATGTCTTTTTCTCTGTTCTGGAGTCATGAATACCATATCTCTCACAAGCTGAGGTCTGGGACCAACTACTGCCATATCACCTTTAATGATATTGAAGAGTTCGCCAAGTTCATCACACGAACTTGCACGAAGTGCTTTTCCGTAAGTACCAAGTCTCTGTTCATCAGGGAGAAGTTTGCCATTCGCATCCTTCTCATTTGTCATAGATCGGAACTTTATCAGTTTGAAAACTCGTTCTTTTCCGTTTCTTGGATCAATCCTGCCAGGACGATTCTGAGTAAAGAAAGGATTTCCCTTCATGTTGATAGCACCGGCAATAATAAGGTAGATCAATATAGGAGAAAGAACTATTGCAGCACCACAAGACAAAAAGCAATCGAGCGGACGTTTTATGAATCTCTCATAGATACCTGTTGGCTTCCTGAAGAACTTAGTGCCTTTATATTTGATTTCGTCAATTCTATCACAGATAAAAGCAATTGCTGAAGCAAATGTCGCAATTCCTATTATTACTTTTATTAGTTTCAGTATTGTTTTCAAACCCATACTCCTTTTTATTCAAAGCAACTTCTGATTATTTCAATAATTCTATCCTGTTCCTCAGCTGTCATTTTGTTGTCACTTGGCAGGCAGAGTCCGCGTCTGAAGATGTCGTTGCCCACATCATGAGCACCGTTTCCTGCAATATAGGCATTGCTTCTTGCTCTGCCGTTTCCATCTGCAGTGATGAACGGATTCATACGATAGATAGGCTGTGCGTGCATCGGTTTCCAGATAGGACGTCCCTCTGCATTATACTTTGCGAGAGTTTCCAGTATCTCTGTAGGGCAGGTCTTTCCTTTTTCGGAAATATACAGAGCATCCTGTTCACCACGAACCTGCTTGCACATAGCATCTTCATCTATAAGCATACAACTGAGCCAGAAGTTTGGCTCGCTGTTCTTTTCATCGTAAGGATTCATTGTTACTGGGAGATCTTTAAAGCCTTCCTTGTATCTCATATAAATAGCTTTTTTCTGAGCGATGTGTTCTTCAAGGTAAGGCATCTGACCACGAACGATACCTGCAACAATATTGCTGATACGGTAGTTGTAGCCTATTTCCTCATGCTGATACCAGGGAGCAGCTTCACGGCTCTGTGTAGACCATTTACGAACCTTCTCGGCATCCTCCTGACTGTCTGTAAGGAACATTCCGCCTGATGAACCTGTAATGATCTTATTGCCGTTGAAGGAAATAGCATTGTAGTTGCCAAATGTACCAGTTTGCTTGCCTTTATATGTAGCGCCGAATGACTCAGCTGCGTCCTCTACGATAAGAGCACCGTGCTTGTCGCAAATAGCCTTTATTTCGTCTATCTTTGCAGGAGTACCATACAGGTGTACGAGAACTACCAGCTTTACGTCAGGGTATATCTCGAAAGCCTTTTCCAGCGCAACAGGATCCATGTTCCATGTATCACGCTCTGTGTCGATGAACACTGCCTCGCCGTCCTCATATGCAACAGGATTTACAGTAGCATCGAATGTCATATCAGAGCAAAAGACTTTGTGTCCCTGGAGCGTTCCCTGATTCGGCTTAGGCTGACCATACAGCTTCTCACCAGCCAGTTTAACTGCAAGGTGAAGTGAAGCAGTTCCGCATGAAAGTGCAACTGCATATTTGCAGCCAACATACTCTGCAACCAGTTTCTCACACTCGTTTACGTTTTCACCAGCTGTTGTGATCCAGTTCTTATCAAACGCATCTGTTACCCATCTTAGCTCATCACCGTGCATAGTAGGGGAGGAGAGCCAAATCTTCTGTTTGAATGGCTCGATTCCTGTAAATCGAGAATCAGGTAAAATGCTCATATTATTCTGCTTCCTTTTCAATAAATTCTTTCATATAATAACAAAAGCAGGCACAAAAAAGCCTGCATATAATCACTATTCCGGCTTAAGAATAGAACTTGCCCGTATAAGCGCAGTTACCCCTATATCCAAAGCCTTTTACTATATTTTCAGATAAAGCCATTCTATACTGTCCTGCTCCTGAAATAAGCATAGTACTCATATAAACACCCCTAAAAAAACATTGACCGAACCTGTTTATGCGTTCGAGATACCGATTTTCTCCCGTTGGTAGCCCCATACCCACGGATCGGAACTCCATAAATAAGTTCGATTTTAGCTGATTGTTTTATTGTCTCCGAATCAACTACAGCAGCCGCTTTCGCATTTTTCTATACACAGAAGACAAGGCATTTTTTGCGCATTGTTCTCTGTCCGAAAGTCAACTAGGTGTAACAAACAGATTATGTTTTTTAATATGTAAAATTATATCATATTTTTATTATTTATGTCAATATATGGAAGTCAATATTGTTTGCTATTGACAAATGAAAGCTTATTTTTCTTCCCGTTTTATATATTATTATTTGTGTAATTATCTATTTTGTATTACGGAATTTAATTATTACAATAAGTAAATCATAAATTCTTTTTAGCAATTAATTTTTAGACAAGATTTATATAATCATATATTATTCCTATTGCAAAACTGGATTTGTTGTTAAAATTGCCAAACCAATTATATTTAGCTAACTATAGCCGAAAATTCATAGTAAAATCAATTTTTATCATGTAGCTGTGCAGTCCCTAATTATAGACACTCACCAATTATTGCGCATAAGATCATAAATCTGAAATAACAATATGATAACCTTTTTATGTAGCAGCTTCCGAAAGCAATACAAACAGTTAGCGATTTATCAGAATTTGTTTGAGGCATTTATTATTTCCACTAAAAGAACAAATTTTCGATTTTATATTGACAATCGAACAAATGTGTGCTAAAATAGCATTAACCAAACAAGAACGTTCATTCTATACATACGTAGTAAGCCTTCCGCCAGAAAGGAAAACGCATGAAGAGAGTGAATGGACATCATAGGCAAAACGATACGAGCGTTCTTGAGTTGGATACGCCGATACAGAACTATAAGGAGGCATATGGTCAGGAAGCATACGAACAGGCGACATCGTTTTATGAGTCTGAGGAATGGAAGAAGGTCGAGCGAGACCAGCTGAATTCTGACAGGCGATATTATGAGAACAGAAAGGCTTGCAGTCTTGAAGAATACAACGAGTGGGAAAGTGCGGAAGCGAGAAAACATCGCTTTCAGGACACACCTTCTGTTGTACTCAGCGCTGAAAAGAAAGTCACAAACGGATTTGATGATCTATTTGACGATCCAGTTCTCAGGGAAGCGATGGAAGTTCTAACAGAGAAGCAGTACAGCGCTCTCTACTGCTTCTTCAAGAGTAGACTTGATACATATGAGATCGCAGAAAGAATGGGTACAACTGTGAGAGCAGTGCAGGATCTGCGCCGACGAGCATTGGACAAGCTTCGTGATGAATATATCTCGCTCTATGAAGAAGCTAAAGCCTTCGGTTATCCAGGATTAGTCAGCTACAACTATAAACGGATATTGGCATTGTTTGAACAGTGTAAGATCATCTTTATGCAAAAAGAATCGCCTGAGACCGCTATCCCCAATGGTTCTTCCAATAAAGATCCGGCGGCGTAAACATCTCCCCACAGTGTTGCTGTGGGGGTTTTTCTTTACTGGTAAAAATTACTAATCGAATATATGTTTTTTATTTTGTCGCTTGTGCATCTATACAAAGATTTGCTTCCCAACCGTTGCAATCTTCGTTTTTTTCGTTTCCCATCGGTATATATATGGAGGCACTTTTCATCAACGCTCTGCTGAGACATTCGGCAGGGCGTTTTTTTAGTGCAAATATGTATGCTGCTATTAGGCAGGCAGCAAACAAAAGGAGGTGGTAAAAATGTCTGACATAGTCGGCGCAAAATGTTCACACGGGTAATTATAATCAAAAACCAAAGGAGATGACGCATATAGGAAACGAATTAACGATCTACAACAGCGAGTACATAATGACAACTCCGCTGGAAAAACAGGAGTACATCATCTACAAAATGATGTATCCCGGACTGTATATCCTTGCAGGAGCACCGAAGATAGGCAAGTCATGGTTAGCACTGGACTTGTGTTTGTCTGTCGCTAACGGTGAACAGTTCCTCAAGCACGATACAAATACAGGTCAGGTATTGTATCTCAGTCTTGAGGACAACCTCCTGCGCTTGCAGAACAGGATATACGAGCTCACAGATGAGCCTTGTGAGAACTTGAACTTTGCAATCGAAGCACAATCTATTGGTAACGGTCTGGAGGAAGAACTTGAAAAAAGTAAGAAGGAGCTTCCTGATTTGAAAGTTATTGTTATCGACACATTGCAGAAAGTCAGGTGCAGCACTGATGTCAACTACGGTTCAGATTACAAAGAGCTTTCAGTACTTAAATCACTTGCAGACAAGTTAAAAGTCGCAATACTTGTTGTACATCACACTCGCAAGTGTTATGACAGCGATCCGTTCAATATGGTGTCGGGTTCGACAGGTATCATCGGAAGTGTTGACGGTATCATGGTTATGATCGAAGAACGTCGTGGAAGTGGTAAAGCTAAATTACACTGCGCAGGTCGTGACATCGAACACCTTGAATTGAATTTGGAGTTTAACAATCACAGGTGGAATGTAGCTGATGTTGTACCTGAGCACAAGCCGGACCTTTTCTCTTTCGCAATACATGATCTCATGGTCGATGAAAAGCGCTTCACAGGTTCAGCGACTGAACTCTGCAAGCTGATGTACAAACGCTTCGGTCGTGAGTATGCTCCCAACTGGATGACGAGAAATCTTGTTCAGCACACCGATGAATTAAAAGTATACGGTGTGCAATTCAGTATGCGAAGAAGTCATGGCTCACGAATACTTGAACTCGTTTATGATGAATCGGGTGACAGTAAAAACGGAAGCCTGCTGTGGGTAGAAATTGCTGACCATACCGGCACCCGAAATTCAGAAAACGTCTATTTACCTTTGTTTGAGGCGGGTGACGGTAAAACTGAGGGTGACGGTATTTGTGGTTCAGGGTGACGGTATAATGCTCTCGGGTGACAGTAAAATCACGCACAAAAACGCCCATTTTTACCGCTGATACAGAAATCGGGTAGTTATCCCACCTGCGACGGTGAAAGCGATTGTCGCGCAACGTGGAGCGAGTGTGGCGATACTGCACAGATACTATCGGCAGAGGTGAAAAGTGAAGGTGATATCATCACAGTGAAAGGAGTGGTCAGAGTGGGAAAATATCTGAAAATCGGGCGGTGACTGTCTGTTGCAGGATAAAGTTTCGGGGTCGCAGCCCCCGAAACGGTCACAGCGGAACGGCAAAGCCGACCGCAAAATAGCAGAAAAAGAGGGTTCCGCTAAAAGGAGTCGTAACTTCGCTGTGTGTTACGATATAGGAGCCGAAAACAGAGGTAATACCAAAACATAGGCGAAAACAAGGTGTCGGAGAATAATAATGGAGGTTTTTATGGAGAAAAAGGAAAAACAGGCGGTGTGGCTCTACCCAAAGACAAAGGAGCTGATGGTTGATCATTTGAAGGCAGCAAATGCTACATCTCAGAGTGACTTCATTGAGAAAGCTATAAGGTTTTATTCAGGCTACCTCGACTGCAATTCAGGTACAGCAACGGAATATCTTGCGCACGTTCTGACTTCAATTATCGATGGAATAGTCAAAGGCTCGGAGTTCCGTATCAACCGTGGACTCTTCAAGCTGGCAGTGGAGTCGGCGATGCAGTCTCATTTCCTCGCGGCTGTTAACGATATAGACGATGAAGTCATGGAAGACCTCAGGGGAATGTGTGTCGATGAAGTCGCTCACATCAACGGCGTGATAAACTTCGAGCGAGCCTACGATTATCAGAAACGAGATGATGACGATGAGTGAAAAAGTAAGAACTGGCATTTATATTTCCGAGGACTTGCTCAGGGAGTGCGACGAGTATTTTTCAAAGAACGGCGGCAGCCGCTCTGAACTTATCGAGTCCGCACTGAGATTATATCTCGCAACGAGGAAGATAAAAGACAAGTCAGAAGTGCTCGTCCCTGAGCTCGCAGAATGCATAGCCGCGGCAAGTGACGAAGGGATAACAAAAATCTCAAAGGGACTTTTTCGTTATGCAGTCGAGGTGGAAATGCTCATTACACTGCTGGCGGAGACCTTTGAAGTCAGCAAAAATCATCTCAAAGATGTCCGCCGTGAGGCTGTCAACAACGTCCGCAGAACGAGAGGAAAGATAAATCTCGATGACCTTATCATGCGAAATGAGCGTGAGGGTATCGTCGATAATGATGACTCTCCGATACAGGGACTCGACTAACTCAGGGGTAAAACGTCCGTGAGTTATTATTCGGAGCTCGACTACCATAAGTTACTTGAAGTCCAGAAACAGGACTTCACTCAGTCCTGACTTAGTACCGCGTTCCCGAAATGGGAATTCGGCATGGTGGGATGAAACATCCCGTCATGACGATGAGGTGGTGAATCGCCACCTGAGTCGGCAATTCGCAGACTCTGCAAAGGGGTGTCCAAAGCGGACTGAGCTGATGTAAGGAAACACGACGGCAGCTCATGGTGAACGCGGCGTTTACCGTACTGCACTCGCCTTGAATCGGGGCAGGTGGTGAACAGATCGTTCAGTACCGACAGGCGTTGTCAAAACGGCAGCACCTTCATATCATCCATATCGGAAGGTATGAACTGACAGAACGATTTGTTCGGTCAGGGGGGCTGGAGTAACGAAACGTGACGGCGTCTCTGTCAACAAAGGGTATCATCAAACGTGACAGCCTTTGTAATAAGGGTATCGTGAAAACCGATACCCTTGTAGTGGTTATGCTCAGTATCCACAGTCAACATTCGTCCAGTTTAGTGAATGGATTTCGACAGCGAGCTGTGGTATGATTGTTGATCAGGAGGTGACCGCAGCAATGAAGTTGCAGGATCTTTATTACGGGAACGTCATACCGTGTCAGCATGATGTGAGAAAGGACTCCGATTATGCAAAGCGAAGTCTGGAGCTGCTTGAGATGTGCGACAGACTGGAGAAACGGCTGTCGGCTGACGATAAAAAGCTGCTGAACGAGATAACGGATATGCAGGGAATGCTGTCCGAAGCAATGGTAGCAGAGAGCTACATACAAGGTTTTCGAGACTGCGCCGAGCTTGTCATAGATGTGATGTTCGGCAGGAGCGAGAACCTGAAATAAAAATCAAATGGAAAGGGTACGGAAAGCGCCGTACCCTTTAATTCTAAGTAAAGGAAAGATTAAAATGAACAATTCAAATCACATAGGAAACGAGAGAAAGACAATGAGAAGGAGTATGATCGAATGGCTGAAAACAAAACAGAAACCAAAATCGTAATGCTGACCATAAAGCAGGCGGCAGCTCTTGTAGAAGGGCTGACCGAGTACAGAGTCCGCCAGATGTGCCTGAGCGGTCAGGTGCCGCACATCATGGCTGGCAACAAATATCTTATCAACAAGGAATTATTCCTGAAATATCTGCGCGGCGAGACTGCGTAAAAAAATAGTGGAAATGGCGCGTTTTTTCTGGACTTCCGCACCGAGTTGTGGTATGATGTCGTTGGCAAAAACGCGCCATATTTATGAAGGAGGGAAAATATATGGCGACTATAAGAAAAAGACCGAATGGTTCATTCGAGATTAAAGTATCATGCGGCTACGATATTTACGGAAGGCAGCATAATCAGTACAAGAGCTATTATCCCGAACCCGGCATGACACCTCGTCAGATCGACAAAGAGGTCAACAAACAGGCGGTGCTGTTCGAGGAGGAGTGCAAGAAAGGTCAGATAACATCGGCGGTCAAGTTTGAGACCTTCGCCGAGCAGTGGTTTGATGAGTACGCAAAGGTCAACCTGAGACCGACCACATTCTCAAAAATGCGGCAGGTCACCAAGCGTATCTACGCTGCCATCGGACACAAGCGTATGGACAAGATAACGTCCCGAGACATACAAAGGTTCATCACCGACCTTATCGTGAATGGCAGGCACATGGTCACAGGCAAGCCGCTGTCACGAAAGACGGCTATACATCACCTGAGCTTCATCAGCGACATATTCAGCTACGCTATCCGTATGGGAATGCTGACAGACAATCCGTGCAGCCGAGTTGTGATACCCAAACTGGAGCAGAAGGAAAAGGAGATATACACTCTTGACGAAGTGAAGAAGCTGTTTGAAGATCTGTGCTATGAGCCAATGTGGTTTCAGGTCTACATTACACTGGCGATATACAGCGGCTTCCGACGAAGCGAAATGCTGGGACTGGAGTGGAAGGACATCGACTTTGACTACAACACCATAAGAGTCCGCAGAACTTCCCATTACACACCTGCAAAGGGAATCTACACCGATACTACAAAAACGAAGAAGTCTCAGCGAGTGGCGAAGTTCCCCGAGGACGTCATGGATATGCTGAAGAAATACCGCAAGGAGCAGAGAAAAGAAGCTCGTCGGCTGGGAACGAAGTGGGAGGATCACGATAGGCTGTTCACCAAGTGGAACGGTTCGCCGATGTATCCCGAAATGCCGTACAAGTATCTGAAAAGCTACTGCGAGAAGATAGACATACCCTTCCGCGGCATACATTCACTGCGGCACCTTCACGCTTCACTTCTCATCTACGAGGGCATAGACGTAGTAGCCGTGTCAGCTGATATGGGACACAGCATCGTAGGAACTACCTTGAACCTGTACTCCCATATGTTCCAGGAGGCGAGAGCGAGAAACTGTGATGCCATAACCAATGCACTGAGGTTTACCCGAGAGGGGAATGACGCTAAACCTAAGTCAGCAAAGGAAGCTGAACCTGACATTGGCGAAGATGAGGACGAGCTTGAAGAAGAAAATATGGGGCAGACTATGGCATAAAAATACTCCGCAGAGACAAAACTCTGCGGAGCGTCTGATATTGTTAAATAAAAAAATAAGTGGTCAATAAGTGGTTGAGAGCACTTTTAAAAAAGAACGAGCTCGCAAAATGGCTATTCTAAGCCGTTTGCGAGCCTTGCTTCTGGTGGAGGCGAGGGGAATTGAACCCCTGTCCGAAAGTCCGTTCATGCAACTTTCTACGAGCGTATTTTACCTATTATGATTCCCTGTACGAGCCGCCGATAAACGGGCTGCGGGTGCAGGTAGTCCGTATACAACTGGCGGACACGGACACTTCCGTCAGTCGTTCACCGCTGATCGATGCCCAAGCGAGAGCCGCGGTACTCCCTCGGTGGACAGAAGCTGACTTAAGCAGCTACCAGTTCGCTATTTCTAGAAACTGTAATGTTATTTCTTGCGTTTATATTTAAACGTGGCGCAGGTTATGGAGATCACGCCATTCTCCGCTCGCTTATCACACTTCGAGACCCCCGTCGAAACCTTTACGCCCCCATATAATGAGGGAGTGAGGTGGGGAGCCTAAATGCTCCGAATAATATTATACACCGTTTGCAGCCGTTTGTCAACTGCAAACAGTGTCGTTATTTGCAACATCAGCGTTTTCTGGCGGTTATTGCTGAGATCCCGGCATAGAGAAGTTGACAAAGCATCGGCTTGGAGCTCTGAGCAAGGCAGATGTTACATTTGCTTATTTCGTCAACGGCGATGATGAGAGCTTAATAGCACTGCATACGATAATAACAACGAGAAAAAATCAGGGATACACCGGCAGTTCCTGATAATCAAATGATCATATGCTATATGCATAAGAAAGCAGAACAGGTAAAATGTGCCGGCGAAACAAAAAAAGCAAAAAATGGTAAGTTTTTTATATTCAATGACTTGACTAACTGCAAATTATGTGGTAGAATATACAATGAATAATATATTATAATGCTCAAAAAAGAACTGCAATTAACGAAAAATTTTGGGCTGAATTGTTGAAACTGCCTTATATAGGCACAAATCGACATTTATGTGAATATGAGCAGCGTCCTGTGCGGATGACTGCATTATATATACCATTATAGGGAGGTATGGGCATGGACAATGAATACTATTACAACCAAGCGAGAAACCGTTATTATGATGCCTGCTCGGAGATAAACAACTGCGAGAACCGCGTCAATGAGCTCATCAACGAGAAGAATGCTGTGATCGCAGAGCTCAACAGTCTCAATGCAGATCTTATCAGACACAGGAACGCTTCTGAACAGCTCTCCAATGTTATCGCTCAGGAGACAGACCTTACCAACAGCCTTGATTCCGTGGCTGCAAACATGGAAGAGGCTTCAACGAGCTTTACCCAGATGGCAGATGCTCCCGATTCATCATCTGTAAGCATCAGTGAGGTTTTCAGTGACGAAATGACTGCTACGAGAAATACTCTAACATCGGCGATGGACTCATTCAGAGCCAAGAAGTCGGCTGTTGAGACAAGGATAGCAGAGCTTGAGGCAGCTATCAGAGAGGCGGAGAACCGTATCGCTGATATAGAGTCGGCTATCAATATTACCCGTGCCAATGCCGAGGCTTGGCGCAGCACAAGGAACAACGCCTCTATGGATATGGAGTACTACAGACGCAGGATGAACTCAGAGGACTAAGCCCTCTGCTATTTAAAGGAGGCGCTGTATGGCGACGATAACCCTGTATGCATCAAGAGTGAATCTGATGCCGGGACTTTTCGGTTCACTGAAGGGCTCAGTCAATTCCTATACGGGAAGCCTTGACCTGCTGAGGCGGGGCGCTCTGGGCATCGACAGCAGTATATGTGACCTTGAAGATGTAATAAGCGCTCTCAGGTCGTCATCTGACACTCAGGAGGCTCTTGAGGAGTTCTGGGGCGATCTTCAGGAGGCGGCTGAGGACTTCATCGATGAGGTGGCGGAGATAGATGAGGAAGTCTCCGAGCTCATTGCTACAGCTGAGGAGGATTTCTACTCGCTGTATGACTATCTGAGACCCGAGGACGGTTCGTGGCTGGATTCCATAGGCGACTTTTTCAGTGACCTGCTTTCGGATTCATGGGATTTTCTGGCAGGTCTCTGTCAGTCTGCAACGGAATGGATAAGAGCCCACAGAGATGAGATAGCTGAGGTCCTGCACAAGCTGGTGGATCTCGGTGAGGAACTCATCGGCCATGTCAAGGACTTCCTTGACGACCACCCGTGGATAGGAGAATTCTTCTCGTTCCTCGGAGACGCAGCCGGCTTTGTATATGATAACCTGATCTCGCCTCTGATAGACCTTGCTTCTTATATATATGATAATACGCCCCTGCACTATCTGGGCGATTTCCTCTACGATAAGTTCAAGGATCTGGCAACGCTCATCATAAGCGGTGTGGGCAGACTTATCAATACCGATGAGTTCGGCTGGGTGGTAGATAAGGTCATCACCCTGTTAAGTCCGGTCATCGAAATAGGAAAGATATGGACCGCAGAGAAGCTTCCCGGCGGTGACTTCGTTGTAGGCCTTATCGGAGCAATTGACCCTGACGGCGACGGCGTTTACCATATCAAACAGGATACATGGCAGGGCTGGGGACCCATAGGTTATAATCCCGGCTATGACAATGTATTCCGCTATGGCGTGGAAGCCGACGGAAATTCCATAGATGTATACAAGACCTATGACTTTACATTTGACGGTCAGGAGTTCGTGTTCTGGGCTTGGAAGGGTGACTACATGAATCTGGGCGCAGGCTCCGAGACCGGAATTTACATCAATTCCGGAGATGATTTCCATTACCTGACCGGTACGGATTATGCTCTCGATATGAGCATGACTCTCAGCTACGACGCAAATAACGATGGTATCTTTTCCGAAGATGAAGTGCTGTTTGATTATAATCCCTTTACTGATAATTCGCAGAATGGCGGTAAGCCTTGGGCAAACGACGGCAGACAGTGGTGGGTAAACGGTTTCGATACCAATACCCAGAATGTTCAGGCAGAGCAGCTCCAGTCCGTTACTACGGTCAGATTTGACTCCCTTGAAAACGGCGACGAAATGTATGAGGCGCTGAAAACAAGCGTGGGCGAAGACGGAAATACTTCAACTACCAACAACGGTCACTGGGAATTTGACGATGAAAATCATACTGCAACACTCACTTGGTAAGATGAAAAAAGCAATGCTTATACTTGCGGCGGCAGCTATGCTCTGTGCAGGCTCCTGCGCAAAGCTGTCACTGCTCAGTGACAGCGTGAAAAAGGAAAAAGAAGCGGTAAAGCATTTTGAAAAGGTATTCTTCGATGCCATCGAGAACAATGACGGAGAGAAGCTGAAAAGCTGCTTTTCACCGAGAGCTCTTGAGCAGGCAGGCGATATAGACAAGGGTATCGAGTATGTGCTGAAGGCGTACAACGACGGAAAGGCAACTATCACCGATGACAATATATCGAGCTATACCGAGTATAAGAAGAATGCCGGCTCTCGTGTCATCCACGGAAAATGCGAGTTCCGCTCGGGCGAGAACAACTATCTCGTTAAATGGACGGAATGGCTCAAATATGAGGCGGATCCCGATATGGTGGGAGTCTACAGCGTTGAGCTGTTCGACCTCAGCGAAAGCGCGGATACTACATTCTATGATATAGCAGGTATCGCTTATCCCGAGAGAAGATTTCTCGACGATTCCATCGGTACCATATTCAATTTCGACGGTGTTACGGAAAATACCACCGACATCTTCTCAGAGGAGCTTCTGGAGGAGGCGGACAGCTATCAGCTGGAATGCCTTTTGGACTTCATCGGACGTGATGCAAGGACCTTCAACAGGATGTGGGTGGAAAACAGCGGCGGCAGCTATACAGCCTATGCAGATCTCAGATTTGCTATGGAGGACTATATAATGGCGCTGAAATATAATGATGAAAAGAAGATCATTGCTGTTTCGGCAGCAGGTGATATAAATGGGACTGATCTCAGGGACTGCCGCATAACGGGAGTCAGTGAGATGCTGAACAAGTAGATTATTGGCGTAAATTATCAAAACCACATAAGGGGTGATGAAGCGTGGCTACGATCACATTGTATGCAGACAGGATAAATCAGATACCTTCGACTATCCGAAGCCTGAAGACGAACGTGGAAGCCTACAGAGGAAATGTGGACGACCTCAGGATAAGCGTTGTTGCCATCGACAGCAGCATATGCAATCTGGATGAGGTAATACGTTCCCTCAGAGCGTCCTCGGATACACAGGAAGAAAAGGCTGCTGCTCTCGAGACCATCGCGGGAGATACAGAGACCTTCATAGGCGCAGTCACAGAGATCGATGAAGAAGCGGCTGAGGCTATAACCTCAAGCAAGGAAGACTTCTACGACGATTATTACTATCTCAAGCCTGACAGCGAAAAGACAGACTGGGAAGTATGGCGCGACAACGCCTGCGAATGGTGCAGGGATCACTGGAAAGAAATAGCGATCACAGCCGTTATCATAATAGGTGCTATAATCACCATAGTAGTTGTCATTGCAACAGGAGGTCTTGCACTTGTACCTCTGCTGACAGCTCTTGGTATGTCTGCGGCGACAGCGGCTACTGTGAGTATGGTCATAGGTGCTGCGGCGATAGTCTTTGCAGGCCTTTCAGCTATAGTTAATGTAGTCGATGTGTGGAATCCGCTTGAGGGCGGATGGAAGACCGTTCAGTCCTTCCTCAACTGGGGAAATCTTATCTGCGGCGGTCTGTACAACATCGGTTGTATCTATAATTCTTTACACGGCATAACGGCTTCTCAGCTTAGAACATTCGGAGAAGCTCTGAAAAATCCCGACTTTGTCAAGGCACTCAAGGGTGCGCAGTCATTCAGGAGCTTATTCAGAGAATTCGGAGGCATGGGCAAAAACAGCTCCATGCTCTGGTCGGGACTTAAACAGGGTCAGACCACAGCTACGGAGATCGCCACCAATGCTTCGCGTGTGTCTCTCAACTCTGTATGGGAGAGTGTTGTCAACAACAGCGGCCTGTCCAAGGAGGCTATTGCTGCACTGGACGCTATGGACCCCACATGGTCTATGCGTTCCGTTGCATATGTGCTTGAATCTTCGGGCGGCGTGAATGCTTATCTCGGACAGCTTACAGGCACTGTGGCAAGCAACGGTCATCTCATCGGTGATGTATTCATAAACTATGAGCGTATTGTTGCTCCGCTGAACAGCCATATCTCAGGTCTGACGATGATGTCTGAGGCAGGCTCGGCATGGAGCGCTACAAGTATGTTCACGAATATTGCCAATACCTTCAGTTACGGCGGTTTTGTAAGGACCTTCGGCGGCGTTTCGGCTGTCAGCAATACAGTTGCCCTGCTGGAAAAGCTTCGTGAGATCGTATTTAACTGATATCAGCTCATTATATGGAAATAAAGGTTACGGAAAGCTGTGCGGATATAAGCAGCGGCGGCATTACGGGACGCTTCGGCGGCAAGCTCGGAAATGACGGCTTCTATGCCGATGCTCAGGACTTCAGCCGGGGAGGGCATGATGGCGAAACTTCCGATGCCGAGCGCATAAGACTTATATATGACACGATGAAATACTGCGAAAAGGGCGGAAATCGAGTTGTGTTCCTGTGGAACGGCTGCAAGCCTCTTCAGCTGAGAGGAGACATTGTCGTTCTCGGCGCGCCTCAGCGCGACAGGCTGGAGCTGATATACGGCGGCAGAAAGCTGATACTCCACGGAGACTGCGGCGGTTCCTACCTGTTTGCAGCTTATACAGGCAATATGGAATGGGAGAACGGAGAACTGCTCTCTCCCGAGGAAAAACTGGGATTTGTCAGAGCGGCTTCTGAGTCTCTGACAGGGGCTGATGCCATAGTCTTTCTGGACGATGATAACAAAAGCCTGTTCATTGACTGGCGCGGGATGCCCTTTGCCCATATACAGGACGGCAGGCTCATTGCCGACAGCTTCTCCTGTATCTGCGGCACGTTCCCGCTGCGGCTGGAGCTCAGCGATCCTGCCGAGTGCAGCCGCTTCAGCGAAAATATCAAGGTCAGGCTGGATAATGGCAGCCTGAGGAAAAAATCCTCACTGTTTGCACACAGCAGCGTGCTGGAATGCAGATACTGCGGCTCTGCGTGGAAATTTGAAGCAAATGACGGGAGCCTTAAATGGGAAAAGATCTGAAAAACTGATAAGCATCAGATAATGAGAAAAGAGATGATAACAGATTGGCAACAATAACTTTATTTGCAAACAGAATAAATAACCTGCCTGAGATAATTAGGGACGCAAAGAGCTCGGTAAATACCTTCAAGGGAGACCTTGGTTCGCTTATAACAAGTGCGCTGCAGGTCGACGGCGATATCTGCAGCCTTGATGATACCATAAGCTCGCTCCGTTCGTCTACGGATACTCAGGAGGAAAAGATCGATGCCCTCGAGAATATCGCGGACGATATCGAGGACTTTATCGACGAGGTGGTCAGCATCGACGAGGATGCGGCAGATGCCATCAACCAGAGCAAGGACGACTTCTACGATGAGTATTACTATTTGAAGCCTGACTGTGAAAAGAGCGGCTGGGAGAAATTCAAGGACGGTCTCAAGGCAGTCGGTGAGTGGTGTAAGGAACACTGGAAGTTCATTGTCACGGTGGTAATAGTCATCGCGGCTATCGTGTGTCTGTTCGTTCCCGGTGTTAATGCGGCTATCGCGGGTATGGTATTCGGAAAGATCATACTCGGAGCGGCGGCAGGCGCCCTGATGGGCGCGATATCGGGCGGCTTGATGGGCGGTATAATGAGTGCCCTCACAGGCGGATCATTCTTTGAAGGCTTTGAAGAAGGAGCTTTCTCGGGTGCTATAACAGGTGCTATCATGGGTGGCATAGGCGGAGCAGGAAGCCTTGCCGGAAATGTTTTGGGTAAGTCATGTGCGTTTGTAGAGAAATTTACTAATATAATCAATATAACATCTAAAGTATCTACAGGCGTTTCTACAGCCATGGATCTTTATGATACTGCTGCTTTGGCTGTGGGATTGTTTGCTCCTGACTGTGATTTTGTTAAATTCAATCAGAGACTTCATGAGAGCAAGCTCTATAACGGTATACAGTTTGGTGCCGGAGCCATTGCCGCATTTACCGGCGGTATGAGGCAAGGAATGTCAGAGGTTACTCCTGCATGTTTCGTTGCCGGAACCATGATCGCAACTGTTACGGGACTCGTGGCTATTGAAAGTATCAAGGCGGGAGACAGAGTAATATCAGCTGATCCTGAAACATTGAAGATATCCGAAAAGAGAGTTCTTGAAACATATGTCCGTGAGATAGAACAGCTTGTTCATGTATTTGTTGGCGGTGAAGAGATAATCACAACAGTGGATCACCCGTTCTATGTGAGAAACTACGGATTCATGGTAGCGTCAAAGCTGAGAAAGGGCGACAAGCTCATTACCTCATCCGGCAGCGAGCTTATTATCGAAGATGTAAGGTTCGAGCATACGGAAGAGCCTGTTAAGGTATATAATTTCCAAGTTGAAGATTTCCATACATATCATGTCGGTAATAATCAGATATTTGTTCATAATGCTAAGTGTAAAGTCAAGGAAAACGGCGTAATTGAGATAACTGACTGGGAAGGCTATCCTGAAGGAGGTCCCAAACCTGAGGGAGAACTTCGATTACTCGAAGGCGATGATTATAATGAAGCAAGAAAAGCCGCCAATAGTGAAAATGCCCGTATGCACAGAAATGATCCGAGCTTAAATGGTAAGCAGATTCATGAGGTGCATCCAGTTAAATTTAGCGGTAGTCCTACAGATCACGCTAACAAGATAGCTCTTACTCCTTCGGAACACGCAAAATACACAAGGTTTTGGAGAGAAATACAGCGCCAAGCATTAAAAGGCGGAAGTGATTAAATGGAGGAAAAGATGAATATTGAATTATTAAAATACATTAAAGAAATGAATTTAAATGATAAAACAGACATACAGACTGTTGAAACAGCAGAGAAAAAGTTAGGAATTGCATTTCCGGATGATTATAAAGACTTCATTCTTGAACACAACGGAGCAGAGGGGGCAATAGGCGAGAATGCTTACTTGGTTATATGGTCTATGGATGATATAGCTATGTTGAATGAAGAATATGGCGTTTCGGATTTTACTCCCGAGCTTGTTTACTTTGGCTCTGATGGCGGTGAAATGGCATATGCTTTTGACAAAAGAACATCTCCGTTTTCAATAGTTGAATTTCCGTTTGAAGCCTTAGATGTAAGTGAGGCATCTTTGATTTCCGATTCATTTGATGGTTTTCTGAATGCATTATATATTAAATGATACTATTTTTAACCCGAAAGGAGTCGAATAAATGACATCAAATCAGGAAAGAGCTCAGCAGCTCATGGCCGATTCGCGCTTTGCGTTCATGAACGGTCAGAACCGTGAGGCTCTCAATTTAGCAAAGGAAGCAATACAGCTCGCTTCAAAGGACCCCAACGCTTATCAGTGCGCTGCAAACGCTTGTATGTCGCTGGGAGATTACGACAACGCCATCGACTACTACAAGAAGGCGGTCAAGCTCGACACGAGCAACGGCAACAGGTACTTCAATCTCGGTTACGCCTATGCTTCGGCTGAAAAGGCAGGAGAGTCCATCAAGAACCTTGCTAAGGCTGAGGAGCTTGGCTGTACTCCCGAGAATACCGTACAGCTGTACAACCTTCTCGGCATAATCTGCTTTGATATCGGCAGATACAACGACGCCCTCGTGAACCTCAGCAAGGCTGAGGCTGTCATCGGCATCGACATGGACATCATGCGCCGCAAGGCTATCATCTACGGCATGAAGAACGAGATCAAGAAGGGACTTGAGGTCTGCAATCAGATGAAGCTCATAGCTCCCTCGGAATACATCGGCTATCAGTACGCATTCAAGCTTCTCTGTCAGGCAAAGAGGCTTGATGCTGCCAAGCGCGAGCTGGAGATCGCAGCAAAGTATGCTGCTCCTTCAATGGACTACTACATGGACTGCGTTACATTCGAGCTCCAGAATTATGACAATGACAAGAACAAGGACCACATGAAGAAGTCTCTTGCACTTCTTGTCAAGGCAGTGAACACTGTCAAGCCGTCTGCAAAGGAAGTGGCAGAAACATACATAAGCTCAGCTGAGCTGTGGTTACAGCTTGAGGACGCTGACAGGACTATTGATTGCCTGAATGCGGCACAGAATCCCATAACCTCATACAATCACGGCTTTGAGATAGTTCCCGAGGAGCACGGCGAGATCACTCTCACGGAATATGACGTTGAGGAGATGATCGAGAACGACAGGGTGCGCATCGAGAACGAGCTGGGTGAATACGGTCTGGAGGAGCTTGCCGAGAGCATCGAGCCCGATGAGGACGGTCAGAGAGATTACCTCACCGTTATCGAGGACACCGAGAGCGGCAGCACTGAGGAGGAGTACAAGCTTGACGAGAATGACAAGTATGAGCTTTCTCCCGACAATATCGACCAGATCAACAGACTCTATGTCGGAGCATACACCCTGAAGAGCGACTTCGCAAGAGTCATTGATTATGCAAGGAAATTACAGAGCAGCGAAAGCACTCATAACAAATATATAGGAATCTACAGCGAGGCAAATGCCTGCATGAAGCTTGGCGGCGATGATTACAAGCAGAAGTATGAAGAGGTCATCAAGTTCTTCAGAAATGCTATGATCAAGGATCCCAGCGATATAGCTGCTGTAACATTCCGTATACAGTGCTACACCGATATAGGAGAGTACGGGGAGGCAGAGCAGCTTTGTAATTTGCTTACACCTGAAATAAGGAAGTCATTCCTTGAGAAGATCAAGGAGGCGAAAGGCGGAGGTGAGTAATTATTGAGCTTGGATCAGGATATCAAACTTGACAGTGAAGCCTTTAATACGGCGGCTGCCGATATGGCTGCACTAAAAACAAGGGCGGAGGCGCTCAAGGAAAAGCTGCAGAAGATGTATACCGACATCACTACGGCACTTGATACGCCCGCAGGTCACGAGATCGAGATAACGGCGGAAGATGTTCTCATACAGCCGATCGACGACCTTATTCTCGTGATAGACCAGATGTCAAGGACGCTCGACGAAATCATTTCGACACAGTATTATCAGAGCGTGTTCGACAAATACGATGAGCTTGTAGAAAGCATCAATTTTTAATTAACAGGAGGAAACAATTATGGCAATGGGAAGTACCGGCACAGTCAACATCACACCCGAAATGATCTCTGCTGCACTGAGCGCAGTTGAGGAGTACGAGTCTGCAACAAGCAATCTTTACACAAGACTCGACACAGCAGTCAATAATCTTATCCCCGGCAGCTTCAGCGGAAGCGCTGCAACAGGATTCCAGACATTCTATGAGAATCAGATCGAGCCTGTCACAGGAGACTCGGTCAAGGATATCATCGAGCTTCTCAGAAATATCATCAATGGTATCAACGACGCTATCCCGAAGGACGGCGACGGCCTTGATGACCAGCTCGGAACACAGAACAGCCAGGGTTAATGATTAAGGAGGTATATTAAAATGGCAGGTTGCAGAATAGTTAATGAAGCAGTAGCAAGTACAGTTACAGAGCTCAACAGCATCTCACAGGCATATCAGGAAGCAGGCGACGCTCTTATCAGCGCACTTACAAGTGCAATCGCTGATATGGAGGGCGAAGCTAAGGACGCATTCCAGACACTTATCGACGGAGATATCAAGAGCTTTACAGCTGAGAGCCTTTCTGAGGCTATCAAGGGTATGGCAGACCTCCTTGAGCAGAACAGATCACAGTTCGAGGAAGTTGACGCTCAGATCGCATCAAGCATCAGCGGCTAAGAGATCCGTATGTGCAGCCTCGTACCCCTATGGATCACGGGGCTGCACTTATTACGTTATCGGAGGTAGAACATGGCTTTTAAAATACTGAGTGAAGAAGAAAAGCTTTTCATGACGGAGAAGCAGCTTGAGATATACGAAAATGAACTCAGGCTCTACAAGGAGCGCCTTGCCTTTGTTGAAAAGGTTGAGAAGCTTGAGGGAGCCGAAATAAAGAAGTTCACACCGTCGCTCCGCAATATCGGCGCAGTAAGCTCTCCCGAACTTGCTCCCTTTGAGAATAAGGGAATAGGCAGGATAGAACTTAATAAGACGGCAGTCAGGGTACAGGATACATCTCTTTATGCGGCAAGGACCATATCAAAAACAGATATCACAGGCTTTATCAAGGCGACAGCTCCCATTATGAACCGTGCAGGCATCAGCAGAGAGCTTGGCGGAAGCCTCGCCGAAAAGGCAGCCTCTGTCGGAAAGACAGGCGCAAGGAATATCAGTATCTCGAAAGCGGCAGTCCGTACCTTCGCAAAGAGAAGCTTTGACTCCTCAGTAGCAGAACGAAAGGCAGAGCTTATAAAGAAGCCTGTGGCTGATATTGACATCAGGAGCTTTGCTGCCCCTGAAAGAAAGGTCCCCGAGCTGAAAAAGGCAAGTATCGCCCCCATGACCGCAAGAGAATTCGCTCAGCCTGCACTGTCGGCTGTAAAGCTCGATATGCCCGCAGCGGCTCCCGTATTCTCATCTGCTGTCACGATCCCCGAGAGAGCGGCTGTAAAGCTCAGTATGCCTGCAAAGGCTTCTGTATTCTCGTCGGCAGTCACAATGCCCGAGAGGTCAGCCGTAAAGCTCAGCGTGCCTGCAAAGGCAGCAGTTCCCTCGGCAGAATTCAGACTGGCAGCACTCAGTGCGCCCAAGCTGGAGCACCGTCCCGTAAAGAAGTACGACGGAAAGCGCTTTGCGATGCCCGTACTCAGCCGTCCCGAGCTGAAGACAGTGACCGCAGCAGCTCCAAAGCTTGGCAGCTTTGAGGCTAAGACTGTAAAGGCTGAGGTCAAGCACCCCGGCACTATGCCTGCGCTGAAGCTGGTGGACTTCCGCAAGCCCGAGGTAAGCGCAAAGATCAGCAAAAAGACTGTGCCTCAGATAAAGAACGCAGAGTTCGAGATGCCCGGGATAAAGGCTCCGAAGCTGAGTAAGCCTGAACGCCCCGAGGTCAGGATAGGAAGCTTCAGCGCTCCCGAAATGCCTGAGATAAGGCTCAGCGTCAATGTGAAGCCCGTAAAGCCCGAGTTCAGTGTAAAGGCTATGCCCGAGGTGAAGGCGGAGCTCAGAAAGCCAAATATAATAAGCGCCGAGGGTCTCGACTTCAGCAAGCTCAACTTTATGGAAGGCTTCGAGAAGAAGGATACCACCGCGCTTCAGGAAAGTATAATCTCCAAGACGGAGAAGATCAGGAAGATGGACACAAAGAGCCTTCAGGACAGTGTCCTCTCCGCATTCAAAAATGATATCAAAGGAACAGAAGTATGAAAAACAATGAGATAATGATATCTGCAAGGTTTGAGCTCGGCGGCGAAAACAGCAGAGAGCTTTCATTCCTTGTGCTGAAGGACATAACACTCAAAGCCTTCTTAGAATCATTATACTACGGACTGAAAAAGGCTCAGGGTATGGATGAATGCTCTGAGCTCTTCGAGAAATACATAAAGACCCGCAAGGAGATACAGGTGCTTTATACCGCAAAGGGCAAGCACAGTGTCATCGACCTTAACGAGACTGTAGGCGAGGGCGAGGAGAAGAAGCGCATATACGACATGGGCATAGACTCACTCGGCTTCGTTACATCGAGCTGTGTCCTTATCACTATGGACACCACCGTAAGGGCTACGGGACTTTTCGGCGAGGAGGAGAGCAGCTATATCCTCAAGGAGAACGATTCTCTCGAATACAATATCAGTACCCGCAGACTCAATGTTATCGAAGCTTCTGTTGTCGATATAATCCCTCCCAATGAGATGCCGTCAAAGGACAAGTCGTCACTGCTTGACGTCATTATCCCCACTCTGCTCTCTACCGGAGGTATGATGGGCGCCCGCTTCCTCATAATGAGATTTGCGAGAGGTACGGCTGCAATGGGCAATACCATGCTCCTGATGTCAGGTGCAATGGGTATCGTTTCCCTTGTTACCACTCTCTACAATTACATGAAGAAGCGCAGCGAATACAAGAAGAACCTTGCTGAGTGGAAGCAGAACTACGAGAACTATATTTCCCGTATAATCCACACCATCAAGGAGTGGCAGGAGAGCGATATCGTTTACCTCAATAACGTATATCCCTCAATGGACAAGCTCTTTTCCAACACAGCCGAGATAAACGGCATGATATTCGCCCGCTCACAGAATGATAACGACTTCATGAAGATATCTCTCGGCACATCTGACGAGGTAAAGCCTCTGTTCGAGATAAAGGCTGAGAAAAAGGACAATATCTACTACGATATCTATTATAAGATGAAGAAGAGCAACGATGGTATCGACATCATCGTGCCCTCTTCAAAGAAGAACAAGAAGCTGAAGAAGATGTCTCCCGAGGAGATAGCGGAGCAGGACAGAAACAAGTTCCTCCTCACCGACCTTGCCTACAACTTCGCCAATAAGGGCGTTGACACCAAGAACGGCGGCGAGGTCATAGGCTTCAACTATCTGAGGAGCGATACGGGCAAAAAGCCTCCTCTCCTCATCGACCTCAAGAACTGCGGCGCATTGGGTGTTATTTCCGACAACGCCGAGACCTCACACAGCTTCATACAGCACGTTGTGTTTGAGCTTGCATACTACCATTCACCCGAGGATCTGCAATTTGTGTTCTTCTTCGACAAGGAGAATGACCCCGAGAAGCAGAACGATATACTCAGGAACTACAAGTACCTTCCCCACACCAATGAGCTTTTCGACGGCATATCGCAGTTCGTCTTTGATAAGAACAGCTCCGGCGTGGTATTCGGACAGCTCCTCAGCCTTATGAACGAGCGTAATCAGAGCGGTTCCGACAGTGACGACGGTGCTTCAGATAACTCAAAGCTCACACAGGTAGTCTGCGTAGTATTCTACGATTACGATATCAAGGAGACGGGTTTCTCCAAATTCCTCCCCGAGGTACCCAAGGAGGGAGAGCCCTATGTGAATTCACTGGGACTTACCTTCATATTCATACAGTCCGTAAAGGACAAGCTGCCAAAATACTGCGGCAACATCATCAACATCGACCACGACAACGAGGGCGAGAGAAAGGTCAGCCTGCGCTATAACGTGCTGAGCCGTGAGACCCTCAACGTCCTCAGTGAAGACAAGAACGACCGCAACAAGGTAAAGGATACGGACAACCTCATCGAGTACAAGTTCTTCCAGAACAGGTTCATCTTCGGACCCGACAGCTACGATGACAAGTTCGCCCTTGCATACAAGCAGCTCAGTGCTATTTACTACACCCGTATAGCCGAAAACGGAAAGGTGCCTTCAATGGTAACTCTTTTCGAGCTCTACGGCTACAACTCCGAGAAGGTGGAGAACGGCGAGGTAAAGGACAGCATCAGAGAGAGCTGGCAGAATGTTGACAAGAACGACGTTACAAGGAACCTGAGAGTTCCCATAGGAAAGAACGAGCACGGCGCTATGTGCCTCGACCTCTACGAAAAGGCAGACGGTCCCCATATGCTGGTAGCGGGAACCACCGGTTCCGGTAAGTCCGAGACCATCATTACCTACCTCATAGGACTGTGCATGAAGTATTCGCCTATGGATCTCAACCTCATGCTGGTAGACATGAAGGGCGGCGGCTTCTCCGACCGTCTTGGCGGACTGCCTCACTGTGTGGGCGTAGTTACCGATACCGCAGGCGAGGACGAGGGTACTTCAGCGGCATATATGCTCAAACGATTCCTTGAGACCCTCAATGCGGAGATAAAGAAGCGCAAGCTCCTGCTCTCAAGCTTCGGCGTAGATACTGCCGACGCTTATATAAGAGCTCTCCGTCTTATTAGAAAGATCAAAGCTATGGAGAACGACCCCGAGCGCAGCGGCGAGGCTGAGAGCCTGAGGAAAAAGCTCAACGACAAGCAGAAGGAAATGCTGAAAAAGGACGTTTCCGAGCTGCCGTCACTGTCACATCTGGTACTGGTAGTAGACGAGTTCACGGAGCTGAAGCGTTTCTCCAGCGAGAGCGACGACGTTGACTTCATTGCAGAGATAACCACTATCGCCCGTGTCGGACGAACACTGGGCTTCCATATCATACTTGTGTCACAGAACATCGAGGGCGCTATCACAGACGATATCCGTGTAAACTCAAAGGCGAGGATATGTCTGAAGGTAGCTACGAAGCAGGCTTCAAAGGAAATGCTGGGAAGTCCTGCTGCGGCAGCTCCCACCATGCCCCTCAACGGCCGTGCTTATCTGCTGGTAGGTACGGGAAGCAGGTTCGAGTACTTCCAGTCCGCATATACGGGCGCAAACAAGAACCTGAACATCGAGCCTGCGGTAAATGTTACGCAGGTGCCTAATTCCGGACGCTTCAACAAGGACTTCTATTCGTCCAAGAAGGACAATATCATCGAGAAGAAAAAGAGCGCCAATGTCAGTGAGCATGATACACAGCTTGCATTCATAGTAAATACTATCATTGACATCGGTAAAAATATGGAGAAGCCGAGACAGATCTTCCTGCCGCCGCTTCCCAGCGTCATCTTAGACAGCTCTGAATGGGAGGGGATCGAGTGAGCAGAAAGAAAATAGTTTGCACTCTTGGCAAATTCGATATACCCATAATCCAGCTCCAGCCCAACTTCAATGTTGACCTTCTCGACTCAAATGTCATTGTCTTCGGAGCATCCATGAGCGGCAAGACCACCTTTCTCAAGACTCTTGTGAATATACTCCACAAGCGCATGAATGAGAAGGATGAGAGGATATTCATTCTGGACTTCGGCGGTGCTCTCTCGGATTGCCGCGATATGCCGCTGGTGTCGGCGTATTTCGACAACTCCAACGAGGAGTACGTCAAGAGAGTGTTCAAGATAATGGACAATATCCTCAAGGAGAATATAAAGCTTCTGGGCGGAAAAAACTACCGTGAGGCAGTTGAGGATCAGCCCATACATACCACATTCATCATCGACAATCTCAATGCCTTTACCGAGGAGTCGCGCTATTTGGCTTATCAGGAAAAGCTGGCAAAGCTTTGCCGCGACGGTCTCTCCAAGGGCATTACCGTAGTTGTCACAGCAGGCGAGACAAAGGGCCTCAGCTCCTATATGGGAAGCTTCAGACAGAAGATAGCCTTTGAGATGCCTGCGGACAAGTATCTTGACATCTTCAACGACAAGGCGGGCTCGGTGGGAAATAACCCCGGACACGGCTTCGCCAACGTCACAATAAAGCCGGAGGGCATCACAGGTACATTCAAGCTGAACCTGCCCTATGAGGTGCAGTGCTTCAAGGCACAGTCCGCCGCAGACCCCGACGGCAAAAATGTCACCTTCGGACAGGGAATGGCAAAGAAATACGACTTTGACAGCGAGAGCGGAGAATACCGCAGACACGTCAGACGTTATCTTACCTTCCCCAAGGAGCTGACCCGTGAGGAGTACGAAAAGCTGGCACAGAAGCCCGAAAATGAAGCCGAAATGGAATGCCCCGTCAGTGTGGGACTGGATTATGTTGACTTCTGTCCCGTTACCATCGACCTTGCCAAAACAAGTACTTTGGCTATATACGGCAAAAAGGAGTTCGGTAAGACCAACCTGCTGAAGCTTCTCCTTGACGGACTTGTCGAGCAGGCTGACGAGCTGAGGATGGTGCTCTTCGATGACGGAAGAAATCAGCTGAAGCCGCTGCATGAAAAGTACAGCAGTCAGTGCGACTGTGTGCTCATAAACAGCTTTGAAAAGCGTGATCTTCCGCTGAAGGACGGAAATGTGGCAAAGGACAGAAAGCTCTCGCCCATACAGCAGTTCTACCTCTATCTCAATGAGAATTATATCGAGCTGGACAAGAGATTCCTTGCAGGTATTTACGGCGTCAGCGACGCTCTTAAAAAGGAGTTTGAGAATATTCCCGACTGCCGCACAGAGGAGACTCCGTTCACGGTATTCGTTATCCAGAGCAAGCTTATATACCTTAACACACCCGAGGGCAAGAGGTTCATAAACTCCATACTTCCTCAGCTTACGGCTGTGGCGGAGGAGAGGGGCTTCCTGTTTATATTCTCGGACGTTCAGAAGATAAGCGATGCCGAGCAGAATTCCTTCTTCAACAATAATGTGTCATATGCGTTCCTGCTGGACAATATCGCGGAATTCGCAGGTGAGAGAGGTCAGAAGACTGTCTTCGGAAACATGGACGTCAAGACCCTCAAGGAGGACTACGCCAAGTGCGAGCTGGGCGATGGCTACAGCTACGACATAGAAGCAGACAAACTCATGAAGCTTAAATTCATAAAATACGGAAAGGATGATTGATATGTCAGAATTTGTATCCGCAGATATAGAGAAATTCGTAGAGTTCGAGACTCAGGCTCAGGAAGCCATAGAGGAGTTCCAGTCCATAAAGGACACTTTCGATGACATCAATTCCACCCTCCTCAGCAAGTGGCAGGGAGCAGGCAAGGACGCCTATGAGCAGGAGTCCAGCCATATCATGGAAAATGTCACAGGTATCGAGACAATACTCAATACCATCTGTGACAGCGTCATCAAGGACGTTAAGGACGCTTACCTTCAGCTCGATGAGGAGCTGGGCGCCTTCAACCAGAATCCTTCGGGAGGGGAACAGTAAACAATGGGAAAACCAAGCGTCGGCGAGATAAATACCGACAGCATTGAGAAGAAAAAGGAACAGATAAGCAGGCTCACCGAGCTTCCCGAGGAGTCGCCAAAGACGATCTTCAACCTTATCTTTTCCGAGGAAAGCAGCAAGGAAATGGTGAAGAATGAGCCGAGAGATAAGAGGAACTGATTTCAAATTCACAGTTGATACCTCTCATGGTCTCAACAAGGACGGCTTCATCGCCATTGGTACCGAGAGTATAGTTTATAAAGGACTGAAGACTGCCAATGACGGCGGTCTCCAGTTCTCCTGTGTACTGAAGTTCAAGCCCAGATATGTAAAGTCGGGGGACGAGGTTGTGGACAGGCTGAAGAAGTTCAAGGAGGAGGAGCTCACCATCTTTGACGACCTTCAGGAGTGCCGCTCCATCGTCCGCATCTTCGACGTTATCGAGGACCTTGGCGACTTCAGTATGCCCTGCGAGCACATTGCGAGCAAGGTCATCAACAGAGACGGCTATTTCTGCGTGGTGGAGGAGTTCATCGACGGCTGGTCCCTTGAGGAGTACTGCCGCGAGGAGAGCTGGAAGCTCCGCAAGGCGCAGCAGCTCGACAACGGACTCAGCAAAGTCGTCAACTATCACGACTATCCCGCCGAGGAGCGTCAGCTCATCGACCTGAGCTATAAGAACTACGCAAACATCATAAAGTATCAGGGCGAGATAATACAGTTCATGATAAACCTCTGTGAGATACTTGAATTCGTGACGGAACAGAAGAATATCCTTCATCTCGACATCAAGCCCGAGAACGTCATGGTCACCAAGTACGGCAGAGAGCTGGTACTCATCGACTTCGGACGCGCCAAGCGCATAACAAAGGCAGACAGGTTCGCGAGAGTGAAAATGGCTCCTGCGGATTACAAGGGCAGGGAAACAGTAGAGAGGATGTTCCAGTACGGAACTCTCGGTTATGCCGCTCCCGAGTGCTATACGGAAGCTGCCGAGGGCTCGGAGTTCCCGTTCAGACAGCCGCTGGAAAAGGGAAAGATGTCCATTGAGAGCGATATCTTCTCATTCGGCGCCACATTCTGGGAGTGCCTGAACATCTTCGAGCTGGCTACGGGAAACCGATGGTTCTCCGAGGACAGCCACGACTTCTACAAGGAGCACTTCCTCAGTGACGAGGCTTACTGCGGAAGAGACCTTAGCCTTACATCGATACACTACCACAAGAAGCTGGAGAATATCATCCGCACCTGCACAAAGGCGAGGACGACCCACTATCTTGAGGAGGACAACAGGGAGTTCTATCACTCCTACTCCGAGCTGAAAAAGGACATAGAGGACGCAAGAAATTCCGCCCCGACTATCGTCCGAGCAGAGAATATCAAAGTCAGGAACGCCTTCGGAATGTTCGGCGTTACAATGGCTGTGGCCACAGCCTTCCTGCTGATAATCTCCCTTTACCGACTGGTGGGCTACAGAGTTGCCATGGACAAGTGGAACAGCCTTGTTTCGGGATATAACGTTACCCGATTTTACAAGCTGGATACCCTCTCCATGGACCTGATAAAGACCGCATCGGGCAGCAAACAGGAGAGTACATACAAAATGATATCGGAGTTCACCTATGAGGACGGCGATATCGACGACAAGGAAGCCGCACTTCTGGTAAAGCTCATGAAGAAAATGAACAGCCGTGACCACCTTGGCGAGCACATCGACGAGCTGATGATGCACGGCAATCAGAAGAACTTCAAGGAGATAAGTTCCGAGATAATGACGATAGAACCTGCGGCGGAGAGCGACGGATACAGCATTGCCAAGGCGATATATAACGCCGAGGTGGGCAAAACGGGTTATACCGATGCCTATGAGGTGCTGGACAGATTCAAGGACGACAGCAGGTTCGGGAACGCGGTCGTAAAGCTGAGAAACGTTCTCGACAACGATGAGACGATACGTCTTCTTGCCGAGTATAAGGGCACTGACAGAGCCGAGATACAGAAGTATCTGGCAGAGATAGGGGGCTGATGAACATGAGCAGCAGAAGAAGAAATTCAGGCTATATAAGCCGCTTTCTGGAAAAGCACCTGCTTGTGCAGTACGTCCTCAACTCCTTCGGAAAGGTGCTGTTGTGGACCCTCGTTTCAGCAGCGGTACTCTTTGGCATACTTAAAGCGATAGGAAAGTACTCCTCCCTTGAGAGAAGACTTGACCTTAAATATGATTCGCCGTGGCTGATCGTACCCATGGCGGCAGCGCTGGCACTTGCCCTTATCGCGCTTGTTATCGGACTTATCCTTTACTTCTACAAGTATAAGCGCAGCAGGACAAAGAGCAGCTTCTACAATGCCCTTCAGGACGTTGTAACAGAAAAACGAAAAGGCTGATGCCTTTACAGGGGAAAGATGATCCATTATAAGAGATTGGAGTGTTTTAAGTGAGAAAGAAGCTTCTTTCAATAATACTGGTGGCGATGCTTTCGACCAACGCCATACCGTATACAGCTTTTGCCGAAAACGGTGAGAGCGGTAAAACGACAGCTGAGGAAGCGGCAGAACCAACTTCTGAGGCAGAGACACCGGCGGTTGACGCCTCTCCCGTCCTTAAAGAAGTTATAGATATGTCAAGCAAGGGCAACGATATAAAGGTAATTACCGAGGAATACAACGGCAATTATACCGCCAAGCTTTCCAAAGTCGAGATCAGTGAGCTGAAGGGCAAGGATATTGAATTCCATATGGAATTCAGAGTCGACAGAGATAACGACAACGGACTTGTGGCTAAGATGGTAAGCTGCGATGTTACAGGCAGTGACGCTGAGAATTATGAGTTTACCAATACTGACGTTGAGACTGTCTGCATCATTGAAAAGCAGACATATAAGGTCGATGTCCACCCCGTACAGACGGAAATGTTCCTTGGCGAAAGTATCCCCGCTGAGATAAAGTGTGTGCCTGATGATCCCAATAAGGCTCAGGACATACATTTTTACTGTAAAGTCAAGGATGCTTCGGGAAAGGCAGATGTCGGAACATATGAGTTTGAGGGTCCGATCTCAAAGCATGGCGATTATAAGGCGGTCTTTAATAATACATACAATTTTACGGTAAAGTCCAAAGAGCTTAACAGAGAAACAGAAAAAAAGCTTCCATCACATACAGAAAAGCTCAGAGGGAAAAAACAGCGTATTCTCCAAGCCCCTGACGGTTATGTACTGGCTTACAGCTGGCTTGATTTACCATCGTTTTTGAAGTATAAGTCTTTAACATTTGATCTCGGTGATAGATACGGAGTTAAGCAGAACAAGGAATACTATGTAATAGAAGATAACGATCACGGTCATGCAGCTAAAAAGACGTATAGTTATATCCTCTACAAGAACACTGAGCTCAGCGCTTTCTGGGCGGATGCAGGTAAAACTCCTATAAATGATAACGGAAAGCTCCTTACTACAAAAGGCGATGCTACGATAAAGGTGCTGCTGAAGCGTGAGGATGACGTTAAGCTGAATGATATCAAGCTTAAACTGAAGCGCAACGGCAAAGAAGAGGTATATGACTGTCAAAATCTCACGGAAAATGATGTTTCTCTCGTTCCGCTGCTCGTACCCGATACAGAGGACAGCGAGGAACCCGTTACTCTCAGTCAGACAAGTTCCGATGGGGTCATAGAAACCAAGTATGAGGGCATGAATTATTATTATGCAGAATTCAGGCTTCCCGCAACAGGTGCCGGTGATGCTGATAAGTATTCAAACTTTGAGCTTGAGCTTACCAACGATGACGATACCAAGAAAGAGACCCTCACCAAGGCTCTTTCAGCTTCCTTCGGGGCAGAAGGAACAAAGACTGAGCTGCTCGTAGATAAGAAGGATCCTAACATCGTTTCAGACTCCACGGATGATGCTGTAAACGTAACCTTTGATAATCAGAACAACAAGATAAATGCTCAGCTGAATGTATCCGACGAAGACAGCGGAATAAAAAAAGTAGAGTATAAGTGGGACTTTGAGGCAGGCGAGGACTTCGACACCAATAAATCCTTCAAACCTGCAGATGGTACAGGAAGCAGCGAACCAAACAAAAAACTGCAATACAAGTTCTCGGCGGATCTCACTCCGGATCAGGCGCAGCTGAGCAGCTTCAGACTCAAAATAAAAGTAACTGATAATGCAGGCAACGAGCATGAATATGAGCCGATGACTGTTCAGTCAAAGTGGGACAGCGAATCGCCTGAGGTGTACTATGCAGGCTTCCTCGATGAAGAATACAGACCCGCAAAAATGAACATGAACGGTCTCGGAAACTTCACCAACAAGAATATGAAGTTTGTTGTGATCGCAAAGGACGTAACGGCTCAGAAGTTTATCTCCGGTATCAATTCTGCAGGCTTGAACAGCGACAAGGTCAAGCCAAAGATCTATTCTCTCTATAATGTGGGAGGAGTAAACGAATTTATTGAGGCTGCCAAGCAGAAACAGCAGGATAAAGGAATAGAAGGCAAGACCTATCTTCCCGAAGATGTAAGCTGGCCCGTGACCAAGGCTATAATCGATCTGATCAAAGAAAAGAAATATGACCTTCAAAATGAGGATGTCAAGAGATCTCCCGTTATCATAGTATTCGAGGTCAAGGACATCGATGCACAGGCTCTTGATGCGCTTCAACTGACTATAAAGGACGACGGCGGACTTGTTTATTCCAGAGATGTCAGCGATCTTGTTGACGGCATGGAGAAGAATACCGTTGTATACGATGCGGATGATCCTGCCAGCTCGATAGCATATATCGGTCCTGATGACAAAGAGAAGAAGTATGATACCGAAAAGGACTATGCTTCCGGAATAGACACCAAAAGAGTATGGCTCAATGAGAACGACAAGGCTGTCAGATTTACGGTCAAAGACGCAAAGAGCGGTATCAAGACTATCTTCCTTCAGAAGATAGATGATTCTACAGGAAAGATAGTTGCTGAAGGTGATATCCCTGTTAAAGGCTCGATCATCCAGAATCAGTATTCATTCGCTATCCCGCTCCTGAAGGACGGCGATACAGTCGCAGATCCAAGTGCGGTAACAGCTCCCATCGACGACGGCAAGTACACCTATAACTTAGTAATAACAGACAACGCCGGAAATGTTATCGGCAAGAGAAGAGATGAAGCAGGCGACAATAAGCCCGTTGAGTACAAGGTCGGCGTATATAAGGGTAAGGTAAATGCCTATTCACAGGCCATTGCAGGTGTGTCAATGCCTATCGCAGACCAGATATGGGTGGATGACAGGGACGACATCTCCGTTAAGATAAAGCTTGACGGCGTTTATGCAGGCGTCAAGGATCTGAAGCTCACTGCTAACGGTGAGGAGATCGATTTCAATTATAATCCTTCAACAGGTATACTCACTTCTGATCTGAAAAAGAAGTCCAGCGGCGTGAGAGTTCCCTACGGTGAGTCTCAGCGTTACCGACTGGTCCTGACAGGTGAGGACAATGCCCGCCATAAGATCACTCTTTCACCGCAGGATGAGACCCATCCTCTGGTAAATGATACTATATTTGTTGACTGCAAAAAGCCTGAGATCGTAACTGTAACTGCGGAGGATCATGCTTCTGCAGGTATGGATCTGCTGAATTTCTTCACATTCGGAGCATTTGCAAATGATACTGTTCTCTTGAAGGCTTACATCAACGAGCCTGTAAACGACAGCGGTATCAATAACGTAAGCATACGCTTCACAAATGAAAACAACGTCAAGACCATGAGTGAAATGACGTATGTGAAGGATCCTGAAAAGGAAGCAGAGGGCGTATACGTTTATACATATGTGCTTCCTCTTGCAGACACAGCCTTCTATGACGAGATCAACATTGATGTTGTTGATAAGTGCGGCAAGTGCAACGCAGAGACGACCTTTGAGATAAGCGGCAACACCGCAAACAGTAAGAACTGCGTTGTTATCGAGGAAAATGCACCTGAGATAAGCATCGGCTTCCCCAAGTCGGATATAATCAGTGCAGAGTCCGAGGCAGTAGCCGAAAAGGAGGAGGAAGTTCCCGAAAATGAGACCGAGCTCAAGGAGAATGAGCTGGTATATCCTCATCATATCGGCAATTACGCTACAGATAATCTTCCAGTCAGCGATGTATGGTATGCCGAGCATAAGCACTTCTCGATAAAGATCGAGGATGCTCAGTCAGGTATAAATGACATACACATGACTCTTAATGGTCAGCCTATTGACATCAGCAAGTATGTGACCATTCCTGCGGACAGGCACGAAAAGCTCACCGACAAGGCGGAGACCGAGGCTATATGGCTCGGTATCGACACCGAGGAGCTCCACAAGGAGCTTGATGAACAGCCGTGGGACGGCCATTACGAGCTGAAGATCATTGCAGAGGACAATTCAAAGAATAAGTCGGACGAAGTCGTATTCAGGTATAACCTTGATGAGCTTTCGCCTCAGATCGAGAAGTTCATATTCTCACCTGCATCAGCAGACGGTGTGGCTGAGTCTCAGGACTGGCTCATAGACGGCGATGTGCCCGCTTACACATATTTCTTCGCAGATAAGTTCTGGGCAGTATTCCGCGTATCGGATGCAGCTCCCACATCGAGGCTCAACAGAGTCGATTACAGGATACTTCCTTATGAGAACGGCTCTCCCGTATATGAAAATGTACAGAGCGGCGATCTTGATATATATTCAAGCACGGAAGGTCTTGCTGAGGACAGCGAGGAGTACGGCATTCTCAAAAAACTCCTTGAGGAGGACGAGAGGGCAGCCGAGGAGAACGGCGAGGAAAACAGCTTCGTTGGCGTATCCGGCTATGCATGGCTGGAGATCCCCGTCGACTTCAAGGGACAGATATTCGCAGATGTATTCGATAACGTAGGCCATAATTCTTCGGATATGACTACTCACGGATATGTTACCGACCACACTGCTCCTACAGTTGAGATCACAGGTCTGAATAACACAAGGCACTCCGATGAGCTGGGCAACAGACTATATCCCTCAGAGACAGAGGTGACTGTTACCATCAGAGATACTCAGTCGGGTATCAGGACTGTTGATTACCTGCTGAATTCCGAGAAGCGTACCAATGAAGGCGAAGTATTGGATCTGAGAGATTTCGACCTCAGCGGAACAGACGAGATAAAGGACGGCTGGGAGGTAACGGGTAGAGACCGCAACCTCATCACCGAGATAAAGAAGACCTACAAGTTCGACAGCGACGACAACAATATTCAGATCACCGCCAATGCAGGCGATAACTCAGGCAATCATTCCGATAGTGCAGACAGCGGCTTATTCACCGTTGATCTGACAGAGCCCGTTATCGACGTTGAGATCAACGGCGGTATCGACGGAACGAATTACTACAGCGCAGATCACAAGCCCGAGATCGATATCAAGATCACTGAGAGAAACTTCGACGAGGACCTCATAAATACCTCGCTCAGCAACACCTTCGGAAGCACAGTTCCGCAGGTAAGCTTTACAAAGGTATCGGATACCGAGCATACTGCTCATCTGGTATTCGGCGAGGGAGACTTCAGCTTTGATATCAGAGGTACAGACAGGGCAGGTCACAATGCAAAGGTAAATATGGACCGCTCGAAGTTCGGAAGGTTCTACATGGACCAGACGGCTCCTGTGGTATCAAATAACTTCGCGGATTTTGCCGACGAAAAAACAGGCAATTATCTCAGCAGCGCAAAGAACATCGAGATCACAGTAGTCGAGCACAACTTCGATCCCGAGAGAACAGGTCTGAAGGTCTGGCAGAAGGATCCCGGTTCAGAGCACGACAACGCAGGCTTTACAGATGTTACCAATTCGGTTATTTCCCGTGCTGACTGGAAGTCGGACAACGACACACATACCCTTTCCGCAAAGCTGAAAAAGGACGGCGTTTATAAGATAGAGGTCGCACCATCAGATCCTTCGGGCAACAGTGCAGCTTCTTCAAGCTCGGCAGTTTTCGAGCTCGACACCACAAAGCCTGAGGTGACCCAGAAGAACGGCAAGCGTGTTGACAAGTCAAACGCAGACAAGTTCCTTGACATCTACAACACCTCACGAAAGGACGAGGCGATACCTACTGTAGAGTTCGCTGATGCCAACTTCGACCATCTGAAGTACGTCCTGACAGTATACGCTCCCCAGTACAAGAACGGCAAGGAGCTTGCAGTCATCAGACCGCAGAATATGTTCCTCCCCGAGGACACGGACGAGACAGGAACTCTTGCAAGCACCAAGTTCGCGCTTCCCGAGTTTGACAAGGACGGCGTATATGCTCTGGAGCTCATTGCAGTCGATAAGGCAGGAAACGAGAGCTATCTCAACTCCAACACCTATATGAGACTGATGGATAACGATGTTCTGGCATATATCCCCAACAGCAGTCAGGCAAAGAAGACAGGCTGGTACTCATTCCAGTATGAGAACGGAGATCCGATAAGCAAGCGTCCCGACAACTTCAGCGATATCGAGATCGTGGTATTCTCAGAGAAGAACACAGATGTAAATGTAGTTCTGAGAGACTACAACGGCGATGAGAAGCTGGCAAACCTCAGATCAGAGACTGATCCCAGCCTCTACGGAGTAAATATCTCAAGGTTTACAATGGATTCCGACTACTTCAAGAGCAATTTCGGAGATGATACTGATACAGAGCTTTATCTGTCGGTAAAGAACAACGATGCAAGAATAGACCTCGGAAGGCTGCACATCGACAATATCGAGCCTGATTGCGATCTTCCCAAGTCACTGAAGTCGTGGAAGTGGTTCGCAGGCAACAAGCCAAGGACAATTACCGTAAGCAATATCAACGAACAGCTCGATATGAGCAGCTGCAAGGTATACGACAACGGCAAGGAGATAGACTTTGACTATTCTCCCGAAAACAGAAGCCTTTCATTCAAGCTTGAAAAGGGCTGGCACAGAGTCGGCGTTAAGCTTGAGGACGAAGCAGGAAACGTATACAGCATACAGGAGATAGATAACCTCTATATCGGTTACTTCTGGCTGTGGGTGATACTGGGTTCCGCAGCAGCTATTGCAGGACTTGCAGCATTCATCATATCAAAGATCAGAAAGAAGAGACTTTACTGATAAAAAAAGGCACCTGCCGGGCGGCAGGTGCCTTTTATGTGTTTATTCAGCTTGCCTTTACTGAAGGAGCAGTGTATTTTCCTTCGATCAGGAGCTTTATGTTTGCATCATTTATCTCATTGTCAGCGCCGAGCTGATAAACATCACCCTTGGTGTGCTCATCAAGCATCTTGTGGTACTCTTCCTTGGTAGTGCTCTCGGCGTTGATGTTGTAGATCTTTTCCTCGTTATCGCTTATCTCTGTATCGCCGTAGTTGAAGATCTCCTCGAACTGGAATACATCATTGAACTTGTAGAAGCAGCCTGCGGTATAGCTGGGAGCGTGATACTCGCCCCAGAGCTCGCCGCTTTCGGGGAAGTATCCCATTGTGCCGTCGCTGCCGAAGCTTCCCACAGGAACTACACAGCCGTTCCATGAGTAGACCGCAACACTGGGAGCAAAGGCAACACCTACGGATACAAAGAGTTCAGGCGTTTCATCGCCGTTTACATCCATGATGGAGTAGGTACTGTGCATATTGGAGTCATTCTTCATGAGAGCGTTATAGTCTGCAAGGACAGCGGCATAGCCCTCCTCCATGGTGGACTTGTTTCCGAGAGCTGCGTCGATGGAGTCATCGTCAAAGCCGAAGTCGGTTCCCATATCCTTGATGACACCGCTGAGAAGCACGGTGTACTCGTCGTTGTATTCCTCCTCGGTACATTCCGCACCGTTCATTTTGTATACATTATCGGTGATCTCGAAGGTGTACACATTAGCCAGTTTGGAGTTTTTCAGACGGTAGAGCTGGACTGTCTGAGAATTGGTCTCATAGTTAAAGAAGAATATAGCCAGAAGGTTGCGGTTCATACTGAAGTACATCTGACCGCCGTCGCTTATGGGCTCAAATTCTGTATAGATGTTCTGGTCGCTGAGGCTCTTTATAAGGTAAGTCGTATCATCTTCAGTACCGTATGATATTATGAGCTCGGGTATCCTGTCCTCATTTATATCGTAAACGGTAAAACGAGCAGTTTCATCGAAATTTTCGCTCTTTTTGAAGTCTTCGATGGCATCACGGTAGATAAGGCTCCAGTCTACGTTTTCCACATCGGACATATCGGTGTCGGTGCCTGTGATGGGATATTCATAAGATGTATCAAAATAGGGATCATAGGCTGTGGTTTCCTGTACTGCGGCATTTGTTTCCTGATCGGGAGCTGTATTTCCTGCGGTCGAGGAACTTTTGCCATTGTTTGAACAGCCGCAGAGAAGGGCAGCTGTGCAGAGTATTGCCAGATATTTTTTCATGGTATAACCTCCATAAAATTTTTCTTGTCTATGCTATTATAACACAAATGCAGAGAAATGTCATCACACTTATTGCGATTTTCGTAAATTTTTCACCTTTCTTACTCCTTGATAACAAAGAAGATGTGTGGTACAATTGAAAAAGTGATAATTTTTAAAGACTTTTTAAACTTCAATGTGATATCATAATATCAGCGAAACGAACATCGGAGGGAAAAGATATGTTCTTCAAGATGCTGAAAAACGACCTTAAATACAAAAAGGGACTAAACATCATCATATTCATCTTCATAGTCATAGCGTCTGTGCTTGTATTTGTGGGCTCTGTACAGATATACTCCACACTGTCCAAGGACAGGACCACCGAGGAGGTGTGCAGACCTTCCAATATCATATTGGGAGTATACAAGCAATACTCCACAGAGAATGACGGATACAAGAAGATAGAGCCTGTTCTTGATAAGAGCCCATGGGTAAGCAGCTGGCACACAGCAAAGATGAACCGTGTGGGCTACACAAGCATGGACTTCCCGGGCTATGACGAGAATGAGGGCAATCTTCAGAACCGCGTCCAGTTCCTCACCACTATCCCGCTGGAGGGCGACTATGTCTACGGACTTGATGACCAGCCCTTTTATGTTGAAAACGGCCATGTGGCAGTATCCGTGACCGTAAGGGACAAGACTGGCGTAAAAGTTGGCGACAAGGTGAAACTTACCACCGTTACGGGCAATGTCTATGAGCTGGAGATAAGCAATTTCTTCAAGGACAACAGCATGAGCTACATGGAAAGGTACATAGTATCCGATGCGGATTATGAGGTCCTTTCAGCGGACGCAGTAAGATGTGATACTGTTTACTGCATAAAACTGAAGGAAAACACCTTTACCGCACAGGACGCCCTTTACAGGGAGCTTGACAACAGTGAGCTGGACGCAGGATATTTCACCATATCCCACAATATAGGTCCCACAAATGAAGATTCCATGATGGAGGTCATCTCCATATTTGCAATGGTGGCTTGTGTATTTCTTATACTTATAATCTTCATGACCATACGCTTCACCATGGTTGCGGAGATGAAAAACGAGGAGAAGGAAATAGGCATGATGAAGGCTCTGGGAGTCGACTCTCTCAGCTTCCGCTGGCTGTTTGCTGCGAAGTATATTGCCTTTGCCATTGTGGGCGGAGTCATAGGTATCATCGCAGGTCTGCCGTTATCGGGCATATTCATCAATATGTTCGGACCCGACTGCATACTGCCGCCCCGCTGGCAGATGATACTCATCGGAGTAATAGCGGTAATCGCTACAATAGCGGTAATGATACTGTTCTCGCTGCTGGTAATGCGGAGGATAAACAAGATATCGGTAATAGACGCAATTCACGGAGAGAACCGCGGAGAGCGCTTCACCAAGGGCTTCCCCATGTTCCTGCACAGGAGAAAGCGTATGAAGATACCCTTTTTCCTCGGTATTACAGATGTGCTGGGAAGGCTCAAGAGGTATCTTTTCCTCATAGTCGCCTATGCTCTGGGAGCTGCCATAATCCTTGTGGTATTCAATGTCCGCCACAGCTGTATCTCTGCGGAGTATATGAAGAACTGGATGTATCATACACTTGATTTCGATATCGATTACAACAGTGACACAAGAAACGAGATAAACAAGGAAGCGCAGAGGACAGGTGTCTACTTCTGCGATGTCGTCAATAAAAGAATTGAGGAAGCCGGTATACCTGCCAGTATCGAGTATATGCATGCAGGCTCTGCTGATCTTGAGCGCAACGGCACCATCAAGAACTTTGATCTGTTCTGGGGCAATGATCAGGCTGAGAAATTTGAATACCATGAGGGCGGAAAAGCTCCCGTGCTTGCAAATGAAGCGGCAATGAGCGCATATACCGCAAAAAACTTGGGTATCAGCGAAGGCGATGTGCTGAAGGTCACCATTTATGAGAACAACGAGGACAATACAGGCAGCGTTGAAAACGAGAAAGAGATAGTCATAACAGGACTGTTCGATACCATGGAGGACGGTGTGCCCTCTCTTATCATGGGTAAGGAGTATGACAGCGGCTATAAGATGGGATATAACATTACAGGCTTTGTGATAGACGCTCCCGAGGAGGATAAGCCTGCTGTAATAGAACAGCTCCGCGGAGTATTCGGCAAGGACACCATACTGACTCCAAAGGAGGCAGCAAGGAGCGCCATGGAGGAATTCGACAGGCTGTTCGCACTTCTTGAAAAGGTCATGACCGTAGTTGTCATACTTGTACTGGTGCTGATAACCTACCTCTATGTGAACATATTCATAACCGAGGAGTCCTCCGAGACAGCCCTTATGAAGAGTATGGGCTTCCGCGGCTCCACTGTAAAGCTGGGCTATATTTTCAGGATTGCCATGCTTCTGGTCATAGGCATAGCCATCGGCGAGATCATCAACTGGACAGGCGGTTCGGCACTTTACGGAGGCTATTTCAAACAGTGGGATGCAACGGGTATGAAGTTCATTCCCGAGTTTCCCGTAAGCTTTATAGCAGTACCGCTGCTGGTGGCAGGTTCGACCCTGCTGACCACATGGCTCACCGCAGGGGGAGTACGCCACATCGATATATGGAAAATATCCGAAGAATAAGGGAGAGCATAAAATGAGTACAGTTTTATCCGTTAAGGAGCTTTGCAAGACATACATTATCAAGAAGCTCAGCAACAACGTGCTGAGAAACATAAGCTTTCAGCTGGAGGACGGAGAGTTTGTCTCCATCATGGGACCCAGCGGAAGCGGCAAATCCACACTTCTCTACACCGTCAGCGGCATGGACAGGATGACCTCGGGCAAGGTGGAGTTCGCAGGCAGGGACATCAGCTCTCTCAGCAAAAAGGAGCTTTCCAAGCTCAGACTTACAGAGATGGGATTCATATTCCAGCAGATGTACATGATGAAGAAGCTTTGCGTCTTTGACAACATCGTGCTCCCTGCCTATCAGGCGGGAGTTCCGCGCAAGGACGCCAATAAGCGTGCTGAGGACCTCATGCGGAGCCTCGATATCATCGACATCGCCGAGCATAATATCAACGAGGTCTCGGGCGGACAGCTCCAGAGAGCCTGCCTTTGCAGGGCGCTTATAAACGAGCCAAAGGTCATATTCGCCGACGAGCCTACGGGAGCTCTCAACTCAAAGGCTGCCGCAGACGTAATGAAGGAGCTCATCAAGGCTAACCGCAGCGGCACAGGCATAATGATGGTAACTCACAGCGTCAGGGTGGCAGCTATGAGCGACAAGGTAATATACCTCATGGACGGCGATATACAAGGCGAGATAGAGCTTGGCAGACTTGCTGAGGACGGGGAGCTCTCCGCAAGGGAGAGAAAGCTGAGCAGCTGGCTCATGGAGCGCGGCTGGTAAGGAGCGATATGGATATGAAAAGGATAGCATCGGCAGCAGCCGCAATACTCATAGCCGCAGGGCTCACAGGCTGCGGACGGAAAAACGGCTATGAGGGATTTACTGTGCCGGAACAGGGCGGCAGCACACTAAAGCCTGTTGACAGCATCTATATGGAGAATGATTATACGGGGAAAGCTCCCAAAAAGGAGAAGGTGCAGAGCACTGTGACATCCTCTGACGGGCTGTGCAGGATAGACATTATGGAGAGCTATTTTGACGTAACTCTGGACTACACATCGGGCAGCTATTACGATGTGGGAGCTGCCTACGGTGAAGCTGTGAACCTTGCCTATGAGGGCTACGGCGAAGCCTGTGAGCCTTACATCTATGAGAATATCAAGGCTGTATTCAGCGACCTTGACGGGGATTATGCTCCCATAGAGAACAGGGCAAAGGTGTTCTATAACTCGCTGGAAAAGGATTACAGGGATGAGCTGGACGGCTTTGCCGACGGCGTAAAAGGGGATTCCGAGGGATTTAAGGAAGACGGTATACTGAGCCGTGAGGAGGCTGTGCTCATGCAGTTCGTGCCCGATGCACTGAGAGGAACTGCCTGCAGCGCAATTACAGCCGACGGCGAGGTCACAGCAACAGGAGAGCGCATTACCTGCCGTGTGCTTGAATGGATGCTGGGAAGCGATAACCAGATATGCCGCTGTCATGCGGTGGTACACATGAAAAACGGGGATAGGAGCTTTGTTTCCGTGACACCTCTGGGATTTATGACTATACTGACTGCCGTCAATGATGACGGTCTGATGTTGGGGGAACTTGACGTAGGCAGTAAAAAAATGGTAGAATATACCTGTGAAGACAAGAAGAGCTACACCTACGGTATGCGTTACGCTCTGGAGCATTTCTCCACGGCAAAGGAAGCGACAGATTATCTTGCGGAAAACGCTTCCGATTATCCGTACTGCGTTAACGTCATAGCCACCGACCCTAAGGAAGCCTATGTGGCTGAGCTCTGCGTCACCGATGAGGACGGCGCAACAACAGTCCGTGACAGCTCCTCGGAGCTTAACGAGGGCGTGGACTGGGACGACCCGCATTATCTCTGCGCAGTTAATTCCTTTGCGGCAAAGGGCAATTCGGATATGCTTACCAATGATGAGGGAAATATCGTAAGGTGGAACAGGTACAATGAGCTTTTCGGGGGACAGCGCGGATTGACTTCAGACCGCTTCAAGGAACTGATGACCTGTGAGAAGACAGACAACGATCTTACCCGAATGAGGGGCAGCGGAATGGTACACATGGTCATCGCAGATTATTCCACAGGCCGACTTCAGGCTATACTCACAGGAGAGGACGGAGTCGTTCCGAGTCCCGAGTTTATTGACCTCGGAAGCTGGAAATAAACTTTTCCGCAGCACAGGAGAGATCTATGACCGATATACTGATAATTGAGGATGACCCCGAAATGGGGCAGATAATAAAGGATTTCATGATAAAAGAGGGCTTCTCGGCAAGGCTTTGTCCCACTGCCGAGGAAGCCCTTGAGCTGCTTGAGGGGGAAAGCTTCGGCATAGTTCTGCTGGACGTTATGCTCCCGAAGATGGACGGCTATGAGACCTGCACGGCGATAAGGAAGAAAAGGGATATACCCATACTTATGATGAGCGCCATGACCGACGAGCGCAGCAAGCTCCTCGGCTATGAGACAGGGGCGGATGACTATATCGACAAGCCCTTTTCCATCAAGGTGCTGACCGCCAAGGTAAGGGCTCTTATGAAGCGGAGCGGCGGGGGAGAGCAGTCGGGAAAGCTCAGCGGCTGCGGCATAGAGCTTGATACCTCATCACGAATAGTCACAAGGGACGGTGCGGAGCTGAAGCTCAACGCCAAGGAGTTTGAACTGCTGAGGTATCTCATGGAGCACAGCGGCGAGGCTGTCAGTAAGGATGAGCTTTTCAACGCAGTGTGGGGTTGCGACTGCTTTACAGAGCCCAGCACGGTGTCTGTGCATATACGCTGGCTCAGGGAGAAGATAGAGCGCGACCCGAATACTCCCGAGATAATAAGGACGGTCTGGAAGGTCGGTTACAGGTTCGGTGAACAGAGATGAAGAGAATGTCAGCTTTTTTTCTGCTGTTCACAGCAGTATTTGCGGCAGCAGTCCTCTGCTTCGATATTGCCTGTGCAAAAGTCTCAAAAAGCAGAACAAAAGGACGCAATATAGCCGTAAACAGGATCAATACAGAGCTCTCGGCTGAGGCAGAGAAAACACACCTCTCACCTGAGGATATAATTGCAGCGCACACTGATGAATGGAGCAGGCGCTTCGGCAGCAATATGCCCGAGGAGATATTTTTCATTCCCATCGAAAACGGGGGAGAAAGCTTTCTGACCACAGCTGACAAGAACTGTGCCGTATGCTGCGTGTACGGCAGCGACGGCAGGCTCATGGGCATAACCGAGTACGTTTACAGCAATGATTCCGCAAAGTGGATAATGGTCGTGGGAAACATTTTCTTCGGAGCGGCTTTTCTCCTGACCGTAGGAGCTTTCATTTACATATGGGCGGCGATACTTGTGCCCTTCCGAAAGCTCTCGGACTACCCCGAAAGGCTGGCAAGACTCAGGGACATACAGAAGCTTCCCGAGAGCAGGAGCAGGTTCTTCGGCAAATACGTCTGGGGCATGAATATGCTGTCGGATGTGCTTTCGTCAGAGAGCAGGAAGATACACATTCTTGAGGGCGAGCGTCAGAAGCTGGTATCCACCATAGCCCACGGTGTAAAGACGCCTATCGCCAATATCAAGCTGTATACCGAGGCGGTCCGTGAGGGGCTGTACTCCGACGGCGGCATGACCGATGATATCGCCGATAAGATAGACCGCAATGCAGAGAAGGTGGAGAAGCTGGCGGCGGAGCTTCTGGCGTCATCTGATGCTTCTCTGGACGGCTTTGATACGGAGATAAGCCGATTCCCGGTAAAGGAGCTGGCAGAGCTCATAAGCAGCGAATACAAGGACAGGATGGCGATAAAGCGCATACCATTTACGGTGAAGTGCGATACCGACTCTGTAATGGAGAGCGACAAGTACGCTCTGTACCGCTCCGTGAGCCAGATACTGGAGAACGCCGTGAAATACGGCGACGGAAGCGGCATAACCGTGGAGATAATCCGTCAGGACGAGGGCTTTGGCATATCCGTAAAGGACAAGGGCGGACTCCTTCCCGAGAACGAGATACCATATGTGTTCAGGAGCTACTGGCGCGGTTCAAACGCCGCAAATGCAGAGGGCAGCGGCATCGGACTATACTCTGTCTATGAGACTATACGGGCTCTGGGCGGAAATGTTCTGGCGCGAAGGCTTGAGGATACCAATGAGATGGAGTTTGTCTTATATATAGACGACATATCCGCAGTAAGGGCATAACATTATATCGATGACAGTGTAAATGGATCCTAAGATTGCAGCGAAAGGATGATATATTTGTTTTACAATCATATTCTTATTGAAGCATACTGTATGAGAGATGTCGAGTGTGAATGTCCGCTCAAAAAAGACAGGATATGTCTTGATTGTTTTGATAAGCAATGCAGGTACTTGTCATTTACGGAAGCTCCCAACGAGATCACCGTCACCGATAAAGAGGGAGTTTCGGTATATAATATAGGATTTGGCGGAGATATGGAAACTACGGAGGAGCAGCGTGAAAATGCTCTGAAGCTATGGGAGAAGATATGCAGGACAAAGATAGATGAGGCATATGCAGAGTACATAAAGGAAAAGAAGAACTTTCGACACTGACTGCGGAGGAGCGATGCGGTCTTTTGCGGTCATGTCCTGATGGTAGCCGATAGCGTGCAGTAAAAATCCCCCCGGACTGGTTTGATTACGGTCCGGGGGGATTATCATTTATCCTTTTGTTCCTTGGGTTCCTCGGCATATTCAAGAGCCGAGATAACGGCGCACAGCTTTTTTGTGGAGCCGCTGTCAAATTCGATGGTAACGACGGTGTCATCACCGAGGGGAAGGGTGTCTGTAACGGTGCCTGTCCCGAAAAGCCGGTGACGGAGCCTGTCGCCCTTTCTGATGAGCCTGTGGTCGATCATGGCTTTACTGTCCTGCGTTATAGATAACGTCGGTTTCTCCAACACCTTTATCGATAGACAGCTTATACTTGCCGCCGTGCTTTGTGAAGTCCTCAGCAGGGTTTGTGAGACAGAAGGTAATGTCGCCCACACCGCCGTCAGCGTCGATGTCACCGTTCATGGTGCCTGTGAATTCAAAGTCGCCTACGCCCATGTCAAGGTCCATACCGCCTGCAACAGCGTCCCTGATGGTAATATCGCCTGCACCGCCGTCTATATCGAGAAGACCCGAGCAGTCTATGCCTGTGAAATGCAGGTCGCCTGCACCGCAGTCTATTTCTGCCTTGCTGCATTCGATGCCGCTGAAGTTCACATCACCTGCACCGCAGTTAACGTCAAGGAAAGAGCAGTTTACAGAGGCTATTTTTGCATCTCCTGCGCCCATATCAAGTACAAAGCGGTCATATTCATTATCGGGGAGCATGAGCTTTACGACCGGTTTATAATTCATGGGGTGGAAAACAAGTCCAAAGGGGATAGCGCGGTTCTTCTTTGAATCGTAACCCATAGTGAACCTGCTTCCCGATACCTTTGCCTCAAAATGCTCGGAAACATCAGTAGCGTCCACATGGATACTATCATCGCTGCTCTTTTCGATGATGAAGTCGCCCCAGTCCAGATCCAGCTCAAGCTCTGTCACATTTGCGCCGTCGAAGACCTCATTGTAGTCCTTTACTTTATAATACTTGTCCTTGTCGCTGTTTATGTACATGATATATCCTGTGATGAGTAGGATAAGTCCGAGAGCTATTGCGATGACAGCTGCCCAGAGAGCTCCGCTGCCCTTTTTCTTATTAACGGGAGCAGACTGCTGCTCCTGTACATTGATGTTGTTTTCAGGCATTTTCTTTTCCTCCTTTTTTGAAGAGACCAACTACCCAGCCGCAGAACCTCTTGATACCTCTGCCGATAGCAGGGATAACTGCGCTGAATGCGGGCTTGCATATAAGTATAACCAGACCTGTGAGAATGAGACCTGCTCCCAAGAACATGATACCCACGGCAGGGAACTCGGTGAGTGCGACTATGCCGCCGATAAGGAGACCGATAGCTGCTGCGAAGAAAGCGATAACAAGTGAAATGAGAACGACGATGAGTGCGAATAAGAGTGAAACTACCACACAGACGATGGGGAACCAGATGGGGAAGGTGAGTATGCCGAGGACGATGCCGAGAGCGATACTTCCGCCCGAAGCCTTTTTCTTAGGGGGAACATAACCGCCCATCATGGGACCCTGCTGCTGCTGTCCCTGAGGACCGTCCATTCTCTGGGGAGGCATCACGGGAGCACCGCCGACGTGGATACCGCTCTCACGGAGGATATTTACAGCCACATCCTCGGGTGAGCCCATAGCAGCGGCAGTTTCTTCTTCCTTGCCGAAGCCTGCATCGAGGAATACCTCCTCGTAATACGAAAGTGCATCATTGATATCATCAGAAGGCAGACCGCCTCTTTCGAGGTTATTTCTCAGCCTTGTAAGAAATTCAAGTTTGTTCATTGTATTCAGCTCCCTCATTCAATAAAATACTGTCGATTTTTTTCTTATGGCTGCGCCATTCTTCTCTGTACTCCTCAAGGGAATCGTTACCCTTGGGAGTAATTCGGTAATACCTTCTGTTCCTGCCCATGAATTCCTTGTCATAGGTCTCGAGCATCTCGCCCTTCTGCAATCGTCTCAGCACGGGATAGAGAGTGGATTCCGAGATATCCACCGCCTTCCGCAGATACTGAGTGATCTCATAGCCGTAGGTGTCGTTGTTCTGAACGATGGAAAGCACCATGGCATCAAGGAGACCTGCGTTTATAGAAAATCCCATAGTGTAACTCCTTTCTGAAACCATATAGTATTTTGTGAACTGTAATATCTGGTTTCTGATAATATTATACGACGTATAATATTAGTTGTCAATACAATATTGCAAGTTTTATAAAATATCGTGACTTTGCACACCTATCACAGCTGACAGAGCTTCTCACTTGTTGATATTTCACATAAACGCTGCCTGTCATACTTAAAAAAGCCATGAAAAAGGCTCCCCGAGTGCTGTCGGGAAGCCTTTTCCTATATATTTATATCATGCTTTCAGTTGTCCTTGTGGAGGAGAGTATTCTGTATTTCGAGGGCGTCATTTGCAGTAATGCCGTGGCCTGTCTCATAGACATCGCCGTTGAATCTGCCGCGCTCTGAGATATCGTACTTGTCGGGGTTAGCCATAGACTGCATGATGAAGATAGCATCTGCAAGATCGGTCTCGCCGTCGCAGTTAGCGTCGCCGCTGCGGTCTATCTCATCATTGAGCATAGCGCTTGTGGCAGCACTCATATTGATCTCAGGAACAGGGATCACAGGCGCATACATTATACCCATTTCTGCTCTGAGTTCCTCACGGTAAGTCATTATCTTATCCTGATAGTTGTCCAAGATGCCGGTATGACCTTCTGAGCTTTCAATAATATCAACTATTACAATCTGATAAATCGATATATCATATATATCACCGCTGAAGCCGTTTCCGTTAAGGTCAAAGTGATTTTCAAAGACATCGATGATCTCGGGAAGGAGATCGGAATCAACGCCCATTATTGTGTTTCTTCTGTCACTGAGGAATATATCGGAAGCGTATATATCCTTTTCGTTGATAACGCCGTCACAGGTCGGGTCGGGAAGTGTCACTTCACCGTTATTATAAGCCGTGATAAAGTTATCGTAATCCTTGGAGAAATCCCTTCCTATCATTGTGCAGTATTCGTTTTCGGGAAGAATGAGATCATAAGCGCCTCTTACTAATGTTCCGTAATTCTGTACTCCGAAGGAATATGAAGGCAGGAAGCTGTCATAATAGTCATTATCCATGTACTTGGCTTCGGGCTTGCCGTCACGCTCTATAAGATACCATACGTAGTATAGATCTTCATTATTTATAGGAGTCATTCTTTCGATGTTGTTATAGAGCTTCTCACTGCGTTCCCACTGTTCATCTGTGATAGATGTTCTGAAATTGACCGGTGTTGGAACTCCGTTGATAATTCTCTCCAGACTCTTTTCATACTTGGTAAGGCGCTGCTGCTTGTATAATTCATATATGCAGCCATCCTCATATGTGAGTTCTCCGTCGCCGTTGACATCATAATCAAATCTGCCGTTTTCTATGTTCTCCTTGAATGCACTGTAAAGGCCTCTCAACGCTTCGCACCATACGGAAAAATTCTTTGAAAACTCATTTGCAAGATGAACGTCGCCCCTGCGATGACCGATGATCCAGCCGTTTTCCTCTTTGAGTCTGAGGGCTTCTTCCTCATTCTGTGCCTTCATAGCCTCAAAATCCTCATATGTAACGAACTTATCAGGCTCACGGCGGATAGTTTCCTCATCAACGAATTCATCAAACTCGTCGAGGTAGCCCAAACGTGTCTTATCCCACTTTTCATATGTTGCTGACCCAAGATCGGCAAAAGTGACCTCGTGGGAGATGATATAATACTGCATGAGATAATCCGCATCAGAGAATGTGCATTCATGATAAGAATCAATATGACCGTTTTGGTTGTAATCGGCTACGCTGGCAATATTTTCAGCGATTTCATCATCTGCTCCATAGCCCTGTACATATGCGAAAAGATCAACACAGTCCTTGATATCGAACTTTCCGTCCATATTGATATCTGTGTCGAACTCGCCGCTTTCCATAGCTTCGATACTTGAATACGCTTCATAGGCAGCAAAGCTTCTTGGAACTTCGCTGATGGCAGCGTGAACTGATGTTGCAGCGGCATTTGTCAATATCATAAGTGCCGCAGTAAAAGGTAACAGCTTTTTCATTTCAAAACTCCTTTCGATTTCTTTATTAACAGTTGTAGTAGTTGTGATACGTCCTGTAACGGCAGCAGTTGTGCGGCTGCCTGATGATCGGTGTGCAGTTGTCTGCGAGCCGGCTCCCAGTGCAGGAGAAGCTGTGCCTGCGGTATTATTCCCTGCATACGATGTCACTGCCTGAGCAGTTGTGACTGAGGCGCCGTTATACGACGTTTCAGCTGTGCCGTTATAAGCAGTATCAGCGGTGGTGACGGGCTGAGCGGAGACTGCTTCTGTCACGATAACAGAGCCCTCTCTGAAGCCGCCGCCCCTTGGGTCGGGATTTGATCTCAGGTTGGTCCATAGACCTATTGCCAGAGCGGCAGCCGCTGCAGCGGCAGTAACTCTGAAAACAACTGGTATGGTGTATTTCCGCTTTTCTTCCTGAGCAGAAGCGACCTCAGCCTGTGTAAGAAATTCATATTTATGCTTTGCATCGGGGAAATTGAAGGAATCCCTGATATCCTGTTTAAGTTTTTTATTCAAGCCTCAGCCCTCCTCTCAATCAAGTGTTTGTTTGAGGTGCCGTAGGATGCCTTTGATACGTCTGCTCATTCTGAATCTCGACATACCGAAAAGCTCACCCAGAACACCTATGGGAACATCATTTATGTATCGCAGAATGATTATCTCCTTGTCCTCCTCGGGAAGATTTTTGATAGCGTTTCCCAGAGCAACATTGGTGAGGATAAAGTCCTCATAATCCTTATCATCTGCAATATTTTCATCGAGCTCCTCAGCTGTCCTGCGATGAAATGCGTCCTTGCACAGGTTTCCTGCGATCGTATAGAGATAGTGCAGTTCTTTTCCCATATCGCGATAATGCGGACTTTCGAGGAACCGAAGGAAGGTCTCCTGTGTCAGATCTTCTGCAATATCACGGTTATGGATCTTGTAATAGCAATAGCGGAATATTTTGTCATATTGGTCATTGATATCAATCGACACATTCAAACCTCCCTTCACTAATGATTAACTGAAAAGACGGGGCAGATGTGCAGAAATAATTGTAAACATTTTGTGAACGGATCTGCGCCGTGGGATCATACCTATGATTATAACATATTTTAGGCTGACTTTCCACAGCGCGGAGGACCTGTCCGTGTTGTAAGCATAGTGCAATATCCCTTGCGCTGTGGTGGGAAAAGTGGTATAATCTATATGTTATCTTATACTAACTATAGGAGATGATATAATGTCTGAGAAGATACATATTGAAGAAAATACAGTAATGGAGACTCTTGTGATGCCCCTTTACGGCAGAGCGACCTGCTCGAAGAAATTCCCCGACGCCTTTCCCGACAAGGTGGCTGAGGAGATAATCGACAAGATAGACTACGATTTCGACAAGCTCCATTATGCTGACATCACCACACTTTCGTGGGCGGTGAGAAAGTACGTTTTCTGCCGCCTTGCGAAAAAGTACCTGAAAAAGCACCCCAATGCCACTATTATCAATCTTGGCTGCGGTGCTGATGACAGCTTTCCCGAGGTGGACAACGGCAAGTGCAGGTGGATAAATCTCGACCTGCCTGACATAATCTCAGCCAGAGAGAAGATATTCACCCTCCGCGACAGGGAGAAGAACGTGGCTATGAGCGTCTTTGACACAAAATGGTTCGACGAGGTGGAGACTGCTCCCGAGGACGGACTTTTTGCCATATGCGGCGGAGTTCTTTACTATTTCGATGAGAAAAAGAACAGGGAGATACTTACGGCTATGGCTGAGCGCTTTCCCGATGGCGGCATATGCTTTGACGCCGTGAACAGTATGGGCATGAAAAGGTCCAACAGCGTGGTAAAGAAAAGCGGAAATTCCGACTCCATGCTGGTGTTTCCCATTGAGGACGCCGAAAAGGAGCTGCTTCCGTGGTCGGACAGATTTGCCAAGGTGGTGAACCACAAGCTGCCCGATGTGCTGCTGAAGTCAAAGAGCATATCTTGGATGACAAAGCTCATACTGAAAATGGGCGTGAGAATGAGGACCATGCAATTTGTGGAGATATCATTCAAATAAAAAAAGGCCGCAGAGTTGTTCCTCTGCGGTCTTTTCATCTATATCAATACGGAACGGTGAGCTTGCCCACTCTCCATGAACCGTCGGGCTGTACCACAACGGAGAATTCTGTCTGTTCTGTCCAGGGGGGAGTATCGTCTACATTTGCGCCGCCGTAGCTGTTTTCAACGGCGAAGAATATCTCGTCGTCAGTTCTGCGGAGTATTCCGAGGACCTCTGTGCCAAGGTAGTATATATGGCTTCCCTTTCCTCCGGCAAACCAGTATACCTTGCCGTCCCTTTCAAAATAAGGGCTTCCGTCGATAAAGCTGTTCTCGGGGTAGCGGTCGCTGAAGGTCTGATGGTACATTTCGTTTATCTCGTCTATGCTGCTGACATTTCTGACAAGGTATCCGCTGAATCCGTCACCAAAGTCACGGTATCCCTCAGAGCTTGTGTCAATATCCAGCAGATCGGGTGCTCCGCCGTTGAACTTTCCTTGTGTTTCGAGGGCGTTCTGATAGGCTTCCTTTCCGCGTTCAAGAGTGTCAGGAGCTTCGTTCTCCAGCTGACTGTGAGGTTCAGCTCTTTTCCATGCATAGTCCGAGAGAGACTTTATTGTGTCTGTCAGCTCGGGAGAAACGCTGTATTTCTTTTTTTCGTATCCGATAACTGCAACATTATTGTCGTAAAAATAGTATGTCTGCAAATACAGGTTTTCGTCGATTCCCAAACGGCAGACTTCCTCACCGCACTCGGCATCGTCGGGAAGAACTTCCCATGAGGCAGCCTTTAAAGCATCAGCAACAGCAGTATTCATGGCATTATCATACAGATTTAAAAGCTTTGATGTGTCGTCGGTGCGGCTTATCTGCATAAGGAAAGGTTTGCAATGCTTTATTTCTTCAGCCGGATCCATATTATCCAGCTGTGCAAAAGCTGCACCTACGAAAGCGGTCTGCAGGTTTCCGCGGTCCTGAGATTTAAGCATATATAAGCCCGATCCTGCTTCTCCTGTTGATTTATCGCTGTATTCAGCATAAGCATATCCATTGGAGTATACATTGAGAGAGTAATTAAAGAGGCCGTCTTGGTCAGAGCATCTGAAAGAAAAGAAGCAGATATCATCACCAAAATTAGGCTGGCAGTCTGCCTCTTTCCATTCCAGCTCCGTGAATATGCTCATCGCTTCGGGAGCGCCCTCACAGCTGAAAGCTGCCTCGGCATCCCAGCTGCCATTTAAACAGAACCGGCAGTTCTTTGCAGGAACTGTGAAGATCTTACCGGCAGGAGGAATATAAACGTCTGCATAATCGGGATTGAGCGAGGATGTGGTAAGCCATACTGAGTTGATATTGTTTAAGTCATTGACGTCAAGATAGATAAGCTCATCGCCTGCTTCGGGATCGTACTTTATAGCCTCGCGGACTGCATTTTCGGTATCAAGGTCTATCTCATATCTCTCCTTGGAGGAGTTATCCTCGTAACAGATGGTGTGGTCGCCGTAGAGGGTGAGCCGGCAGGGCTTGGTGCCGTTCATGAGGTAAATGAGCTCACTTTCTCCGTCGGGCAGGGGAGTATCGGGCGATATCTTGTCCCACTCGCCCTCGTTGAGAGCGGTGAGGAGAGCTGTCCTGTTCTCCTCATTTGGTTCAAATACCGCAGGAGCTATGGCGGCATTGCTTAGCCTTACACGGCAGCCGCTGAGGTCGCCGAAGGGAGACATTGCCCGTTCTTCTATTTCCGAGCTGTCCACCTTGGGCTGAGTGCGGTGCCTTTTCAGGAGTATACCGCCTCCTGTCACAGCACCTGCTGCGATGGCAATGGCAGCTGCCGCCGCAGCAAACTTGAGCCATGCAGGTCTCTTATAGACGTCAACGCCCGAGACCTCCATGTCATTTTTATATTCGCTTTCCTTGGTTCTTTCTTTATATATCTTTCTGCTCATTGCAAACATTCTCTCCTTTTCTTCATCGGAAGCAGGACAGTCCGCCGCAATTATCTTTATTGTATCTTCATCGGCGTTTTCGAGAGCGTCAAGGTTCAATTCCTTATCGTTCATAACTGTACCTCCTTTAAAGTGAAATGTTCATAGCGGTGAGCGTTTCCCTGAGCTTTTTAAGCGCGCGGCTGCATCGGACGCGGACAGCTTCGGGAGTCAGTGACACAAGCTTTGATATCTCTGTGGAACTGCGCATGAAAAAATATTTCTGTATGATTATAGTAGAATCGGGTTCACCCAGCAGCTCCACACATTTTATCAGCGAGCCTCTCAGTTCTTTTTTCTCCACGGCATCGGCAGTGTCATCGGGAGACTCTATCTCAGCGGCTTCCTCATCGTCAATGGATATACTGCCGAATTTGTTTTTCGTGAGCCTTTTATACATATCGGCAGCCTTGCGTCTTGCAACAGTGCCAACGAAGCCCGTCGGGTCTCCCTCAAATGCCCTGCGTTCATCAAAGTGCATATATACGTCAGCAAAGACGTCCCCCACACATTCCTCTATATCCTCGCGGCTCGCGCAGCTTCGCAGGCGGCTGAAAACGATAGTGTAAACGTAATTGAAGTATTCATCGAAAAGGGAGCGCTGAGCGTTCTCCTCGGACTGAGCCGCAGCTTTACGGTATTCTTTCTGTGTCATGATCTCACCTTCTTTCAAAGCGTCCGACGCGTCATCGGCTTTCATAATATCTATTCTGCAAAAGCAGCATGACCGTAACAGCTTCAGAATTATTTTTTTATTTTAATTATATTATACAGCTTTTTTCCATGCAATGCAAGTGGTGATCAGTAAATAGTTGTTAGGGCATAGTGCTTAGCAGGGACTCCCGCATCGTCCTATGGATATGCATGTGACGGCATACCATCCATTATAAAAAAATACCGTCGGCACACTGAGCACCGACGGCATTTATTATGTTTAGTTTTCTTCAAGCTGAGTTGCAGCGCCGATGAATACGGGAACATCGTTCTTATCAAGTATCATGTAAACAAAGGGTCTGGTAAGCTCGATGTGTATTTCTTTCTTTTCGGGTACGGGTGCGGTGGCTGCGATCATCATAACAGCGGTAACTGCGGCTGCCTTTGTGCCTTTTTCTGCCATCTCTATTCTGGTCTTGTGGATAACATCGCCGATATAGAGCGGATCAGCACCCTCGACAGAGAGATCGTTGATCTTTGAGAAGTCAGCCTTGGTCTCATCAAATGCATCTTCCATACCAAGGTCTCTGAGCACATCTTTCAGTGTTGCGTCGTAATTGTACTTGAACTTGGGGATAGTAACGAAAAGATCGAAAGTACTGGGATCTTCGCTCTGCTTCAGTCCCTCAAGGAGCTTGTCAGCGTCAAGGTTATTGACATAGCTCTCGATGTCGTTCTCCTTGGGGAGGATGCCGACAAAGCTGAAGTCTCTGTTCTTGTAGTATTTTCTGAATGCGTCAGCATCGCCGAGGTCATAGTAGCAGTACTCCTGACTGTACATTCCCTTGATGTCGTGCTTTTCACCGTTGATGTCAGTGAATTTCTGGTCGTGGACATCAGTTTCTTCGTAGATTTTTTCCCATTCAGCCTCAAAGTAGAGGGTGTTGATGAGAGTCATCATTGGGATCACATCAGCTTTGGGGTCGAGGTCTCCGTGTTTGAAGAGCTGAGGTATCATGCTCTTGGTATTATTATTGACCCAGCTGTTTATATCGTCAACAGTGGTATCATTAAATGGAGTCTGGTATATCTCGGAATCGTAGAACTTCTTGTTGGTCTCAAGGAAGCCGTCCTGCACCTTGAATGTGGGATCGTCCCTGAACCAGATGGAGTTGGCAAGATAGAGCTTTTCCTTCTTCTCATCGGGGAGGTTGTTCTTATAGTAAGCCATGTACTCGTTGATCTGGTCAAGAGTGAGGCCGCTTCCCAGAAGCTGTTCCATCTGATCGCGGGTATTGCCGTCAGCGCCGTTTGCAGTCATTGCAAGGGCAGTTGAGATGGAAACAGGGGAGATAAGGAAGTTCTTGCTGCCGTTTTCGCGCGGTGAGAAGGACTTCTTCAGGATATTCACGCCAAGATTCATCTCAGCCTTGGCAAACTCCTCATCAGCAGCCTTTCCCTCGGAAGCAAGCACATCTACGGTATTGTCAAGGCGGATACTTCCGATTGCAGAAGCGCCGTTGAATTCCTTGGTCTTGCCGAGAGTGTAGTCTATGACCTGCTGGAGGTCTTCCTCGTCTATCTCAAGGTTCCTGTTGATATCGGCATTGGTGAACTGAGCATCGGTAAGGGGCTCAGCCAGCTTGTCGGTGAGAGCCTTTCTGTACATGATGACGTCGAAGCTGTCGATGAATCCGTCGTCATTGATATCGCCGTAATAGTGGATATCAGCGGATCTCAGAGAGGTTATCTCATAGATCTGGTAGTCGCCTGAACTGTAATTTTCGTAACCGTCAGACTCATTCAGGAGATCGGGATAGTACTCGAAAGAGGTGAAGCTGATAGTTACTACCGAGCCTTCATCCACCTGAGACATGATCTCTCTGTTCCTTTCCTGCATCAGTCCGAGATCTAAATATTCCTGATCACTGAGATTATACGGGTCAAACAAGTAGCTGAAGTTTTTCATACTGTCGTAACCGTAAACATAGTATGAAGATTCAGCCGGCTTGGTCATACCTTCAAATCCATGATCAGATGTCCTTGTGAGAAGCAGATCCCTGATCTCGTATTCGTATAATTGTCTTGATCCTTCTGCGGCTGCCGCAGTGCCGGCGGAGCTGCTGAAGGGGATGCTGCCGACAGAGCTGAGAGCCAGTGCAAAGCTCAGTACGCCTGCGGTAACTTTGGTGATTTTTTTCATGTTTTCCATAGTGATTACTCCTTTCATAGTAAATAGATTGATGGATAGTTATCCATAGTAATAGTATAACACTATTGCCGGATCAGTTCAACGAATAATGTGTGAAATACACACAAAATGGGTGAAAAGTGTCGATGATGACCGACCATTGGTAAAAATGACGAAAGCCGATATGCTCAGAAAAGCTCGTCAAGAAGACGGAAGTACTCCATTTTCTTCCTGTCGGGAGCGATGCCAAGACGCTCAAAGAGCATATCCTCGCTGTATCCCTCGTAGACTTTTCCGCCGTATTCTCCGCGGAAATTGCTTTTGAGACTGCGGCAGAGTATAGCAATATCGTTCCACTTGTCGCCGACGCCGCAGCGTCCCAAGTCGATAAAGCAGCTCAGCCTTCCGTCCTTCACAAACACATTTGGAAGACACAGGTCTCCGTGTGACAGTACGCTCTCCTCCTCGGGAACATTCTCCTTCAGCCACTCAAGAAGCTGACGGGGGTCCCTGAAACCGTTTTTCCCGAAGGTGTCGGGAGCGCACTCCTCAGTGTCAACGAGACCGTTATCCACGCGGTACTCCGCAAGCTGAAGCCTGCGCTGAGCACTGTTTGAGCAGGGGCAGTCCGAGATATCGACGCTCCAGAGAAGCCTGAGAGCCTCCGCCATTATATCCGTCAGCAGTTGGGGACGGAGCATATACTCCTCGGCGCAGGACATCTGTCCCTCAGCCTTTGACATGAGGAGGTAGTCCGTACCGTTTTCGCTTGCGGTGCCGAGTATCCTCGGTATGGGGAGCTTTCCCTGAAGCCATTTCATCATTTTATGCACTTGTTCTGATTCGGAACTGTGCTTTTCCACCTTCAGCACCATATCGGGGAAGGTGAACACCCTTGAGTCGGACATACCGACAGTATTTTCATCAAAGCTCAGTCCGCCGACCAGCTCTGCTATGTTATGCGGTAAATACATCTCATACCTCCTTTCTTTTTGATTATTATAGCACAGATGGCGGACGTTTCCAAGCTTATTATGCATAATAAAATATACTTTATATAATATTAGACGCAAAAAAAACAGAAAACTCTTACAAAAATGAAAAATTTTTTTCAGTAAAATAAAAAGGAGCGCTCCTGTGGAACGCTCCTGCTGTTATTTTGCCGTATATAAGCGGATTGATTAATGATAGTATGAGTCGATGCCGAAGTATTCTTCAAGGGTGAGACCGCTGTCGTGGATGGGATAGGACATATCAGTGCCGACATAGCGGATGTGCCATGACTCGTACTTATAGCCTGTGATGTCCTGCTTGCCCTGAGGATAGCGGAGGATAAATCCGTACTCGTGGCAGTGGTTCTCAAGCCAGATAGCCTCGGGAGTACCAATGAAAGAGTCGTCTATCTGGTTTACGTCGATAGCAAGACCCGACTGGTGCTCGGAGTGACCGGGGCGTGCGGAGTATGTGTCTGCCGCAGCCTGTCCGTCGCGGGCAACGTAGTTATTGTATATCTGGTTCTGGTAGTCATATGAGCGGAAGCCCGATGAGAGCCATATGTTCAGTCCCTGTGCAGCTGCATCGCTCTGGAGCTTGTAGAACTGGTTCTGGCAGGTGGGATCAAGTCCGGGATTGAAGTCGGCAGGGAGACTGTAGCTCTTGTTGGCGATGAGTACGCCCTGTATGTATGTGAGACCGTCGTTGCTGTACTGTGTGGGAGCTGGTCCGTAGTTGTAATCCTCGGGGGAGGGAGCGTGATCGCGGCTGGCAGGTGCGGACTGTTGTGTGCTGCCGCTTCCGCTTCCGCTGTTGCTGCTGCCTGCGCTGCCTGAGTTGCTGCTCTGGTCACCGCCGCCTGCTGCAACACTTGCGGCTGTTGTGGCTTCTGTATTTGCAGCATCGGGAGCTGCTGCTGTGGTGGTTTCCTCAGAGCTTCCTTCAGCTGCCGAAGTTGTGGCAGTAACAGCCGAGGGAGCAGCTGTAGTTGTGGAAGCTGCCTCAGTGGAAGCTGTGTTTGTGGTAACAACGGGGAGAGCAGAGACCTCTTCATTGGTGCCTGTGACTCTGCCGCAGGCTGTGAACGATAATACAGCTGTCAGAGCAGCTGCTGCGATGCTGATATTCCTTTTCATATTCCTTCTCCTTTTTATATACGGGTTTGTGCTTTCAATATAGTAATCGGACGAAGATTTCATAGTGTCACACCGTGACAGATATTTTTTTATTTTAACGAAATTTGTCCCTTATGTTAGTATTATATCACTTTCCGTCGGACATTTCAACAGCTATATTGCTAAGAAAAAAAGCCGCTTTACGCGGCTTTTTCGGTGATATCAGTCAAAATAGTCTCCCACGGAAGCGGAATTGTTGTATTCCTTGCGGACGCGGAGTATTATAGCTCCGTCGGACTGCTCCTCCTCGGAGTCTATCCTGTGTCGGGTGCGGGTCTTTTCCAGCTGAGCCTTGTAGCGTGTTACCTCGCTCCTGTTCAGCTGCAGCAAGGCTTCCGCGGGGAGACCTGTGCCGTCCTTCTGCTGAAATCTAAGTGTCTGCATGATGCAGGCTGACTGTATCCTTTTCATGTGTATCATCTCCGTTATTATTCAGCAATGCTGTGATATAATTATAGCATTTTTTCACGGATATTTTCAAAGCCATTTTTGCACAAAACAGGGAGTGCGGTATTTGTTCAAAACGCTCAGCCCTTATTGAAAAAGCGAGTTTTATGTGGTATACTTTAGAAAAAGGAGATGAGTGACATGGGATACAGAATAATTAATGACAAACTCAGCGCAGATGATTATATAAAGCTTTTCAGCTCCGCAGGCTGGGGAGAGCCCGACCGCGGACTGGTGGAGAAGTCACTGAAAAACAGTTACGTCACCTTTTCCGTTACGGATGGGGATAAGGTCATAGCTATGGCAAGACTTATCGGTGACGGCGGCATGGCGTTCTTTCTCAAGGACCTCATAGTTGCTCCCGAATATCAGGGAAAGGGCGTGGGCAGGGAGCTCATGTGCCATATCGAGGACTATATCCGCGGAGAGCTGGAGGATGGCTGGGAGTGCCGTTTCCAGCTTATCAGTGCAAAGGATAAGGAGGAGTTTTACCGCAAGTGCGGCTATACAGCCCATCCCCACGAGCACAGCGGATCGGGATTTACCAAGATGATACGGAAGGAGAAATAAATGGCTAAAGTCATAATGACCTGCGGCAGGATATGCTCGGGAAAGAGCACCTATGCGCAGAAACTGAAAGACCAACTGGGAGCGGTCATTCTCTCCATAGACGAGCTCATGCTGGACATTCTCGGCAGCGACACGGGAGACCGCCACGATGAATACGTCCGCCGCACCGAGCAGTACCTTTATAAAAAGGCGGCGGAGATAGTCTCCGCAGGCACGGATGTTATCCTTGACTGGGGATTCTGGACCCGTCAGGGCAGGGACTTCGCAAGGGAGTTCTACCGTTCACGGGGCATTGCAAACGAGATACACTTCATCACCGTTGATGATAAGGAGTGGCAGCGCCGTGTGGACAAGCGCAATGCCGAGGTGGCGGCAGGCAGGAGCGACGCATACTTCATCGACGAGGGACTGGCGCGTAAGTTTGCCCATATATTTGAAGTCCCCGATAGCAGCGAGATAGACCTTTATGTATAAAGACACGCCCCTGAGCGTTTCGTTTTGACACTCAGGGGCGCTTTATTTACATATCAGTCCACAAATTCCATGGTGAAAAGCTTTGACAGGATACTGCCTGCGTAGCCGTTCATCAGCGCCTTGTACTCGGAAGCCTTCACATCGCCGCCTACGCCAAGTATATCGTATATTACATTGCCCTCGCGCAGCTTTCTGCGGAGCTCCTTAAAGCCGCTGCGGAGATAGAAGTCTCTGCGGCTGACGCGCTGGCTGTAGTTCCCGGCGTTCTCGTCAAGCTCCTCTATGGCGAGGAACAGCCTGCGATCCTTGTATATCTTCTGTGCGGACCTGAGTATTGCACTGCCGATGCCCCTGCCTCTCAGTTCCTCCGAGACTGCAAGGTAGAACACATAGGAAAGGTCGCAGTGGTTTACGATATAGAGCATACCTGCCCACTGATCGTCGCAGCTGATGCTCCAGAAATCCACGCCCTTTTTCTTGGCTTTGAGCACCAGCATAAGGAAAGGTGCTCTCTCCTCATCGGGGAATGCTCTCATGTAGAGCTGCTTTACTTTACGAAAATCGGGAGAATTTGGCTTCAGCTTGGTGAAATTCAGTTTCATGGCGTTCCTCCTTTCAGCTTCTCTCTATGCAGTAGCACACCTCTCCCTCTGGAGTAATGCCCTGCTGTCGGAAGCGTTCAACATTATCTGTTATATGCATTGCGGACTTTTCAAGCACCCGTCCGGACTTGGTGTTCTCGGCGCGGTGATAGGCTTCCAGCCGCTGAAAATCCGTGTTTGCGAAGATATTGCCGATTACTGCGGAGAGAGCCTCTCCTGCATAGCCCCTGCCCTGAAATGCTGTGCCGATACAGTACTCTATCTCGGCGGTGCGGAGCTCATCGTAAACGCGGCAGAAGGCTATCTGACCGATATTGCGTCCGCTGTCCTTTTCGATGACTGCCCAGCGGTAGAAGCTGTCGGAGCTGTAACCCCCGATATATCTGCTTAGAAGCCCCTCCGCCTCCTGCGCGGTGGAGTACACAGGCTCGCCGTATTCGGTCTGCACAGCAGGATCGGAAGCCCAGTTCCCCAGCATATCCCTGAGGTCGCCTGCTTCAAATCGGCGAAGCAGTAGTCTTGGCGTATCAATGGTCTGAGTACCGCAGTGGTGCATGGTCATCTCTCCTTTGTTTATGTTGTTTATATTATAGCATAAAAGCGTTTTAATAGCAAGATGCGCGGAGAGAAAGTTCTGTTTTCGAGACTGTATCGCGAAAAGGTGGCGGCGTTCCTTGCAATGGTCCCGGACAACAGTAACCTGAGACACGGGCGGATAATATCTGCCGCTGCTAAGCCCTGAGTACTGACCACTAAAAACTTTATGATTTTTTCTAAGACATTTTCAGAAAGCTTACGTCTAATATACTGAAAGGCAAAAATTTCCGGAAAGGAGCCTTGTCAATGGATAATGGTTCAGGTAGCTACGACCGTTATCTTGCCGGCGATGATTCGGCTATGGGTGATCTCGTCCGAGAATACAAGGACGGACTTACCTTGTTCCTTAACAGTTTTACCAACGATATTTTTGATGCGGAAGAGCTCATGGAAGAGACCTTCTTCAGACTGGCGTACAAAAAACCTAAATATTCAGGCAAAAGCTCCTTCAGGACATGGCTCTATGCCATTGCAAGAAATCTTGCTATCGACTACCTGAGAAAGCGAAAACGTACTGTGACAGTTTCTGTGGATGAGTGCTATGATCTGAGCTCGGGGCAGGATATCGAAAAGGACTATCTGCTCGAGGAGCGTAAGGCGATCATTCACAGGCTGATGCAGAGACTGAAATATGAATACCGTCAGGTCATATGCCTGATCTATATCGAGGGATTTTCAAATTCGGAAACTGCGGTCATCATGCATAAGAGCAGCCGGCAGATAACCAATATGCTGTATCAGGCAAAAAAAGCTCTCAGATCAGAGCTGGAAAAGGAGGGGATAACGTATGCGGGATTATGATGAAGTTACTCAGACCGTACTGAGGCGTCGGGATGAAGCGATAGCTAAGGACAGGCGCAGAGCTGTTATAATGAGGCGGAGCGCTGCTGCTGCACTGTCTGTATGCGCGGCTGCATTTGTAGGGTTCGGTGTTTTCAGGATGAACAGCAAGGATATCGAGCTTCCCGATGACGGCGGTAACATCATTGCGGAAACTACTGTTCCGCCCGTAAGTCAAAGCATTTCCACCTCCGCAGTCACCACCGACAGGACTGCTTCGACCATAACCACGTTCACATCGGTGAAGGATACGGCTGTGACGACAGCTGTATCGGCAGCAGCACTTACAACTGCGCCGGAAACCGCTTATACAGCAGCACAGACCACCGGATTATCCACAGCACCTGCGGCAGCTGCGGCAACGTCATTCATCCCTCGGACGACAGCCGCTGTGCCTGCTGCGGCAACAACAGTTACTACTGCAAAAAACAAGGATATTTACCTTGAAAGGAGCGTTGAAATGAAAAAGCTTACACCATTTGCTGCGTCACTTATCATGATGGCAAACGCTGCTGCCCCTCTCAATACAGCAGCTTCTCCCGAGACACCTGCAACTGCGGCGGTTTCGGGCTATAACGAATTCAGCATTCTTGCGGGAATGGATAACGGGGATACGGATATTGATATAGATATGGACGGACAGTTCGGCATAAAGGACTGCTTCTATCTTATGGCATATGATTACCGAAAGGAACTGGATCCTGCCATCGAGAACAATATACTCTCCATCGCCGACTTTGACATGAGCGGCTCGGTTGACCATGCCGACTCCGATATTCTGATGAAGTACCTTGTTACAAGGAAAAAGGTGAAGGGCGAATATCTCTCAAAGGATTACTATGCTGACTTCGATATCGTTACATATACACAGGGCGAGCCCATATACGGTCCTGCTTACCCCGAGATCGTGGAGATATGTAATTCTCCCGACTTTGACAAGGAGGCATATACTCAGGAAGAGCTTGATGATATGTTCGAGAAGGAACTCGCGCAGACCATAGTAGGCTATGAGCAGATTCCCCACGGCTTTGCCGATACATTCATCGACTATCTCAGGTCGTTTGTCAAGAACACTCTCGGCGGCGGCGTATTCAGCAACAGCCTTGAGATGGGAGACATAGTCCTCGATATCGACGGTGACGGACAGGAGACATTTGATGATGTCTGCGTATATATGGTGTTTGTCAATCAGCGGTGGAATAAGGAGAAGATACAGAGAAATCATGACTGGATAGACTCGCTCCTCCCGATCGATCAGGATCCCGAAGGACTTCTCGCTCTCAGAGAGCCGGACTTCGTAACATCATTGACCGATGAAGAATGGGCTGTATGCGAGGCAGACTACAGCTTCTTCATCAATGTGCTGAAACTGCATGACTTTGAAATGTACGCAACAAACTATCTTCTTGAGGATAATGGCAGACCCGGCGACATATACTTCGACAATGACCACTACACAGCGATCCATCCCGAGGCTGAGCAGCTCTATTTCGGAGATTTTGTCAGAGGCAATTATGACAGGATGTATCCCATTGATGAAAAGATGGTCTACGATGAGTCCTATATGCATGAGCACTCCAATGACTATTATGAAAGCGTTGCGGCAGGAGAGGTAACTCCTGTGGACGCAACAGGCGACGGTTTCCTTGACTACAAGGATATCCTCATCGCTGATATGTACCTCTATGACTATAAAAACAGCGTCCCCAGAGAGCAGTCCATCATTCCCGATGATGTGTGGAGCTTCTTCACAGACAGCCTCGACATCAACGGAAACGGCTTATACGGAGACCTTACCGATGTTTCTATCTATCAGTTCTCGATATATGTTTACAGATGCACGAAACTGGGTGAACAGGAGCTGCCCTATGACAATCGCGGGGAATATCTCTCTTATATGGCAGATTACCGTGCTGAGCTCACAGCAGCTAAGTTCGGCGAAAGAGCAGGGGTACAGCCTGCGCCCGTTATGATCGAGAGCAGACTTGAAAAGACGTTACAGGACCCTTCAATAGTACGAAACGGTGACGCAAACTGCGATGGTGATACCGACCTTGCCGATGCTATCTTCATCATGCAGTCCATGGCTAACCCCGACAAATATAACCTCTCAAATCTGGGCAGGTTCAACGGTGACGTCTGCGAGACAGGCGGCGGCATCACTGCAAACGACGCTCTTTCCATACAGAGCAGTCTGCTGAGCGGTGCATATTGATATACACTGATCCTCCCTTTGCTGTAAATTGTGTTATTGAGTAACAGAGCTCCCTTCGGGGAGCTCATTTTTTGTAAATTCTATTTGTTTTGTAATAAACTTATTCAAATTATTGACAAAAGTCGTGAAAAGTGCTATAATGACAGTGTGTGTATTTTTTTGACATCCGCATTTTTTTCTAATAGATAGATCATTTTTTCTAAAGCCTGCCGATGAACGGTGTTACGGCGATTTTCGGCAGGAAATTAAGGGGTGAATTTATGGCAGGCAGCGTCACTACCAAGCTTCTTTATCAGAACTGCGATACCTTTATGCAGGCAGGTCTGAAAAAGAAGGACAGGATAGACGAGGATCAGCTTCAGCTGATAAACGGAAAAAGAGATATGGGCTTTCTCGGCATAAGGTGGGAAAAGACCGCCACGAGAAACGTATTTCGGTATAATGTCAGCAATATGACGGCGCTTTCCGAGTATATCAAGCAGACCATGCCGCAGGAAAAGTATTTCAGCATTATCAATCAGTTCCAGAAGATATATGAGTTCTGTGCAAGAACAGAGGGACTATCCGCTGACAACCTCCTGCTGAGCGACCTGAAGAACGTGTACTACGATGTGGAGAAACAGAAGGTCTTTGTGGCGTATCTCCCTCTCTCGGAGAATATCTACAAGTGCTCCAACGTGGTGAAGTTCCTCTCTAAGCTCAACAAGAACGCCAGCATAACCATAACCAACGGCACGGTTATGCAGAAGTACGGCTTTTTCCTTGAGGACCTTATGGCAAAGCAGAACAGCAAGACTCCCAAGAACGGCGGTCTGTCCTATGCTCAGCTCTATACTCTGCTCCACGATGTGCTGTCAATACCTGTTGAGGATCCTGTTCCTGCGGCGGATACTGCTGCGGAAGCACCTTCTCCTGCGGCTGCAGGCGGTGCTGATGCTCCCATGGACGATGACGGCGACCATACCATCCTCGTCAGCAGAAGAAGCTCGGACTGCCTTGCATTTCTGAAGGACGACAGCAACAGGGAGTTCCCTATAGACCATGTGCCTTTCACTATCGGCAGACGTCCCGACAACGACCTGTCACTTACAGACAAGGGAACTGTCTCAAAGGTCCATGCGGCTATCGGCTTCGAGGACGGACAGTGGTTCGTGGAGGACAGGGGCTCAGCCAACGGTACCTTCCTCAACGACTTTGCGGAGAATGCCCGCAGGATATCAAAGGAGACTATCAACAGCGGCGATGTTATCTACATCTATGACGCTCCCTTTGTGTTCACGGTAAATTCCGGGGATGCGGCTACGGTCATAGTCGGTGCCGCAGGCAAGAAGCAGGAGCCTCCCAAGAACAAGGTCAAGAAGATCGCCTACTTCATCAACGGCTCAAGCAATGAGAGGATACCCGTTTTCGTGTATCCCTTTACCTGTGCGGAGCTCTCAGGCGTGGTCATTGACCGCGAGAGCAACGGAAGCAGACATAATATATGTATCGAGAACATCTCGTGCAATTCCCTCAGCGTGGAGGGAAGCGATGTGCCCGCAGGGGAAAAGACTGTCATCTTCTCAGGCTGTAATTTCCTGTATCACGGCATATCATATACATTCTACGAAGAGAACTGACGGTGAACGTGAATGAAATATATGTTTTCATATGTGACTACCGAGGGCGCGGTGAGAAAGGTCAATCAGGACTCTCTCTTTGCCGCTGAGGCTGAGTTCGGCGGTGAGAATATCTTCTTTGCCGCAGTCTGCGACGGCGTAGGCGGTCTCTCCTCGGGCGAGAAGGCAAGCGGCTATGTCTGCAAGCGCATGAACGAGTGGTTCGCGGAGGACTTTGCCGACCTCATGAGAAGGGGAGCCTCCATACTGAAGATAAGGGAGTCCGTCGATGACAGGCTCCACGAGCTCAACGACAGTATAAACGCCTATGCGGAAAAGCACTCCGCAGATATGGCGACGACATTTACGGGGATACTCATTATCCCGCAGCTGAAGCGTATGCTCATCGCTCATGTCGGCGACTCACGGCTGTATAAGATAACCGACGATGAGATAAAGATACTGACTTCCGACCACTCCGTAGTGGCACAGGATGTCAGAAACGGCGTAATAACCGCCGAAATGGCTGAGACTGACCCAAGACAGAATCAGCTCACCAACTGTATCGGAGCAGGTCTCGATGATACCTCCTACGACTACAGCATAGTAGCCTACGGCGAGAATGAGTGCTATATGCTCTGCACCGACGGCTTCAGAAAAAAGATCACAGCGGACGAGATGCAGTTCCTGCTGAAGCCCTCCATCAACGAGGACGAGAAGATCATGTCAGGACATCTTGAAAAGCTGAAAAATAAGGTCATAAAGGGCGGCGAAAAGGATAATATCACTGCTCTTATGGTAAAGCTCTGCTGAAAGCGAGGAGATCTATTTGCTCAATAAAGGATTCGTCCTTGAAAACAGATACAAGATCGTCAATATTGCGGGTAAGGGCGGTACCTCCGTCGTATACAGAGCTGTTGACCTGAAAGCCAACAACGCTCAGCGCGCGGTCAAGGAGGTCATGAAGACCAACGGCGCCGACGCATATAATGCAAGGCAGGAGTCACTGCTCATCAAGGAATTCTGCGAAAAGGACGTAAAGAACTCCTACTTCCCCAATATCATCGAGATAATCGACAACAAGCCCGAGGCTTTGTACATAGTTCAGGACTATATCGACGGCGTATCCATGGAAAAGCTCCTTGCATACGACCCGTTCCGCCACAAGACCGTTCTCAGGTATGCCAAGGATATCTGCTCGGTAATGTCGTTCATACACAAGTGCGGAATGATACACAGCGATATGAAGCCCGATAATATCATGGTAGTAAGAAATTACGATGATTTTGAGAATATGAAGCGCTCCGACAAGTATGGAAAGCTCAAATTCATCGACTTCGGATCCGTTATCGAAAGAAGACAGGGTACCTTTGCCTATACCCCTGCCTATGCCGCTCCCGAGCAGTTCAACAAGGAGGAACTGGACGAGAGGACGGATATTTTCAATATCGGCGCTACCCTGTACCATATGCTCACGGGAAAAAAGCCCCTTAATGTCTCTGCCAACGGAAAGCTGGTGAGCTCCGCCGAGAGGTTCACATTCGGCAAGGGTATGAACTCTGCTCTCGTCAGGATAATCAAGAAGTGCGTCAACGAGGACAGAAGCAAGAGATACCCCAACTGCGATGAGCTCTATGACGCTCTCTACAAGGCAGAGAACCACACCTACGCAAGAGCTGCGGGCATACTTGCAGGCATTGCGGCAGTATTTCTGGGCTTTTCGTTCTTTGCGGGAACTATGGCAAACAAGAGCAGGAGCGAGGACTTCAACAAGCTGGTGGAAAGGGCTGAGAACACCAGCGAGTACTCCGAGAGGGCTGCTGCCTTTGAGGAGGTAATAAATGCCGACGGCTCATATGCCGACGCATATCTGAAGCTAATAGAACTGTACAAGACTGATATGGTGTTCGACGAGAAGGAGACAGGTCAGATACTTACCCTCATAAGCGAGAATATAAACGAGCTGAAAAAGAACCCTCAGTATGAGGAGATCGCCTATGAGCTGGGTATACTCTACTGGTATTACTACTTCTACGGGAACGACGGAGACAGCTCCAGACAGAACGGAAGCACGACCGGCAGGATAGCCTCCGTAAAATGGTTCAGTGAGGCTCAGACCGACAACTTTAAAAAGTATGACTCGGATAAATACGATATAGCAAGAGTTTACTGCGCTATCGGCGATTTCTACTCGCAGACGCAGAAGAAGGAGAACGAGCTTCTCAAGAAGAACTACTCTGCTGATCTGTGGCAGAGCATGAACGAGCTGGATTCGCTTATAGAGGAGGCTAATGCAGGCTCCGATATAATCATTCTCGAGACCTACAAGACCCTTATAAATCTGGAAAACACCAACATGAACGATTTCGCAAAGTCGGGTATCTCCTATGACGAGCAGAGGAGATTTCTCGACAACATCAAAGCAAAGACCGAGAAGATAAACGCTGTCGAAGACCGCGCTGTGGAGGCAAAGGAATACATCCTCAGCTTCTATGACAGGATAATCGAGAGCATAAAAGGCTCGGAATAAGGAGGGACGGCATGAATTCTTTTTACTGGCAGCTGATATCACAGATATCTCTTGGCATCGGACTTGTGCTGCTCCTCGTTGCAGTCATAATCGCAATAAGATTCAGAGTCATATCAAATCTGGTATCTGAGCTCACCGCAAAGGGCGTTACTGCCGAGAAGGGCTTGCAGACCCCGTCGGTGAGTATGTCCATGAGAGCCTCGGATGAGTTCTTTGCCGGGGATAACAGCGATGACAACAAGGACGGCGATATCATCACCGTTGTTGTGGGACATAAGCCAAAGGACAATATAAGTGACACCGTGGTTGTCGGAACAACTACGGGTGGTCAGAACGACTTCAGGATAGTCAGGAACGTCCTTCTCATCAACGCCGATGTGGATGTTATCGACAATGGTGGAAAAAAGAGATGAGATACGGAAGATTTGCTGCCGCTGTCTGCTCGGGACTGCTTTTGTGTCAGCCTGCGGTATGTATTATGCAGGCACAGGCTTATGATGCTCCCTCGGGAATAGAGCTGTCGCTGGGCAGCGCCGAGGTGGAAAGGGCTTCTCTGGCCGAGAATGACCTTGTGGAGATACCCATATACATCAGGAACAATCCCGGCTTTACCTCGCTGAATATGATAATCACTCTGGACGAGGGGCTGAGGTTCGACGACGAAATAGACGCATCGGTCACTGCCGAAGGTATTGAAGGCGTTAATCTTTACCGCTGTGATGACTCGGGAAGAGTTCTCTCAGCCTGCTTTGAGGTGCCGCGGAGACACAGGTTCACCGATGACGGCGAGCTGGGAAAGCTCAGGATAAGAGTTGACGGTAATATCTCTGACGGCTGGTACGGTGCATCATTTGCAGAGAGCGGCGGAAATTTCCGGATGAAGATATTCACATACAACGACATGGACGCGGAGTTCGGTGCGGAATGCTTCTCACTTCTGGAGGGCGGAGGCATCACGGTCGGAAATGCGGCTGCTCCGGTCAGCGTTCAGGAGGAAAGACCTGCCGACAACGGAGATACGCAGAGGTCTCAGCCCGTACAGGGCGGTGAGTCCTATGACAGCGGCTCTCCGCAGGAGGAAGCGGACAGAACAGTAACGTCGGCAGCTGAGCCTGCGGCGACAACAACTTCGGCAGTATCGGCATCTGCCGCGGCTCAGTCCGTGACAACGACATCATCTACCGCGGTATCGTCCACGACTACTGCGGAGACCACAGTGAAAACATCGGCTTCTACGGAAGCTTCTTCGACCACAAACGCCATACCCGGCGAGACCGAAACAAGAAAAAGGGGCGGACTGCCCTTTCCCGTTATTGCTGCGGCTGTCATCGCGGCAGCGGCGGCTGTAGGTCTGGTCTCAAGAAAAAGGAGGTAGATCGGGATGAATAACGGCATCTTTGATTTCAGGAAAAAAATAGCTTTTGCGGCAGCTCTTCTGTTTGTGTCCCATACGCTTTACAGCCTGCCTGCTGCGGAGGCAGGGGCGGCGGTAACGCCTACACCTGATATGCACCCCACAGCAGCTCAGGAAGAAAATACACCCGAGGAAGAAGAGGTAGACTATACCGTTACCTTTACCAATCATACTGTCAGCAAGAACGACTATGCACAGCTTGTGTACAAAATGTTCGGCGGCGACGTAAGACACAGGTATGATGACTGGAGCACTACGGGTACCATAAAGGCCAAAGCAGGGGCTGACCCCAAAAATGAAAGAATGTATGTCGGCGACTACATCTATATGAGAAACACCGGCAAGGAAGCAGAACTGGGCGAGCACAATATCGTTCTCGATACATATGCTGTTGTCAATAATACAGGTTCTTTCGCAAACGAGCTGGAGTTCTCGGGTCTTATCGACGGAAGCTACTGCCTTCTCGGCGGTGAGATCACTGTCCGCCCGAAGGATCTCTATGTCATCAACGGAAGTGCTGACGATCAGACCATCAGAGTTGACAGGAATATCAATCTGGAGAAAAAGAACTATATTGCTCAGAACGACACTTATGATCTTGCTGTGACCGCTGAGCAGTCATTCAGTGTAGGTCCGAGAATGTTCACCCTTGATACAGGCGATGAAAGTATCAGTATACTGATGAACAATTTCCCTTTCGCCTCAGGAAGCAGATTCAGATGGAAGGACGCAAGATCCATTCTGCTCGTGTCTCCTTCTGCTGCCAGAATGACGGTATACTGCGGAGATAAAAGCGCGGCCTTTGATACTTTCAACGGCTGGTTCAGCTTCTCAAACGTTGTGGACAATGAGGAACTGAGATACGGGAATAACGCGGTGATACAGGTAAGAACTGTCCCCAGCAGCGTTACAGCCGTGTTCAATTATGAAGGCGATGAGGAGCGCTCGGGAAAGAGCCAGTCTGTTGACGGCGTAAGGAAAGACAATGTACTCTGCTTCCGTGTTCCTTATCTCGAGGACGGGAACTATTACCTCGCTGAGTACGATTACGGCGGACAGCACTCCGTGGACATCAACGCCATGTATGACGATATCGTGGCAGACGAGAGATTTCTCTACATTCCCGCAAATGACAGCTCTAAAACTATCACACTTACTTACAGGAAGTTTGACCGCATAGGCGATTATGACTTTGATCCCGAGACTGATATCTCAAAGAGGAGCGAGCACTGCTACACCATTGAGGGCAATGCCCCCAGCAGCACCCTTATGACATTTCCTCCCGATTTCGGCAGCAGTACCATTGTCTACGATTACTTCGGCGGCACAGAGATCTCGGGCTTCGATTACGGAAAATACCCGATCGACAGCACCCGTAAGAGTTTCATTGTAAACAAGGGCATTATCAGTGATCCTCATTTCTTCATGGTCAAGGATATACTCAGGAAGGGCAGCAGTGTCGTTAATGCTCTCGACGGAAGCATATGCTTCTATATCGACAAGAGTGCGCCTTCATCGGCTGCAAAGGACGCTGATACCGATCAGCCCGTAGACAGCAGCAAGTGGACAGGCAGGGACGGTCTGAGAGTTGCGCTTGATGTTACAGACACTGAGGAGTGTCCTCTCACTGACGGCGACGATGACGAATACAAGAGGGACTCTGTCCGTGAGGTCTATGATAAGTATATCAACGCTCCCACTGTAAATAAGCAGGAGATACGCTCCATCATCGTGGGCGACTACAGGTTCGACAGACCCGAGGGCGGATGGGCTTCCGAGGGAGCTGTTGACGGATACGTTGAAACAGCTGCCGTAAGAGCTGCGGAGAAGAAGGCAATAGACTACCTCAGAAACACCGACCTTGTGGAAATGGGGCTGGTGACAGGGGAGCAGGGCGACAGCGATTATTATTACAAGAAGCTCCTCAGGAACGGTATCTGCGATGATATCGAGAAAAAGCTCAGTCCGGAGCTGGCTGAGCTTGACGACAAGCTTGATACTCTCCAAAAGCGGAAGGACGACATTGATACCGAGCATGAGCTGGAGCTTGCCAAGGAAGCTGAGGAAAGGGATGCGGTCCTGATCGAAAAGCTCGAAAGCAACGGCACATCCGTAGAAAATCAGATAACAGCTGCGAAAAAGGCATATGATGCTGCGGCTAAGGAGGTCACTGCATTCAGGTCTGCCGCAGACGGCTACAGGAAAGCTGTTGCAGGTGCAAAGAGCAGCTATAAGTCGGTACCCTCACTTTCCTTTGACGAGGAGGGTCAGAGGTTCATAATAACCCTTAATGCTTCCGATGCCTATAAGAACAGCGTCTTCTCCGAGGAAATGTATGTCTATGCTGTGGATAACAGCGGCAACGAGGGCAATTCAGAGGAAAAAGCCGACAAGATCTGCATCAACTACGATGGTGCAGCTCCTGTTATCAAGGATAACAGCATCGGTATCGGAAATTCCGTATCAAGAGAGGGCAAGGACGGTGTAAAGGAATACATCCTCAGGGACGGCAGCGATATCTTTGTCTCCGTAAACGATGAATACCACGACGATGACGGCGGCAGAAACGGTATCGGAGTCGATTCCGTAATGTGGAAGCTGGGAGATGTTACCCACGGAATGTTCTACGCTGACGGTGCGTTCAGAGGCAGAGTCAGCGGCAGCGATATAAACGGCAGAGATCTTGTGTCGGATATTATCATAAGCTCAAAGGACAGACTGAACAACGAGAGCCGTCTCAGCAGCATGGACGCCGCCGAGAAGTTCCGCGTCATCATCGACTCCACCCGTCCCGAGAGCAATATCAGTGATATCTCAGACGAGGACAAGCAGCGCAGGGACGATGACAACAAGATCTGGTACGGAGCATACAGCGACGTTAAGATACAGATAGAATCAGCTGATCCCAACCCCGATATCTGTTCGGGGCTGGATAAGATCATTATTACTATAAACGGCAGAGCTACAGAGCTGAAGCTTGCTTCCCACGGTATAGATGCAGAGACTCTTGCAAAGGGCGATTACTATATCTCTCTTGACGAGGATACCGCCGAGGACAGCTTTATGGCCACACTCAGATGCCGCAGCGATCAGAGCTTCATGGTTCCCATCGGCACAGGCTATTACCGTCTGGGCAGGAGAGCTGACGGAAGCTATGACTCCAACTCGCCTGATATCGGTGCTGTTTCGGTAAAATTCAGAGCTGTGGATACAGCGGGACTGGAGAGCTCAGAGCATGAGCAGAAGGTATTCCTTGATCTGGAAGATCCCCATATCGCAGGAGTTTTCTTCGGAAATGACAACATCATCAGGAGCAACGAAAGTCTCAGGTTTACGGTGTTCTCAGCCGACGAGACACAGGTCAGGATCGCTATCGGCGGCAATGTGCCCCTTTCGGGCATAAAGTCGCTGACAGTTGCCCTCAAGAACGCTGACGGTACAAAATTTGCTGATGTAACTGCCGTAAAGACAGGGGCAAGAGAGTGGACAGCGGCTATACCTGCTGATTTCAGAGGAACTGTCACTGTACGCGCGGAGAGCAATGTTCTGAGATATTCCGAGGCTGTTGAGACCTACGGTATCATTACCGAGAGCGGCAGTCAGCACGAAAAGGACGCCTCCGCTTCCATTATACTTCCCTCGACATCTCACAGAGATCAGCGTGGAAATCCGCTTTACAGCGATGATATCAACATAGGATTTGAGGTTTCGGACAAATTCTCGGGACTCAGCTCCATAACTGTGACCCCCTCGGACGGCAGCAGTGATACTGTCACAATAAACGGCGGAAGCTTTGAAAACGGCAGAGTGAACTGGAGTTCCGACGGCACTTATTATAACCTTATCACAGGTATGAAAGGCTCCATGAGCTTCAGCGGAAACACCAACGGAAACCGCATTTCTCTCGGATATTCTGATAATGCAGGGCACGGAAGTGATAACGCCGCTGAGGCGGAGTTCAGCATAGACAAGACCGATCCAAAGGTGGATGTGGCTTTTGCGGACCAGAACAGCGGCGGAGATCAGGATAACAAGAGCATCTTCCGTTCGTCAAGAAGGGCAGTCGTTACTGTTACCGAGCGCAACTTCAGTGAAAGTCTGGTAAATGTTACGGTGAACGGCACCGAGAGGACTCTCAGATGGGAGCTCTCAGGCGGCACAGCAGGCACGGATACGGCTCAGTACAGCGCTCCCGTTGACTTTGAGGACGACGGAGTATATACCCTTGCCGTAAAGTGTACTGACCTTGCAGGCAGGAGCTCAAATGAGTTCACCTCGGATACTTTCACCATCGACAAGACCGCTCCCGTACTCAATGTGGGCGTGGACAAGAGCATAGAGAACGACCACTACTATCACGACAATATGATCATGACCCTGAGGATCACCGACAATAACTTCGATGCTTCCAGGATAAATGTTTCGGGTACTCTTAACGGAAGCGCAGAGGGCTTCCCGAAGCTCTCGGACTGGGTAAAGGTCGGCAGTGATCATGTGGCTTCCATAAGATTTGACAGGGACGGCGAATACTCACTGAGCGTATCGGGCAGAGACATGGCAGGCAATACTCTTGACTCATACAGCAGCCGCTTCTGCATAGATACAACTGCTCCGAAAATAGCTATCGGAGAGGTGGAAAAGGCTAACGGCGGCGATGAGATAAGACCGCGCATACGCTTCAACGACACCAATCTCGACAGAGACAGCATAAAGATAACCCTTGAGGGCGCAAAGCGCGGAAAGGATCTTCCCTATGACGGTCAGTTCGTTGAGACCTCTGAGGGACTTGATTACGTCTTTGACAATTTCCCTGCACGCAAGAACTATGATGATATCTACACCATAAAGGCAAGCGCCAAGGATAATGCGGATAATAAGCTGGATACACAGCTCCGCTTCTCCGTAAACAGATTCGGCTCCACATTCGAGTTCGACGAAGATACCCGGAAGCTGGCAAACAAGTACATCTCCAAGGAACAGGACATCATCCTCACGGAGTATAATGTTGACAAGCATTCGGATAAGAGCAGTGTATTCATCACCAAGGATTCCGAGATGATAGAGCTGACCGAGGGCACGGATTATTCCGTTGAGCACGTTGGCGGCGGCGATGAGTGGTCTGAGTACAAGTATACCATCTATGCCAAGAACTTTGAGAGTGACGCAAGGTATACAGTTTCTGTACACTCTGTTGACGCGGCAGGCAATATCAACATCAGCGACTCCGATAAGAAGCAGGCTGAGCTGTCATTCTTTATTGACAAGACCAAGCCCCTGTGCATACCGCTTAATATCAGCGAAAACAGCGCTTACAAGGGTGAGAACTATACGGTGCGTCTTTCAGTCACAGATAATATCGACCTCAAGGACGTTGAGGTGTTCATCGACGGAAACAGGGCGAACTCACGGCTGGACAATGATGAATGCATATTTGATATCCCCAATTCATCCCGTGCCCAGAACATAAAGATAGTTCTTACTGATATGGCTGATAACGAGATAGAATACACATACAGGAACGTTCTTGTTACCACAAATGTTGCAAGACTCCTTGTCCGCAAGACATGGGTCAAGGTAACAGGTGCAGCGGCAGTTCTCCTTGCAGGAGCAGGTGCAGTCCTTATCAGAAAAAGGAAGAAGAGACTGCTGTGACTCAGTCTTTAGCCTTTAGCTATCAGGAAGCGGCTTTGCCGCTATATTATCGGGCGGATAATATCCGCCCCTACAACGTCGATTTTTCGGGACGTCGACGACGCCGTCCCATACATCAGGCTAACGGCTGAAATTGAGAATGAAGAATTGATATGTTCGCTTCGCTCACAATATTTAAATACCGGCGCCGCAGGCGACACCACAACTCTCAACTCTAAACTCAAATCAGAATAAAACACAAATCCCCTGAGTGAATGACACTCAGGGGATTTTTTTACCTGTTGTTTATACTTTCGGGATACATATCATGGTGAGCCAGTCTGTCCCACGCCAGCTGCTCCCACTTTGTACCTGCCATGCCGTAGTTGCAGTACGGGTCGATGGATATTCCGCCTCTGGGCAGGAATTTTCCCCATACCTCAATGTACTTTGGCTCCATAAGTTTTATAAGGTCCTTCATGATGATGTTCACGCAGTCCTCATGGAAGTCGCCGTGATTGCGGAAGCTGAACAGATACAGCTTCAGTGACTTGCTCTCCACCATTCTCTCGCCCGGGATATAGGATATGTAAATGGAAGCAAAGTCGGGCTGTCCCGTGATAGGACACAGACTTGTGAACTCGGGACAGTTGAACTTTACGAAATAGTCGTTGTCGGGGTGCTTGTTGGGGAATGTCTCCAGCACCGACGGGTCGTAGTCCGAGGAGTACTTTGTATTGTTATTGCCGAGGAGAGTAATGCTCCCCTTTTCGTTTTCGGTCCTTCCGCTCATATTATTCTCCTTTCATGGCAGGGTCGTCCATGCCGTTGGCTCTGAATGCGGCTATCCTGTCGCGGCAGGTACCGCACACTCCGCAGGGCTTGTTGCCGCCCTCATAGCAGCTCCATGTAAGCTCATAGGGAACTCCCAGAGCAAGTCCCTTTGCAATGACCTGAGCCTTGTTCATGCCTATAAAGGGAGCTGTTACTCTCAGTTCTCCGCCGCTTCCCAGATAGATGGCACGGTTGATGGCGTCATTGAAGTCACTGCTGCAATCGGGATAGGCGTTGCCTGCGGCGTCATCGCTGTGAGCGCCGTAATATATCTCCCCGCAGCCGTTTGACAGGGCGATGCTTGCCGCGGAAGCGAGGAAAAGTCCGTTCCTGAACGGAACATATGTGGAGACAGGCTTGCCGTCGGTCTTTTCCAGCTGCTCCGCATAGCTCTCCTTGGGTATCTCTCCCTCTGAGCCTTTAAGCAGAGTGCAGTCACTGTCAGCGAATATCAGTGCAAGATCGAGCTCCTTATGCTTTACGCCGTAATGTGCGGCTATCTTTCTTGCGGCTTCCAGCTCGCGGCTGTGCTTCTGTCCGTAGTAGAGGGACAGCGCAAGCACCTCGTCCGCTCCGTATTTATCAACAGCGATGGCAAGACATGTCGTACTGTCAACGCCGCCGCTGAAAAGTACCAATGCTTTCATATTATCCTCCTCAGTCAAACTTCACAAGCTCTTTCAGCTCCGTACTGTCCCTGAATGCGCCCATGAACGTACCCGTCACCGTTTTCGCTTCGGCATTGCGGATACCTCTTGCGGTCATGCAGCTGTGGCTGCCTTTTATCATAACTCCCACATCGGGAGTGCCCGCCGCCTCGGAGATTATCTGTGCGATGTCCTTGCCGAGGCGCTCCTGAAGCTGCAAACGCTTTGCCGCCATATCGCAGATACGGGCGATCTTGCTGAGACCCAGCACCTTTCCGTGAGGGATATACGCTACATTTACGCTCATATCGTACATAAGCGCCAGATGGTGCTCGCAGTAGCTGAAAACGGTAATATCCTTCATGACCACGGCGCTGTCCATATCGGGATCGCCCTCCGCATCGAAGGTCTTGCCGAACATCTCGGCTATCTGATGATTTGTATACGCAGTTCCCTCAAGGACCTCCTCAAGCATACGCGCCACACGGGCAGGAGTCTCCCTGAGCCCCTCGCGGTCAGGGTCTTCGCCGATAGCTTCGAGAAGTCCGAGAACGTGATATTCGATTTTTTCCCTGTCCATTAAACGCCCCTCCTTGTAGGCTCCCAGATGAACTTGTGGAGCTGGAGCTGGAGCCTTACTCCGTTCATATTCCGCTCCTCCATGAACTCAACTATGTCCGCAGGCTCTATCTCGCCGAAAACGGGGCTGATGTACACATGGCAGCGCTCTGTGAGCCTGTACTGCTCAATTATCTCCGCAGCTTTTTCAAGGTCCTCCATGCTGCCCGAAACGAACTTCACCGTGTCATGGCAGCCCAGCAGGCGGAAATTGTTCCTGCACATGAACTCCTCCATGCCGCTTGATGGCAGCTTGTAGTCCATAGTGAAAACGGGTCTGTGTTCAGCCTCAGTCAGCCTGTCAAGGGCAATGCTTCCGTTGGTCTCTATCTCCACACGGCAGCCTCTCTCCATGAGAAGGCTTACGACCTCAGCGCACTCCTTGTGCAGCAGGGGCTCTCCCCCTGTCAGTGTCACGTTATGGACTCCTGTTTCGCTTACCCAGTCGGCTATCTCCCCGGGAGTCTCAAACTCCGCAGGAGCATTACCGCTGTTTGCCCAGCTTGTGTCACAGTATGAGCAGTTAAGATTGCAGCCGCGGAAGCGCACGAACACCGCAAGCTCGCCTGCGTGAGCGCCCTCACCGTTTATGCTGACGAATTTTTCAACTACGGGCAGCATTATATCTCCTCCTCATATACAGCGCAGTTTTCGGGAGTCTCATAGACCGTGACGGTCTTGACGGGAAGTCCCTTTTCTCTCAGTGTGCCGAAGAAGTCCATTGCGAAGTTCTCGGCTGTTGGGCGGTAAGCCACCTCAATAAGGCGGAAATCCTCATCACGGAGCGCCGCCAGAGTGGTCTCCTTCAGTGAACCTGTCTCGTATATAAGCGCGTGGTCAAAGCTGTCTGCAAGAGCCCTTACCTCGTGCTTCAAGTCACCGAAGTCGATGACCATACCTCTTTTTTCACCGCTTTCAATAAGAGCGTCCGCAGCTACTGTCACCTCTACTTTCCAGCGGTGACCGTGAATATTGGCGCACTTGCCCTTATAGCCTGCAAGGAAGTGTGCACTGTCGAACTCGGCGGAAGTTTTCAGATAATACATTTCTTCACCTCATGATAATATCAACAAAAAAGCGTCTGCCATGGGCAGACGCATCTGTATCACATTAAGAGCGCAGTATCCCTGCACTCACAGATGCCCTGGTTTTGTTTAACGACAGGATGGCGCAAACGAACTGTCGGGAGCGTGCTCCGAGAGATATTATACCATTATTTCTCCCCTGTGTCAAGTGTTATCTGCGTATTATCGCAGCTATTTTCCTTACGGGAGCAAGCGGTCTTTCGCCGAAGAACAGGAACACTGCCGCGGTAAGTATCACATAGCCTGCGGTCAGCTCAAAGGGGAACTTCAGCAGTGCTGCCTCGGGAATGATGAAGGGGAGTGTGGCAGCCGCTCCGCATGGCGGAAAATAGAGCTTTACAGCATTTACCGCAATGAGTATGGCTCCGCAGGATATCACAGCCGCAAGTGTCAGGGGAAGCCCAAGTGTTACGCATATCACATAGCGTGAAGCGCAGCCTGCTGCCGCAGCAAGGGCGATAAGTCCCACAGTGACGGGAGCCTTTACCTTCAGCTTTGAACCCGGCTTGCTCATCTCCGCAAATCCTACGATAAGGGGAGGAGCTATGAAGAATATCTCGTGGAGCAGTGCGGGGATAAGGCATATCAGTGAGGCGCAGACTATCTGCTTTCCGCGGAGCATCAGCAGTTCTCTGTCGGGGATTACGGGACGAAAAACGTATCTCTCCCTCATGCCTGCCTTTTCAAGGAGCAGCTGCACTCCCAGTATCAGTGACGTCATGACAACGACGGAGAGTATGTAGACGGGGCTTCTTGTGCCGAGAAGCACGGGAAGCACGCAGGCTGACACTGCAGGGAGAAACTCCGTACCCGAAAGGGTTATGAGTGCAAATGCGAGGATAAGTCCTGTTGGTATCTGTGCAGCAAGGGGCAGCGGCACAAGATACACTACTCCCACACCTGCCGCAGCGCAGGCGACTATGGTCAGCAGCAGCCTCAGCCGTGAGGTGTTCCATACCTGTCTCGGAGCCGCAAGGGCACCTATGGCAATGGCAGTTATCTCGGGGAAGATAATCTCTTTTTCGTGTAAAAGCTCTGCTGCCGCAACCATTCCTGCTGCAAGGACAAGGGAAATAAACGATGGCAGAGCCGCTTTGATTTTATGCAAACGGGTCACCTTTTCTAATGTAAAGATATCATGGTGCAAGGCGCACCAAATGTCATTATAGCATATAAGTCCAAGAATAGCAAGTGACACGGCATAAAAGTTCCCAGCAGCAAAGCGTTGCCGCGAAACAGGGGGCGGCGGATCGCCGCTTACAGCACATCTTTCCGAACAAAGCAAGTGGGGAGCAGAAATGTTGTTATATTTCAGCAAAAAGCTGTCGAAGCCGTCAGGGGATAGAAATGCCCCGAAGTGCTTTGAAAAGCTTCGGGGCAAAACTTTTATATGGTGATCTGACTTAATGAGGCGGGAATGATCATATCCCGAGTTCTTCTGCAACGGCGCGGAGGATGTCTGCGTACTTTTTGTCCTTGTACTGTATCTCTGCGCTCAATTCCTCAAAGGGAACGATGCATTTGTGCTCATGACCGAAGCCCTGTGCCGACTGCGGTCGGAAGTTCATGTCCAGAGCCCATGCATCGTGTACGTTATTCAGAGATATCTCTTTTCCTCTGACCAGAACCAGCAGGGCGTATAAATGCACGAGGTTTCCGTTTTTTATGCCTGTACGCTCTGCAACGAGCTCAGTTACCTTGTCTATGTAGGTTTTCATATTATCTCTCCTTCTGATAGCTGACAGTCTCAGACCTGCGAGGTCTGCACGCTGACCGACGAATCGTCCTCATTTGGCAGCCTGTTGAAGAACATCACTGCAAATATCACAAAAAACGGCGCTGATATCAGCAGCGACACAGGCTGTGACTCCTGTATGCCTGCAAGTCCTCTCACACGGGGCAGTATCATCAGCGCTGCTATAAAGAACAGACCGTTTCGCAGCGAGGAAAGGATACTTGCGCCCAGACGGTTGCCTGTGCTCTGGTACAGCATCTCCACCACCATGCACGGCGGCAGTGCAAGAGTCGCAAGGGACTGCAGTCTCAATGCCCTTGTGCCGATGCTTATTACCTCGGGATCATTGCGGAACAGACCGATGAGGCTTCCGGAAAAGATTATGAGCACTGTGCAGCTGACCAGTATTATCCCCTCAGACATCAGGCAGGCGAACCTGAACCCTTTACGCAGACGGGAGTACTTCTTTGCGCCATAGCTGAATGCGGATACAGGCTGGAAGCCCTGTCCCACGCCAAGCGCCACTGAAAACGCGAAGAATACTATCCTTGAAACTATGCTCATTGCGGCGACCGCAGCATCTCCGTAGTCGGCACAGCTGTTGTTGAGCATGACTGTGGTGATACTGTTGAGCGCCTGTCTAAGCAGGCTTGGAAAGCCTGTTGCCATGATATTCAGTACAATAGCCGCTGTTATGTGTCGGGCATTGCCGGGGCTGAGCTTCGATTCGGTCCTGCCCGACAGGAACATTCCGAGAAGTATGCACCAGCTGACGAGCTGGCTGAGAGCAGTTGACAGTCCTGCGCCGTGGATGCCCATTTTAAGTCCGAACATCAGGATGGGGTCACCGACCATATTCAGCACCGCTCCCGACATCAGTCCTATCATTCCGAGAAAAGCCTTTCCCTCATATCGCAGGATATTGTTCATGGTAAGGCAGGAGCACATAAAGGGTGCCGAAACAAGAATGTAGGATATATAGGTCTTTGCGTAGGGCGCGATGGTGTCGGTGCTTCCCAGTTGGTACACAATACTGTCCAGAAATACGAAGCCGGATATGCATATCAGCAAGCCGAACAGGAAGGAACCAAGAAAACCTGCAGTGGCATGGACTGAGGCGCTCTTTATATCACGCTTTCCCAGTGCCCTTGAGAGTATACTTCCCGAGCCCTGTCCGAACATGAAGCCGAACGCCTGTATTATTGCCATAAAACCGAAAACGATGCCCACTGCACCGCTGGCGCTGGTGCCAAGCTTTCCCACAAATGCGGTGTCCACAAGATTGTAGATGTTTGTGACCAGCATAGAGATTATTGCCGGGACCGACAGTTCCAGTATAAGCTTGGGAATGGGAGTGAGGGACATTTTGTCGTATTGGGAGTTTTTGCCTTGTGTCATATTTAAGAAGCCTTTCTTTCATAACAGGTCATGGAAGAAGCGTCCTGACCGCTTTTCCGCAATATATTATATCGTAGGAAAGGGATTTTGTCAAGGCGGATATCCCTGTATTACTGTTCCTGTGAAAGGGCTGAGATAACAGCTTCTGCGCTGTTCCTGCCTATATCATAGCAGGAACGTATGCCGCAGAGCTCGCATATGAGCTGTCCGTTTTCTGTGACTGATAAAGAGCCGCTGACATAGTCCTTTCTGTATATCAGCTTCACAGCCGAGTCGGTTTCTGCTGCGCCGCTATATACGTTGGGCAGGGAAGTGTCCGCGGTGATAAGTGCCCATATACTGCTCTTGTCAATATCTTTACGGAGCTGCGAGCCTGTAAATGCCTCCCCTGTGAGTCCGTCCGCGCTGAGTCCCATTTCGTTTATTAGACTGCTGAGATCCGTGGGGGAGTAGTCCATGCTGACATAGATATAGCTTCCGATCTTGTCGGGGAATTTCGCGGCTATCATGGCATTTGCACCCGAAAGCCCTCTTATGCTGTAAATATCTATATCCGCAGCAGCGATCACTGTCCTGCCGTTTTCCG
>JAFWTA010000034.1 GCA_017519145.1 Ruminococcus sp.
AAAACAGTCCGGTGGACTGTTTTTTGAGAGGGGACGCCCTGCAAGTGAGGGCGTCCCTTGATTGAGCGGATGATAGTCACCACTATAATACGAATTTTTCGGGACGCCGAGTGACTCCCTACAGTGTAGGGAGATGTCAGCCAAGCTGACAGAGGGTACGTGCAGCTGTTAGCTGCGGCGTCCCCTACATTATGCTAATGGCTGACGGCTCAAATCGGAATTCAGCAAAGTTATTACGATAAATTCCGATTTATGTTAGCATACAACGCATAAAAAAGCTGCACGGACGAGCCGTGCAGCTTTATAATACTTAATATAGATTAAGCGTTAGGATTCAGAGTAGTTCTGAGGTGGAGGAGATACTCCTGGATGCGGAGAGCATCGTTAGAAGTAAGACCCTTAACTGCTGTATCAACATCACCGTTGAGCTTGCCCTGCTCAGTAATTGAATACTTGTTGGGGTTAGCAAGGTTCTGCATGATGAGGATAGCATCAGCCAGCTCAACTACACCGTCACAGTTTGTATCGCCCCATACGGGATCCTTAACAGGAGTTGTAGCTGTGGTGGTAGTTGTAGTTGTAGTTGTTGATGTAGTTGTAGAAGTTGTTGTCTGAACAGGTGTAGGTCCAAAAGGCTCAACCTCAGGATAGAGAAGTGCCATTGTACCGTAAGACATAACAGCATCACCTGCATGCCAGAATCTGTGGTACTGGAACTGGTAGTCCTTGATATCAACCTTACCGTCACCGTTGTTATCAGTGCCTTCGCCCTCATAATACTTCTTAGCCTTCTGCCACTCTTCGTCCTTCTCGTAGCTCTTACGGATGGATGAGAATGTAGCCTTGGGCTCGAGCTTAGAACCATCAGGCATCTCGCCCTTGTACCATGAAGGAATGTAAACTTCTTCCTTGAATACTCTTGCGAGGCTGGGATTGCAATCAGTAAATGTGATACCGATCTCGTCACGGCCCTCGTTGTACTGAGCTGTAAGGAGTCTGTTTGCAAGATAGAGGCCCTTTTCAGCAACTGATGTGCCTTCCTCCTGAGCGAACTTAGGATCTACGCCCTTAGCAGCTGCATAGTAGATAAGTGTATTACAGAGTGAGGATACGCATCCAACGTCGCCCTGACCATAACCGCCGATTGTGCAGTTGAGGTGCTGGTTAGCTGTTTCGCTGTATGTACCTTCCCATGAATCAGGATAGCAATTCTCATAGTCAGTATCGCTCTTACCCCAGTCAAGAGTAGAAGGAATACAGTATGAGAACTCGTTTCCGTCCTTATCAACATAATCAAAGTGAGTGTTCTCCTCGAACCACTTGATCCATCTCTCAAGGAGCTTATCAAGAGCTTCGTCGAGCTTGAGACCGCCGTATGTCTGACCTGTTGCATCGCCATCCTTGGATACGATGTAGTACAGCTCAGCAAGACGCTGTGTTGACCATACCTGGTTACCGATCCAGTGGTTGGAACCGGGGTCAGCATATACAGGGTGATGAACGTAAGCCATTCCGTAGAATGTAGGATGACCTGAAGGATACTCCTCGTAACGACCTCTCCAGCTGTTTGTACAACCGCCTGCGAAGGGACCCTGCTGTGACTGGAGCCACTGGTACATTTCGATCTGTCTCTTGAGAGACTCCTTGTAGTCTGAGCTTGCGTCTGTACCCTTCATACCAGCGTTGATAGCGCTGTCGTTGAGAAGACCGTAAGCAGCAAGAGGATTCTGGTAGAACTGATGTGAATGTGAGCATCCGATCTGCCAAGCCCAGCTGTAATCGCCGTATGAAGCTGTAAGAGCTCCGCCCCAAGCAGTGTACCAAGCCATGAGATAGTGCTTGGAGTCCATACCTGCGGACTTGCTTGAAGAAGTTGTATCCTTAGCGATAGCCTTGTAGTACTTATCGAACATATCGTTACGGCACTGGTCACCCATCTTACCTGCGAGAGCAGATACAGATGCATCACCTGCGTTATATCTGTTTGCAAAATAAACAGCCTGGATAGCACGATCCTCAGCGTCAGGAGCGTTTGTGAAGGAGTACTGTGAAGGAACAGCATTCTGGCCGTTGAAGATAGCCTTGATACCGTTACCGTTGTTCTTGTCAGTGCTCTCCATACCCCACTTGAGTTCCTCAAGACAAGGAGCAGGAACAGTCTCGAAACAAGACTCCTGTTCGCCTCTCTGGAAGGTATTGATAAATGTAAACTTGCCTGCGCCGTCTGTGCCCTTGCTGAATCCATACCAGTCATCAACGTCAGCCAGCCAGTTCATCAGGTAGTAGCCCTTATCGCTGCCGTATGCTGACTTGAAGATGTCGAACATAGGATTGATAGCTTCCTTCTCGCCGCTGAAAGGCTTAGCAGGATAATCGCTGGGCTGATCGCACTCTTCAGCAGGATCTGCCTTGAGTCTTTCCTGTGTCCAGAGTGTCTCATACTTGATATCACTTCTGTTAGCAGCCTTTGACCAACCGGGGATCATAGCCTCCATTGTGTTCCAAGCCTTAGCGAGATCGCCCTTGGAGCCGTTGATAACGCCCTTAGTAGCGAGAACATCGTGCATAGCAGCCATCCATACGATGTATGACATAGCCTCAGATGTTGTCTCGTGACCGTAGTCAGGAGCCTCAACGATGAATGTTTCTACTGAATGGTAAGGAATACCGAAGCCGCTTCCGTTTGTCTGGCTGCTGAGGTAACCGTTCTGAACACCGTTTGTGATTACATCATCATACAGTGATGAGAACATCTCAGCGTAAGAACCGTTGGACTTTGCTGCCTCAGCTGTAGGAGCTGCTGAAGCGATAGCAGGCATAACTGCTGTTGCGGACATTGCAGCTGCAAGAACGCCAGCTGCGAGAGCCTTATTCTTTTTGCTTATCATTTGTTTTTACCCCTCTCATAATAATATAGTGGTTAAAAAAATGGATGATTTGCCTCCTCTGTGGAGGCGCATACGAAAATACTTCGTACACTGTGTGCATTTTCACGCAGACTGCACACAATTCTCAAACTATTTTCAAGATAATTATATTCCACATTTCAGTTTGTGTCAACAGTTTAGATTGTTTTCACATTTGCGCCAAGATATTTTTGGTGCAATGCACACATTGCCAAAATCTTTTTTGTACATTTTGTCTATCCGAAAATTCCAAGTAAATTCCGATTTATTAACGAAATATTAATCAGTTTCACTTTAAAACAAAATTCCGAAACATTCATCACCCCCTCAATAATCTTTCACAAAACCCACACACTTTGGCTATAATATTTAGCTTGGCGCAGTTTTTCATTTTCAGTACGTTGTTTCACTGCACTCTCCCGAATTAACATTCAGTTCATATTTTGTTCATCTTGTGTTAATGTTATTCTGCGATAATAAAGCAGTATGCTATGATGAGATAATAGCACCATGCTTTTAATGTTTATTTTAGATTTTTCGATCGGAAAGGAGCAGCTCATGATTACTATTGAAAATCTTACAAAGTATTACGGCAGCAACCGCGCCGTGAATCATATAAGCTTTACAATAAATGATAATGAGATACTCGGCTTTCTCGGACCCAACGGTGCGGGAAAATCAACAACCATGAACATGATCGCAGGATACCTGCCCATGTCCGACGGCAAGGTGACCATCTACGGCGCCGACGTCACAAAAGAACCCATGAAGGCAAAGCGCAACATCGGATATCTCCCCGAGATCCCCCCTGTCTACCCCGACATGAAGGTGCGCGAATATCTTTCCTTCTGCGCGGGACTGAAAAAGGTACCCGTGACCAAGAGAAAATCAGAGATCGAAAGGGTAATGAAGCTCCTGAAGATCAAGGACGTTGAGGGCAAGCTCATACGCAACCTTTCAAAGGGCTATAAGCAGCGTGTGGGATTTGCGCAGGCTCTCCTCGGAGACCCCAAGTTCCTCATACTGGACGAGCCCACAGTCGGACTCGACCCCAATCAGGTAGCGGAGGTCCGCGCTCTTATCAAGAGCCTCAAAAAGGACCACTCCGTAATATTCAGCTCACATATCCTCAGTGAGGTGAGCGCAGTATGCGACCGCGTTATCATTATTAATAAGGGCGACGTCCGCGCAATGGACACAATCGAGAACCTCGAGAAGTCCTTCACCACTTCCCTCACCCTCCACATCAAGATCAAGGGCAGCAAGGGAAAGGCAGCATCTATAATAGAGATGACCAAGGGCGTAAAGGAGATAACATCCATCGACGCAGAGGGCGACGAGGTATTCTCCTTCACAGTACAGCTTGAGGGCGACTCCGACTCCGTCAGGGACGCTGTTATGGCTGAGTGCCTGAAGAACGGCATCAGCATCATCGAGATATACACCGACAGACCCAACCTCGAAAGCGTATTCATCGAGCTCATAAACCGCCCCGCAAAGAAGTCGGGACTTCAGGAGCTCCTTGACGAGACCCCCGATGAGTCGGGAGAGTCCGGCGAGGATGAAAGCGACGGCGGCGACGAAACAGAAAAGGAGGAAGAGTAATATGTTTCCTATTTATAAAAAGGAGCTGCAATCATTCTTCTACACTCCTTTCGCATACGCAATGGCAATGCTGTTCATGCTGCTGTTCTCGCTGAGCTTCTCAACGGGCATCGCAAAGCTTGACACCACCAACACATGGGCATTCTCATTTACCGAGATGTTCTATTCGGTAATCCTTTACTTCATATTTCTGCTGCCCATCCTCACCATGAGGACCTTTGCCGACGAGCGCAAGAACGGCACCGAGGTGCTGCTCATGACCTCACCCGTCAGCACCGCAAAAATAGTTATCGCAAAATTCCTTGCAAACATCACGGTTTATCTCTTCATGCTTGCAGGAACCATCATATTCCCCATCATCACCGCCATGAAGGGCGAGGTAGTTGTGAGCCAGCTCATATGTGCATATATCGGCATATTCTGCTGGGGCGCAATGTACATAGCACTGGGTATGCTCATCTCCTCATTCACCGAGTCGCCCATTATCGCCGCCATCATCGGCGAGGTCATAATGTTCGCGCTGCTCTTCGTTGACGATATAGCCAACACAGCATTCATTTCCCAGTTTCCCAAACTGAGATCAGTCATCTACGCATTCGCTGCCCAGCCAAGATTTGCCTACTTCTCAGAGGGCTTCATCCGCCTCTCCGATCTGGTATTCTTCGCATCGGCAATAATCGTGCTTCTCATATGGACATACATCTCCATCGAGAAGAGACGCTGGAACAGGGGGTAAGCTGAAATGAAACAGAAGAAAAAGCTCAATCTTTCAGGCGCGTTCGCCATTGTTCTGGCTATCCTCGTGCTCCTGATATTCATACCCATCAACCTCATCGTCAGCTACTACGACAAGGGCTTCGACATGACCCCCTCCAAGAAGTACACTCTCGATGACAAGACGGTAAAGCTCATAAACGACAATTCCGACAAGACCATAGAGATATACTTCCTCTACAAGTTGGAGGAGCTTACAAGATCGGACGCCAACGAGCTCCTTCCTCTCTACCACACGCTCACACAGCTCAAGGAATTCGACAACATCGACTTCAAGAGCTTCGACCCCAATGAGAAAGCATCTCTTACACAGTCTCTTGACCCCAGCGGCACACTTTCTCCGCAGCAGGGCGACATCATCATAAAGTGCAACGGCATCACCAAGAAGGTCAGCCACAGCAAGATCTTTCAGGAGAACACCAAGGGCGTCCGTGAGTACGCAGGCGAGCAGCTCATCGACTCCGCCATCGCTATCTGCGCCAGCGGAAAGCTTCCCGGAATATACTTCCTGACAGGTCACGGCGAGGCTCCCATCGAGGATCACTATTCACTGTTCGTGACCAAGATGAAGGAGAACGATTACAGCGTTGAGGAGCTTGACCTTGACAAGACAGGCGTCATCCCCGACAATGCCAACATCATCTACCTTGCAGGACCTCAGCAGGACCTCACCGACAAGGAAAAGGATCTCCTTTTTGAGTACATCGAAAACGGAGGAGCACTCTCATTCCTCATTGATCCCTGCGACACAAAGGGACGCTTCTACAACATAGAAGCCGTAATGGAAAAATTCGGACTCATCCTCGATTACAACATCGTTACCGAGTCAAACTTTGATAATATGCTTCAGGACAGAGACTCCAAGCAGAGCGAGTATTACTTCCGCGTAGAGTTTCAGGCAGGAAGCCGCTACAATGACGAATTCACACAGGATCTTACCTCCGATATCATCGATCAGGTAAACGCAGGCAACTTCATCGCAGGCATCGCCAATACAAGAAGCCTTACCGAGATCCCCGACTTCGCAGGCGGCGAATACACCGAGATATCCTCACTTATCAAGAATATCTCTTCAAACGGCGAATACACCACCATCAGCAAGTCTATGGGCGGTGACGAAGTAACAGCTCAGCAGGCAGACGAGATGCTTACAAATTACGCTCTCGACTTCGGCTACTATTCATTCAACAAGCATACAGGCGCAAAGATGTTCGCACTGGGAACCTCTGCCGTCATCGACGACAACTACGCCGATGCATACACCACAGGAACACAGATGCTCACACTGTTCAGCAACACATGGCTCTACGACAGTGACGTTCAGTTCGATGTTGGCAACAAGTTCAACTCCTACGACAGCATGACCTTCAAGAGCGGCAGCGAAGCCACAAGAGTAATGGTCATAGTTTATATTATACCTCTTGTAATAGCCGTGATCGGAATACTTGTATGGCTTAAAAGGAGACATTCCTGATGAAAAAAGCATTTATCGCCCTTGTCGTTCTCATTCTTGCAGCCGCAGGCTCAGTAGGCGCCTTTATAGCTGTTAAGAACGGCAAGGATAAGGAAAAACAGCAGGCAAGCAAGGTGCTTGCCGAAAACGAGCTGTTCAGCTTTGACCCCTATTCTCCCACGAAGATAGTATTCTCAAAGGGAGATGAGGTCTACGAAGTTGAAAAGCAGGGCGATCAGTGGGTCCTCACAAGCGGAGAATTTGCAATGGATCAGAATTACTGCCAGCTCGTATGCACCTACTTCTCAGACCTTACCGCCGAGATCAACTACGGTGAGATCACCGACGAAAAGCTTGATATGTACGGACTCACCGATACCGACACCATCGAGATCACCGAGCCGAACGGCACTCATACATTAAAAATAGGCGACGCCAGCCCCATGGGCGACTACTACTACGTCACCGCAGATGGCAGAGACAAGATCTACGCCATAAGCTACATGGAGGGAAGCGTTCTCAAGCTGGACAGGCTCCTGCTCAAGAACAAGAAGCTCCTCCCCTACACGCTCTATGACATAAAGGAGGTCATAGCCGCCAAGGACGGCAAGACCACCCTCGACCTCATATACGATCCGGATACACAGAAATGGTCACTGCCCGATGAGTACTCCACACTTCAAGTGGATCCCACCCAGATAACCACAGTGCTCAACAACCTCGTAAGGATCGAGTCCGAGGAAATGCTTGACGAAAAGCTTGAGGACCTCAGCAAATACGGTCACGACAAGCCCTACGGAGAGCTTACCGTAAAGGGCACAGACGGCACCGAAAGACATCTTCTGGTAAGCCTCAACGAAGATCAGCCCGATTACTGCGTAGTCCTCTTCGATGACGGACAGGCAGAGCTGTACTACAAGGCTGACCTCAGCATCGTGGACAAGACTCCCTACGATTTCATAGTACAGACCATAACAGCAGCCGACAAGCTCAACACAAAGGAGCTGAAGCTCAGCTACAACGGCAATAACGACACATTCAGCATTGATACGGATAACGACAAGTGCGTTGTAAACGGCAAGGAGATCGCCATTGATAACGTTGATAACTACGTTGCTTTTGACAACTTCTTCAAGGCAGCTTCCAACTTCAACCTTTCGGGACTGGATATCGAAGCAAAGCCCGAACTGAAGGATCCCGTCATGACAGCGGAATTCACCTGCAATGACGGCAGCACCGTAAAGATGGATCTTGTAAAGCGAGACGACTCCACGCTCTACGTATTCAAGGACGGCAAGTACACCGGCGGATATGTTGATGAGACCTCACTGAAGGGCAGGACCTCTCTCAGCGAATTCTACATCAAATTCAGGAAGATCGCAGGCTTCTAAACAAAAAGCAGCACCCTTAGAGGTGCTGCTTTTTTATATTGATCCGCTCATGGGAATGAGCTTTTTCGTCGGCAGGCGATCTCCGCGTACTTGCGCTTAGTGGCGAGACCGCCGCGGATATGGCGTTCCTGCTTGTTCTTTTCGAGGACTTCCTTGACTCTGCGGCAGAGCTCGGGATCCTCTTTGCGCAGTCTCTCACTGACGTCCTTGTGGACGGTGCTTTTTGATATCCCGAACTTTCTTGCAGCGCCGCGCACCGTAGAACCTGTCTCGGTAATATATCTGCCCAGCATGACAGCCCTTCCCTCAGGCTGATCCTTCAAACAAATCACCTCTTTCCCTTGCATTTACTAATGTATATGCCGCAGGGTAAGGCGGTAAGAACACCATTTTTCGCAAAGGGCGGCATCACTCATTTCAATGCATATCGCCGCATAAAAAAGAAAATTCCGCAGATAATACTGCGGAAGGAGCTGATAATATGAAGATAACACCCGAGCTATACAGCGACATGACAAAGCAGGCCTCGCCCAAGTCCAACTACAAGGCGAACCTGACCTGCGCCTTTCTTGTGGGCGGAGCCATATGTGCTCTCGGGCAGATAATAATGGATTTTATGGAAGCCTTCGGACTTGACCGCACGGAGTCGGGAGCATGGACGTCAATAATCCTTGTGGGGCTCAGCGCCCTGTGTACTGGATTTGGCTGGTATCAGAGGCTTGCAAAGAGAGCAGGTGCAGGCACACTTGTCCCCGTGACGGGCTTTTCCAATGCCATAAGCTCCTGCGCTATAGAAGCCCGTTCGGAGGGACTCGTTCTCGGCGTGGGAGCCAAGATATTCACCATAGCAGGCCCGGTCATACTCTACGGCTGTTCAGCCGCCACCCTCTACGGACTGATCTATTATTTAGTGGTTAGTTTTTAGTGCTTAGCAGGGGCGCTCATTGGGCGCCCCTCATAGCAAATGCCGCACATTTATGCGCCGTAAGCGATGTACGGCTGACGTTACTATTAACAGTGAGCGAGTTTACGAGCGTCAGCGTGGTCAGCGGTCGGCACTGTGCCGATACATAGCATAATATCCGCCGCACATTTACGCGCCGTAAGCGACGTACGGCTGACGTTACTATTATCAGTAAGCGAGTTTACGAGCGTCAGCGTGATCAGCAGTCGGCACTGCGCCGATACATAGCATAATATCCGCCGCACATCTATGCGCCGTAAGCGATGTACGGCTGACGTTACTATTAACAGTGAGCGAGTTTACGAGCGTCAGCGTGGTCAGCAGTCGGCACTGCGC
>JAFWTA010000035.1 GCA_017519145.1 Ruminococcus sp.
GGTCGCCGCTTTCAGCTTTTAAGGCGGCGAAATAAAACAAAGCGCTCCGCAAGGGTGAATTTCAAAAACAGTCCGGTGGACTGTTTTTGAAAGAGGGACGCCCTGCAAGTGAGGGCGTCCCTTAACGGGCGGATGATATCCGCCCCTACAATACAAATTTCGTGGGACGTCGAGGACGCCGTCCCCTACATTTCCAATTTTTCGCGTATGCGCTAAATTCCGATTTATATGTGTGACCATAATAAATACAATGCCCCCGAGCGCTTTGCAGCACTCAGGGGCAAAACTTCCGTATTATCATTCGTCCTCGTCCTCATCGTAAAAGACGTTGTAGTTAACAGCACGGTGGCTGTATGTGCTTAGCACCAGTCCTATGATACCGTACATACTTATCATAGCCGTACCGCCTGCACTGAGGAACGGCAGCGGAACACCGATAACGGGAGCAACCTTCAGTACCATGCCTATATTCATGATACAGTGGGAAAGGATAAGTCCGAAGGCTCCCATGCAGATGAACTTGCCGAGATGGTCGCGGCAGACACGGCTGTCGCCGAATATCTTCAGGCAGATATACGCAAGTATGATTATGAGTCCGATGGAACCCACAAATCCGAATACCTGTCCTGCATAGGTGAAGATGAAGTCGTTGTGTATCTCGGGAACGGTGATGTAATCATCGGGCTTGCCGAAAAGTCCCTTTCCGAAGACTCCGCCCGATTTCAGCGCCGCAAGTCCCAGATCCTGCTGATACTCCATATACTCGGGGTCTGTGCCGGGGTGGAAGAGTATGAGGATACGCTTCTTGTGGAACTCGCTCAGCGCAAAGAACCACATTCCCGCAACTCCTGCTGCAATGACAAAGGGAGCTGCCACAAGGTACTTCCACGATATCTTCGCGGAGCATATCATGAATGCGAATATAGCCGCGAATACGATGGCTGTTCCGTAGTCGCCCTGCATTCCGACGATACCAAGCGGTATCATGCCGTGTATGATTATCAGCAGCATATGCAGGGGCTTGTTCATCTCCTCCTCGTCCCTTGAAAGATGGTAGGCGAAGGTGAGTATGAACGCCATTTTCAGCACCTCAGAGGGCTGGAACTGTATAAAGCCGAGATTGAGCCAAGCCTGATCGTCCGCTCCCTCTCGCCGATATCCCAGCGAGGTGAAGGTCAGCGCCATCAGTCCAAGGGACAAGGGGACGAATATCACCCACAGCTTTACCAGCTTACGGTAGTCGATGAACGAGATTATGATAGCTGCTACAATTCCCACGACCATTGAGAACGCCTGCGTTTTCCAGTAGCTGGAGCCCACGGTCTCAAGTACCTTGTTATGGGTTATGGAGTATATCAGCAGCGTACTTATTGCAGCGCAGAGCGTGACCGCAAAGAGCAGTCCTGCATCTATGCTGTGCTTGCCCGAGGGCAGTTTCTTAAATGCCGATTTCATTGTTTCTCCTTTGTTTTATCTTTCTTTCGTTTTTGTTGTCTCAGGGGTGTATTGTATCGTGTAAGGTTCGGGGTGCCGTTCACTGCACGGGGCAGTGAAGCCGCGGACGACCGATGGTCGTCCATACACGGTCATTCTGTCCAGTATTTGCGGTCAAGGCTGCGGAACTGTGCGGCAGCTGCCACATGATTTTTCCTTATGACCTCTGAGCCGTCTATGTCAGCGATGGTCCTTGCGACTTTGAGTATACGGTCATAGGCTCTTGCACTGAGTCCCAGCCTGTCGAACACGTTCTTCATCAGTGTCTCGGCGGCGTCGTCCATGGGACAAAGCTCCTGAAGCTTATCGGGAGTGATAAGGGCGTTGCAGGTTATGCCTGTACCCTTAAAGCGCTCCTCCTGTATAGCTCTCGCCGCAACTACGCGCTTTCTTATCTCTGCGGAGCTCTCCTCCTTCGTCTTTGAGGAAAGGTCGCCGAACTCCACGGGAGCCACCTCGATATGAAGGTCAAAGCGGTCCAGCAGGGGACCCGATATCTTTGAAAGATAGCCTGTGACCTTATTCTTGGGGCAGATGCACTTGCGCTTGGGGTGACCGTAGTATCCGCAGGGACATGGGTTCATGGCGCCTATGAGCATTATGGTGCAGGGATAGGTCACTGTGCCCGAGGCTCTTGCGATAGTCACCTTTCTGTCCTCAAGGGGCTGGCGGAGTATCTCCAGCGTTTTGCGGTCAAACTCCGCAAGCTCGTCCAGAAACAGCAGTCCGTTGTGGGCGAGGGAGACTTCTCCCGGGTGGGGAACTGTTCCGCCGCCTGCAAGTCCCGCCGATGAAATGGTGTGGTGTGGCGAGCGGAATGGTCTTTTGGTTATTATGGGCATTTCGGGCGTAAGTAATCCCGAGATGGAATGTATTTTTGTGGTCTCAAGAGCTTCCTCGAAGGTCAGGGGTGGAAGTATGGACGGCATACGCTTTGCCAGCATACTCTTTCCGCTTCCGGGGGAGCCTATGAGCAGGGCATTATGTCCTCCTGCCGCAGCTATCTCCAGAGCCTTTTTTGCGGACTGCTGTCCTCTTACGTCCGAAAAGTCAAGGGGCTCGTTGTAGGCAGCCTCGGGCGGTATATAGTGAGGACAGGGCTGAAGCTTCTCCTCGCCGCGGAAGTGCCTTATGAGCTCCTCGGCATTGCTGACAGCGTAAATGTCCACGCCGTCGATAACGGAAGCCTCCTTGGCATTCTCGGCAGGGACGAACACTGACTTTACGCCTATCTCCCTCGCCAGCATAACCATGGGCAGAACTCCGTTTATGCGGCGGATATCGCCGTTGAGAGATATCTCGCCTATGAACGAACAGCCGTCGGGCTCCTCGCTTATCATTCTCATCGCGCGGAGGATAGCCATGAATATCGCCATATCATGGACAGAGCCGCTCTTTTTCGTATCTGCCGGGGCAAGATTTATCATAACCGATGCCACGGGAAAGCTTATGCTGCATGAACGCAGAGCAGCACGGATACGTTCACGGCTCTCCTTTACGACCGTGTCGGGAAGTCCGACTATCTCAAATATGGGATTGCCCCTGCTTATATCTATCTCCACATCAACGGGAAATGCGTTGAGTCCGAAGAGTCCGAGACTTGACACCTTTGCAAACATAGTTTTCCCCCTTTATCTGAGCTTCAGCTCGCTGAACAGCACCTTGCTCTCCTTTCCCGACTTTGAAACAAATCTGTCGGGAGCTGCCTTTCTTGCCTCGGGCTTCGATATATTCAGCTCGGGCATATCTCCCAGACCGCCCGAATCGGACTGCGCCTGTGAAAACTGCTTGAGTCCGCTGCCCTTTGGCATATTGGCAGGCTGTGAGCCCTGACGCTGCTGCATCAGTCTCTGACGCACAAGCTCGTCGTAGTGGTCGCGGTAATAGCCGTCGGGACTGTTTTTCTTCCTGTCGTCGTATTCCGCCAGTGATACGCTGAATATAGGATAGCCTTCAGTATTTCTGAGCTGCTTGAAGTCAACATATCCCTTCAGTATGCCGAAGCTGTACAGTGTTCCTGTCAGTCCGATAATGAAAGTGAATGCGTCAAATACACTGAGATGGATGAATATTGAGCTCACCAGCATTGCCATATAGGCAAAGCATAACAAAACATCGAATATCTTGCGCTCAGTGCAGCCCATTGCCGCAAAAACTATGAGCACCAGAGATACACACGCCTGCGTGATACAGAAGCCGCCGCCCATGCCGAATTCGATATCCTTCATGGTGAACATCATGGGCAGCCATCCCACAACGTGGAGAGGTGCGCCGAGAAGAGACACCGCTGCCAGCAATACAGCAGCACCTACGGTAAACTTCAGTATCCTTGCACTGATATTGTTTATCGCCTCAAGTCTTCCGCGGCATATGGGATAATGCAGATGGTCGGGCTTTTCTTCAAGCTCGGGATTTTTACTGAATATCATAACAATCTCCGCCAATAATTGATAATCTATATTATTATACCACTTTTTTCGCCCGATGTAAAGAGTGATAAGCGGCAAGTTTTCAGTGAGCCGTTCAGATCATGGATTGACGGCAGGACAGCAAAAAGCCGCCCTTACGGACGGCTCTGTATTACTTTCTTCTGGTACCGTTCTTTCTGTCGGTACTGCGCTTGAGGTCGCACATACGCTCCTCACTGGTCTGCTTGAAGCGCGACATCATATCCTCAAAGGTCATTTCCGACTGAGGTATCTGCTTCTTGGGCTCCCAGATATTGGGCTTGCTGCGGCGCTCACCGCGGTCTGAGTTCCTGTCGCCGCGGTCGCCTCTGTCTGAACTCCTGTCGCCTCTGTCGCCGCCTCTGTCAGCGCCTCTGTCAGTCCCCCTGTCAGCGCCCCTGTCTGCTCCCTTGTCGAAGCCGCGGTCGGATCTGCCCTGACCCTTGTCGAAGCGTCTCTGGCGGGGCTGTGAGTCGCCGTTGTCCGACACCTTCTTGATGGAAAGGCTCACCTTTCCCTGCTCGTTGATGCCGATGACCTTTACCTGCACCTCCTGCTCCTCAGTAAGGTGCTCGCGGATATCGCTTACATATGTATTGGCTATCTCGGAAATATGCACCATTCCGGTGCCTCCGCCCTCAATATCGACGAATGCTCCGTACTGTGTTATTCCCTTGACCTTGCCATTGTAGATCTTACCTATTTCCAGCTGCATACTTATTTATAACTCCTTTTTATGGCTCCTTCTCTGCGGAACCTATTAATCCCTTGTAGTGTCGTAGAATCTGCGCTCGTCGGGATAGGCATAGCCTCTCTCTTCAAGTGCGACCTTTTCCATATAGGCGTTGAGGTCATCACTGTCAAGGACACGCTGCAGCTCGGCATTTTCGGTCTCGTATGAATCTATTTTAGTCTGTATGAGCTCCATCTGCTCCTCTTTTTCGGCGCAGTCCCTGAGCGTGGTCGCGATAAGAACTCCGCAGCCTATGACTACTGCAACAGCCGCAAGCTTTACAAGTCCGCGATTGAACAGACCTTTTTTCTTCTGCTTTTCATGTCTCATTTTTTTCGACAACGCTTTTCACGTTCTTTCTCTTTTTATTTTCCATTTTATTATACAACAGATGCCGCCTGTTTAGCAATACTATTTTTATTTTTTTAAGTGGTTTAACAATAATTCGGTAAATTCCTACAAAAACGGGTGTTGCTTTTTTACGAAGAAGTATACAAAGGGCTTTCAGCGGCCGTAATACCACGCCGAAAACTGCTCCCAGAACGGTCAGGAGCTTCCGCAGAGCAGTCATGACGACACTGCCCACGGCAGCCATATAGACCGCAAAGCCCAAAAGGTTTCCCAAGGCATAATACACCCTCGTCTCGCCCCTTGCGAAAACTGCGGAGAACACTGCGAAAACAAGGGCGTAGAGTCCCAGAAAGGCTATGTCCTCCGCTGCCGTAAGGAAGCTGTTATGTGGAAATATCAGGCGAAAGGCGCGGAAAACATCGAAAATTCCGCCGAGGACCGCGCCTATAAGGCAGGATATGCCGAAAAGCCGCAGCTCCTCACTGACGGAGAGAAAGTTTTCAAGTCCTCTCATCGGAACAGCCTGCCCAGTGCGGAAAGGGGACCCTTTCTGTCGCCGTCGCCGTAGACTATCGCCCATATCTCGCCTGTTATGGTCATGTCGCCTGTCTCGACACTCATGGAGTCGATGTGGAGCTCCCTGCCCTGAACGGACAGCTCACCCAGCTGAGTGTAGAGACTTATCTCCTTCTCGTCGAAGCTGTCAACGTCGGTTATTCCCGATATTGTCAGGTTCTTGCGGTTCTCGAGGATGATGTTCTGATTTTTCGCAGCGGTCTTGTCCTGCATGGTCTTACCTCCGAAATACTTGATAGTCAAGTATATTCGCAGGCTTTACCATATATGCTGGATCAGCCGCCTATGTCCTCGCAGACTTTATCGTATATCTCGTCGTAGGTCATGCCCTCGTATGCGAAGTCAACGTAGTCAGACGGCGGATAAGTGCCCACATTGTGCGGATTTTCTGAGTCATAGACCGCTGATTCCTTCGCACAGCCGTCCTTTATCACCACGAACCAGTCTCCGGCAAAACGTTCATGGTCGAAGTAGTTGGACAGGAGCCTGCGAAATTCCGCAGCGTCAAAGTCCTCGGGAATTCCTGCGTTCCTGCTGTCATCCGAAGCCACGATAAAGGTGCTATCCATAGCGGGAAGCTCTCCTCTTTCGTCAAGCTCGACGAGGGCGGTATTTGCAGCCCTGTATAAGCTGTCAGCCGCGGTATCGAGACGTTTGTCTTTGCCCCCTGAAAGTGTTCCGATAAGATCATTGGCAGATATTTTCCAGCCGCCGCCCCTGACACGGTAAACTATGGCGTTGCCGTCACCGCTCCAGTCCCACTTTTCGTTCTCCAGACCAAAGGTGATGTAATATGACTCGTCCAGCTCAACCTCTGCTGCCGCAGCTTCGAGATCATAATCCATTATTTCGTTTAACATAGCCTCGGTGTCAACGCCCTCAGCTCCGCCGTGGCTGTCTATATAGTCAAGACACAGGGTGATCATTGCAATTTCGGACCTGAGCTCAAAGGTCTCCTCTTCGGTAAGGGGTTCGGTCTTCTTTATTTCACCCGGCACAAGGGTACCGTCCTTCTTGCCGAGGAACAGCGATTCCTGTGACTCTTTTATCATCTCCTCCTCGGAGATACCGCCGTATTCGCTCTGCAGGGTCTCCGATGAAGCCAGAAGCTTCATTACTTTCTCTGCGCCGTCGGGCATGGTGAGCTCAAAGGTCTTTTTGTAGTCCTCATTGTTGTAGGCGTCTATGAACTCCCTGAGCACCTTCTCATATCCCTCTGCGGAAGCTGAGGGCTTGTCCGGTGAGGCTGTGGTCTTCTCCGCAGCTGTGGTATCCTGAGCAGTCGTCTTTTCCACTGTCGTATCCTGCTGAGCAGCTGTGGTCACTGCCTCAGCAGAACCCCCTGTGCTCTTGTCGCTTTTCTTGTCCGTGCAGCCTGTGAATGCACTAAGTGCAATGGTAAGTGCTGCAATTCCTGCAATAGTCTTTTTCATATTTTTTCCTCCGTTGTTATCGGCTTATTAATTCCTTGCAGATGTCGTAAAGCTCCTCAAAACTCTTTCCTGCTTCATCCTTCTCTGTCTTGTAACTATCGCCGTCTGCTGTCAGTATGCTGTATTCAGGGTATGTGGCAGTAATATCGCTTATCTCGGGAACTTTTATAACTGCATAGATCACAACGTCCTTATTGATGACCATGAACCACTCCGAATCATTTGCTTTATCCGAGTACTTCTCTAAACCGCTTTTGAATATCTCGGGGTCAAAGCTGTCGGGGACGTTCAGATCAAGACTCTTGTCGGAGCTTACTATATAGTACTGATTATCTTCAATACCGTCCGAATCGCCTGACTCATACATATCGAGCAATACAGTGTTTCCAGCCTTATAGAGCTGTGTTGCGGTTGTCCGGACCTGGTCTGTCCTGCTGTGAGTGATCATAACCTTCAGGTTTCCGCCGTTGAGTCGGTAAACTATCGCATTTCCTTTATCAGTATCGCCGTTTTCGTTCTCAAGCTCCATCAATACATAATAGCCCTCTGTGATCTCAGTCTTTTCAAAAACATCTTCTTCACTCTGTTCAGTCATGAATTCCTCGAGCTTTTCGAGTTCTACCTTGTCGGGACCGCCATGCTCATTCATGTAGTCGACCATACACTGGATCGTTCCGTACTCTCTCTTGATATCGTATTCCTCGTCGGGAATAAGAGGTTCTGTGCTGATGATACGTTTGAAATTGATCTTCTCGGGCTCGTTATCGTCATATATCATGTACTGTGCCTCGTTTATATAGTCCTCTATTGTATAATCGTCATCTTCGGACGTCTTCAGCCAGACATTCAGAAGGTCAATTGAGCCGTCAGGATACATCATCGTAAAGGTCTTTTCGCGGTCATTGTCATTATAAGCCTGTATGAACTCTCTTATAACATCCTCACAGGAGCTTTCGGCAGAAGTTTTTCCCTTTTTGTTCTCCTGTGCAGTGGTGACAGCTCCCTTGGAAGCTGTGCTCTTGTCGTTTTTCTTGTCTGTGCAGCCTGTGAATGCGCTGAGTGCGATAGTAAGTGCTGCAATCCCTGCAATAGTTTTTTTCATATTTTTTCCTCCGTTATTATTGAGCTGTGAGTTTTACATCTGATAGTAACTCTTAACTGTAATAGTAGTCCAGCAGAAGCTCCACCACCATGTCATAGGCTCTGATGCCGTCGTCTCTGCCGTTCATTTTTATGTTAGTGTCTATGGCTGCCGTGGAAGCCTCGCTGACTTTCTCCGTGGAGATGACCTCCTTGGCAGCGTTGTCCTCCCAGTAGTTCTCGGGCATGAACCTGAACCAGTCACGGAGGACTTCTTCGGAAATAGTGTCCGACAGCGCCATGGCGTCCTCCACCTCATTTTCCCAAACCGCGTTGTGGACGTACTCAAGAGCGTCCAGATAGCCTGCGTACCGGAACTCCACATTGTCGCTGCCTGTTGCAGCCACAAATGCAAGGAAGTTAGCCTCGTCCTCCTGTATGAAGCCTTTCAGGTGGGAAAGCTCGTGGCAGACCGTGGCAGGCAGATTTGCGCGCACCATGTCGTCGTTGTAGTTAGCCTCTATGGTGTAGGGCAGATATATGCCCGTAAGGTGGGACTGGCTCATGAAGTATGAGAACTGTATGGGCTTGGCATCGGGATAAAAGCCGCGGAGCTGAGGGTATTCCTTTCCTGCCTTTTTCATCGCCTTTTTGGCTTCCTCCTTGAAGTCGCAGGTGATGTCAAAGCAGCCGTCCTCGTCGCGGTGTACCTGCACCGCAAGCTCGTTGCACTTTTCTATGAGCATCCCGTAAAGCTCCGTTATCTCCTCGTCGGTGTGGTCGGGAGCATCGGGGAAATATTTCTCGGAAAGGGGCGTACACTGGTACATGATGAAGCAGTTCATGGTCTCGGTAGTGGTTATGTAGCAGAGTATCCACAGGGCAAGTGTGCACGCAAAGGCTGCTGTGGCACGGCGTTTGCCCTTTCTGAAAATGAGCAGTATAAGAAAAAGCGGGATGCCGAATATGACCAGCGCCACCGCTGCAACTGTGAGCATTTCTCCCAGCGAAAATGGCAGAAGTCCCGTAACAAAGGAGACCGCTGTGGATATGACGGGAAATATCTTCTCGGCATAAAAATCAGCGAAAGGGCGGCTCAGACGCGCTATGACATTTAGCACAACCATTGCCGCTATAATGAAGAGGGGGATGCTGTATCGCTTTTTCATGGTGTACCTCCGTAAAGATCATATACCTGATTAATGCCTGCTCAGTAACTAAAAATCGGCTTTATATAGCTTTTTAAAGCCGATTTTTAGTTGTCAGGGTGCAAGAAAAAATAATGATATTGATAATTTTTCTTGCACCTTGTTTTGCCCTTTAGGGCAAAATGAGCTTGACATAAAGAAATGTGACGCGCAAATTCCCAATATTATAAAGAATTTGCGCTCCCCTAACAAAGTTCGGGGCAATAACCGCTGGGCAGCGGTTATTTGGGACACATTAATTATAGCACGGAAGCCCGACTTTAGCAACTGTCTTTTTTTAGCAGCGTCTTCGCTCACATTATTTAAAGAACGTCGCCGCAACTATTCACTATTCACCGTTTTTCGGAGCTGTGCTCCGCTAAATCCCGATTCAGCTTACTGTAAAAACAATGCCCCCGAGCGCTTTCGTAACGCTCAGGGGCAAATTTTATGTATGAGTATCCGCCTTATTCCGGCGTTTGGTCAGCCGTCTATACTCAGGTACATGAAGCCTTTAAGCTCCCTGTCGTCGTACTCAAAGCTGATGATGTGCTCTTCATCAAGAGTGTGGTCAAAATAGGTCACGGTCTGGTTGCCGATGTCAATGGTGGGAACTCCCAGTGCGTCCTTGATCTCGTCAGCTGTGAGCTCTCCGTAAATATCGCTTATGCCCTCTTTTATAAGGAAGTCCGCGATATCGTCCAGACGGGCAGCGTATATGTCCGCCATGCGCTCGGCAAGCTCCTCAAAGCCGTCCATTACTTCATCGCAGGTGACGATGACGTTGCCAAGATCCTCGGTGTAAAGCTCGGTGCTCTCATCGTATTCAAACATGATAGTCACTCCTTTTTATATGGAGTCACGGCAGGTCGGTCAGCACTGCGCGGACGGGTGAGCCGTCCAGCTCCGCCATTTTAAGCGGCAGTGCGGACAGGAAGTATTCTCCTGCCGCTGCTTCCGAAAGGTCGAGATTTTCTATGATGTACACTTCTGCACCCAGAAGTGTGCGGTGTACCTGTGCGATGGTGCCCTCTGCACCTACCGTCATGCCCTCTACTCCCAGAGCAAGGAGCCCTCTGCTCACCATCTCCTCCGCACTTTCGGGAGTTACGGTGATATCGCCCTTTATGAGCAGCCGCTCTGTGCCGCCCTCGGTCATTTTTCTGACGTCCTCGGCGGTAAGCTCGCCGCTGTGCTCGCATACCCTGCACCTGCCGATACAGTGGGAGAGGTCAACATGGGCTGCGTCCTTTCCCTCGGGGAGAAAGTGACGGGGAGCGTCTGCGTGGGTGCCCGTATGTCCCGTTATCTTTATGACCGTAACCTGATAGATATCCGGCTCGGGCTTGTCAAAGCTTGTGTGAGGCCATGTCTCGGGGACGGGATCACCGGGGAAGGTGGGGGTGGAGAACATCTCACGGGATATATCGTATATCATAAGCCTGCGTTGGCTGCTATGCGGTAGATAGTCGCTATGTCCTGAGCGGTCAGGTGTACGAAGCCGCCTGTCTTTCCGTCGCCTATGCCGAATTTGTCAACAAGCAGGGGGATATCCTCCTCCTTGGCACCAAGCTGCTCGAAGTTTATGGGCATTCCTATGCTGTGGAGGAAGCTGCGGAAGCAGGCTATTCCTTCAAGTGCGGTCTCGTCGGGGAACTCGAAGTTCATCTGACATCCCCAGATGCGGACTGCCATCTGTGCAAAGCGCATAACATCGTGCTTATATACGAATTCCATCCATGCAGGCATGATAACTGCCAGTCCTGCACCGTGTGCGCAGTCGTAAAGGGCAGAGAGCTCGTGCTCGATGCCGTGGCTGTTCCAGTCCTGACTTCTGCCGACGCCGACGATATCGTTATGTGCAACGGTTCCTGCCCACATGATATTGGCTCTTGCCTCGTAGTTGTCGGGCTGTGCGATAACACGGGGAGTTTCCTTTATCATTGTAAGGAGGACTGCCTCACAGAGACGGTCTGTTATCTCTACGTCGCGTGTATTTGTGAAGTATCTCTCGAAAACATGAGCCATGATGTCCGTAGCTCCGCAGGCTGTCTGATATGCAGGCAGTGAGCAGGTAAGCTCGGGGTTGAGGATGGAGAAGCGCGGGCGGAGCAGGTCTGAGCCCACATCGCGCTTGAGGCTGCCCTCCTCCTTGGTGACTACTGAAGCTCCCGAACCCTCGCTTCCTGCGGCTGCGATAGTGAGTACGGTTCCGATGGGGAGAGCCTTCTCAACTGTCTTGCCTGTGCCGTAGAAGTCCCAGAAATCGCCGTTATAGGGAACGCCCAGAGCGATAGCCTTTGAGGAGTCGATACATGAGCCGCCGCCTACCGAGAGAATGAAGTCAACGCCCTCGCTGCGGCAGAGCTCTATGCCCTTGTAGATGAGGGTGTCACGGGGATTGGGCTGAACTCCGCCCAGCTCCGTGTAGGCGATGCCGCTCTCATCCAGAGAAGCCTTTACGCGGTCAAGAAGTCCCGACTTTACTGCCGAGCCGGAGCCGTAGTGTATCAGCACCTTGGTGCCGCCGTACTTCTTTACCATTTCGCCTGCTTTTGTCTCTGTATCCCTGCCGAAGATGAACTCGGTAGGGCTGTAAAACTGAAAATTATCCATAATTATATTCCTCCGTTTATATTTTACTGCATTGCTTTTTTTGCCTGTTCCATTGCGGATATCACCTTGTCGCACCAGCGGTCGAAATCCTCGTCGACCGTCTGGCACTCCTTATGGGCAAGTATGTAGCGGACGGTGTCCCTTATGCCCTGATCCGCTCTCACCTTTGCTGTGAACCACGGTACAGCCCGTTTTATCTTTGAGTTGTCGAATATGACCGTGCTGGACTTGTCACCGATGAGGGTGCCCTCAAAGTCGTAGGGACCGGCTGCATTGAGCCATTCCGAGGACACATGGCAGGCTTTAAGCTCAACTCCCAGCTCGTCGGCTATGATAGAGTATATCTGGTTCCATGTAACGCTCTCGTCGGAGGTTATGTGGAAAGCCTGTCCGATGGCGTGGATATTGCCGATAAGTCCTGCATAAGCCACTGCAAAGTCGCTGTTGTGGGTGATGGTCCAGAGGGTGGTGCCGTCGCCGTGTATGATAACGGGCTTGCCCTCCATGATGCGCTTCACCACCTGCCAGCTGCCCTTATCGCCGTGGACTCCCAGAGGCACCGATCTCTCATCGTAGGTATGGCTTGGACGGACTATGGTCACGGGGAAGCCGTTCTCACGGTACTGCTTCATCAGGTACTCCTCACAGGCGATCTTATCCCGCGAGTACTGCCAGTGGGGATTGGAAAGGGGAGTGCTCTCGGTGATGACGCAGTCGGAAAGGGGCTTCTGATAGGCGGATGCGGAGCTTATGTATATGTACTGCTTCGTTCTGCCGCTGAACAGACGGAAATCGCGCTCCACCTGTTCGGGTACAAAGCCGATGAACTCGCCCACGCAGTCAAAGCTCATTCCCTTCAGTTTCTCGGCTGCATCAGCCTCATCTGTTATATCGCACTTTATGACCTTGACGCCGTCGGGGAGCTCATCGCTCCTGCCGCCGCGGTTGAGCAGTATAACCTCATGCCCCTGCTTAGCAAGGAGCTTCGTTATCGCCATACTGATAGTGCCTGTGCCGCCGATAAATAGTATCTTCATGATTTTCTTCACCTCGTTTATTATTTTTTGTCGAATACGCATAACTGTTGTGTAAATTATACCATATTAATATTAAAAATGCAACCATTATAATTTGGAATTATATCAAAAATATTGTTTATCATTCAAATTCTTGCACTTAAAAATAAAAAGTGATAAAATAGTGTTACACATTATCTGAACCATGCGTTATTATGAGTGAGGACAGATCTGATCCATAAAAATAATACGGAGGTAACCTATGACCGATAATGAAATTCTGCGTCTGATGCGTGACGATCCCCCATGGGGACAGAGGGCGCTGTTTGACAAATACTATAACTATGTCTATGCCATTGTCAGCAGGCTCATCAGCGGCTTCGGCAGCAGCAGCGACATGGAGGAATGCACTGCGGATGTCTTTGCGGCTGTTATTATGAAGCTTGATCCCCGTGAGGATACGGCGCTGAAGTCGTTTATCGGTACGGCTGCGAGAAATGCCGCTATAAGCACGCGCAGAAGACTGGCTGCAAAGACAGGACTGGACTGCCGTGATGGCGATGAGGAGCTGTCAGCACTGGCAGACTCCGAGGATGTTGCCGAAAATGCGGAAAAATCAGAGCGGTCGGAGCTTCTCCTCCGTATGATAGGAGAACTGGGGACGCCCGATTCCGTAATACTTATACAGAAGTATTACTACGATAAAAGCTCCAAGGAGATAGCCGAAATGGTCGGTATGAACGCGGCAGCTGTGAGAGTGCGCTGCGGACGCGCCATGAAAAGGCTGAGAAAGCTCCTTGACGAAAAAGAAATAACTCTGTAAAGGAGGATAGGTATGAACAGCAAAAAGAAGATAATAGAGACCCTGAAAGCTGCGGACAAGGCTTCCGTTGAAAGGCTCATGGAGGAGCAGGCAAAGAAAGAGGCAGTCTTTGCAAGGGTTCAGAAGAAAACAGCTGACCATAACGATTATACTGACGTTGCAGAGGGCGTTGAAAAGTATGAAAGGAAGATCAATATGACGAGAATAATCAGTGCGGCTGCGGCTATGGTGGTAGTGCTCGGTGCTATAGGCGGCGGAGCATACCTGAGAAGAAACAAGGGACCAAAGACTCCCGAAGATGTATTGACAGCTCCGACTACAACAGCAGTATCAACAGATGCGGCTGTTACAACAGCTGCCTTGACTACGGTAACAGGAAAGAACGTCAGCACTGTCACTGTGACAGCTGCAGCAGGCGGTTCAGCCGTGACAACGACATCTGCTGAGGCGGCAACTACTAAAATCACAGAGGCAGTGAATGAAAAGCCTGCCGTTACCACAGCTCCTCAGAGCTCGGATACAAATACTGAGGAAAAGGTGCTGGCTGAGTTGGGAGAGTATTCGCAGCTCGGTGAGTATGAGGAGAAGATATACAAGGAGTATGCAAGAATAATCGACGAGTGCAGCACCATGATAAAGAGCGGAGATATGACAGATGCCAAGTACAATTCTGACCTGTCAAGGGAGTTCATTTCAGCTTCCCATGAAGATCCTGCTCATATCGGATACGCATTCTATGATATTGACGAGGACGGTGTTAAGGAGCTCCTCCTCGGAGTGAATTACGACTATGGTGAAGAGAACAGATACTTTGACAGTGTTATCTACAATATCTTCGGTGCGGACAGCAATGGTGAGGTAAAATGCGTAGTTAACGGCGCCCTCAGGAACAGATACTATATCTGCACAAATCCTACTGCGGACAGACCCATGAACGGCGGTATGCAGCACGGCTCATTTATCATGAATGCTGGCTCTGGCGGAGCTTCCCTCAGCGTAAATTACTTCTACAGGTTAGCATATGACAAGCTCAGATTTGTTGAGGGCGTGGTAACAGACGGTATCGACGATAACAATGAACCTATCACATACTATTCTGCCACGAAGGAATACGATACGAGCAATGAGGCAAGAATATCCAATGATGAGGCAAACAGGATAATTGACAGCTATAATATCGTGGATTTCCGATTCACAGCTTTTGAATGAGCCGTCAGCCAATAGCCATTAGCCTGATGCAGGAACGGATATTATCCTCCCGATAATAAAGCGGTGAAGCCGCTTCCTAATGGCTAAAAGCTAAGGACTTCAGAATAAACACAATGCCCCTGAGCGTTTCAAAGCGCTCAGGGGCAATTCCTTTATATGTGCTTTCGCCGTAAGGGAAGCCTTTTTTCATATCGCATCATAGTCCAGTCCGTACTGGTCGGCATAGTAATGGGCTCTTGCATCGTTGGGAGCAAGATACTCGCCGCCGTATTTATAACAGGCTGCAAGGAGTTCAGCTGCCTCGCTGTCGCCGCCTGCCGCTGCTTTCTGGAAGCAGTCCGCGGCGTTGGCAAAGTTCTTGGATGTGCCGATGCCGCCCGTATAACAGCAGCCCAGCGCTTTCTGTGCCGCTGTGTGACGCTGTGCAGCTGCAAGCTCGTACATCTCCTTGGCGGCTATTGGGTCTCTTGCTGTGCCCTCACCGTGTTCAAGGCACCAGCCGCAGGAGTACTGTCCGTCGGGATCATCCTGTGAAGCGGCTTCACGGTACCATCTGTATGCTTCGGCGGTGTCCTTTGGTACGCCTGTGCCGTTGAAGCAGCACTCTCCGTAGTTGTACTGCGCCTTTGCGTGTCCCAGCTCAGCAGCCTTTCTGAAGTTTTCCGCAGCTGCTCTCGGGTCTTTCTGTGTGCCGACACCTTTGAGGAGACAGCTTCCCAGATTGTTCAGACCGTCAAGATCGCCCTTTTCGGCAGCCTTGCTGAACATCATCACCGCGGTGACCCTGTCCTTGGGGACTCCGTTGCCGTAATAATAGCAGCAGCCAAGGTCAAAGAGTGCGGCGGCATGGCCGTTGTCGGCTGCCTGTTTGAGCCAGTATATGCCCTTTGCGGGATCGTGCTCCACACCAGTTCCGCTGAGATACATACAGCCCAGTCTGAACTGCGCGTTGGGATCGCCCAGCTGTGCCAGTTTGGTTATTCCCTCGGGAGTATCATCATCGGCGTATACCCCGTAGCGGCGTGAGTAGTACTCTGCCCTTGCATTATCGGGAGGAAAGCCGCTTCCGCCTGTGAGATAACAGCGTATAAGCGCCTTCTGGGAGTCATAGTCGCCCTGCTCGGCTGCCTGCTCGTAGCGGTAAGCTGCCTTGGCGATGTTGCGCTCTGCACCCTGTCCCAGATAGTAGCAGTCCGCCAGCTTTTTCTGCGAGCTGCAATCGCCGCGGTCTGCCGCAACGGTGTACCACTTGACAGCCTTTGCGTAGTCCTGCTTGACGCCCTTGCCGTAGAAGAAGCGCTCACCCAGATTGAAGCCTGCGTCATTGTCGCCGTTCTGAGCGCGGCGGAAAAGGTCCTCGATAAGTGATGAGGAAGCCATATATGCCTGCTGAGCAGGCTGTGAGGTCTGCTGAGGCTGCGCTGCGGTCATCTGCCAGCCGAGAGCGCCTGCTATACTGCGCACTATCAGCTCAGCCTTTTCATCGTTGAGGTATTCGGTTATATCCGACATAGCCCTGCCCACTATGGCTTCGGGAGTTTTGCTGCCGTCGGTGACAGCGCTGTTTTCCTTTATGAAGATGGTTCCCACGTTTTCGCTGAGCGCCACGAAGAACGCCTTGTTCTCCTTGCTCAGTCGCGGAGCAAAGTCAGAAAATGCCGAGCAGAACCTTTTATGGTCTGAAAGAATGTCTATGCCGAAGCGGTCTATGACCTGCTTTACGGCGTCCGTAGTCTCGGCGAGAAGCTTGTTGTCCATATATCCCTCCGTATTAGTTTACATTATCCTGTTATCGCTGACAATATAAGGCTGAGGAGCTGTTTTTGCCTGTGCAATACGGCTGCTGAGCCTGTCAAGGAGCTTCTTTTCCAGCTCCTTTTCGGTGGCGAGGGCGTTTGCCCACTTGCTGAAAGCAGCATAGCCCTCGCTGACAAAGCGCTCTGCTCCGGCAATATCATTAGAGTGTGCATAGATCGAAAGAAGAAGTCCCGTTAATAGTATGAATGGCCTCATAATGCTCTCCTTTAAACAAAAAGGGCGGAAGACCGCCCCTGTGTATCAGAATATATCAAGATATGTGATTAGTTCGGCGTTCATTATGGTGGTGTAGGAAAGATACCAGCGTCCGTCCAGCTCTACAAAGGCACAGCCGTTTCCGATGAAGGAGTGATCGTCGTTGCCGTCCTTGTAGTACACATATCCGCAGTCGGCGGCAGCTGTGAACTCGGTGTTCAGGGTCTTGTTGAAGTCGGCAAGCTCGTTGTCGCCTGTGGTCCTCAGCAGGTCCTCGGTAAGGGAAACTGTCCACTTATCGGGGGCAACGTCGGATTTTTCCTTCATGATATCATGTATCGCCTGTATGGACTGCTTTATGGCGCTGATAACATTTGAGCGCTTGAATACCACCTGCGGATTTTTGCCCTCCAGCAGGTCTGTGGAGCGGAGGTACGAGTGATAGGCTTCTATCTCCTCCTCGCAGAGCATATCGTATACAGCGTCAGCATTGCCTGTGAGATAGGCGTTGTAGTATGCCTTTGCCGCCTCAAAGCTGCTGTCGTAGCCCTTCTTCACTGCCTTTGTCGGAGCCTGCGGCGCTTCCGTTGCAGCGGGGGCAGTTGTCTCCGCAGCCGATGTGGTGGTTGTCTCAGCGGAGGTGGTAAGGGTGGTGGACTCTCCTGTGGTTTCCGATGAAGCGGCAGTAGCAGCAGCTTCAGTGTTTTCCTGAGAAGGGGAGGTGGTTTCCGAAGTGTTCTCTGTAATGGCAGAGGAGCTTTCCTCTGCGGCTCCGCTCTCTGAGCTTTTCTTGTTATCGCAGCTCCATAATGCGGAGGATAGCACGGCAGCGAGAATAACTGCCCATGCGCGTTTTGTGAGCTTCATATTTATCTCCTTAAAGTCAAGATAGTAATATTATAGCTCCAAAATCACTTTCCGTCAATACAAAACTTGTCCTTTTGTCAAAAAAACCGAAAAACACAGCCCGAAGCATAATGCCCCGGGCTGATGATGTGCTTGATTTTCAACTTTAAACTTTCAACTCCTGACTTCTCAGTATCAGTAGTCCTTTTTCTTGCCGCAGACCTTGCACACCTTGCTCAGGAGCTTGAAGTCTCCGCCGCAGTATACGCACTTTCCTGCTGCCTTACGGCTGGCGACTACGGTCTCGTAGTAGGCAGGGAAGCTGGCTGCGTTGTCGGCGAGATTAGGCCATGAGATAGTGGTGAGCTTGGGACAGTCATTAAAGCCGCCGCTTACCTTTTTCAGGGACGCGGGCAGTCTTATGCTCTCAAGGTTGGTACAGCCGCTGAAATCGCCTATGGCTGTTACGCCCGATGGGATATCCAGTGCTCTCAGACCTGTACAGCCGCGGAAGCCGTCAACACTGAGGACTCCGCCGGGTATCTCCACACTGCGCAGAGCGGTGCAGTTCTGGAATGAGGATGCTCCCAGAGACTTGATGGTCTTGGGAAGACCAACTGCGGCGAGGGAGGTACAGTTTGCAAAGGTACACTCCTCTATAAGGGATACGCCGTCGGGAATGACTACGCGCTCTATCTGCTCGCAGCCCGAGAATGCATATTTTCCTATCTGTGCCACATATTTCGGTATTTCGATCGCCTTCAGGCTCTTGCAGCCCGAAAAGGCGAATGCGCCTATCTCGGTGAGGAGGTCGGGGAGCTCAACAGAGGTGAGCGCCGAGCAGTCCGCAAAGAGACAGTCGGTTATATGTCTCAGCTGAGGAGGCAGGACCAGCTCCTTGATGGAGGTGCAGCCGCGGAAAGCCCATGTCCCCAGAGACTTTATGCTGTCGGGAAATTTTATCTCCTCCAGCGCGGTGCAGCCGCGGAAAGCGTAGCCGCCTATTTCTTCTACCTTGTCGTGAATTATGACCTTCTTCAGTGCCGTGTTGTTCTCAAAGACATTATCGCCTATCTTATGGACATTTCCGGGGATAGTCACCTCTGCGGAGCTGCCCTTGTAAGCGGTGAGGACTCCCTCACTGACCTCAAAGTCATTGCTGTTCTTCTTGACTGCCTTTACTTTTTTTGCCACATCTCTGTGCTGAGAGCGGTACTTCTTTATCGCTTTGTCAACTACAAATGGTGTACTGCAGTGCGGACAAACCCAAGCGTCCTTAGTGCTGTCAACTTCAACGGTTTTATTGCAGCTTGTGCAAATAGCATTTACTAATGGCATACTGATCCCCCTATTATGTCATAATTTTATATTATTATTGTATCACTTTGCCGGTCTTATGTCAACGAATTTACTGCAAAAACCACAAAATATACATACCGCATTGCTGCGTTTTGTGCTGAATGTATACCGCGGAACAAAAAAAGAGCTGCCTGAGGCAGCCCTTTTGTGGTACAAATTTTATTAAAGCATGGAAGCTCTCAGCTCTTCACCGCTGAGCTTTGAAAGATATGCGGGCGGAACATCGAATGCTGTCTTGCAGCCTGTTGCGCCTTCAGCCTTCATTCTTGCAAGTGCCCTTGCGAAGCAGATGAGAACGCTTGCTGTGAACTCGGGGTTGGACTCCAGCTTCAGTGAATACTCGATCATCTGGTGAGTCTTTTCGCCGTCGCCTGTGAGACCGCTTCTCATTACGAAGCCGCCGTGAGGCATAGTGTTGTGCTTGGCGTCGAACTCCTCCTCAGTGATGAAGTTTACAGTTGTATCGTACTGGTCGAAGTAGTTCTTCATTGTCTTGATATCGTTCTCGATCTTAGCCAGATCAGCGCCCTCCTCAGGAACTACCCAGCACTCTCTCAGGTGCTTCTGGCGAGTTGTCAGCTCGGGCTGGCTGCCGCTGCGGACAGCTTCCATAGCGGACTCAACGGGAACTGTGTACTGGATGCCTCTCTTGACGCCCTCAACACGGCGGATAGCGTCTGAGTGACCCTGGCTTACGCCCTTGCCCCAGAATGTGTAGCTCTTGCCGTTGGGGAGAATGGACTCTGCGTAGAGTCTGTTCAGTGAGAAGAGACCGGGATCCCAGCCCAGAGAGATGAATGCAAGGTGACCGCTTTCCTTTGCTGCCTTGTCAACATTTGCAAAGTGCTCGGGGATCCTTGCGTGTGTGTCGAAGCTGTCGATAACATTGAACAGCTTAGCCATTTCGGGAGTCTGCTTGGGAAGGTCTGTTGCGCTTCCGCCGCAGATTATCATAACGTCTATGTCGTTTGTCATTTTCTCGGCATCTGCGATGCTGTAAACCTTAGCACCTGCTGTGAGGGGCTTGACTGTGGAAGGATCGCGGCGTGTGAAAATACCAACGAGCTCCATGTCATCGTTCTGACGGATAGCAAGCTCTACGCCTTTGCCAAGATTACCGTATCCTGAGATACCTATTCTGATTTTTTCCATATGGAAATACCTCCTTTGAAATACTGTGCTCGCCATTGAACACAGCTTAAATACATTATAGCACCTTTTTTCAGAGTTGTAAAGCATTAAATCAGAATTTTGCTTTGCAAAATTCTGATTTAAGCCATTAGCCGTCAGCCGTCAGCTGTCAGCTAATGTAGGGGACGCCTCCCAACAGGAGCCGCGACCCTCTGTCCTTCGGACATCTCCCTACACTGTAGGGAGTCACCCTCGGCGTCCCGAAAAATTGGAGTTGTAGGGACGAACCATGTTCGCCCGTGTCAAAATTGATGTGTATTTGTAGGGGGCGCACATTGTGCGCCCCCTACAAATGTAAATTATTATCTGCGCTTCTTCTTTGCCTTGTGTCTGAGCAGCACCAGTCCTGTCAGGGCTGCTGCCTTTGCAGCGGTGACTGCTACCTTTTTCGGGTCTATCTTTGTGCGTATGTTCTGCGGAACATCCTGTGCGGTGTCCAGAGTGCCCTTGCCTGCGGTCTTCATGGATCCGCCCTCAACGTGCAGGGCGCCGAAATCCTTGCTGAATTCCATTATTTTTCCTCCGTTATTGGCTCTGCGATGAGGAACTTTATCTTCTTGCCCTCATCGGTGAACATCTTCTCATGCTCGGTGACGAAGTTCTCGTAGGGGCTCTCTGCGTGGAGATCCCATGTCTTGTACTTTATCCTGAAGCCTGCCTCCTCGAAGTACTCGAAGGACTCCTCGAAAAGCTCGTCGTCATCGGTCTTGAACCACAGCTCGCCGCGGAGGAACTTCTTGTAGTTCACCAGCTGACGGGTGTGGGTGAGGCGGCGTTTCTTGTGCTTTTTCTTCGGCCACGGATTGCAGAAGTTGATATATATGCGGTCTGCGCGGTCGTTCTCGTCCCATGCCAGCTCAAGGCGCTCGATGTTCTGGATAGCTATGCGGACATTGTCGGGAGCTTTGCCCTTTTCCTCATAGGCAGCCTCCAGCTTGCGCTTTGCCAGCACCAGCATCTCGTTCTTGATGTCCATGGCTATGAAGTTAGCCTCGGGGTGGGCGGGAGCCGCCTGTGATATGAAGCCGCCCTTTCCGCAGCCAAGCTCCACATAAAGCGGCTTGTCGGGCTCGGCAAAGAGCTCCCTCCAGTGACCTATCTGCTTCTGGGGTTCGTGTATGTAAAAGGGACAAGCCTCCAGCTCGGGCTTTGCCCATGGTTTATGACGTATCCTCATGACGTACCTCCCGTGAAAATATACACTATTATAACATAAAAAGTTAATAATAGCAAGGGGCGCGGAGAAAAACTGCCGTTTTATGATGCTTTGCCGCGAAACAGCCTGCGGGGGCTCCCCGCTTATAACATAAAAGTTTGATAATAGCAAGGGGCGTTTTTAATAGTGATTAATGGTTAGTGCTTAGTGAGCAGAGGGGGAGTGAGTAGAAAGTAGTGCAAAGTGAATAGTGGAATGGAGAGAGGCGGCATATTTAAATAGGTAAGGATGACTTGTGCTCCTGACAGAATGTGCGGCTTTGATAGATTTTTCATATTTTACTTGACAAACAAGCGGATTTATTGTATATTTAATATGTATAGGTACGGCATGGTGCTGTATCTGAATAATATTTAATACGAGAGGGGTATTAAAAATGATCTTAAAAAAGCTAACAGCAGCGGTTTCTGCTCTGGCTATGTCAGCAGGTGTGCTGGCTTACGTTCCCACAGGCACTGAGGGCAATGTTGCAGCAGCAGATTCCAAGTACAACTACGCAGAGGCGCTCCAGAAGTCCATGTTCTTCTATGAAGTTCAGCAGGCAGGCAAGCTTCCCGACTGGAACTATGTAACATGGCGCGCTGATTCAATGGTGAACGAGGACGGCGAGGAGACAGACGTCTGCAAGGGCGGCTGGTTCGACGCAGGTGACCACTTCAAGTTCACTCTTACAAACGCTTATTCCGCTTCAGTTCTCGCATGGGGCTACCTTGAGTACAAGGACGCCGTTGACAAGCAGGGACTGGGCGAGGTCTACCGCAATAACGTGCAGTGGGGTCTCGACTACCTCATGCAGTGCGACAGAGGAAACAAGATCATCGGTACTATCGGTGACTTCAAGGGCGGTTCTACCGACCATAACATCTGGTGCAGCGCAGAGGTATACCTCCGCAAGCATCATCTCAACGGCGGCGACTGGGATCGTCCCTATGACGAGATAGCAGACTCTACCACAATGGCTCTTTCCGCAGCTGCTCTTGCTGAGGGTTATCTCATGTTCAAGGACACTCAGCCCGACAAGGCTAAGGCTTATCTCGATCAGGCAAAGACCTACTTCAAGACCGCCGATACCATAAGAACAAATGAAAACGGCGCTATGGGAGATATGTACAAGCCTTCGTCATGGGTAGATGACTGTATGTACGCTGCTATCTGGCTTTACAGAGCTACAGGTGACAAGAGCTACATGGACAAGGTAGAGAACGATTATATTCCTAAGTTCCCACTTGAAAATCAGTCCACAGAGCGCAAGTTCACATGGGGCTTCTGCTGGGATGATACCGCTCAGGGCGCTGCTCTCCTCTATGCTCAGGAGACAGGCAACAAGGAGTGGGTAGACCATGTTTCACATCACCTTGATTACTGGATAGACGGATATAACAACAAGAAGATAGATTATACTCCCGACGGCATGGCTTGGCTGTTCAGCTGGGGTTCTGCCCGTCATGTAAGTGCAACAGCATGGTTGGCTCAGCTGGCAAGCGATACCATCTTCAAGGATGACAGCGCTCACGCAAAGAAGTACAATGACTGGGCTAAGGGTCAGATGGACTATATCTTCGGCGACAACGGTCTGAAGATGAGCTATGTTCTCGGCATGGGCGACAATCAGCCTTCCGCTTTCCACCACAGAACATCTTCCGGTATCCACGACGACCACTGGAACGAGCTGGGACAGGAATCAGGCGGCGCAGAGGGCTGGCAGACAGAGTATGCTCATACTCTCTACGGTGCTCTCGTGGGCGGTCCCGACCAGTCAGGAAAGTATGTAAATCAGGTTTCAAAATATGAGTATTCAGAAGTAGCTATCGACTACAACGCAGGCTATACAGCTGCTCTTTGTGCTCTCGTTGATGATTACGGAGGAACTACCGATCCTTCATTCCCTCCCACAGAGACTCCCAAGTGGGCTGAGTGGGAGATCGCAGCTACTCTCAACGGCAGCGGCGACAGCTACACAGAGATCAAGGCTTGGGCTATGAACCACACAGCATGGCCTGCAAGAGTTGCCAAGGATATCGAGTATCGTTACTACTTCGACATCTCCGAGGCTCTCGAGAAGGGTCTCTCTGCCAAGGATATCACAGTAGAGGGCAAGTCACAGCAGTACAAGCAGGGCGAGCAGGGTTATGCAACAGTTTCCGGCCCTTATAAATATGAAGGAGATGCTTCGGGCAACATCTACTACGCTCTCATCAAGTTCGAGGACGGCAGAGCTATTCAGCCTACCGGTCAGAGCGAACACAGAGATGAAGTACAGTTCAGAGTTTCAATTCCCGATGCTATCGACGGACAGTCCACAAAGGGCGCTTGGGATCCTACAAATGACTGGTCATACAAGGGCGGCATCTCTAAGGATACAGACCTGAAGAAGGCTAATTCACTCAATAAGAACATGACTATGTATGTTGACGGCAAGCTTGTATGGGGTACCGAGCCCGACGGCACAGAGCCCGAGCCCTACACAGTTCCCGGAAAGGATCCTGTGAGTAATACAACGACCACAACAACAAGCACAACCACAACAAGCACAACAACAACTACCACCGTTACCACCTCAACTACTTCCCCAGCTGACGACGTCCTTTGGGGAGACACTAACTGCGACGGCACGGTTGAGCTGGCAGATGCTATTCTCATAATGCAGTCTCTTGCTAACCCCGACAAGTATGGCGTTGGCGGCTCATTCGAGAAGCCCCTCACAGAAAAGGGACGCCTGAACGGTGATGTGGACCCCGATGTTAAGGGACTTACAAGCAATGATGCTCTCGCTATACAGGAGTATCTCCTCCACATAATTGACGCACTTCCTAAAAAGTAATAATCAATTCACAAATAAGAAATAAGAGGAAATTCGTTTCCTCTTATTTTTTTTAGCTTTTTGTCAATCTGCACAATTATGCTTACTTGCCATTAGGAAAATGAACGAATTTCCAGAAAACTATTTACTTTTTTTTCGCGATATAATATAATATGATTGATGAGTTAGGATTAGTGCAGGTTCTGTTCGGACACCGATCTCATCTCTCAAAAACACGGTATAACCGCAATGTTTGCACTGGCATTGCGTTATAAATTTATATTTAAAAAATCAGGGAGGGTATTCAAATGCACAAGAAAATTGCAAAAGCAGTCACAAGCAGCCTGATGGCAGCTTCAATGGTTGCTTCAAGTGTTGCAGCTCTCATCCCTATGAGCGCAGCAGCAGGTAACTGTCTTGGACAGAACGACTTCGATGACGGAATCGGTCTTCCTTGGCATATTTGCGTAACAAACCCCGCAGAGCAGTCATTCAATATCGAGGGTGGTACATATAACTGTACTATCGAAAATCCCGGCGGAAAAGAGCGCGGCGGTGACTCAAGATGGGACTGCCAGTTCAGACACAGAAGCCTTCACATCGAGGCAAATCATAAGTATACTATCCACTGGGAAGTTGATGCTTCCAACGCCGGTGAGCTCCATACTCATATCGCACCTCTTAGCGGTGTAGGCGGCGTATGGCAGAACAATTCCGAGCAGTGGGATCAGGGCTGGAACAACGTAAAGATCTCCAAGGGTGCTAACTCTTTCGACAGCTCATTCACAGCTAAGGAAACTCTGGAAGTTGCTGAGTGGGCATTCCACTACGGCGGAGCTGGCCCATACCAGCCCAGCGACTGCTTCCCCGAGAAGACAACTCTGAAGTTCGATAACATGAAGCTCGAGTGCGAGACTTGTGGTTCCGAATTCGAGAGCGCAAGCAAGACACCTTGTCTCTGGGATCCTACAAACGAGCTCGGCGTTATCACTCCCAGAAGTGACGTAAGAATCAACCAGGTAGGTTACTTCGTTGGCGCTGACAAGAAGGCTACTTACGCTACAAGCGAAGAGAAGAGCGCTGTAAGCTTCACAGTTAAGAAGAACGGCACAGCTGTATTCACAGGTACAGGTAAGCCTGTCGGCTTTGATAAGGATGCAGGCGACTACTGCCAGATCCTCGACTTCTCATCAGTTAACGAGCCCGGCACATATACTATCGAAGTAGACGATACTTCAAATACATTCCTGAACAAGAAGACACAGGAAACATACAAGAAGTACATCAGCCACGAGTTCAAGATCGGCGCTGGCGATACATATAAGGGCATTCTCAAGGATGCTATGAACTACTATTACCAGAACCGTTCAGGTATGGATATCGAGGAGAAGTACATCACTTCCTACAATCCTAAGGACGACAAGTCCAAGCTCGCTCATAAGGGCGGTCACGCACCTAAGGATATGGCTTATGTTCAGTCCGAGTGGGTAAGAGCTTACGGTCAGGAATTCGACGGAGACAAGGGCTATCAGATCGACTGCGTAGGCGGTTGGTACGATGCCGGTGACCACGGTAAGTACGTTGTTAACGGCGGTATCTCTATTTGGACTCTCCAGAATATGTATGAGAGATCCAAGGTTCACGGTACAGATTCCAAGTGGATCGACAATGAGGATACAATGCTCATTCCTCAGAGTTACAAGGTTGGTAATATCTCATTCAGCGGTTCAGGCACTCCTGACGTTCTCGATGAGGCAAGAGTTGAGCTCGAGTGGATGTTCAACATGATCGTTTCATCAAGCGATAAGTCATGGTCTGACTGTGAAGGCCTTGTATACCACAAGATGCACGACCACAAGTGGACAGGTCTTGCTACAAAGCCTTGGGACTACGCTGGCGAGAAGCTCGCTGACGGTTCAGACGGTTGGAACACAACTCGTATAGTTAAGCCTCCTACGTATGCTGCTACATTCAACATGATCGCTTGCGCTGCACAGGCTGCACGTCTGTGGAAGGGATACGATGACGCATTTGCTGATGAGTGTCTCGAGAAGGCTGAGACTTCATGGAAGGCTGTAATGGCTAAGAAGAATAAGTGGTACGGCGTAGACAACGGCAAGGATGCTTGGAAGAAGGATCCTCAGTTCGCTCCTCTCGATCAGGCTATCGGCGGCGGCGGCTACGGTGATACATACGTAGACGACGATGCTTACTGGGCAGCTTGTGAGCTCTTCTCAACAACAGGTGATGACGAGTACTACAGCTTCCTCAAGGATTATAAGAACATCCACGAGGGCGACGGCCACGATAAGGCATTCGATCTTACTTGCAGCCTCGGCGGCGGTGAGAACAACGGTTCATTCAGCTCCTTCAACTGGGGTTGTACAGCTGGTCTGGGTACTCTTACCCTCCTCCTCAGCGACAAGACTTCTGCTGCTGATAAGGCTACAATCGAGAAGAACATTCAGACAGCTGCTGATACATACATCGACTTCGAGAACGGCTCATCCAACGGTATGGGTATTCCTTACAAGGGAACTAAGTTCACTGATGATATCAACGCTCCCGGCGTAATCATCGAGGGTTATGAGTGGGGTTCAAACTCATTCGTAATCAACAACGCTATCGTTATGGCTTATGCTTACGATGTATCTAACCACAACATGAAGTACGCTAACGGTATGGTTTCAGCTCTTGACTACATCTTCGGACGTAACGGTCTTGGCTTCTCATTCGTTACAGGTTACGGTACATACCACTCGAACAATCCTCACCACAGATACTGGTCTTACGAGCTTGACCACAGCTTCCCGATGGCTCCTTCAGGAGTTATGTCAGGTGGCTGCGGCGCCGGACTCCAGGATCCCTATGTTGGTGGTCTCGGCTATCAGCGTGGTAAGGTTGCTTCACAGAAGTGCTTCGTTGACTCCATCGAGGCTTGGTCTGTTAACGAGGTTACCATCAACTGGAACGCTCCTTTCGCTTGGGCTATGTCATTCTTTGATGATGAGGCTAAGGACTTCGGTGGTACACCTGTAACAACCACAACAACTAACGTTACAACTACAACTACAACCACCACAGCTACAACTCCTACTAAGGATCCTGTATGGGGCGATACAAACTGTGACGGTACAGTTGAGCTGGCTGACGCTATCCTCATCATGCAGAACCTTGCTAACCCCAACAAGTATTCAATTACTGAGCAGGGCAAGCTCAACGGTGATGTTGATACAGCAGTTAAGGGTCTTACTTCTAACGATGCTCTCCGCATCCAGGAGTACCTCCTCCACCTCAGAACAACACTCAATCCTAACGCATAATTTTAGGATAGTAAATACAATAAAGCGACGCTTCGGCGTCGCTTTGTTTTATAAAATCAGGAGGGGATATTCTGGCTAATATACTCGATTATATGGACTGGCGCGGCGATGTGCCGTTTTCTGCCGATCCCTTCAACGAGATCGACGGACTGATCCTTTCCCAGTTCTGCTATGTCATACTTGATGGAGTCGTCCCCGAAAGCTTTGACGAGGAGATAACCTTTCCCGACGCATATCACGGTTATAATGCCGACAGCATAGATACAAAGCGCAGGATACTGACATTTGAGCAGGATAACCTGCTGTTCAGGAAGCTGGCTGAGTCAAGGCGGTTCCGCGGCACTACTCTCTGCGGTTACGTCAGCGACATCGAACACTCCGAGGATCTCCAGTTTTCCGCCATTACATACCGACTCTGCGACGGCAGCGGCTTCGTGGCTTTCAGAGGCACCGACGGTACCGTTACGGGCTGGAAGGAGGACTTTAACCTCAGCTATATGCAGCAGACCGCAGGTCAGCAGAGAGCCATTGAATACATCAACAAGGCTTTTGCCGAGGGAGAATGTCCAATTCGGATGGGTGGTCACTCAAAGGGCGGTAATTCCGCCATTTACAGCTCGCTTTTCTGCGATGACAGCATCAGAGAGAGGATAACCAATATCTATTCATACGACGGTCCCGGATTCAGGGACGAGATAATCTCATCGGAGATATATCAGAAGATGCTGCCCCGTATCAGAAGCTTCATACCTGAGGCTTCCATCGTGGGAATGCTGCTGGGAAGCGGCTCCGACCCTAAGATCGTCAAGACCTCGGTCAACGGCATCAAGCAGCATTACGCCTATTACTGGGAGCTGCGCCGCAACAGATTCGTACCTGCCGACAGACTGAAAAAGTCGGGGGACGTTATAAACAAGGCTATATCGGGACTTCTTTCCGACTTCAGCGACACCGAGAGGGAGATCTTCACGGATTCACTGTTCGAGATACTGAAGGCTCCCGACAAGGAGACTCTGAAGGAGATCACAAAGCTGAGCTCTTACCCTGCCATAATCAAGGCGATATCAAAGCTTCGCCCCGAGCAGCAGGCGGTAATGAAGGAGGCTTTCAAAAAGATCGCCCAGAACGGCACAGGTGCGTTCTTCAAACCACAATAACAAAAAGGCTTCACATTTCTGTGAAGCCTTTAGCTTTATTATTCAGTGATCAGACACCGTACTTAGCTGTAGCAACGGGAACTCCGGGGCCCATTGTTGAAGTAACTGTGCAGCTCTTGAGGTAAGTACCCTTAGCAGCAGCAGGCTTAGCCTTAACAACTGCTTCCATAAGAGTATTGAAGTTCTCCTCAAGCTTAGCAGCACCGAATGAAGCCTTGCCGATAGGGCAGTGGATAATGTTGGTCTTGTCGAGACGATACTCGATCTTACCAGCCTTAGCCTCTGTTACAGCCTTAGCAACATCGGGAGTTACTGTACCTGCCTTGGGGTTAGGCATAAGTCCGCGGGGACCGAGGACCTTACCAAGACGACCTACGAGACCCATCATGTCAGGTGAAGCAACAACAACGTCGAACTCCATCCAGTTTTCCTTCATGATCTTGTCAACGAGGTCCTGACCGCCAACGTACTCAGCGCCAGCAGCCTGAGCTGCTTCATACTTGTCTTCCTTGCAGAATACGCATACACGAACAGTCTTACCTGTACCGTTGGGAAGTACAACAGCGCCTCTGACCTGCTGGTCAGCGTGTCTTGAGTCAACGCCGAGACGGATATGTGCCTCAATTGTTTCATCGAACTTAGCCTTTGCGTTCTTGCATACTAAGTCAAGAGCCTCTGCGGACTCGTACTGCTTTGCATAATCAACAGCCTTTGCGCTGTCAACATATTTTTTGCCGTGTTTCATTATATTTCCTCCTATTTAAGTGGTAATACCGGGAGCTTATAGCTTACCCGATTAGCGGAATTTTCCTCCCACCAATAGAACTCCGA
>JAFWTA010000036.1 GCA_017519145.1 Ruminococcus sp.
CGAACTGTCGACCTCCTGCGTGACAGGCAGGCGTTCTAACCAACTGAACTACGAGGCCATGTGGTGGGGACTACAGGGCTCGAACCTGTGACCCTCTGCTTGTAAGGCAGATGCTCTCCCAGCTGAGCTAAACCCCCACTTTGCAGACGCCTTATCCTTGGCGACGAAAATAATTATACCACAGGAAAACAGGTTTGTCAAGCATTTTTTGAAATTTTTTTTGAGATTTTTTTCAAATGAGCAGAAACCGTCTGTTTTTCGGGAAGAATTTGCAGAAAAAATTTTTCAGCGGACAAAAAAAAGGACGCCCGATGGGCGTCCCTGCACTAATCACTTATTCTCTTTTTGCGCAGCAGTATAATACACACTGCGCCGCACACTATCATTACTGGGAAGGTACTTAGTATCAGCACCCAGAATTCCGGCACCCTGTACTCAAAGGGAGTGCCGTCAGCCCTTGCGGCGAACAGAGAAAGCTCTGACGTGAGGGTCAGGTCAAGCACCATATGACACAGCGATGCAGGATATACCGAGTCCGTGCGCTTGGTGAGCCATGTGAGAAAAGCCGACAGTGCAATGCACATGACTATCATTGCTATGAAGCCGCCGTAGGGGAAGAAGTCGTAGTCCCTGCCGAAGTCATAGCCGTATGCAAGGAGCGGTCCGTGCCACAGTGCCCAGATGATACCCGTTACCACTATTGCCAGCGGTGTGGGCATGAGCTCCTCAAGCTTTGGAGTGAGATAGCCGCGCCAGCCCAGCTCCTCGCCGAAGCCGTGGACAGCCATAGCCAACCCCGTTGCAGGTGCGGTCAGCAGCAGGGCAGCTGTGAGCATACCGTTGTCGCAGAATGCGCTGTCCCCTATGCTTCCGCTCTTTACTATAAAGATGTGGAGTATGAGTCCGCTTACCAGCGGCAGCAGCACGGGGAATATCACAGCGGCAGCGTAGTATTTGCCGCTCTTTCTTCTGCCTGTGCCGAGAAGGGCGTCACGGAAGCCCTCTTTTGTTATGAGCCTTGTTATTATCACCGCTATTGCAGGAAAGAGCATGAGACTGTTGCCTGCAAGTGCACTGGTAACGCCGCCCTCCTTGTCCGAGAAGGCAAATCCCAGCACATACACGGGAAGATACGCAAGTACGATGTAAAGAGCTATTCTGAGCAGAGTTTTCTTCTTACTTTGCATAGTGGTCAACTCCTTTCAGATACCATTTTACGGAAAGTCTGTAGGAAAGGTAGTACAGCACCGTTATCCCCACAGCCGCTATACCTGTGCCAAGAGCTATTTTTCCGACAGCTTCGGAGTCTTCAAGAGCCTCGAACAATCTGTCCCAGAACGAGCTCATATCGGCAAAGGGCGAAAGATCGCCGAACAGCAGGTAAACAGCGCCCCCAAGGTTCACAGCAGCAACAAGAACCATCTTTACAACGTTGCCCGTCTTTCCGCCGAATCGCACCATAAGAGGATACTCCAGCGAGCGCATGAAGAGCTGAACATAAAACAGCACCATATACAGTGATGTGGCAATGGCTATATCATGATTTCCGTCATAGGCAAAGCTGTTCACAAGGGTGAGCATTGTAACTGTCGCCATAGCAAAAAACAGGGTGACAATGTATTTTGCGCCGATCTGCCTCTTTATGCCGTCGGGTGTAGAAGCTGTATAATACGCCCATTTGCGGCGCTCATCGTCCTTGAACATGGTGAACTCGAATGTGCCGCCTATCAGAAACGCCATAACTGCGCCGACTCCCGAAACAAGAGCGCTGATATTGCCGCTTATACCCTCCATATCGGGAGAATTCCGCATCAGCAGCGCTATAGACACAGGATAGACCATCATGCCGAACATGAACACTATTATTTTGTACCAGCTAAGTCTGAGCTCTCTGTAAAGGAAACCTGTCATCAGTAACGCCTCCTTTTAAGCTCTTTCACAGACCATATATACATAAGCAGGACCGTAAGCACAAATACTATGGGAGCTATCCACACAGCCATATCGCGGTACTTCACAATATATGGCATGAGCACCTTTCTCAGCCCCGCATCGCCTTCCAGATCGGGATAGAGCCTTTTCGCCTCTGCATAGCCGAACCTTATCACCTTATGTGCACCGTATGTAAAAGCTGCAAACAAAGGCACCACAATGGCCAGACCTATGGCTGCATTTTTTGCCTGAGTCCTGAACCTGAGCATACTGGGAATATCCAGAAAGCAAACAGCTCCGTAGAGCAGACCTGCAATTAAGATATTCTTGAAATGTCCCGTACTCAGAGGCAGCTTTGCCGCTGCCGAAAAAATAATATCCGCAAGAAAGGCAAGAACGATACCCAGAAGCAGAAAAGCTCCGCGTACGATGAACTTTGAAGCAGCTATTTTCTTTTCGCTTACGGGAATGGTATATGTATAGAGCTGCCAGTGAGACTGATAGTCCTTTTCTATGATGTCGTTATGACCGTATACAGTGCCTATTATAGCGATAAGTCCCGCATAAAGGTACATCTGCGAAAACATGGAGCTCCGCATTTCCTCAACACCCTCTGTTCCTGCGAGATTTCCCGCATAGGTGCTAATGAAGACCAGCGAGAGCATACCCACAAAAAGCACATACACCAGAAGCATCAGTATAAAAGACTTGCGGCTGAGATAAAACTCACGATAGATAAGACCTTTCATTCATCTCCACTCCTTTTTGCTGCGGTTGACGTAGTAGATCATTATCTCCTCGAGTGTAGCGGGATCGATAACGGCTCCCGAATACTTACGGCTGCACTCAGCCCTGTCAGCCACCATGACCTCGGCACCGAAGTCCGAAAGGCGAGCGCTGATGATGTCCTCGGGGTCTATCTCCCTGTAGTCGTTCTTGGTGCATTTGAGCACGCCGTGGCTGTCCAGTATATCGTCCTTGTAGCCGCTTATGAGCAGCTTTCCCTTGTCGATGAAGGTAACACTGTCCGCCACCTTGTCAAGGTCGGAGGTGATATGCGAGGACATGAGGATAGTGTGCTCCTCATTCTGGAGGTATTCAAGGAAGATGTCCAGTATCTCGTTTCTGACAACGGGGTCAAGACCCGTCGTAGCCTCATCCATTATAAGCAGCTTTGCGTTATGAGACAGTGCGGAAGCTATCTGGAGCTTCATCTTCATGCCCTTTGAGAACTTGCCGAACTTCTTCTTTCTCGGCAGTGCAAAACGGTCAAGATAGCCGAAAAAAGTCTCGCTGCTCCACTGTTCAAACACCTCGCGGAGTATTTTGTTTATGTCGTTTGCATTGAGTCTGTCGTCAAAGGGGAGCTCGTCGAATACCGCAGCTATCTGCGATTTCACCTCAAACTCGTCCTTTACGCTGTCCAGTCCGAGGAGCTTTATCTCGCCCTCGTCCTTCTTTACTATATTGAGCAGGGCGTTTATGGTCGTGGTCTTTCCTGCACCGTTCTGACCGATAAAGCCCATAATGCTGCCCTTAGGCACGTCAAAGCTGACGTTATCGAGAGTAAAGCCGTCATACCGCTTGGTAAGCCCCTTTATCTCGATAGCATTTTCGTAATCATTCATTTTCTGCCCCTCCGTAAATTAGTTCGAGCATCTCCTTGAGTTCGTCAAGGCTGAGCTCGCACTGACGGGCTTTGTCGCAGACCTGAGTAAGGAGGGCTTCGGTCTGGCGCAGGTATTCCTCGCGCAAAAGCTCGGTATTCTGCCCCTTTACGAAGCTTCCCTTGCCCGTATAGGACTCGATGAAGCCGTCTCTTTCAAGGTCCTCATAGGCGCGCTTTGTAGTGATGACGCTTATGCGGAGCTGCTGAGCAAGAGTACGCATAGAAGGCAGGGCGTCCCCTGCTTTCAGCGTACCGTTCAGGATGAGAGCCTTTATCTGAGAGGATATCTGCTGATAGATAGGCTCACCCGATGAGTTGCTGATAATAATATCCATAGTTCACCTCATGCATGATTGTGTATATACATTATACACATTATAGCACCTGTATATACACTTGTCAAGACCTTTTTGAAAATTTGTGATGTATTTTTCAGTTATTAGTTTTTAGCGCTTAGTTATCTGCCGAACCCGAAATACTAAGCACTATGCACTGACCGCTAACAACTGTGTATATGATAGACAAAAGAAAACAACATTTTTTAGTCAAAATCGCCTATTTTTAAGAAATAATATAGACAAGTCCCGAAAAATAATATATAATAAGATGTATATATAATTCGGCATCCGTATGCCGTAAATGCGGAAACCGCAGTTTCGTCTGCGGCTTCGGAGCACTAAAACATGAGAGTAATCACAGGCATTGCAAGAGGCCGCAAACTTGTGGCACCTGAGGGTCTGGACGTCAGACCTACTGCCGACAAGGTAAAGGAAGGCATCTTTTCAGCCGTTCAGTTTGAACTGGAGGGAGCAAGAGTCCTCGACCTCTTCGCAGGAAGCGGTCAGATGGGTATAGAAGCCCTGAGCAGAGGCGCAGAACGCGCTGTTTTTATCGACAGCTCGCTCCGTTCCATAAGATGTGTCAACGAAAATCTGAGGAACACAGGCTTTGAGCGCCAGTCCGAGGTCATCAACCGCGACAGCTACGACTATATAAAGCTCACCTCCCAGACCTTCGACATCATTATCCTCGACCCGCCCTACCGATATAACCATATCGCAAATATACTCCCCTTCGCAGCTAAAAAGCTCAGGGACGGCGGTATCATCATATGTGAGTATGAGACAGAGGCGGATGAGCCTGCGGCTCCCGAGGGTATGAGACTGAGAAAGACCTACCGCTACGGCAAGATAAATGTCTCGATCTTCTGCAAACCATCCGAGGAGGTGGCTGACGAATGAGAAGAATAGCCGTTTGCCCCGGAAGCTTCGACCCTGTTACTCTGGGACATCTGGACATCATCACAAGAGCCTCAAAGCTCTTTGACAAGGTGATAGTCCTCATATCCAGAAACGCAGGCAAGGCACAGCCAAGCTTCACGGCTACGGAACGTATGCTTATGATAGAACAGGTCACCCGTGACCTTGACAATGTTGTAATAGATATCCTTGACGGGCTCCTTGCGGACTACGTCAGGAACGTGGGCGCTGTCGCCATAGTAAAGGGTCTGAGAGCCGTCAGCGACTTTGAGTATGAATTCCAGATGGCTCTGGCAAACAAAAAGCTGTACGCAGGAGCGGAAACGGTCTTTCTGACCACAGCAACGGAGAATATGTATCTCAGCTCCAGTCTGGTAAAGCAGATAGCTTATTTCGGCGGCGATATCACTCATTTCGTTCCCAATGAAATACTCGATGATATAAAACAAAGACTAATTAAGGAGAGGTAATCACTATGAGCATTGATGAGATTTTAGAAGAAATGGACGAACTTCTTGACAAGGCGTCATCAGTTCCCTTTGTATCCCATAAGAAGGTCATCGACGGCGAGAGAATGAGAGAGCTCATCAACGACGTCCGTCTGAATATGCCTCACGAACTCAAGGAGGCAAAGAAGATAGAATTCGACTGCCAGCGTATCCTCAACGAGGCAAAGCTCAACGCAGAATCCATCATCCGCAAGGCTGAGGAGCGTGCCGCTCAGATAGTTTCAAGAGAGGCTATCGTTACAGAGGCTAAGAAGAAGGCTCTGGATATGCTCACAAAGGCTCAGACAGCAGCAAAGAATCTCCAGCAGAACGCTGCGGCTTCAGTTGCAAAGATGCTCAACGATACCGAGAATTACTATTCAAGAAATCTCCAGAGCATAAAGGTGGTAAAGGGCAAGATCGGCAGCACACTTTCAAGTGCTTCAAGCGACAAGAAGAACGACATTATGTAATAAAAACGGCGTTCACAGCCGTTATACCATGCATAATTTCGCCCCTGAGCGGTTTGACCGCTCAGGGGCATTGTGTTTATTCAGCTGCTATGATAAATCGGAATTTAACACCGAAGGTGTTAAATTCCGAGTGAGTAGAGAGTAGTAAGTAGTGAGTAGTATTATTCAGTGCGTTAACTTCTACTCACTACTCACTACTCTCTACTTACTACTTACTCAAATCAAAATTTAGCAAAGCTAAATTTTGATTTATATTAGCCTTTTTGGCGTTTATCCTATTATATCCTTGCTGAACAGGCGCATTACGTCCATTTTCAGCGCCTTATTCTGCGGCTTTTCAAGGAGCGGATCGTCGGCGAGCAGCTCCCTTGCGCAGCTCTGTGCGCGGTTCATCAGCTCCATATTGCAGGCGATATCCGCTATTTTAAGCGGCGGAAGTCCGTGCTGTGCGCTGCCGAAGAAGTCTCCGGGGCCGCGCATTTTCAGATCCTCCTCGGATATTTTGAAGCCGTCTGAGGTGGAGGACATTATCTTCATTCGCTTGACGCAGTCCTCAGTGGTGTTGTCCGTTATGAGTATGCAGCTGCTCTCGAAGCTGCCTCTGCCCACTCGTCCGCGGAGCTGATGGAGCTGGGAAAGTCCGAAGCGCTCCGCATTCTCTATGACCATTACAGCCGCATTGGGTACGTCCACGCCTACCTCCACAACGGTAGTGCAGATAAGCACCTGTATCTCACCGTCGCGGAACAGCTTCATGGTCTTGTCCTTTTCGGCAGCCCTCATTTTTCCGTGGAGCAGCGCCGTGGTGTAGCCTTTCAGGTCGTTCTTAGCAGCGTTCTCCGCGTAGGTCTTGACGGCAAAGAGCTCGCTTTCGCTCTCCTCTATCATGGGGCAGACCACATAAGCCTGACGCCCCTCGTCAAGGCGCTCCCTGACAAAGCCGAAGGCTCTGCTGCGGAGCTTTCCCGTTACTGCGTAGGTCTTTATGGGCTTCCTGCCCTTGGGAAGCTGAGTTATCGCTGATATATCGAGGTCTCCGTAGATAATGAGCGCCAGCGTTCTCGGTATGGGAGTCGCCGACATTACCAGCTTGTGGGGAGCGTCCCCCTTTTCCGCAAGGGCTGCTCTCTGCGCCACGCCGAAGCGGTGCTGCTCGTCGGTGATGACCAGTCCCAGCGCCTTGTACTCCACATCCTTCTGGATTATGGCATGAGTACCCACAACAACATCTATCTCCCCTGCTGCTATCTCTTCGCGGACGGCAGCTTTTTTCTTTGCGGTCATGGAGCCTGTCAGCAGGCAGACCTTTACGCCGAAAGGCTCAAGAAAGCCGCTGAGGGTGCGGAAGTGCTGGGTGGCAAGTATCTCCGTGGGAGCCATGAGCGCGGACTGTATGCCGTTTTTTGCCGCAAAGAAGCAGGCTGCGGCTGCAACAGCGGTCTTTCCGCTTCCGACATCGCCCTGCAGGAGCCTGTTCATGGGCACATCGCGGCAAAGGTCTGCAACAATGTCGTCCACAGCCTTCTGCTGGTCGCCCGTTAACTCAAAGGGAAGCCCTCTTGTGAACTCTCCCACATCCACCGAGGAGTCCATGCCGAAGGCGGTATTCCTGCGGCTTCGGGACTTCATGACGGACATTCCTATCTGGAGCTTCAGCAGCTCGTCAAAGGCAAGTCTGCGCCTTGCAGCCTCGGAAGCCTGCTCGCTCTCGGGAAAGTGTATGTTCTCCAGCGCCCACATGAGGGGAGCAAGGTCGTATTTCTTCAGTATATCCGCAGACAGGGTCTCGAATGGTTCATGGCGCATTATCTCCAGAGCCTGACGCATATTGGTGCGGACCATGTTCACGGAAAGTCCCTGAGTAAGGTGGTATATGGGCTGGATGAGCACCTGCTCGTCTGCCCTGATGTACACGGGAGAGCTTATCTCCTTTCGCAGGAAGTTTCCTGCGACCTTGCCGTACATATAATAGGTCTCGCCCTCCTTCAGCGCCTGAAAGTAGTACACGTTGTTATACACCACTATGAGGATATCATCGATGCCGTCGGTGGCGGCAGCCTTGCATATGACGAGTCCGCCCTTTATGCGCTGAGGCGGCATCTTGCGGAATACCGTCAGCTTCAGCACGTTGTACTCATTGAGCACAGCCTGTGCCACAGGTACATGGGTGCGGAAATCCAGATAGCTTCTCGGTATATGGTATATCAGCTCATAGGGCGAGGTTATGCCCAGCTTGCGGTACTTCTCTCCGCGCGCTTTCCCCACGCCCTTGAGGTATTCGATTTCACTGAAAAGTGTAGTTGGCATATATTTCTCCTTTATGAGCGCAGCGCGCCCACAGCCGAAAGCATAAAAAAGGGCGGACAACTGTCCGCCCAATGGTTTTTACCGATTATCTCTGCTCACAGATAAGCTTGATAGCGGTTCTCTCTTCGCCGTCGATAGTGATGTTGGCAAAAGCAGGAATACAGATAAGGTCGATTCCAATAGGTGCCAGATATCCCCTTGCTATGGCGATCGCTTTTATCGCCTGATTAGCAGCACCTGCGCCGACTGCCTGTACTTCAACAGCCTTCTGCTCTCTGATCACGCCGGCAATTGCTCCGGCAACAGAATTCGGTGACGAATGTGATGATACTTTCAGAATTTCCATGACAAATAACCCTCCTGTTAGAAATAATTGTACGTTGACTGCCAAATCTCTTAGGCTATTGTACAATTGTATTATACAATATAAGTTAAAAAAATGCAAGTACCTGATACAAACTTTGTAGACTATCTTATAATTAATCTCTCGATTTTGTGCGATTTGCCCCTTTTTTCGTCAAATTCTACTATTGTTCCACAAAGAAAACAATCTCCCTCCGCGGCATTGAATCTGACGGGCATACGATAGCGGAACATATCCACCGTAGGGCCTATCTCTACGCCGAGGCATGACAGCTCGGCTCCCACCATCCCCACATCGGTAATATATGCAGTATGATCGCCGAGTATACACTCATCTGCGGTCTGAACGTGGGTATGGGTGCCGAAAACACCCGTGACCTTTCCCGTGAGGAAGTGTCCCATAGCCTTTTTCTCCGAGGTAGCCTCCGCATGGAAGTCCACAAAGATATTGGGGGTATCTATGCCCTCAAGGATCTGTTCTATCTTGGTGAACGGGTTATCGAGGGGGTCCATATAGACCGTACCCATCAGGTTTATGACTGCAACAGAGTAGGGACCTGCATCCAGTATCCTGACGCCGCTTCCCACGCAGCCGCCCTCGGGGTAATTTGCAGGGCGGACGATGTGCTCCTCCTCGAAGATATCGAGAGACTCCTTTCGCCTGAATGCATGGTTTCCTGTGGTGATGATATCGGCTCCCGCTCTCACCAGCATATCCGCGGAAGCCCGTGTTATACCGTTGCCCTGAGCCGAATTTTCTCCGTTTACTATTGTGATGTCGATACCGTGCTGACGCTTGATGCCGCCCAGCTTTGCTGTGAGGAACTCGCAGCCTGCCTTGCCCACAACGTCGCCGATAAATAGAAGCTTCTTCATATTCCTCCGTTATTTCCTGCCTGTTTTCTTCTTTTTGCCGCCAAGGTCGGTATCGTAGGAGATACCTGTGCCCTGAAGGCTTACTGTAGCTTTTTTCTTGTTATTTACTGTTACCTTTATCTTTTTTCCTGCGATCTTGGGACCGTCAATGGAAATGCTGCCGCCCTTCTTGTTCTTGTTGAATTTGAAAAGATTGCCTATCTTGAAGCTCTTTCTGAAATGAAATCCCATGATATGACCTCCTTTTAGCGCTCTGCAAAGGCGCAGAGAAGTTTAAGAGTTGAGAGTTTAGAGTTGACAGTTGAGGGTTGCGGAGTCGCCTGCGGCGGCATTATTCAAATAATGTGAGCGCAGCGAACACATTAACTTTCAACTCTCAACTATAATTATTCTCATTCATTATAGCACAAACCGCCGCGATAATCAACACAAACAAGTGATTTTTCACGGCTGATAAACAATTTTTTCACAATATTCTTTAATATAGGTATTGTAAATCGTTATTATTTGTGATATAATTGATTAGATAGCGGTTTTATACCGCACCCCTATTTTGCAAAAGGAGTGATGACCTATGGTAGGCTTTGAAAATCATATCGGAAAGATCACTATTTCTGAGAATTACCTCACCGAGCTTGTAAAGCACGCTGTCACCGACTGCTTCGGCGTTGCCGACGTTTGCAGCGTTAATACTTTCCGTTCGGCAGTTTCCGCTCTCACTGCGGGAAAAGCCTTCAGAAAGAACAAGGGCGTGATGATCCGCACTGATAAGGAGGGCGGTCTCGTTATAGACCTGCATATCAAGGTGACCTACGGTACCAACATCACTGCCGCTGTAAGCAGCATCACCCACAAGGTCAGCTTCGCGGTCGAAGAGGCTGCAGGAATAGATGTTCACAAGGTCAACGTATTCGTTGACGATATGAACGCATAAGGCATACAGGTATTTAGAATTGGAGGACTTTACTGTGATAAACGGTTCAATGCTCAGAGACGCTGTTATCTCCGCTGCCATCACCATAGCCAACAGAAAGCGTGAGGTCGACGAGCTCAATGTCTACCCCGTTCCCGACGGCGATACAGGAACGAATATGTCCATGACCATCGGCAATTCCGTTGCCGAGCTGAAAAGGCTGGACGACAAGGCTCCCGTATCCGAGGTGGCTTCCACGGCGGCTTCGGCTTTCCTGAGAGGAGCAAGAGGAAACTCGGGCGTAATTCTTTCACTTATTTTCAGAGGCTTTTCAAAGGGACTTTCAGGCTGCACGGAGGCAGGCTGCGAGAATTTCGCGGATGCTCTGCAGTTCGGCGTTGAGGCTGCATATAAGGCTGTTATGAAGCCCGTTGAGGGAACTATCCTCACCGTAGTCAAGGCAGCTGCACAGAAGGCAAGAGAGATATCCGCAGAGACCAACGATGAGGTCACATTCTGGCAGGAGATCTGCACCGAGGCTGAGGCTGTCCTTGCCAAGACCACCGAAATGCTGCCCCAGCTGAAAAAAGCAGGCGTTGTTGACGCAGGCGGCAAGGGTCTGTGCATAATCTTCCGCGCCATGACTGATGTTTTCGCAGGCGGCGCTATTGCCGAGCCCACTGAGGCTCCCGCTCCTCAGGAGAACCAGAGCGACTCATTCAGGACCGCTGTCAGCGAGTATGACGACGATATCACATATACATACTGTACGGAGTTCATGCTTGAAAAGGACGATAACTGTCCCGACGTATCCAAGCTCCGCGCATACCTTGAGACCATCGGCGACTGCGTAGTTGTAGTTGACGACGAGAAGATCATCAAGGTACACGTTCACACAGACAATCCCGGAAAGGCACTCCAGAAGGGTCTTGAGTTCGGTCACTTCATCAACGATCCCCGTCCCAAGATCGAGAATATGCGTATCCAGCACGAGAACAAGGTCAAGGACGCAAGAGCTGCCGAGGAGGGACTCACTCCCGCAGAGCCCGAGAAGGAGTTCGGATTTGTGGCAGTTGCCGCAGGTCACGGTCTTGAGGCTATGTTCACCGATCTTGGCGCAGACGTTGTGGTAAAGGGCGGTCAGACCATGAACCCCTCTACCGACGATATCCTCCGCGCTATACTGAAAACTCCCGCAAGCACGGTATTCGTGCTCCCCAATAACAAGAACATAATCATGGCAGCCGAGCAGGCTGTAAAGCTTACCGACAGAAAGGTATGCGTGCTCCAGACAAGGACTATCCCTCAGGGAATAGCTGCTATGCTGGCATTCGACGATACACGCTCGCTCAATGAGAACCGCATCGACATGACAAAGGCTTTCGAGAAGGTCTCTACGGGACTTATCACCTTTGCCGCAAGAGACTCCGAGTTCGAGGGTCACCAGATCAAGGAGGGCGAGATACTTGCTCTTGACAACGGCAAGCTCTCATTCACAGAGCGTGACATCAACAAGGCTACATACAAGCTGGTAAAGAAGCTGGCAAAGGGCGATGTGAGCTATGTAACTCTTATCCACGGCGCTGATGTGCCCGAGGAGAATGCAGAGGAGCTGCAGAAGTTCATACAGTCCAAGCTCAGCGACAAGATAGAGGTAATGCTGGTAAACGGCGGACAGCCCGTTTACTACTATATAATCTCGGTAGAATAAAAGCAGTCCCCGAAGCAGTCAAAAATGCTTCGGGGCTTTTTTCAGTTGAAAGATGAGAGTTCAGAGTTGAAAGCTGCGGTGTCGCCTTCGGCGACATTATTTATAATGTGAGCGAAGCGAACACATTAACTCTCCACTTTCAACTTTCCACTCTCAACTCTAATAAAAGATCCCCCGAAAGGATATTGCTCCGTTCCGGGGGACTTTTTTACATTTTCTCAGCCTTTAAGAGCCTTTTCCAGCCATACGCTGGCAACATCAAGTGCCTCATAGAGACCGCACTCTCTCTCGGCGTTCTTGACAAAAGCTTTCAGAGGATTAGGCTCGTTGGTGTCCATCTGGACAACTCTCACCTTTGAGGTGACCTGTTCGCCGTTCTCCTCCTTTGTTTCAAGTATCTGGATAAAGATAACAAAAGGGTCTGACATATAACCGTAATATATCTGGTTGCCGTTTCTTACCAGAGGGTAGCCCTTGTATGTGTTGAATTTCTCGCTCATTGTATACCTCCTTGGGATATTACCAGGTTTTGATGTAGTCCTCTCCTGTTTCTATTCTCTTTATATTCTCTATGAGGGTGTTCACATAAGACTTTGTGCAGTAATACTTGCTCTCGCCGTTTACGACGATGAGTGAACGCATTACAGAATCGTCATAGAAATCGAAGGTGGTGGTCTTTCCCGAATAGGAATCCTTTATGCTTACAGAAGCCGCAGGCTCTCCCTCGGGTACGGGCACACCGACTGCAAATTCCTCACCGTTAGTGCTTACGAGGAAGGAATAGAACAATCTGTATCGCTCCGTATCGAAAACGTCACCGTTTCTTCTTACGATATAGTCGGAAGCTGTGGCTGACTCGGGATCCTCCACATCCTCCTTCATGGTGATATTGAAGTCATACTTCACATCGCCGCTCTTCACCGTCATATCGCTGATATTCCATACATAGTTGGTTATCAGCAGTCTCGAACAGATGTCGATGGGCTGCACCGTGAGCCACTTGGCATTATCAGCTGAGATGATATATATCACCTTTCCGCCCTCCATCATGCCGTAGCAGCACTTGCTGCCGCTGTCATCGGTGAATATCTCGCTGAGGAGCAGCACATAGCTGTTTCCGTCGTCGCAGTCCATAGTCACCTTGCAGAAGGGGTCGCTGAGACCTGCCTCTGCGATATCGGCTTCTGTGCAGTGAAGTGCATATATATCCGAACCCTTGAGGCCGAACATACCTGTTGTTATATCCGTTGATTTCTCAACGGCAAGGAAGCTCTCTACAGGCTCCACCATGATATGTGTAGCCGAGGTGCCGCCCGAATGCTCATCTTCGCTTGACTTATCGTACTCAATGAGGATATCGCTGTCCATATCACTGCGCTCTATCCTGAGGCTGCTGATAATGGGGAAGTCCTCATCAGCAGGCTTTGCAAGAACAGTTTTCTCGATGAGTTCCTTTGTGGTCTTTGAATAGTTTGCAACAGTGGACGCATTTACTGCATAGACGTCATTGCTGCCGTCCACACGGACATAGACTGTCTGCTTTGAGGGCATGACATCCCCCACATAGAACTTGACCTTATTGCCTGATTCATAGGTAAATTCCACCGCAGCCGCCGGCTCGGCAAGACCATACTTGCCAAGGTCGGTGCAGTCATGAGCTACAACGGACTGTGCCTGCATACCGTTTCCGTTATTGACGAGAGTACCCACAACAGCGGTATTGACGTCAAGGTCGGTGTAATCCTTCAGTGTATAGGTGGCGCCGACGCCGTTTTCATCGGGGCTGTCCTTCATTACCACCTTCAGCTCGTCTGTGGCATTTACCACAAGAGCCTCTTTTACTATGCCGTTTCCGCCGTTGTCGCTGACGAGGACAGTTCCCTGTCCCTCAGCCTCGGTGGCGAGCAGCTGCATCGAGCTGCTTCCCTCACCGCTGCCCTCATCGGGCGAGAGCTTCATATAGGCATAGCCTCCTCCCAGCATTGCCACGAGAAGTGCGCTGAGAGCGATGATGCCCTTAGCCTGTTTTTTCATTTATTTCGTCTCCTTAAAAGTACTACGATTCCCACAGCTGCAATGAGGAAGGGGATCACCCATACAACAACTACATATATCCTCTTGAGCTGCTTTGCAGTGGGAGCGATAAATGAAGTCTGGAGATTTTTGTCGGGAACAGCAATGCTGCTCTCCTTGCCTGTCATTGTGTTCATCATGTTTACGAGCACGTTTGCGTTGTTGACAGATGAAGTCTGCTGTAAGAAAGTCGGGTTAGCCATTGTAGGTGAACCCAGTACGAGAAGACTGCTGGTATATACCGCAAAGTCCTCAGAATACTGCTTCTGTGAAAGGATAGCAGCATCTCTCTCTCCCTTTTCGCCGTATTCGGGCTCATCCTGTGTGATGTCTGCTGTATAGGACTCAGCCGATGACTTGAGGACTTCCTTTACGATAGCCTCATTGTTCTTGGATATGGGAGTCAGCTCTCTTGTATACTGCGAGATGATGGGAAGTCTGTCATTGGGCAGAGTTCCTACGGACTCGCTGTCGCTTACGGAGAGGATTATCTGTGAACTTGTCTGTACGGCATTTGTATCATCGAGGATGATATTGTTCTCCACCTTTATGCTCCAGTCTGCAAGGAACTCTTCGATATTGGGGAGACTTGTCTTTGATACGTCGGGAGCATATACCATGTTCCTGTCGTACTTTCCGCCGTTGTAGAGGAAGTCGCTGAACTTCTTGATTATATCCTCTGTAAAGTCAAGAGAGGGAGCAAGGAGAACTACCATATCGTAATCCTCGGGGCTTATCTCGTCCTTGGCTATGTCGATATCGGTGCAGTCATAGCCGCTCTTGTTGAGGAGCTCGCTCTCGAAAGCCTCTACTATATTGGTATAGGTCTGCTCGTCGTAAACAGCAAGGCCGTTCATGGTCTTGACGAAGGCTACCTTTACGGGGTGAGCATCTGTAACGCTTGTGATGGCTGAGGTAAGTGTGCTCTCGCCTGTGAATACGAACCTGAGCTGCTGACTGCGCATAGCTGTCTGGTCGGCTGCAAGCATATTCATGACCTCTGTCTCGTTCAGTACCCTTACTCTGTCACCCGAAGCGATGACCATGCTTCCGCGCTGGATATCGCCGTTGTAGTTCTTCTTGTACTTAGCGATGGCGTCGGGGTCCTTGTCAAGGTCAACGTATTTTACGTTGATGCTGCCCTTGCCCTGCTGAGCGTATACGGAATACTTGTCGAGGAGCTCGGGTATCATCTCGTAGGGCACCTCAGCGGGAACGCCGTAGTTGCCTGTGTAATAGCTCTCCCAGTAGTTGCCCAGAGACTCAAAGTAGTCTCTTGTATTTGTGACAACGATATCAACGTCCTTGTCCAGAGCCTTTACAGCTGCGATGGACTCGTCGGTGAGCTCATATCTGTTGTCGGGGGTGATGTCTATCTTCATGGGTGAACGCTTTGCGAAAACATTCATCATGATGTTCAGTATAACTACCACAGCGATAACAAGCGCTATGATAACATAGAACATGGTGCCGTATTTCAGCTTTCTGAACTTGTCGGGCGCCTTTGTCTCTGCCGGGGCAGTGTCGGTAACTTCATCGACGGTCTCTTTGACCTTTTTCTCGTCGATCTCTTTTTTACTCATTTGTATCAAAACCTTCCTTTCCTGTTATCTCAGCTCCAGCGTCTCTTCTCCAGCACCTTGACGGTGAAGAAGTTGAAGAGGAAGGCTGCACTGATGAAGAACACGATGCTGGGAAGGCTGAATACTCCCCTTGTGAATTCAACGTATCTGGAGTAGAAAGCAAGCTTAGATACCACAAAGTATATTGCCTTCTTGAACCTGCCGCCGTTCTCGAAGCTCGCAACGAGCATTTCGGAAAGGTAGATAACGAAAAGCACTACAAGGCTCACTACCGCAGAAGCCATCTGGTTCTCGGTAAGTGATGAGATGAAGAGTCCCACAGCGATGAAAGCAGCGCCGAGGAATATCATTGCGACGTAGTTGCCAAGGAGCGGAGTCCAGACAACATCGCCGAGGTAATTGAGAATGAATGCGTAGATGAAAACTACCGACTCGGCAATGATGTACAGTGTAAGAGCTGCAAAATACTTGCCGAGAACGATCTCCCACAGACCTACGGGAGCTGTGAGGAGTCCCTGATCCGTTCTGTTCTTCTTTTCCTCACTGAGGAGCTTCATGGTGAGAACAGGGATAAGGAACATTACAATGTAGAACATTGAGCTGAACATGGATGATGTGTCGGTGGTGCCGCTCGCAACGACTCCGTTATAGAAGAATATACCCGATACGAGCCAGAACACAGCAAGAAATACATATGCCACGCCCGATGTAAAGAATGCGCCCATTTCGCGCCTGTAGATAGCCAGCATTATTCCTCACCTCCGTTATTGTCTTCGCTGCTGTCGGAAACGACGGTGTCATCGTTTTCCTCTTCCTCGTCATCGTCCTCCTGAACGGCGCTGATCTTGCCGCCCTCGGAGGTCTTGAGGTCTATCCTTGGCTTTGACTTGGACTTGCCGCTCTTTTCCGAGCCTGCCTTTTCCAGTCCGTCGCCCATGGTTATCTTGAGGAAGATGTCCTCGAGAGTGAGGTCTGAAAGCTGGAGCATAAGGATATTCCAGCCCTTTTCTGCACAGAGCTTGTTGATAGCGCGGCGGACGTCGGTCTTGCCGTCGGTCTCAACATCGTAATCGTATATGCCCTTTTCGCGCTCCATATCTGCACGGACGTACTTAACGCCGCTGATGCCTCTGATGGCATCGGCAATGACGCGCTTGTCCTCTGCCGAATGCTCGGGACCCTCGATACGGAGAGTCATCTTATGCTCGTTGGTGATATTCTTTGCTATTTCATCGGCAGTGCCGTCGGCAGCTACCTCTCCCTTGTTGATAATGATTATCCTGTCGCAGACAGCCTGTATCTCGGGAAGGATATGAGATGAAAGGATAACAGTGTGTCTCTTGCCCAGCTTCTTGATAAGGCTTCTTATCTCGATTATCTGGTTGGGGTCGAGACCGACAGTGGGCTCGTCGAGGATGAGCACGGGCGGATTATTGATAAGAGCCTGTGCCATGCCGACTCTCTGCCTGTAACCTTTTGAAAGGTTCTTGATTATCCTGCCTCTTACGTCCTGTATCTTGCAGAGATTGCAGACGTCCTTCAGGTGAGCCTTTCTGGGAAGCTTGCACTTTTTCAGGTCATACATGAAGCTGAGGTAGGCATCAACTGTCATATCCACATAAAGGGGCGGTATCTCGGGAAGATAGCCAATATTTGCCTTGGCTTTCTTGGGGTCCTCGAGGATATCCGTGCCGTCGATGAGCACCTCTCCTGAGGTGGACGAGATATAGCCCGTCAGCATATTCATGGTGGTGGATTTTCCCGCGCCGTTAGGTCCGAGGAAGCCGAGTATCTCGCCTTTTTCGACCTTGAAGCTGATATTGTTTACGGCAAGCTTGTCGCCGTACATCTTAGTAAGGTTTCTGACCTCTATCATTGGGTTTTACCCTCCTTATTGCGTATGTTGCGGCATGAGCCGCTTATATTCACAGCTTTTACTATGTTAATACCTGTATGTGATAACAGAGTGAAAGCAATGCGAATTTTTTACAATATATTCAGAGCCGTCTGCACATCGCGGTCTATCTGCTCCTTCAGCTCGTCCAGTGAGGAGAACTTCATCTCGGGGCGTATGAACCGCAGCAGCGATACTCTCAGCGGACTTCCGTAAAGGTCTCCCGAAAATCCGTGTATATAAGTCTCGGCAAGGGGAGCTCCGCCGTAATCCACGGTGGGCTTCATGCCGATATCTGTCATTGATAGGTAGCTTTTCCCGTCTATGACGGTCGATGAAGCGTAAACGCCGTATCTTGGCACCAGCTGTCCCGCGTCAAAGAGCTGATTAGCCGTAGGGAAGCCGATAGTGCGTCCCAGCTGAGCTCCGCGGCTGACAGTTTTCATAATGGTATAGGGGCTGCCAAGAAGGGTATTTGCCCTTTCCGTACTGCCCTCTGCAAGGAGCCTGCGGATAAGGGTGGAAGAAACTTTCTCGCCGCCGCAGACAACGTCCTCCACGGTCTCAACGCGGAAGCCGAATCTCTCGCCGAAGCTTTTCAGCTCGGCTGTGCCGCAGGAAGCTCCCTTTCCGAAGCGGAAGTCATTACCGCAGCACACGAAAGCAGCGTTCAGCTCTCCGCAGAGTATATCCTCCGCAAATTCAGCGCCGTCCATGCCGCATATATCCGCGAACGGCGGAGAGCATATACGCTCGATGCCGCACTCCTCCGTGAGGATGTCAGCCTTTTCGCTGTCGCCGTAGATAAAGCCGCCTGTGCCCTTTTTGGCTGCACTTTCCGATGGAAATGTAAAGGCGCAGGGCATCAGCCCATGCTGCTTCTGTACCGCAGCCGCCTTCAGCACGGCTCTGTGTCCGAGGTGGACGCCGTCGAAAAGCCCCAGAGCAACAGCGGAATACTTTTTCTCCATGCCGTCACCCCAGATTCTTTCCCACTCTCAGCAGTCCGCTCTCGCGGTCTGCGATCGCTGTGCCGATAAAGCCCCCGTCGGAGCCGTACACCGCATATTCGCTGATGCCGTCCCTTATGCCGCGGACTCTTTCCAAGTCCAGCTTTACGCCGTTTCTGTACATTCTTGTCTGAGCCTCGCCCAGTCTCAGCTTGGTCAGCTTCTCAAAGACACGCTCAATGGGGAGTATGAGCTCCTCCAGCCTGTCCTCGTCCCTTGCCTGCTGTATCTCCTCAAGAGTGTGGCAGTCCCCGAGGGTGAAGCCTCCCGACGATGTCCTGACCAGAGAGGTCATGATGCCTCCGCAGCCCAGTCTGTCGCCGATGTCGCTGATGATAGTTCTTATATAGGTGCCCTTGCCGCAGGAAATGGACAGCACTCCCTCACGGGTGCTGCTGTCGTAGCTCTCCAGCACAAGCTGAGATACCTCTATCTCACGGGGCTGACGCTCCACTTCAACACCCTGTCTCGCAAGGTCGTAGAGCCGCTTTCCGTTTACCTGAACAGCCGAATACATAGGCGGGAGCTGCATTATCTTCCCCGTGAAATCGGGGATAACAGCCTCTATATCCGCCTGACTGACCGCCATGTCAGAGGTGGTCTGCACCTGCCCCCATACGTCCTGAGTATCCGAGACAGCTCCCAGACGGAAGCCCGCACGGTAGCTCTTTGTATTGTCGGGCATTATGTCACACGCCTTTGTGGCAGTTCCCACAAAGACAGGCAGTACCCCCGTCGCCATAGGGTCGAGAGTGCCGCCGTGACCAAGTCTTTTTATCCGTAGTATGCCGCGGAGCTTCGCCACAACGTCAAATGAGGTGAAGTCCTGCGGTTTATTGACGCAAAGGATACCGTTCATCAGCCCAGCGCCCTTTCAACAGCTGCGATGAGCTGCTTTTTCGCGTCCTCGAGGGGACCGTCTATGGTGCAGCCCGCAGCCTTGGCGTGACCGCCGCCGCCTATGAGCTGACAGATAGCCGAAACATTCACATCATTGGCAGAGCGGAATGAGCATTTGAACACTCCGTCCTCGCGCTCGCGCATGAGGATGCCGACCTCTGTGTTTTCAAGCTGTATGGTCAGGGGGGCAAAGCCCTCCAGCTCCTCCATAGATACGCCCATGTCCTTCATCATATCCTGCGTTATGGCAGCGATAGCCAGCTTTCCGCCGAGGCAGTACTCCATCAGCTCGTTGACCTTTGCTTCGAGCTTCAGCCTGCCCATTGACTTGACGTCGAACATATAACGGTTTATCCTTGCGAAATTGATATCGTAGCTGCGCATCATCTCTGCGGCTATCTCATGAGCGCGCGGAGTGGTGCAGTCGTACTTGAAGCAGCCCGAATCCGTGGATATTCCCGTATAAAGGCACATAGCGCAGTGCCTTGTTATCTTTACGCCCATGTACTGTGCAAGGTCATAGATTATCTCGCAGGCAGCAGTGGCGTCACCGCGGAGGAGAGTTTTCTCCGCGTAGTTCTTGTTAGAGATGTGATGGTCGATGCAGAGCTGCACCTTTCCGCCGTAGATGTCCTTATAGTCGCCCATAAGGTTCTCGTCGGCGATGTCAACAGCGATGATGGTCTTTGGCTCGAAGTCCTCCCCTGCTCCCTCACTTGTGAGGAAGCCGTAACGTGCAGGGAAGCCGTCGTGGCAGACCACTCTGCTCCTTATGCCCATCTGGGCAAGTATATCCTTGAGACCGAAGCCCGCTCCGATACAGTCGCCGTCGGGGTTGCGGTGAGTGATTATCACCGCGTCCTCGCAGTTTCTGAGGAACAGTTCAGCCTCACTGAAACCGATGAACATACTCTGCCCTCCTTACAGAAGCTCGTGGAGCTTCCTGCTTATCTCCGCACTTCTCTCGATGGAGTTGTCGGCGATAAAGCTCAGTTCGGGAGCCTTGCGCATTTTAAGCCTGTGGAAAAGTTCCCTCTTTATGAAGCCTGCGGCGCTTTTCAGCCCCTCAACAGACTCCTTTGACCGCTCCATGCCCTCAAAGCTGGAAACATATATCTTACAGCTGGACATATCCCCCGACAGGTCAGCTCTCACAATAGTGAGCATCCTGTCGATCCTCGGGTCCTTGAGTTCGCGGAGTATAGCGGTCATTTCCCGTTTTATATCTTCAGCCATGCGGCTGTTCTTGAAATTAGGCATTATATTCCTTTCTGTCGTCAGAGATTTACTGTAAAGCCGCTTCCTGCTGTCTCTTCATGCTTATCGGACTCGGCAGCTTTTGCCTTTTTTGAGGAAGTCTTCTTTGCAGACTTCTTTGAAGCGGTCTTCTTTGTGCTCTTCTTGGCAGGAGCCTTTTTCTCAGGCTCAGCCGCAGCCTCTTCAGCCTTCGGCTCCTCAGTCCCGGGCTTTGCCTCCTCAGCGGCAGGCTCTTCCTCCTCGAAGAAACCGTCGCCGAATATCTCTGCCGAGAAAGCCTCGTCCTCGGCGCTTCGGCTGTAGTCGGGAATATCCTCGTCGCCTTCTTCGCTGTAGTAGATATCGGCATAGTTGCCGTACTCAGGCTCAAGCTCGACGTCGCGGACAGGGCGCTCGATGCCCATAAGGTCGTCTGCGTATTCCTCGGGCTCCTCCATTGCGCTGCACTGACCGAGGAGTATCTTCTTTACCGATTCAAAGAAGAAGATGTCGATAGGTCCGAAGTCGTCCCATGCCAGTGCCTCGTTGCAGTACTGCAGCATATCCGCAGTACTCATTCTGCTGTTATCCATAAGAAATTCCCCCTTTATCATTGATAAAACTGATCCATTAATTAATCTTCACGGTACTCCTCAACGATGTAGGTCTCGAAGATATCGCCTTCCTTGACGTCACTGAACTTATCAAGGCTGATACCGCACTCGTAGCCGTCTGCGACCTCCTTGACGTCGTCCTTGAAACGCTTGAGACCTGCAATCTCGTCATCTGCTATGATTATTCCGTCTCTTACTACGCGGACCTTGCTTCCTCTTGTCACCTTGCCGCTGAGAACGTAGCTTCCTGCAACCATGCCGACGTTGGATATCTTGTATACCTGACGTACCTCAACGCGTCCCTGCTCTACCTCGCGGAACTTGGGAGCCAGCATACCCTTCATAGCGGTGCCGATCTCCTCGATAGCGTCATAGATGATACGATAGAGTCTGATATCTACGCCGTCGCGCTCGGCATTCTCGGCTGCAACGGGATCGGGTCTTACGTTGAATCCGACGATGATGGCATTTGAAGCGCTTGCCAGCATTACGTCGCTCTCCTTAACGGCGCCGACAGCACCGTGGATGACTCTTACTCTTACCTCGTTGTTGGAGAGCTTCTCCAGAGACTGCTTTACAGCCTCAACAGAGCCCTGAACGTCAGCCTTGACAACGATGGGGAGCTCCTTGATCTCGCCCTCTGCGATCTGGCTGAACAGGTTGTCAAGAGTTACCTTGCGGTAAGCGTTGAACTGCTCCTGCTTCTGCTCGTGCTTTCTCTGCTCTACCAGCTCTCTTGCCAGTCTCTCATCCTCAACAGCATTGAAGATATCACCTGCGCTGGGCACCTCTGCAAGACCTGTGATCTCAACAGGAACAGAAGGACCTGCGGACTTGACAGTTCTTCCCTTGTCGTTGGTCATTACGCGGACTCTTCCCACAGCAGTGCCTGCGATGAGGACATCGCCCTGCTTGAGAGTACCGTTCTGAACGAGGAGTGTAGCGATAGGACCTCTGCCCTTGTCAAGACGAGCCTCGATGACAGTACCCTTTGCAAGCCTGTCGGGATTAGCCTTCAGCTCCTTGACCTCGGCAACGAGAAGTACGTTCTCGAGGAGGTCGTCGATGCCCTCGCCTGTCTTTGCTGATACGGGAACACAGATAACATCGCCGCCCCAGTCCTCGCAAACGAGGTCATACTTTGTGAGCTCTTCCTTGATACGGTCGGGGTTAGCGCCCTCCTTATCCATCTTGTTGATGGCAACGATGATGGAAACTCCCGCAGCCTTCGCATGGTTGATGGACTCGACTGTCTGGGGCATGATACCGTCATCTGCGGCAACAACGAGGATAGCGATATCGGTGATATTGGCACCTCTTGCACGCATTGAAGTGAACGCCTCATGTCCGGGGGTATCGAGGAAGGTGATGTCCTGACCGTTGATGTTTACCTGATAAGCACCGATATGCTGTGTGATTCCGCCTGCCTCGCCTGCGGCAACGTGAGCATTTCTGATACGGTCGAGGATAGAGGTCTTACCGTGGTCAACGTGACCCATAACGACTACAACAGGGCAGCGGGGCTGGAGGTTTGTATCGTCATCGTCGGTATCGTCGATAAGACGCTCCTCAATGGTAACGATAACTTCCTTCTCTACCTTTGCGCCCATTTCCTCGGCTACGAGAGAAGCTGTATCGAAGTCTATCTCCTGATTGATGGAAGCCATTACCCCCAGCTTCATCAGCTGCTTGATGACCTCGGTAGCGGCAGCCTTCAGACGGGTAGCCAGCTCGCCCACTGTGATGGTATCGGGGATGAGCACCTTCAGCTGCTGCTTTCTTGCTCTCTCCAGCTCCAGTCTCTTGAGCTTCTCAGCCTCTGACTCCTTCTTGGAGAACTGCTGGCGGTTCCTCTGAGCGGACTTCTGATTGATCTTCTGCTTCTTTGAGGAATAGTTGTCGTTCTTATGCTTGTTTGAGGCAGCCATCTGGTCGTATCTCTCGTTATACTTGTCGAGATCGACGTAGCTTCCTCTTGTGTCAACTGTTCTGCGCTGAGTTGAAGTCTGAGCGGTCTCGGAGCTGATAGTGGCGTTGAACTTTGTTCTCTCGCCTCTGTCCTGAGCCTTTGCCTGCTCCTTCTTCTTGTCCTTTTTCTTATCCTGCTTCTTGGGCTCCTGAGTCTTTTCCTCAGCCTTTACGGGAGCGGCTTCCTGCTTTTTCTCGGGCTCTGCCTTCTTCTCGGGAGCAGCCTCCTGCTTCTTTTCGGGCTCTGCCTTCTTTACGGGAGCAGCCTCCTGCTTCTTCTCGGGCTCTGCCTTCTTTACGGGAGCAGCCTCCTGCTTCTTCTCGGGCTCAGCCCTCTTTACGGGAACAGCCTCCTGCTTCTTCTCGGGCTCTGCCTTCTTTACGGGAGCAGCCTCCTGCTTCTTCTCGGGCTCAGCCTTCTTCACGGGAGCAGCCTCCTGCTTCTTCTCGGGCTCAGCCTTCTTTACGGGAGCAGCCTCCTGCTTCTTCTCGGGCTCTGCCTTCTTCACGGGAGCAGCCTTCTTCTCCTCTTTCTTCTCTGCAGGCTTCTTTGCAGGAGCCTTTTTCTCCTCCTTGGGAGCCTCCTCCTTTACGGGACGGGGATCGTTCTTGGAATTGAAGTATTCATCCAGACTGTTTACGGAATAGCGGTCTTTAGTATAGTGTTCCAGAAGGGAATTCATTTCCTCCTCGCTGAGCGAAGAACCTGTTTTCTTCTTGTTATCGCCCTTATCCGCGAAGAAGTCTATAAGTTCCTGTGAGGGAACGTTGAAATCCTTTGCAGCGTCGCTTAACTTTATCTTTTTTGCCATAGGCTTTATTACCTCCAGTTTTGTCTGCCGCAGCGGCGGCAGCAGTATCAAAAAATTCTCATATAACCATCTATATCAACGCATTACTGCGATCCATCGGATAATATTTTCCCGAATCCGTCTGCGAAGCCCTTGTCGGTCACTGCCATGACAGCGGTCTCCTTGCCGCAGAGCCTGCCGATATCGGCTTTTGTGAGTTCTGTGCAGAAGTGTCTCACGCCGTATTTTCCGCAGTGGAAATCCACTTCCTTGACGGTCTTCTCCGAAGCGTCGGAGGCTGTAAGTATGCAGTGTGCAGTGCCGTTTTTCAATGCTTCCACAGCCGTGTCGAAGCCCTTGACGGCTCTGCCTGCCTTTATGCAGATGCTGAGCAGATCAGCTGTCCTGCGAGCCTTCACTGAGTTCACTCAACATCACCTCGTATACGCTTTCTTCTATCCTGCATGAGAACGATTTCTCGAAGCGCCTTGCCTTTCTTGCTTTTTCAAGGCATTCCGTGCTGCGGCAGATATAAGCGCCTCTGCCTGCCGCCTTGCCCTTGAAATCAAGGCTTATGTCTCCCTCGGGAGACTTTACCACGCGGATGAGCTCCATCTTGGGCTTCATCTCTCCGCAGCCGAGGCACATTCTCATGGGTATTTTTCTCGGCTTCATAATTATTCCTCGGTTTCGGGAGCAGCTTCCTCAGCTTCAGCCTCCTCAGCCTTAGCTTCCTCAGCCTCCTCGGGAGCAGTCTCCTCGGGAGCTGTTTCCTCTGCGGCAGCCTCTGTGCTCTCCTCTTCCTCAACAGGAGCTGTCTCGAATACGGGAGCCACGAAGTCGGGGCTCATCTCGGGAGCCTCCTCACCTGTGAGGTTATCGAACTGTGGCTTGATATCGATCTTGAAGCCTGTGAGCTTTGCAGCCAGCTTTGCGTTCTGCCCCTTGTTGCCGATAGCCAGTGAGAGCTGATTGTTGGGAACGATAACTGTGCAGGCTTTTTCTTCCATAGAGGTGATGACTGTCTTGAGCACCTCGGCAGGAGCAAGTGCTCTTGCGATGAATTCCTCGGGCACCTCGCTCCACGGGATAATGTCTATCTTCTCGCCGCTGAGCTCGTTTACAACAGCGGTTATTCTTGAACGCTTGGGACCTATGCAGGCGCCGACCGCATCAACGTTCTCATCCTTTGACCATACAGCGATCTTTGTTCTTGAGCCTGCTTCACGGGAGATGGACTTCACCTCAACGGTGCCGTCATATATCTCGGGAACTTCCTGCTCAAAGAGTCTCTTTACCAGATCCTTATGTGTACGGGAGATCTTTACGACAGGCTTCTTGTTCTTGCCGATGATGCCTGTGATGTACACCTTTACGGACTTTCCTTCCTCCAGATTTTCACCGGGGATCTGCTCGTTGCGGAAGAGATAGAGCTCTGTTCCGTCGTAGACAACGGTAACAGTACCTCTGCCGGGTTCTACCTGAGAGACCTTGGCGGTGATGCACTCATGCTCCTTCTGCTCGAACTTGCTGAGCATCTGCTCGCGGTTGATCTCTCTCAGGTCGCCCTTGATGGACTGCTTGGCGGAAAGAGCCGCCATTCTGCCCAGCTTGGATATATCCAGCTCCTTGAGGATAGTACCGCCGACAACGGCATTGGGGTCCATTGTCTTTGCAACGTCGATATTTACTTCGTTAACATCGATAGGCTCGTCGTCGATGATATCCTGACGGATATACATTTCAAACTTCTTTGTCTTGGGGTCGATCTCGACGGAGATCCTCTCCTCACTGTGAGGATAGGCTCTTCTTGCCGCCTTGAGCATAGCCGACTTTACCTTATCGATGAGAAGCTCGGTCTCAACGCTGTTTTCCTCTCCAAGAGCCTCGAGCGCCTTGAAAAAGTCCTTATTCATGTTCATGTCTGTAAATTCCTCCAATATATTATATTTTGTTTTTTCACATTTCAGAAATCGAGATAGAGCTTTACGAAAGCGATATCCGATAACGGGAATTTCTTTTCATCTCCGCTGTCGAGGATGACTGTAACGCCCTCCTTGTCAGCACCTGCAAGCTGTGCGACTATTTCTTTCTCACCGTCAACAGCTCTTATGAAGCGTATCTTCACCTTGTCGCCGCAGCAGACCTCGAAGTGTTCCTCCTTGACCAGCTCGCGCTCCAGACCTGCCGAGCCTACCTCAAGCATATAGCTCTGGGGGATGGGGTCCTTCTCGTCGAGGATATCGCTTATGGGAGCGTTGGCGCGTTCACAGTCCGCAATGGTGATACCCTCGTCCTGATCGATGAACACGCGGAGATACCACATAGCGCCTTCCTTTTCGTAGCAGACGTCCCAGAGGTAGTAGCCAAGCTCATCGGTGATGGGCTTGATAAGGTCGTAGACCTTCTGCTCGGTACCGCCGAATTTCTTGAATTTCATAGGCAGTTTTTCCCGATATATCGGGGTTCTCCTTTCTCTGTAAAGTAATAGTCCCAATATAAATACTAAAGACCGGAAGGGCTCCGGTCTTTGGGTTTACTATCATCATCAACTATTATATCACGGTTTTTCGCAAAAATCAAGTGTTTTTCGGAATTTTTTTCAAAATTTCCCGATTTTTTACTGACAGTAATCGCGCAGCTGCCCGCGGCAGTCCCCATGCGCCGTAAAAAAGTCCCTTTACAGGCGATATTTCGCAGAGTCTATTGACAATCCCGTCCCTCTGTGATATAGTTTATATAACTATTTTAAGATAAACGAGGTGCTTGCCATGAAAGCTCTGAAAATAATACGCAACATAGTCATTGTGATACTTCTGCTGGCAGTTATTGCCGCACTGTCGCTGTTTCTGTATCTCCGCAGGGACATAAAGACTCTCCGCAGCCTGAAAAACGAGGGCAACGGAGCCTACACCATGGACTACGCCGGCGACTACAAGCTGGACAAGTTCCTTAAAACAGGCGCCGAGAACGATGAGGAGCTCTACTCATTCATTCAGAAGGAGCTGATGCACGGCTTCGCTCCCGACGGAGACACTCCCGATGCCGCCTGCACCGCCTTTGTGGCGCGAAACGACAAGGGCAATGTGATATTCGGCAGAAACTTTGACTTTGACACCTCTCCATTCATGCAGGTATACACACATCCCAAGGACGGCTATGCCTCGGTATCCACCGTGCCGCTGCTTGCCGTTGGCTTCGACAAGCGGCACTCCCCCGCAGACGGCTTATCCAAGGAGAACATTCCGCTGCTGGCAGTTCCTTATTTTGCCTGTGACGGCATGAACGAAAAGGGCGTTTCCGCAGCTCTGCTGGTAGTCCCCGTAGTATCCACAGTATACGATGAGAACAAGGTCTCCATGAACCAGACTGTCGCCATAAGGCTCATACTTGACAAGGCGGCAACCGTTGACGAGGCGGTGGAGCTTCTGGGACAGTACAATGTCTACTTCAGCAATAATCTGAAGTCCCACATACTCATAGGCGACGCAGAAGGCAATTCCGTTATCGCGGAGTACTACGACGGAGCACTGCAGGCTGTTACCTCCGCCGAGGACTATCAGATAGCCGCCAACCACATCGCCTATAATAACGAGAATATATTTGAGTCCCCTGACTCTCTCACAAGGCAGGAAGCCGTTGAGCAGGTCATCACAGACAGCGGCAACAGACTTGATATGCAGACCTGTCAGGAGCTTCTCAACTCTGTGGGACTCTACAACAGGGACAAATCCGACAGGCTCCAGTGGTCGGTGGTGTACGACCTCACTGACAGAAGCGGCAGGATATGGCCCCGCCGTGACAGCAGTGCCTCATGGGACTTTGACCTCGGCAAACAGCAAATTAAATGAAGGCAATAGAATGATAAAATCAAGCGATGATGAACACAAGAAAAGCAATCACAAATATGAAGAATATGATGGCTATAAACTCCCTGAAAAACAAGGGTTCACAAATAAAGCCGAAGAAGAAAAAGAGTTAAGAAAGCACATTGAAAGAATGAAAAAAATCAAAAACAGTAATAGCATTGAATGAAAATAAGCAGCAACTCTCAATTTTGGGCTCTAAACTTTCAACTAAAAAGACGTTTCCGAAGAAACGTCTTTTTTCTTTATGTTCAGCCCTTGAGCTCAACTCGTCTTATCTTGCCGCTGATGGTCTTGGGAAGCTCATCCCTGAACTCAACGATACGGGGATACTTGTAAGGAGCGGTGTGCTTCTTGACATAGTCCTGTATCTCCTTTTTCAGCTCGTCCGTGCCCTCTGTGCCCTTTACAAGCACGATGGAAGCCTTTACCACCTGACCTCTTACGGGGTCGGGAGCCGCACTTACGCCGCACTCCAGAACATAGGGGAGCTCCATGATAACGCTTTCAATTTCAAAGGGTCCGATACGGTAGCCCGATGACTTGATAACGTCGTCAACTCTGCCGACGTACCAGAAGTAGCCGTCCTCGTCCTTCCACGCAGTATCGCCTGTGTGGTAGAGTCCGTCGTGCCATACCTCCTTGGTCTTTTCGTCATCATTGTAGTAACCGAGGAAGAGTCCGCAGGGAGTGTTCTTGTCCGTGCGGATAACTATCTCGCCTGTCTCGCCTGTCTTTACGGGCTTGCCGTCGGGGTCAACGATGTCCACATCATAGAGAACGCTGGGCTTGCCCATAGAGCCGGGACGGCAGGTCATGCCCACGAAGTTGCCGATGGAAAGGGTGGTCTCGGTCTGACCGAAGCCCTCCATGAGCTTTACTCCCGTAGCCTTGAGGAACTGGTTGTACACCTCGGGATTGAGAGCCTCGCCTGCAACGGTCGCATACTTGATGGAGCTCAGGTCGTACTTGGACAGGTCCTCCTTGATGAAGAAGCGGTACATAGTAGGAGGTGCGCAGAATGTGGTTATATTGTACTTCTTGAACATGGGAAGTATCTTGTGGGCGTCAAAGCGGTCGAAGTCATATACGAAAACGCAGGTCTCACTGAGCCACTGTCCGTAGAGCTTGCCCCAGAGCGCTTTTCCCCAGCCGGTATCGGAAATGGTGAAGTGGAGACCGTTGGGGTCTACGTTATGCCAGTAGCGCGCGGTGATGAAGTGACCGAGAGCGTACTTGTAGCTGTGTGTAGCTATCTTGGGGTAGCCCGTAGTTCCCGATGTAAAAAACATGAGATTGGGCTCGCTTCCGCAGGAGAGCTTCTCGGGGTCTGTGGGACGGTCGAAAACATCGCTGAACTCCGACATCTCCTTATCGAAATCAGCCCAGCCATCACGCTCGCCGTGAGCCATCATCTTTATGAGGCTGATGCCCAGCTCCTCCTCGGCAAGATCCACCTGATGAGCAACATCGCCGTCGCCCGTACATACGATAGCCTTTACGCCTGCCGCCTTGAAGCGGTATGTGAAGTCATGCTGCACCAGCTGATTTGTTGCAGGGATAACTATTGCACCTATCTTGTGAAGGGCAAGGATAGAGAACCAGAACTGATAGTGCCTCTTGAGCACCAGCATAACTCTGTCGCCCTTCTTTATGCCCTTTGACAGGAAATAATTCGCGGTCATGTTGGAGTACTTCTTCATGTCGGCGAAGGTAAATCTTCTCTCGGACATATCGTTGCCCACATAGATGAGAGCCTCCTTGTCGGGACATTTAGCCGCAAGAGCGTCCACCACATCGAAGCCGAAGTTGAACTTCTCCTCATTGATGAAGCTAATGCCCGTAAGTGAGCCCATGGTGTCGGTCTCAAGCTTTATGAAGTTATCGGCAACGGGGTCCTGAATATGAGCAAGGTCGAAGTTGGTAACTCCGGGAAGGATAACGGGGTCAAGGTTGGAGATAGCGTGCTGAGGCTGCTTTTCGCCGCATACGATGGCGTAGAACTTGCACTCCCTGCCGCCAACAGCCCACTCGTCGTGGGGCTCGGAGCTGTCGTAGTAGATGGAGTCGCCCTCGTTGAGTATCTCAACATTGTCGCCTACCTGCACCTTGAGCTGACCGCTGATGACAATATCCATTTCCTGACCCTCATGGGTATGGGGGTGAGGAACTCTGTACTCCTCGTCAACATAGGGAATGGTAACAAGAAATGGCTCTGCTATCTTGTTGCGGAACTTGGGAGCCAGTCTCAGGTAGCTCAGTCCCTTTCTTCTGGCGATGGGAAGTCCCTCGCCTGCCCTTGTGATGTCATAGCTTCTGATATGGGGGGACTCGCCCTCCATAAGGTCGGTTATCTCGACGCCGCAGGCATTTGCGAACTTGTATATGAAGCTGAAGCTGAAGTCCTTTGCGCCGCCCTCATAGGCGAGGTACTCATAGGATGAAACGCCTATCTTGTCAGCCATTTCCTTGGGAGACAGACCTACCGACTCTCTTGTGAGCTTTATTCGCTCGGCGACCTCTCTCATTTTTAATTCGGGATCAAACATACTGCTCATTTAAAGCCTGCTCCTTTCAATATATTATAAGATCAAAAAAGGCGGAGACCGCCTGTGTTTACATCTTTTTAATTATATCACTGCATTTCCGAGTTGTCAATGATTTTCTGCGGTGGGAAAGGGTGCTGCGAACGCGGAAAAGCTCCCCTCAGCAGCCATGCGGCGGCTCTGAGAGGAGCTTTCATATATTATTAAATCCCACAATGATCTTATATTTCGGTTTTATCAGTTGTTGTCGCTGTTTTCCTTATCAGCGAAAAGCTCAAGTATTCCTGCACATACAGGAGCCTCAGATGAGCCTTCGGCTACTCTATGACCGGACAAGTGAGAATGACGTTCAGCTGTTTCCTGACGTTTTTGCTGCTTCATATATTCCAATGTCTCCTGAAGCGCCTTCTTAGCCTTCTTTTCCTGAACCTGAGGGAGCTCATCGCCTAATCTGACCTCAAAGAACTCGATGTCATCAATACTATGGTTTCCCGGGATCAGCTTAGTTCCGAAGTCGTTTAATGCAGGCTCAAATCTGCCTGTCTCAAGTCTGCCGGCATCCATTCTTCCGGGTAAAACTGCCGCATTTGCTGACATTGCACTTGTCATGGGGATAGCACACATGGCTGTTGCTGCGATTGCTGCAAATATCTTCTTAACTGAATTTTTCATAAAACCACTCCTTAATATATTAATTATTCGTTATCATCGCTGTCAGATGAACTTACAGCTTCGAAAGTAAATGTATATTCGGCTTTTTTAAGCGTGTATTTGAGCTTCTTTGCTTCTTCCTCGACTTTCTGAGCACGGATATAATCTATGACTCTGTCATCGTATTCGATATTTGACTTGTCTATTTTTTCGATAAAGAGTGGTCCTGTTAACGGAGGTTCAACGGGCTTACGTTCAAGTCTGCCAAGCTCTCCTTTTTCAATGCGGATATTTCCGCGGTCGATTCTGTCAATGCTTGCTGCATTTGCGGAAAGTGAACCTGCCATGGGAACTGCACACATAGCTGTCGCTGCGATTGCTGTAATGATCTTCTTAAAATTAACCTTCATAATAATTTCTCCTTATAAATAAAATAATGGTAATGCAGATGTACGGTGTATATGTTCATTTCTTTGTTCAAGGTGTTGCGCAACCCTATGCTTTTATTATACTCGGATAAGGAAAAATGTGAAGATGAGTATTGTCATTTTGTCAGTGACATTTGTCACTATCTGTACAAACAGAACAGGCGGCTTAAAACAGCCGCCTGTTTGCTTTCTTTTATTCGACTATACTTACCTGACCGAACTCATTTACGTTAAGCTTCAGGCTTGTTTTGTGATCGGCATAATGTATATCCACAGGTTCTTCACTTCTGTAAAACAGCGCATAAATAAGCCATAAAAATAAATGAGCGGCGAAGCCTCAGCATCGGGATTCTCAAGGGAGGCTCTCCCTTGAGCAGGAAGGGGTACGGGGAAGGGCAGCGCCCTTCCTGAGAAACAGTGTGACGAGCGAAGCAATGTCACACGGCTGCAACGTACTTCTTCCCTCGGCTTGCCCGACGCAAAAACTGCAAAATACAGGCGGTCTGACAGCAGTTTATTATAAACTCTCCGCACAATCCACGGCTAATATTACTATAAGTATCGATAAACCGCAATTTTTGGGCAGTTGTTAACGATATGTTCATCTTTACCCCCTTGCCAAATCCCCTGCTAAATGCTATAATTAATGTGACCTCAATAACCGCCTTATGGCGGTTATTGCCCCGAACGGCGTTCGGGAGCGCAAATTCTTTATAAAATCTGGAATTTGCGCATCACATTCCTTTATGTCATGCTCATTTTGCCCTGTCGGGCAAAACAAATTGCGGAAAAGTTTTTCCTGCACTTTTGACAACTAAAAAATGGCTTTTGCAAGCTATATAAAGCCATTTTTTAGTTGTTGAGCAGACATTAATTAGAATGATATTTCCTGCCCGAGGAAAGCACTGTCCAACGGCAGCTGAGAAGGAGATTGGTATTATGCAGTACGGACATTTTGATCTGGAAAACAAAGAATACGTCATCACTAACCCCGCAACTCCCGCACCGTGGGCAAACTATCTCGGAGACCCCGAGTACGGCGCTATGATCTCAAACAACGCCGCAGGATACAGCTTCGTTAAATCAGGAGCTAACGGAAGACTTTCACGCTTCCGCTTCAATTCCGATATGGCTCTCCCCGGACGTTACATCTATATAAGAGACAACGACACCGCCGATTACTGGTCGGCTTCATGGCAGCCTGTAGGCAAGCCCCTTGACAAGTACAAGAGCGAATGCCGCCACGGTACAGCCTACACCATCATCTCTGCCGAGTACGAGGGCATAAAGTCAGAGACTTCATACTATGTTCCCTTCGGCAAGACCTATGAGGTATGGCGCGCAAAGATCACAAACAACTCCGACAAGGAGAGAAAGCTGTCCGTATTCGGACTTATAGAGTTCACCAACGAGCCCAACTATGAGCAGGATCAGGTAAACCTCCAGTACACCCTCTTTATCACTCGCACCAGCTTTGAGGGCGGAAACAGGATAATCCAGCACATGAACGAGAACACAGGCTTCGATGAGAACGGCTACAACGGCAAGGAGCGCTTCTTCGGCATGGTGGGACAGCCCGTCACAGCCTGCAACGGAAGCCTCAGTGACTTCATCGGTCCCTACAGAACATTCTCGAATCCCATCGCTGTTGAAAACGGCAAGTGCAACAACGTAATGAACTTCAACTCCAACTCCTGCGGCGCTCTCCAGAGCGATATCACTCTTGCAGCAGGCGAGACAAAGGAGTTCATCTTCGTACTGGGTCAGCGCACCGACTCAGAGGCTGCCGCTATCCTTGAGGAATACAAGGAAGCAGGCAAGGTAGATGCCGAGATCAGACAGCTCAAAGACCACTGGCACAGCCAGCTGGAAAACTTCAGCGTTGAGACTCCCTCTGACGAGTTCAACAACATGATAAACGTATGGAACGCTTACCAGTGCTTCATCACATTCATATGGTCAAGAGCGGCTTCATTCATATACTGCGGACTGAGAAACGGCTACGGCTACCGCGATACGGTACAGGACATTCAGGGCATCATCCACCTCGATCCCGAAATGGCTGCCGATAAGATACGCTTCATGCTGTCCGCACAGGTAAGCAACGGCGGCGGACTTCCCCTTGTAAAGTTCGACCACAACGCAGGCCACGAGACCTGCCCCGACGAGAACGACGAGCACAGTGTTTACGCAAAGGAAACAGGACATCCCTCATACCGTGCCGATGACGCGCTCTGGCTCTTCCCCACTATCGTCAAGTACCTTGGCGAGAGCGGAAACAAGGGATTCCTCGACGAGGTCATCACCTACGCTGAAGAAGGCGGCGGAGAGGCTACCGTTTACGACCACCTGAAGAACGCTATCCGCTTCTCAATGGAGCGCCTCGGAAGCCACGATATGCCCGCAGGTCTCCACGCAGACTGGAACGACTGTCTCCGTCTGGGAGCACAGGGCGAGTCAACATTCGTTGCATTCCAGCTCTACTACGCTATGAACGTTATCCGCGGCATGGCTGAGGACAGAAACGATACAGCATACGTTGAGTACATCGACGGCGCAAGAGCAAAGCTTGCAGCAGCACTTGAAAAGTGCTGGGACGAGGACAGATTTATCCGCGGTATCCGTGAGGACGGCGTTATCGTCGGTGCAAAGAAGGATCCCGAGGCAAATATGTGGCTCAATCCCCAGAGCTGGAGCGTTATCTCACAGTTTGCAAATGCAGAGCAGGCTGACAAGGCTATGGACAGCGTCCACAGCATACTCAACACTCCCTACGGCGCAAAGCTTCTTGATCCCCCCTACAAGTACCACCACTTCGAGGGTGCGCTCATGCAGGTATTCAACCTTGACACAAAGGAAAACGGCGGTATCTTCTCACAGTCACAGGGCTGGCTCATACTTGCCGAGTCACTTCTCGGTCACGGCGACCGCGCATTCGAGTACTTCCTCGAGAGCTCGCCTGCCGCAATGAACAACAAGGCTGAGATAAGAGTTATGGAGCCCTATGTACACGGACAGTTCACCGAGTCAAAGGCTTCACCCTATGAGGGACGCGCTCATGTACACTGGCTCACAGGTACAGCTTCCACAGTAATGGTAGGCTGCGTAGAGGGTATCTGCGGTATGAGACCCGACCTTAACGGTCTTGCCATCTCACCTTCTATCCCCGCAAAGTGGGACGGCTTCAAGATTCACAAGAACTTCCGCGGCAAGAAGCTGAACATCGACATCGACAACTCCGCACACGTTCAGAGCGGCGTCAAGGAGCTCTACCTCAACGGCACAAAGCTGGATGGCAACTATGTTCCTGCTGACAAGCTTGCCGATGTTAACGAGATAAAGGTAGTACTCGGCTGATATTCAATGCATAATTCATAATGCGTAATGCGTAATTAAAGGCGAACCGAATGGTTCGCCTTTTGTTTATATCAAACTACAAATCAGCTGCGTTGGCACGTCTGAATTGTGCAGTCATACAAATCCGACAAGTTTTCTTTGCAAAATCTTGACAAGTATACTTGGCAGTGCTATAATACAGTCATACCAAGTAAACTTGTCAAAAACTGACAATAAAACTTTGCATGATATAGGAGAAAACTATTATGAAAAGAGAAGAAATACTGGCTAAAAGCCAGAAGGAATACAGGAAGCATGATCCTTTCAAAGAAGCGACAAAGCAGAAAGTCTATAACTATGCCGCTATTTCAATGTCTCTCGTTGCTGCCGTTATTTTCATTATCCATGCCGTAATAACAAAAAAGCCTGATTTCGGACTGTGGGCTGTGGTCATCACAGGAAGCGGTATCGAATGCCTCATAAATGGCATCAGCCAAAAGAAAAAAGCTCTTATAGTATCAGGTATTCTTTGGCTTTTAATCGCTGCTGCAATAATTATTACGGACGCCGTGATCCTGATAACAAACAATTCTTAACAGGAGGAGATCATTATGAACAAGGAAGAGATACTCGCAAAAAGCCGTCAGGAAAATAAAAACCGCGACATCGCGGAGATAGACAGAGCAAGAAGTGCTTCTCGCTTCGCTATGCTCTTCAGTTTATGCTTTATCGTAATATACACTATGCTGTCGCTTTTTGCTACAAGCCGCGTGAACTACGGAATGATCGCAACGGAATTCTGTATGATCTTTGCAATTAACCTGCATAAGGCGATAAAGAGCAGAACTTCTGCGGATATTGCCGTGGCAGCCCTTAACGGCTTAGCATTCGCTATGTTCACCTTTATGGCTGTCTGCGAGCTTTTCGGCTTAAAACCATAAGGCGGTGAAAGCATGATAGACGATTCACTCATACTCCGCAACCGCCTGAAAGAGATACGCAAGGAGCAGCGGCTTTCACAGGACGAGCTGGCAAAGATGGTAGGCGTATCGAGAAACACCATAAGCTCCATAGAGACGGGGCAGTTCAGCCCCACGGCAAAGCTGGCACTGATACTGTGCATAGCCCTCGACAAGAAGTTCGAGGACATATTTTACTTTGACTAAAAATCGGACGCCCCATTGGAGTCCTGCAAATGTAAATCATAATTTTGCGGAGCAAAATTATGATTTGAGCCGTTAGCCCATAGCCATTAGCATAATGTAGGGAACGGCGCCCTCGCCGTTCCGCAAAATGTATTACATGCCCAACGGAACGCCGAGGGCGGCGTTCCCTACAAATGTAAATTATAATTTACCCGAATAAAACAAAAATGCCCCTGAGCGCTATAAAACGTTCAGGGGCAAAATTTCTATACTGGTATCCTTTTGATCTTCTTTAGTTATTCTTAGCTTCTTCGATCATTCTTGAAGCTTCCTCGATAGCAGCCTGAGCCTGAGAGGTCTTTTCCTTTATCTCCGCCTCAGCCTGTGAGATCTTATCCTGTATCTCAGCCATGCTCTCGTCGGACTTGAATTCCTCCATCTTCTGCTTGATCTCGTCGATCTTAGCCTTTGCCGCCTCATAGTCCTCGGAGTTCTTCATATCCTCCATAGCCTTTTCGTACTCAGCCTGAAGCTCCTCCTTTGCCTTCTGAGCCTCATCCTTTATCTTGTCCTCTGCTTCTTCCAGCTTCTCCTCTATCTTGGAGCCGCCTGACTGAACGGGTATGGAGTTTCCGTCCTCGTCGAAGAACACAAGGTTGTCGATATAGAGGTCGGACTCGTTGGCGATGCCCCAGCGCATGATGAGGAAGTTGGGGTCCTCCATCTCCTCGCTCCAGCACTGTCCGCTGTCAGCAAGCAGGAACTTGAACTTAACGTGAACAGGTCCCGAGGTCTCGAAGTCGTACTCGCCGCCGTCGAACTCCTGAAAATCATACCACTTGTCATTGACAGCAGTAACAGTACCGCCGCCTCCGCCTATCCAGCCGGGAGCTCTTACATTCTCGGCATCATTGGTCTTGAGGCCGTCTTTGGTAGCCTGAGCGTACAGGTCAAACTCTATCCTGCGTACCTTTGCAGCTCCCTCAGCGCCAAGGAGCGGAAGCACACGAATGTCTATCTTCTGCACCTTTCCCTTTAGGGGAACTGTATTATCGTCGGTGAATTTCAGCATCTTATTGCCCATGAGCTCCTCAACCGAGAGCTCTCCTGAAGCGCAGTCGGGGTCATCGGTCTTGACCTCGGCGAAGTCGAAAACTCCGTCATCGAAGGTGATGGCATTGGGGTCGTCAGCCTCTACGGGTGTAGGGGGCTGCTTCTCCTCGGTGGTCTCCTCCTCTGTGGTCGCCTCTGCGGTAGTTCCCGCGGTGGTTGGCTCTTTATCCTCGGACTTCTTGCCCGAATCCTTTTTGGCACAGCCCGCAGCGCACACAGCAAGTGCAAAAGCTGCGGCTCCTGCCATTATTTTTTTATAGTCCATATCTGTATCTCCTTTGTACGTCACAGTGTGAATGGTCTGTTTTTACACCCTCATTGTAGCACAAAAACCAAAGCGTGTAAAGTAACATATCATACAAATTCCTACACATTTTTTAATACATATTACACAAAAATTGCGATTATCTTAAAAACTTGACCAAATATTGCGGCAAGTATTATTTTTGCTCCCTGTTCTGATACAGCAGCTCCACGGTCTCCCTCATCATGTCGAAGGGGCGTATTTTCGGGGATATTTTTACGGAAACGTAGGACTTGCCCACGCCGTTGAAGGTTATCCTGCCCTTGTAAGCCTGCTGAAGAGCGGCTATCTGCTCGGGCACAAGGTACTCGGTATAGAAGTACATAGCGCCGTTTTTCTGGGATATCTCGGTGATGCCCATGTGTGCCGCCTTGTTTCTCAGCAGGGAAACGTCTATGAGTCCCACCACCGATTTCGGCGGGTCGCCGTAGCGGTCTATGAGCTCGTCTATGAGGTCGGACTTGTCGCTGTCCTCATTTACCAGCATTATCTTTCGGTACATATCTATACGCTGATTGAGGCTTGATATGTACTTCTCGGGGATATGGGCGTCTATCTGTATATCCACAAGGCACTCCGGCACCTTTTCGGGCTGAATGCCCTTTTCCTCGGCGATAGCCTCGGACAGGAGCTGCAAATACATATCATAGCCCACGGCTTCCATATGACCGTGCTGTCTGCCGCCCAGTATGCTTCCCGCGCCTCTTATCTCAAGGTCGCGGAGGGCTATCCTGAAGCCGCTTCCGAACTGTGTGAACTCCCTCATGGCGTTGAGTCGCTTTGTAGCTATCTCCGTCAGCACCTTGTCGCGCTGATAGGTGAAGTAGGCATAGCCTCTGCGGTTAGAGCGTCCCACACGGCCGCGGAGCTGATAGAGCTGAGAGAGTCCGAAGCGGTCGGAGTCCTCAATGATAAGGGTATTGACATTCGGAACGTCAACGCCTGTCTCGATGATGGTAGTGCAGACGAGGATATCCACCTCATGCTCCACCAGCTGCTCCCAGATGTCGGACATCTCGTCCTCCCCCATCTGACCGTGAGCAACGGCGATACGAGCCTCGGGAAGTAATTCCTGAAGCCGTGAAGCGCAGGCGTGGATAGTCTCTACACGGTTGTGGATGTAGTAAACCTGACCGCCGCGGCGGAGCTCCCTGACGATAGCCTGTATTATAGTGCCCATGTTGTACTCGATGACATAGGTCTGAACGGGGTATCTGTCCTGAGGGGGCTCCTCGATGACGGACATATCCCTGATGCCGCTCATAGCCATATTCAGTGTACGGGGGATAGGCGTAGCGGACAGCATGAGCACATCCACGCCCGTGAAGCTCTCCTTGAACTTTTCCTTGTGGGCAACGCCGAAGCGCTGCTCCTCGTCTATGATAGCAAGTCCCAAGTCCTTGAATACCACGGACTTCTGGATTATCTTGTGAGTACCTATTATAAGGTCTATGCGTCCCTGCTTCAGCTTCTTGATTATCTCCTCCTGCTGCTTGGGAGTGCGGTAGCGGCTGAGCAGTTCGATATTCACGGGGAAGTGCTCAAATCTGCGCAGTGCGGTCTGATAGTGCTGATAGGCAAGAACTGTGGTAGGCGCAAGGATAGCGCACTGCTTGCCCGAGAGCACGCACTTCATGGCGGCTCTCAGCGCCACCTCGGTCTTTCCGAAGCCCACGTCGCCGCAGAGCAGTCTCTCCATGGGACGGGCGCGTTCCATATCCGCCTTTATCTCGGCGATTGACTGGAGCTGGTCGTCGGTCTCCACATAGGGGAAGCGCTCCTCGAAATCGTGCTGTATCTCGTCATCGGGATAGAAGGCAAAGCCCACGCTCTTTTCGCGCTTTGCATAGAGTGCGATGAGCTCATGCGCCATATCCTTTACTGCGCGTTTTACGTTGCTTCTGGTCTTCTGCCACTCACCCGAGCTTAGCTTGTTGAGCTTTACGCCGCTGTCATCTCTGGGACCGATGTACTTCGACACCATATCCAGCTGAGTTACGGGGATATAGAGCTTGTCGGTTCCTGCATACTGTATGGTTATATAGTCCTTGGTAACGCCGTCCATTTCCAGCTTTCGTATGCCGATAAACCTGCCGATACCGTGGCCTGAATGAACAACGAGGTCGCCCTCGGTGATATCCGCAAGGGAGCGTATCTCCTCCGCCTTGTTCTTCTTTTTGCGGCGCTTCCTGCGCACCGCGTCCATAGAGCGTCCCTGAGTAATGAGAACGGTCTTGTTCTCGGGATACTCAAAGCCGCCGCCGAAGCTGCCCGACATGAGCAGCACTCTGCCTGCTGCGGGCTCGATGCCCTGTGACAGCAGGTCGCAGGGAATACCATTGTCGCAGAGGTCCTGCTGTATTATGGGAAGTGTCTTGTCGCTGCCTGCTGCCAGTATCATGCGGTAGCCGCGGCGGTGGTAGTCCTCAAGGTCCTCGATGAGCTGTTTCATCTCGCCGCTCCACGGAGCTGTCTGCATAGCCTCGAAGCTGACCAGCCTGCGGTAGTCTATACGCTCGCCGCCCTGCATGAAGCTGCTCATATAGAGGCAGACGCGCTTCTCAGCCCTGTGCTGTATATCCGCCAGCTCAAGGATATAGCCGTCCAGTCCCTTGCAGAGCTGACCGTCCTCAATGAGTATCTTCACGTCCTCGTTGTGCCTTGTGAGCACACCTGCGGCATTGTCCATAATGTCGGAATAATCGCTGAAAAGCACGGCTCCGTCGATATAGTCGAACACGGTGGAGGGCTCTCCGTAGACCAGAGGGTAGTACTTGACGCTGTGGGCGAGTATCTCCCCTGCCCTGAGCCTGTGAACGTCGGCGCCGAGGTGCCCGCGTACCTGCTCCATGTGCTTTCCGCGTACCTTTTTGCACAGCTCCTCTATCCTGTCGGCAAGCTCCTCGTTGTCATAGAGCACCTCTCCCGAGGGATAGAGCTCCATTTTTTCGAGGGGCTCCGTGCGGCGCTGAGTATCGGTCTCGAACTCCGATATTGAGTCTATCTCGTCGCCCCAGAGCTCAATACGGACGGGCTTATCCGCCTGTACGGGGAAGATATCGAGGATAGAGCCTCTTATGGAGAACTGCGATGCGCCCTCTACCTTTTCGCAGCGCTGATAGCCGCACTTTGCGAGGGTAACGGCGATCTCCTTCAGGTCTATCTCCTGTCCCTGAGATAGCTCGATACCCGACGCGATAAGGACTCCCACGGGGATAACGGGCTGCATTACAGCCTCGATGCTGGCACATATTACGGAACAACGGCTTTTAGCCGCCTTTATGAGGGCGGCTATACGCATATGCTCGTATTCGTGGTTGGTGCTGTCAACGGGAGTGAACACCAGCTCCTTTGAGGGGAAAAGCACAGCCTCCTCAGCACCTGCCATCATGTTTATGTCGTCGCAGAGCTTTTTCGCCTCTGCCTCGGAGCCTGTGATGACAAGGTTTATTTTTTTACCGCTGAGGGCGTGTATGAGCTGTGCCCTGTGTATATGGGAAAGACCCGTCACAGAGACGGGTGAGATATTTTTATCGACGGCTTCCCTGAGGCTTTTGAAGCCTGCAAGCTCGCCGAACAGTTCTTTAAACAGATCCATTGTACATCTCCGTTATCAGGAATTATACTTGTTCATGGCTTCATCGGTCTTGTCCTGCACCATGAGCTTTATGCACTCGCAGGCATTCTTCACAGACTCTGCCATTTTCTCCGAGTCCTCCTTGCCGAACTTTCCCAGCACCCATTTTGCAAGGTCATAATCGGGGTGAGGCTTTTTGCCGACGCCCATTTTTATGCGTGGGAAGTCGTCCCTGCCTGTGAGCTCGCATATGCTGCGGAGGCCGTTGTGACCGCCGTGGCTGCCCTTGCGGCGTATGCGGAGCTTTCCGCAGTCAAGGGAGATATCATCGCAGACCACAATTAGGTTTGAAACGTCTATCTTGTAGAACTCCAGCGCCTGAACGATGGCTTCACCGCTGTTGTTCATGAATGTGGTGGGCTTGAGAAGCAGGCAGCGCTTGCCCTCAACAGTGACCTCAGCGGTCTTGCCCTTGAAGCGCAGGCGGCTTATGTCCTCGCCCAGCTGCTTTGCCAGCTCGTCCATGACCATGAAGCCTGCATTATGGCGCGTGTTTTCGTATTCAAGTCCGGGGTTGCCAAGACCTGCGATAACATATTCTATTTTACCTCTTGCCGAGGAAGAATTTGCGGAAATCCTGTCGAACACATCAAAAATACTCATAATATCCTTCCAATCTCAACTTTCAACTCTGAAATCTTACTTCTTTGCCCCGAGTCCCGGAAGGGTCTCAAGGACAGTCAGCCCGTACTTTCCGGCGAATGCCCTGCACTTTTCCATAGCCTCGCTGTCGCAGAGAGCTTCGGGAACATGGGCGTCGCAGCCGATAATGGCGGTATTGCCCACGTTCTGAGCTATGCGGAAGAACCTGTCCGAGGGGTAGTGCCTGCCGCTTGTCATGCCCAGCATATTTATCTCCACGGGTATATCCTTCGACTTCAGATACTCGCACAGTCTTGTGAAGTGCTTTTCGTATATCTCCTGACTGCCTGTGAAGTCCAGCAGGTCGGGGTGAGCCAGATAGCGGTATCTTCCCGACTCCATGCCCTCGATTATGCGGTCAACGTACTTATTGAGCACTGCCTCGTCATCTGTGGGGACTCCCATATATACCTGACAGTACTCGGGGTCGTTGAAGTGCTGACCCATTATCATATAGTCCAGCGGATAGTCCGCAAGGAGCTTATCCTGCGCCTCGATGAGCTGGGGTATGTACTCCGCCTCAAAGCCTATGTATATGGTAATATCATCGGCGTACTCATCCCTGAGGCCGGTGAGAGAACTGAAATATCCCTCCACCTCTTTATCTGTCATTCTAATGCCCGACCTGTAACCGTCGCCGAACACCCACGGGCAGTGGTCGGCAAATCCCAGCACCTTCATGCCGTGAGCGATGGCGCTCTCCACGAACTCTCTGTCCGTACCTCTGGCATGGCCGCAGCGGGCGGTGTGGGTATGGTAATTCGCAAACAAAGTCTATTCTCCTTTCGCTCCCGACTTATCTCCGTCTGAGGAGCACCTCCGCGATGTCTATATCCTCGGGGGTAGTTATCTTTATATTGGTGTAGTCACCCACGGTCATAGCCACCTTGCCGCCGATAGCCTCTACCAGCTGGCAGTCATCGGTGAAGTCCAGACCGTGCTCCAGAGCGAAGTCAATGCCCTCAAAGTAGAGGTTTCGCTTGAATATCTGTGGAGTCTGGGTGATATACAGTGAGCTTCTCGGAGGAGTATCGATAATGAGACCGCCGTCCACGGTCTTGATGGTGTCCTTTACGGGAACGCCCAGTGTCGCGCCGCCGAACACGGAAGCGTCCTTTATGACTCTCTCGATATGCTCGGGCTTTACAAGGGGACGGGCGCCGTCGTGGACAGCCACAAGCTCGGTCTCCTTGGATATTTTTCTTATGCCGTTGATGACGCTCTCCTGACGGGTAGCGCCTCCCGTAGTGCAGGCGGCAAGCTTGGTTATGCCTGCGGCTTCAGCCTCTGCCTGAATGGCAGGGATATCGTCCTCACGGGCAACGATGATTATTTCGCAGACGCTCTCGCAGGACTGGAAAGCCTGCATGGTAACGCCTATGACCTTTCTTTCTCCCAGCGGGAGGAGTATCTTATTGACGCCGCCCATTCTTGTAGAATTTCCTGCGCACACGATAACAACGGAAGTTTTCATAGCAATATCTCCATTATGATTTCTGTACAGCACCGCATAACGGTACATTATTATTATAATATACCTTGAAGATGATGTCAAATCATAATTTAGCGGAGCTAAATTATGATTTAAGTTTAGAGTTGAGAGTTTAGAGTTGAAAGTTGTGGAGTCGCCTGCGGCGACAATATTTAAATATTGTGAGCGAAGCGAACACATTAACTCTCAACTCTCAACTTTCAACTATCAACTTAGCGCATACGCGCTAAATAATGATTTCCCCGTATAAACAAATGCCCCCGGGTGCTTTTCAGCACTCAGGGGCATAACTGCTGTATGAATGTCAATCCATAGTCACGGCGAAGCATACGCTCTCACCGGGCTGATTGATGATATTCAGCTTGAACTTGTGCTTGTCGATGATGGACTTAGCTATGGCAAGACCCAGTCCGTAGCCGCCTGTTGCGCGGTTTCTCGACTCGTCGCTGCGGAAGAAGCGCTCGAAGATCTTATCCTGATCCTCCACCTTGATGCCCTCGCCCGTATTGAATACGGACAGCACCTTTCTGCCGCCCACCTTCTTCAGCGAAACTCTTACCGTGCCGCCGTCGTTGGAGTATTTCAGCGCATTGTCGATGAATATGGCAGCCATCTGCTTAACGTGCTTTTCGCTTCCGCAGAGCATGATATTGTCGTCCACATCCACCTCGAACTTCTTGTTGCTCTCAAACGCCTGACACTCAAAGGGCAGGGCTGTATTAACGATCGCCTTGCTCATGTTGAAGTACTTGTACTCCAGCTCAACGGTGTTGTTTTCCAGCCTTGTAAGATTCAGCAGGTCATTTACCAGCACGTTCATGCGGTCTGTCTGAGACTTTATGTAGTTGAGCCACTTGTTCTCACCTATCTCGCCCTGAAGAACGTCTGTATTTGCGGAGATGACCGTAAGAGGAGTCTTGAGCTCGTGGCTTGCATCCGATACGAACTGCTTCTGCTTGTTGAAAGCTATCTTGATAGGCTGGATACTCTTCTTGCTGAGGAAATACGCCAGAATGGACAGTATTATCAGCGCGATGGAGCCGATGATGATAGTGGTGCGCTTGAGCTGTCTGAGCATATCCATCTCATAGCTCTTGTCTGTCAGCACTATGAGGTTTCCGTTGGACTTGTCAGCCTGATAGTACTGATATGAGTGATACATACCCGTATCGGTATTCTTGTCGAGGATATCGGTTATGCACTCCTGAGCCGCATCGGCTTTCAGGTCCTCGTTATAGAGCTTTGCAAGGTAATGGCCGTCCTTGTCGGACATGAGCACGAAAAAGTCGATAGAGCCGAGGCTCTTTGGTATGGGCTCCACCTTTGAAGCGCTTACGGGACTTGCCTCGGGAACAGGTGCAGGCTTTCTGCTCGTATCGTTCTTTTCGGCGTAAGTGACCTCGTCGCCGCCGTCCCTGTTTGCCAGCACGGTAAAGCCGTCGAGGACGTCCTCGCCGCTGTAAACGGTCTGCATAAGGTGGGGCTCGCTGTCGTCAGATCTTTCAGACTCGCCGCCGTGCTCACGGTGGTAGCTCTCATAGTCGAATTCTTCATTTTCATTGCTGTATGCCTTTGGAGCCTGTCCCCACTGCTGCTGGTTCCACGGGTTCCAAGGGCTCCACGGATTCCATGGGTTCCAAGGGTTCCACGGGTCGTAGGGGTTCCAGTTGGGGTCGTACTGACCGGTTCCCCAGCCGTTCTGACCGCCGTCGCCATTGCCCCAGCCGCCGTTCTGACCGTCGCCGCCCCAGCTTCCCCAGTCGCCCCAGCTGCCCTGACCGCCGTTATTGTTATTGTCGTTATTTGGCAGAGTGGGAGCCGTCCATTCCTGCTGGCTCTCCTGACTCTCGGACCTTCTGGGCTGAGTCTCGGGCTGTCTCGGCTGAGTTTCGGGCTGCTTGAAGGGCACCTCATTCTGATTGCCCTGATTATCATTGGGATTTGGCTGAGCCTCAGGCTGCTCCTGCTGCTCGTAATCGTTCTCCTCGTAGGTCTCGGTATCCGTTGCCTCCTCCGCAGAGGTGGTGACGGCAGCTGTCTCTGTAGTCTTTGCGGTAGTAGTAACACTTTCCGTAGTGACAGCGGCTGACGATGAGGTGACCTCCGCAGTTGTGACAGCCTCAGTGGGCTTTTTTGCGGGCTCCGAGGGCTTTCCGTTCTTGGGCTCGCCGTTATCGGGCGGAGTGAACATGAACTTCAGCTCCTTGTCGTTATACTCCGTACCCGCAGCTATCTGCATGAGGACTTCCTTTGACTGACCTCTCATGACAGCCTTGGTGATGACGTTTATGGAGCTTATGAGCGCGATGAACACTGCGAGGAGTATGCTCACTATCATGGTGAACAGCCTCATCTGCGCTTTTCTGAACATCTGATCGTTATTTTTCTTTGCCATGGCAGCATTCCTCCTTACTCAAGTGAATAGCCGATACCCCGGGCTGTTTTGATCTGAACGGGAGCCGAGATGACAGAGAGCTTCTTTCTAAGGAAGGATATGTACACCTCGATGTTGTTATACTCAACATCGCTCTCATAGCCCCAGATCTTCTCGATTATGCGCTCCTTGGGGAGTATCTGATGGGGATTGGAGATAAGCAGCTCCATGATCTGATACTCCTTCAGTGAAAGCTTTACATCGTTGCCCTGCCACATTACAGAGCAGGTGTTCTTATTGAGCTCAAGGCCGTTGTAATCCAGCCTGTTCTCATCGACGATCTCGCCCTTTCTTCTGGTGAGGGCGCGGACTCTCGCCAGCAGCTCTCCCGTAACGAAGGGCTTTGTCAGATAGTCGTCAGCGCCGCCGTCAAGGCCGTTGATCTTATCCTCGATCTCGCTTCGTGCGGTGAGCAGCAGGACGGGAGTGCTTATCCTCTCCTGTCTCAGCTTTCTCAGCACCTCCAGACCGTTCATGCCGGGAAGCATGATGTCGAGGATGATACAGTCGTACACGCCTGTCATGGCATTATCAAGACCGTCTATACCGTTGTAAGCGGTGTCAACATTATACATATTTCTTTTAAGGATCTCCGAAAGAGCATCCGCAAGCTGCATCTCGTCTTCAACCACGAGAACTCTCATATATATTCCCCCTTGGAACTTCTCTGCCCCTGCGGCAGAGGGTATGTCATAGCACGGGGAGCAGTCACTCCGAGAGCACACCGCTCCACTCTACTATTATTATAGCACAAATTATTGAAATAAGCTTAAAAGATGCATTAGTTCAATATGTTGATTAGGAAAAAAATCCGCGCCGTTTTTGTGCATATCAACAGTTTTGCATTTTAACTGCCGACAAATGTTGACTAAGTAATAAATTTGTGTTAGAATTGAATATGCAAACAAGTAAGAATAATTTACTGTTTTTACTCATTTGCTATGTTACGATAACCCACAGGACAGGGGGTCTGATATATATGATTTCACCGTCAGAACGTAAAAAGATAGGATTTTCGCTGCTGACATCTCACAGCGCCGAGATGAAAAAATACGTTGACGTGTATGCTTTATACATTGAAAAGGGATATACCAAGGATCTGTGCGAAGCCTATGCGGACGCCTTCATCGACAACGCAAAAAAGCCCTCGCCCTTTGATATAGTCCAGCTGGCATCACTGTACGGCAGGATACACGACTACAAATCGGCTGCCTTTTATCTTGAAAAGCTTGAAGACAAAAAGCTCAGCGGCGACGAAAAATTCGCCTACTGTGTCGAGACTCTTGCCACCGTCAGCAAGATAGGCAACTGGCGCGACGCAGAGGACTTCCGCACGAGGAACATAAGCTTCCTCCAGAAGCACACGGCAAAGATCACGCCCCAGAAGGAGGCTGACATGTACATCGCCCTTGCACTGGCGGACTGTGCTGCAAAGAACTACCAGCAGGCACTGAAGCTGCTGAAGTTCGGCTACAAGCCTCAGGGCGCAAAGGACCTTACTCTCCTTGAGATATTCATTACGGTAGTATACATTTTCGCCAAGGCAGGCGACGATGAGGGACTTGAGGGCGCTCTTCAGAACGCCGAGGGCTGCCTCAGGCTGTTCAAGCAGTTTGATTTTGCATGGCAGGCTTCCTACTACCGCAGACGTATCGAGGATGCAGCCAACGGAATATTATGACATAAGGCTCCGGGGAACAGACTTCGGAGCTTTTTTGTAGCACAAAAATCGTTAAAACAAAAAAATATATGAAGAATTTCCATATTTTTTATGAATTTTCTTCCGAGCCATTTTTTTGTATGATTTAACTAACATATTTCATCTGTATAATCACAATTGAATATTACAGATTGTTAAAAACCCGGATTTTCACAGCACAAATTGTGCAAGCGCCGAAAACAACGCATCTGCGTTGATTTCAGAGTTCGGGAACTGCCTCCGGAATACGAAAAACACAGCAAAATCTGCATATATGAATATTATATGAACGTATAAAATATTCAGTTTTGTTCATAATTGCTTAATATAAATAATTGAATTTTATTTAGCAATATAGTGCTAATTTCAAGCAATATAATCAATTGAACTTTCCTCCCCCATGGGCTATAATACAATTGTTGGAAGAACAGAGACCGAAAAATCGGTCTCCATCCACCACATAATTACATCAAGATATATTATGTGTCCTGTAACAAAATCGGCAATTATATCCTGTTTTGCTCGATACGGTTTTAAACTCCGCCGTATCCATGCCACATCAACCAGTTCCAAAAGACATCTTACTTATTCACAACTGTTATTAAACATTAATGCCTATAATATGTTTAATCGCCTAAGGCAGTTTCCAAATCGCTTAAAACGTTACGACAGTAGTGATAACAAAGCAAAGGGATATATGGCACTACGGAATTTGTGCCTGCCGTACGGCATCTGCGTATAGAGGGTGCGCAGCCGCCAACTCGATAGCGACCTTGATTGGCTTTTGAGAGGGTGTCAATGAAGGTCGTTATTATTTTGCCAGTTCCGGTTCTATACCTATATAAAAAAGGCTGTCTCAGGACAGCCTTTTTTACTTTTATATCACTTTCCCAGCTTGCTCTTGAGCTTTCTGAGAGTATAGCCCTCGTTTATCTTCATAACGCCTCTGTCGATAGCCAGTGCATAGTCGGGAACGTCCCTTGTTACGGTGGTTCCTGCGGCTGTGTATACAGCCTTGCCCAGCTTTACGGGAGCGATGAGATTGGTGTTGCAGCCGACGAAGCAGTTGTCCCCGATAACACAGCGGCTCTTTGCGATACCGTCGTAGTTTACGGTAACAGTTCCGCAGCCGATGTTCACGCGCTTTCCGATGTCGCTGTCGCCGACGTAGGCAAGATGCGCGATGGCAGTCTTTTCGCCGATGGTGGAGTTCTTTATCTCCACGAAGTCGCCTATCTTAGCGCCCGACTTCACAACGCTGTCGGGACGTATATGAACGTAGGGACCTATCTTTACGCCCGACTCTATCTCCGACTCGTAAGCCTGCACTGTGTGGAGGTTCACATCGTCGCCTATCTTACAGTTCTCCACCACAGTATTGGGACCTATCTTGCAGTTCCTGCCGATGGTGGTATTTTTTCTTATTATAGTATTGGGAAGTATCTCCGTACCCACACCTATCTCAACGCCGCGCTCGATGACAACGCCGTCTGTGCAGGTAAACTCAACGCCGTTGGCAAGGTGCTTTTCGATAACAGCCATTCTTGCGTAGGTGTTCAGCTCAAGGAGGTCCTTTCTGTCGTTGGCTCCCCTGATGATATCGGCGTTCTCGGACTTGTACGCGCCTGCGTTCTTGCCTTCTGCAAGAGCGATGGCGATGGTGTCGGTGAGGTAGTACTCGTTCTGCACATTATCATTGCTGAGCTTGCCAAGAAGCTCGATGAGGTCGGCGGTCCTGAACCAGTATGTGCCGGAATTCACTTCTTTTATCTGACGCTGCTCCTCGGTAGCGTCCTTCTGCTCAACTATGCCGCTGATGCCGCCTGCCGAGCGGATTATCCTGCCGTAGCCGAAAGGATTTTCCAGCTCTGCAGTGATGACCGTAACAGCGTTGTTCTGCTGCTTGTGGATTATAAGAGACTCCTTGATGGTCTCGGCATCGATAAAGGGCGCATCTCCGCAGAGCACGAGGGTATGCCCCTCAGTATCCTCCTCGAGGAAAGGCACAGCCTGCTTTACAGCGTGACCTGTACCAAGTCTTTCAGCCTGAAGCACGGTCTTGTACTGACCGTCCAGATACTCATCTATCATCTCGCCCTTGAAGCCCTTGACCACGCATATATCCGTAAGGTCAGCCGCTTCACAGGCAGATATCACCCAGCGGAGCATGGGCTCGCCGAGAACCTTGAAAAGAGGCTTGGGCATTTCCGCCTTCATGCGCTTGCCCTGTCCGCCTGCAAGAATAACTGCTTTGTTCATTGTGTTTTCCTCCTGCATTTTAACTTTCAGATTTATTTTCGGGTGGGAAGTTCTGCTTCAGATAGTCCTTCAGCATATCTTCCACATAATTGTTGTGATAGCAATCCTCATATATTTTAAGTTCTGCATCTGTACCATGTGAGGTAAGTCTTTCATAAAGCGCCGTTGCTTCCTCAGTCATATTTTTATTGCCGTCATAGTTATCCTCGAAAGAAGAATTTTCTCTGCCGCCTGCACATATTAATACGTTCTTATCCATAGTCTCATTGCGGTCAAAATAGTCAAATTCCCGTGTATACGCATAGGGATCTGTAATAACACTCGGATCATAAAGCTGCTCATCGAAAGAATGATAATAATTCCAGAATGCCATGCTTCCCATTATGTACCTTGCAAATGGCTGATATTCATATCTGTCTGAATTGCAGAGAGCGTAGTGAGAGAACGTTCCTCCGCAGGAATGTCCGAAAAATACGGAGCGTGACTCGTCGATCTTATAGTTCAGAGCAACAGTCCGCATGAGGTCGTCAGTAATAAAATCGAGGAATTCTTTCTGGCGAATTATAAATTTATCAAGCCGTTCTTCATCACCGCCGCCGTTTCTGTCATAATCATAGCCAAGCGTAACAAATATCATCGGAGCTGCTTCACCGTCGCTGATAAACTGGCGAAGATCAGGTATTAATTTGAACCAATACGCAGGATCGGTCATAAGAAATACTGGGTATTCCTTGTTTTTATCATAGTCTGGCGGAAGTATGACATGGACGAGAAAGTCTGTGTCAAGCTGTTCATCATATATTTTTATCTCTCGAATATCATCTGTGAATTTCTTCACTTTTAGTTCCGCAGCATCTGGCATGGCATAGAAGTTACGACCGTTTTTGCTAAGACTAAAACACTTCTCAGGATCAAGGAGTGTAAACTCACGGAAGCTCGATCTCTCCTTTTCCTTTTCGGTCATATTATCCGAGCAGATAAGCCCATCGTAGTATTCAACGGTCACTTTTGTAGTCGGTTCCGTTGCAGGCTCTGTTTCTGCCTCTGTTGCAGTTCCCGCAGTTGTCGCGGCAGCTGTAGTTTCGACCGTAGCAGACGAGGTCTCGCCTTTTCCCGCGCAGGAAGCAGCCGAAGCCGCCGTAAGTCCGCATATCAGAAGCGCTGATAAAAGTTTTTTCACGTTCTGATTCCCCTTTATCAGCCGTTGCCCTTATCGGCAGCTGCCTCAAGGCTTGCCTCGTCCATGGGGATAAGCTTCCAGCCCTCACCGTCAACATTAACGACGATTATGTCCTCGTCGAAGGACGCATCCTTGCCGCTCTCCGTTGTAACTACCGTCATTTTCAGCTTATAGCCGTCTGTCACCTTATAGGGACCGGCGCTGATATTGAGCATCTGTGCATAGGCATCAAAATATGTGCCCGCACCCTGCAAAGCCTTGTCGCTGAGCTTTACCTCTCCCGAGGTGGAGCAGCTCTTGAACGAGCCGTCTGCGCCCGATTTCATGGCGGATTCCAGCTGATCCATAAGACCGCTGCTCTTCAGTCCCGAAACCAGCTCATCGGGATACATACAGGCGAGCATATCATCGCTGTTGCCGCTGAAAACATCCTTTGAAAAATCGCTTACACAGGTATCGGCAGCCTTGGGAAGAAGCCTGCTTTCAGCCTTGTCTCCGTCCTTGCCGCCGCAGGAAACTGCCGCACAGCCCATCAATGCCAGTGAAAGTATAGTCGCAGTAATTTTTTTCATAATAAACTCCTTGTTATTTAACGGTTTTGCAGCTTTCCAAATGTGCTGCCATGTATTTATTTTTACATACTTTAACAATAAATGCAAGCCTTTTTCGCAGAAAACAAAGTTGTTTGTTAAATTTTGTACAAACTGCAATAAAATAAAGGAGTAATTTTTGTCATCACATATATGGTAATTTTTTCTGAGATGTGTTATAATAGGTATAACTCGGATAATGCCCCCACAGGTCTTGTCCGGTAATGTTAAAAATGGAGGTATACACCAATGGCAAATAAGTATTGTTACCTTTTCTCAGAGGGTAATGCCAACATGAGAGAGCTTCTCGGCGGTAAGGGCGCAAACCTGGCTGAGATGACAAACATCGGTCTCCCTGTTCCCCAGGGCTTCACGATCACAACAGAGGCTTGTACTCAGTATTATGAGGACGGCGGTATCTCTGACGAGATCCAGGCTGAGATCAATGAGTACATCACAAAGATGGAAGGAATCACCGGCAAGAAGTTCGGCGACAAGGAGAATCCTCTCCTCGTTTCTGTACGTTCTGGTGCAAGAGCTTCAATGCCCGGTATGATGGATACAATCCTTAACCTCGGTCTCAATGAGACAGTTGTTAACACTATCGCTGAAAAGTCCAACAACCCCAGATGGGCTTGGGACTGCTACAGAAGATTCATCCAGATGTATTCTGACGTAGTTATGGAAGTTGGTAAGAAGTACTTTGAAGAGCTTATCGACAAGATGAAGGAAGAAAAGGGCGTTACACAGGACGTTGAGCTCACAGCTGAGGATCTCAAGACTCTCGCAGGTCAGTTCAAGGCTGAGTACAAGGCTAAGATCGGTGTAGACTTCCCTGACGATCCCAAGGAGCAGCTCATGGGAGCTATCAAGGCTGTATTCCGTTCATGGGACAACCCCAGAGCTAACGTTTACAGACGTGATAACGATATTCCTTTCTCATGGGGTACTGCTGTTAACGTACAGTCAATGGCATTCGGTAACATGGGCGACGACTGCGGTACAGGTGTTGCCTTCACAAGAGATCCTGCTACAGGTGAGAAGAAGCTCATGGGCGAGTTCCTTACAAACGCTCAGGGCGAGGACGTTGTTGCAGGCGTTCGTACTCCTATGCCTATCCAGCAGATGGCTGAGACATTCCCTGAGGCTTTCAAGCAGTTCCAGGAAGTTTGCCAGACTCTCGAAAATCACTATCACGATATGCAGGATATGGAGTTCACTGTTGAGAACAAGAAGCTCTATATGCTCCAGACAAGAAACGGTAAGAGAACTGCACAGGCTGCTCTCAAGATCGCTTGTGACCTCGTTGATGAGGGCATGAAGACAGAGCAGGAAGCTGTTGCAATGATCGACCCCAGAAACCTCGATACACTTCTCCACCCCCAGTTCGATACAAAGGCTCTCAAGGCTGCTAC
>JAFWTA010000037.1 GCA_017519145.1 Ruminococcus sp.
ACAAAGCGCTCCGCAAGGGTGAATTTCAAAAACAGTCCGGTGGACTGTTTTTGAAAGAGGGACGCCCTGCAAGTGAGGGCGTCCCTTGATTGAGCGGATGATAGTCACCACTATAATACGAATTTTTCGGGACGCCGAGGGCGGCGTCCCCTACACATATAAATTTTGATTTAACATATCATCACTGTTACATTTTCTTCAGGAATTCTTCAAAGCTGTAAACAGGCGCTTCTCCCGAAAGATATGCGTAATAAGCAAGTATGGCAGATGCATCCACCGCATCTATGCTGCCGTCGCCGTTTACCTCAGCGGCAGCAGACTGCCTCTTATCGGTGAAGGTAGTCGCTTTCTTTGCCGATATAGCAGCGTATTCCGCCAGAACACGGGAGGCGTCCACGGAGTCTATAAGCCCGTCGTTTGTGACGTCGCCAAGCTGATAGGGAGGATCATCTATTACGGTTACACCGCCCTTGGCGAGGCCCTTTGTGAAGATATGCTCCGTCATGGCAGTTCCCTTATCATCGTACTCAAAATTGGTGAAAAGCGGCTTTATATCACCGTATTTGGAAAGTCCGACCTCGATATCGAACTCATCCCCTGCCATGCAGTCATCGGGGAGCACAAATGTAAAGCTCCACATTTCACCGTCTTTGCCTGCATTCTCGCTGCCTGCTGTAGTGAGCACCATGAAGTCCTTGGTATCGCCCATTGCCTGAGCCTTGGTAAGCGTTTCAACAGCACTTCCTGCCTCAGCTGTAAAATTCTTCAGGCGCTTGTCAAAGTACACATACACCACGGTATCGCAATAAAGCCCGTCAGCACCCTCCACTGACAGAGTTACCTGCTGTTCGCTGCCATTTGAGCGGCTGGCGTACACCTCTGTGCTGCTGAGCCTGAAAATCGGCTTGCCCTGCTGAACAGTTGTTGTGGTTGTGGTAGTTGTAGTTGTTGTAGTGGTGGTAGTCGTAGTCGAAGTTGTGCTTGTGGTCTTCTTTGTTGTCGAAGTCGTCGTCTTTGCAGTGGTCGTAGTTGTGGTAGTAGTTGTGGACGATGTAGTATTTACCGCAGTAGTTGAAGTAGTCGCAGCTGCGGGGGCTTTTTTCAGAGCATTGAATTTATAGCCGTACTTCTTGGCATAAGCCATTGCCGTGGAGCCTTCATATCCCTCGACAGTACCGCTGAACTCCCCTGTCTTTCCATCGGAGCTGACCTTATTGCATATGGTAGTGCTGCTGTCTGCGATAATGCATCCCGTATCCGAAATGACCACATATGACAGGGACGGACAGGCTTCAAAGGCGCTGCTGCTGATGGTATTTACCGACTCGGGTATATTGACCACTTCCACATCCGAGCCCGAGAAGGCTTTTTCTCCCACCACTGTGACCGGAAGCCCCGATATCCTTGCAGGGATATCAACGGTGCCGCTTGCCGCAGAAGCGTTTCCCACCTCAATGTGATCCTTGTACTTGTAGTAGGTGATATCACCTGCGATAACAGTCGAATGGTCAGGAGCTCCCGCAAAGGAAGCACACGGCAGGACCGAACCTGCTATCATTGCGGCAGCTGCCGCTGAAAAGAGCTTTTTAAGCTTCATAAATACCTCCGTGAAGTATGATTTTTTCTAAATCCCCGATCCACGCCCTCGCTCCGCAAGTCAATGCACGGTAATAACAGAATAAGCTGTAACGATACGTTTGTACGGTGTCTGAGCGTAACGATAAACGGGGAGTCGGACCCCATGCCGCTCTCGGCACTGCCATACAAAATGCTTCCCTTTCGGAAAGACTTTTTCTGCATTCGCCCTTGCAGGAGCTACACCGATAAAGCTCAGATAAGCTCTGTGGACCAGTTAAGCGACTGTATGGTGTTGTCAGTCAAGCGGAGCTCCTTTGACATATCGTCTATCTGCTTCTGAAGCTTCTTTACGTCAACGGTGCTGAGCAGCTTTATCTCCGTCATGCGCGCACGCCTGCCCGTCTGGCTGGCATTTGCAACAAGGTCCTTGTATACGGATATCTTCACCTTGAGGGCGTCCTTTCTTGCGATGAGCTCGGTTATGGTCTTTCCGTCGGAGACTGTTGCGCAGTTGGTGCGGTTTATACGGTGCATGAGCTCCTCAAGGCGCTCTGCGGAGCTGTCCAGCTCCTTTATGAGAGCCTTCGGATCCTCCGCAGGCTTTTCGTTTTCCTGAACAATTGCATTGTTTACCAGTCTTGCTCTGAGCTGCTCGATATTGCGGTTGAGGTCAGCTCTTTCCTGTAATGCTTCTGCAAGCTTCATATATATCCTCCTTACGAGCTTTTCACTCTGTTGTCATTGTAATCGTAGAACATCTCGTCCATTAGCTTATCATAATCGCTGCTGTCACCGAAAGCCGCCTTTATAAGGGCACCTGCGTTCCTGAAAGCAAGCCTGAAGTACAGCCAGTCCCCCATATCGTCGTATTTCCGCGTGGAGTTGATGAGGTAATTGCGTCTGAGGCAGCCGTAGCGCTTTCCCTGCATCTTTCCGTATGCTCTCAGCGCCTTTGCCGTAGCGATATCCTCTCCTGCTTTCTTCTCCGCAAAGCCGCCGATGGCGTCGAAGCTGCGCTTCTCCGCCCAGAAAATACCGCAGTACAGCCCCGTGAGCCCGAAACCCGCACGGCACATAAGGTCGTTGAGCCACAGGGCAGGAGAATATCTCTCAAAGCGCAGAGGAGCTCCGCCGCCGATATATCTTCCGCTGTTCAGCATTCCCAGCACCTCGCGGATGGTGTCCTCAGTCATGCGGTTGTCGCAGTCAATAGTCATGATGACCTTACCCTTTGCCGCAGCAATACCTGCATTACGCACAGAGGCGATGCAGCGGCTCTCGTCATAAACCACACGGGCGCCGCCTGCAAGTGCAAGCTCCGCAGTGCGGTCCGTACACCTGTTGCAGACCACTATGACCTCTGTGCCGCATTTTACCCTTGCAGCAGCCTGTTTTACGGACTTTATGCACCGCTCAACGTACTTCTCCTCGTTGTGAGCAGGCACTATCACCGATACCTTTATGTTCTCGGACACGAGCATCCCCCTTCCCATGCGGTCATTTCTTAAATTATATCACTTTTCCCCCCTGCGGTCAATAGAAGTGCCCTCATTATACTATTATAAAAGAAAATTTCAGTTTTTTCGCGAAAAATGCTTGACTTTTGGGTTTATGTATGTTATAATTTTAGTACCTCGTTGGGGGTTTATTTTTTTGTCCCCGTGCGAGGGAGGCAAACAACCTACCTTCGGTAACGAAGGAAGTACTAATTCAGGAGGTGCCGATATGAGAGTAAAGGTTACTTTAGCTTGCACAGAGTGCAAACAGCGCAACTATGTTTCCAAGAAGAACAAGAAGAATGACCCTGACAGAATTGAAATGATGAAGCATTGCAAGTTCTGCAGAAAGCATACTCTTCACAAGGAAACAAAGTAATCGGAAGGAGTATTTTTATGGCTAAGAATACAACTTCAAAGAAGGAGAAGTCCGAGAAGAAACAGGGCAACAAGGTTGTCAAGTGGTTCAAGGACCTCAGAATCGAATTCAAGAAAGTGGTTTGGCCGACCAAGAAGACTGTTATCAACAACACATCCGTTGTTCTCGGCGTTATCATCGCTTCAGCAGTCATCGTAGGTGCTTTCGATCAGGGCGCCCTTGGCCTTATGCGTCTCATCTATAACGCAGGCTAATTCTTAGGAGATCAGGAGGATCATTATGTCAGAAGCAGCAAAGTGGTATGTTATCCACACATATTCAGGCTATGAGAATAAGGTAGCTCAGAATATTGAAAAGGTTGTAGAAAACCGTAAGCTTCATGAACTTATCCAAGAGGTCAGAGTTCCTACCGAAAAGGCAACAGAGATCACCGACGGCAAAACCAAAGAAGTAGAACGCAAGACCTATCCGGGCTACGTTCTCGTTAAGATGATCATGAACGACGATTCATGGTATGTAGTAAGAAACACCAGAGGCTGTACAGGCTTCGTCGGCCCCGCTTCAGAGCCCACTCCCCTTTCAGAAGAGGAAGTTCAGAAGCTCTTCGGCGTTGAGGTTTCATCGGTTTCGGTAAACTTCAAGGTGGGCGACAGCGTCCGTATCTCAGGTACTGCTATGGACGGATTTATCGGTGTCGTTCAGAACATCAATCTCGACGATCGTTCAGTAGACCTTCTCGTCTCAATGTTCGGTCGTGAAACCCCCACAACATTGCCTATCAATCAGGTAATCAAGGTGGAGGATTAGTTCAGGTCAAAAGAAACCCGCAAGGTATGGGTTTCCGTGGGAGAGGTAAAATAATTCTTGCCTCGCCATTTACCACATTTATGGAGGTGCGAATACATGGCACAGAAAGTAGTTGGCTACATTAAGCTTCAGATCGCAGCAGGAAAGGCTACTCCTGCCCCCCCTGTTGGTCCTGCACTGGGTCAGCACGGCGTAAACATCATGGCATTCACAAAGGAATTCAACGAGAGAACAAAGAACGACATCGGAATGATCATTCCTGTTGTTATCACTGTTTATGCAGACCGTTCATTCTCGTTCATCACAAAGACTCCCCCTGCAGCAGTCCTCATCAAGAAGGCTTGCAACATCAACAGCGGTTCGGGAGTTCCCAATAAGACTAAGGTCGCTAACATCACAAAGGAACAGGTTCAGAAGATAGCTGAGACAAAGATGCCTGACCTCAATGCAGGTTCTCTTGAGGCAGCTATGAGCATGATCGCTGGTACAGCTCGCTCAATGGGCGTTGTAGTTGTTGACTAATCAATTTTTTGAATGATGAAGTGGGGAGCTATTCCCCGTTCGGAGTTCTATTGGTGGGAGGAAAATTCCGCTAATCGGGTAAGCTATAAGCTCCCGGTATTACCACTTAAATAGGAGGAAATATAATGAAACACGGCAAAAAATATGTTGACAGCGCAAAGGCTGTTGATTATGCAAAG
>JAFWTA010000038.1 GCA_017519145.1 Ruminococcus sp.
GGTGCACCAGTTGTCATGCCAATGGCACAGCTGGGCAGCTAAGTGCGGAACGGATAAACGCTGAAGGCATCTAAGCGTGAAGCCGACCTTAAGATAAGATATCCCTTCGTAAGAGTAAGACCTCTCATAGACTATGAGTTTGATAGGCTCAAAGTGTAAGCGTGGTGACACGTTCAGCTTGCGAGTACTAATCGGTCGAGGGCTTTTCCTTTTTACTTCATTCTGTGTTCAGGCCTCGCATTACGCTTTATTCCTTCAAAACTTCAATAATATTTAGTCGGTGCTTATGGCAATGAGGTCACACCCGTTCCCATTCCGAACACGGAAGTTAAGCTCATTCACGTTGACGATACTTGGCTGGTGACGGCCCGGGAAACTAAATCAGTGCCGACACTATATAGATAATCGGAAGCTAAAAAGCTTCCGATATCTCTTATAAGGGCCATTAGCTCAGTTGGTTAGAGCATCCGGCTCATAACCGGACGGTCTGGGGTTCGAGTCCCTAATGGCCCACTGAAAAGCCTCACTGTTTACACAGTGAGGCTTTGTTTTATTATGTGTTTTTTTCGTCGGGGCATAAGATCAACAGCCCCGATCGTTAATCAATCGTGACATATTCGAGTATGTCATTTACATCATTTCTGCTGATACCCTCTACGAGAAGAAGTTCATAGACGTTATGAAAGTCTCCGTTTTCCTCTCTGAAGGAAATAATATTCTGCGCCTTGTCCTCATCGATGTGGGGAAGCAGTATCAGAGTTGCTACATCTGCACTGTTGATATTTATTGGCGCAGCTTCCTCAAGAGTAAGAGTCGGCTCATCATGCTCATTTTCAATTTCAGGCTCATCGTAATAGTCATCAACAGTAACTGCTTCCTCAGTATCATAGACCGGATCAATGACATAAATGTTATCTCTGATATCAGCGAATATGCTCTCACCGATTCCCTTGACATTCATGATCTCCTCGATATTTCGGAAACCGCCGTGTTCATTACGGTACCTGATTATTTCATCGGCGAGAACGTCGCCGATGCCTTTAAGTTTTGCAAGATCATCTGCTCCTGCGGAGTTTATGTCGAGATATACATACTCGGCTGTAGTCTCCGCAGTATTTGTTTCAGAAGCTTTTGATGCTTTGGTGGTAGTAGTTTTAGGAGTGCGTGTTTTCTTTAATGTTGTTTTTATAGTTTGTATTTCACTGACCTCAGTTGTGAGGACGTCATTATGGCTTTCTATTATTACTGTGGTTGTGTTTTTCTTAGAATCACTGATATGGAAATAGAACGTGGCTGCAAGAACAGCTGCCGCTGAACAAACAGTGTAGAGCAGATATTTTGATACGGATTTTTTGCTTTTCAAAATATCACCTCTGCTTTTATCATAGCATATCACACGACAAAAATCAACAAAATCCGACAATATAAACTTTTAAGAAAGGCTGACCTCCTTGTGGAAGTCAGCCTTTTATTACATGGAGTACCTTTTTATATATTTCTTACCGCTGACGATAAAACGCAGAGTAAGTGTATCATCGTTCAGATCTGCCGAGACAATTTCAGCGTCCTTTATCTTCATGATTCTGGAAAGCTCTTTTATCTCTTTCTCAGTGTAGTCGTAAAAATTATCTGAGGTGAACAGCACACTTCCCATCATTGCATTGACCTCTGCAAGGCAGTATTTCTGCTCGTCCGAAAGAGAATTATTGCATGGGCGCAGCAGGAATACATCGGGGTCACTGAGAAATGCTCTCTTGTTCAGCTGTCTGCGGAACACCGTATTCAGAATTGAGTTTCTTGTACTTATCCTCTCACGGTGCATAAGTCTCATGTGAGGCTTGTCATTCCAGTCAAGGCTGACATCGCAGCCTATTCGGCAGTAGTCCGCCTTGCCGAATGCAGATGCAAGGGGAACACCGCAGGCAAGTATAAGAGCATCGCCTGCACATTCTCTCAGCAGATCCATTGCGTCAGCCATTATCTGTCCTCTTGTTTTATCGGGACGGGGAACGATACAGGCTGCATACAGAAAGTCCAGTTTGAGAAGCTTATATCCCCATTCGTTTACGATAGTATCTATGACGAACCGTATGTACTCCTGAACCTCAGAGTTGTAGATATCCAGTGCATAGAATCCGCTCCAGTTTGAGCCGCCTTTTACATAGCCGTTATCACTGTCGAGGACCAGCCATTCCTTATTGTTCCTGAACAGCTCTGAGTCCTCCTCGCAGACAAAGGGGGCGAGCCATATACCGGGAGTAAGTCCTGCTGCTTTTATATCATCGGCAGTTTTTTTCATGAGCTTGGGAAACTTTTCTTTGTCCACCGACAGCCAGTCTCCGACAGCGGTCTGCCAGCCGTCATCTATCTGGAAAACATCTGCTTTCAGAGTCAGAGCATTGAGACCGATAAGGTCATTATTGATGGTGTCCTCGTCGATGTTCTGATAGTGGTCATACCAGCTTGTATATCCGAAAACAGGCTTATCGGTTCGCGGCTTGATGTCAAGTGCGGAGAAGTAGCCGTCAAAGACCTCTTTCTCGGTTCCATCGGCGATATAGAGCTTCAGAGCCTGCCATTTGCCGTTTATGGTAAGTCCCTCGCAGTCCTTCTGAGCGCAGATGAAGTCCTTGTCGGTCTGGGTGATGAACTGCGTAAAGCCGCTGTTCTCGGCAAGAGAGCCGAAGAAGCAGTACCTGTCGTCCTGTCTGATATAGCCGTAGGACCAGCCGTGCATATCGTCACCGTAGCTGCTGAAATTATAGTCGCCGTACTGTGAAAAGGCATACCTATTACGGATAGCAGAGGGAATGTGGCTGATACCGTGCATTTTGTCGCAGACACCGTGTTCCACCGAGTCCGTCCACGTCTGGTAACCGTTGAGAAATATTTTATCATTCTCCGAGAATTCATACTCAAAAAGAGCCAGAATTTTCATTATGGTTATTTCTTTGTTGGAGCTGACAGTGACGGAAAAAACATCGTCATCTGTGGTGATATCCAGTTCCATACGGTCGTTCCTGAGTGAACTGGAGGTCATCGCCATGAAGTCGTCATCGCCGTCTTTGTAGAGAAATTGCAGGGATTTGAATTTAAGCATTTTTGCTGTCCTCCTCGATGTGGGTGATAACTTTCTTTTCGTCATACTTCAGGAATACCAGTCCGCCGAGCAGACAGAGCACAGCAGCAAGTACAGCTGTGAGCCTGTAGCCCAGACCGTAGCCGCTGCTGCCTTTCTGGACGTCGCTGTTTATGAGAGCGATACTCGTGAACATCAGCATTGCAAGGGACTGTCCCAGCTTAAAGGCGAATGTCCTTGCCGCATAGAACATACCCTGACGGCTCTCGCCTGTGTCAAGCTTGTCCGCCTCGGAGATGTCAGCTACAACAGCCTGAGGAAGTATACCCAGTATCGCCATGGGAACAGCTGCAAGAACAGCGATTATCACTCCGTAGACCATAGCCGGGATACCGATGAGACCTGCGGCAGAAGTTACAAGAAATGCAAATGAGAAGAACAGGAATGCAAAAGCAATGAGCTTCTTCTTGCCCATCTTCTTTGAGAAGATATTGACCAGCGGATAGAACGCCAGAGAGACTACTGTCATTATGGCGAACAGTGGGAAGGTCATGCCGGAGCCAAGTCCCAGAAGTACAGTGATGTAGAATGACAGACCTGTCTGGAAAAGGGTCAGACCTATCCAGTAGAGTATATCAGAGCACACGAAAACGCGGAAGTCCTTGTTCCTGAACGTAGCAAGGAGAGACTTGAAAGCTGTGCTCTTGCTGGGAGTCGTGTCCGCGTACAGGTTCTCATCAATGAGAAAAGCAGGAACCAGCATACATATCACCGCGATTGCTGCCAGTATAGCGATAGTCACTCTGAAGCTTGCGGCATAGCCGAGACTGTTCATGAAGATACCTGCAATATTCGGCACAAGATAGGCGATAGCCGTTCCGAAGAAATAGGTAACGGAAATGAATGTGGAGAGATTGATCCTTGTGTTCTGAGTGCTGCCCAGCTCGGGGATAAGAGCGTTATACGGCGTGCAGTAGCAGGTCATGCAGAAATAGAACAGCATGGCAAAAACAAAGAGAAATACTGCATTGCCCATGCTCTTTTCACCGAAAGGAGATACGAACATAAGAACAGTGACTACTCCGAATGGGATAGCTGCAAAGCGCATAAAGGGTATACGTCTGCCGAGCCTGTGCTTCAGCGAGTCGGACTTTCCTGCGATATATGGGTCGGTAACTGCATCGAAGATACGTCCGAATGCGGTTATGATACCGATAGCAGTGAGACCGATGAATGTCCCCTTGGGTATGAACAGGAGCTGACCCTTGTCCAACTCCTCGCTGCTGGGCTGATAGAAGAATACCAGCCAGTTGGCGATAATACCAGAGAGCAGTGACCAGCCAAGCTGACCGACCGCAAATATCCATAATACTTTGTTTGTCGCAGTCTTTCTTGTCTGCATAAAGACACCTCATTCCTTTCTGAGAAAGAAAACGGCAGCCTCGATTATCATGCTCAGTTCGTCCTCAGCGTGTGAGAAGTCATCATTGGGGAGAAGCTCTCCCTGAATGAGTTTTTTGCTGAGTTCCATGAGCGTATGTGCGAATGAAAGATAGAACATTCTGATATCGGGTATCTCGCGGACAGTTCCGTCAGCTATACCCATCATATATGAATTTTCAAATACGGGATAGAAGTTGATGATGGATTTCTCGTATTCTTTAAGATCCTTCTTAGGGATATCCTCGGAGATGAGCAGGAGGTCAAATTCGGACAGAAGCCGCATGAAGCCGGGGTGAGCTTCATAGAGGACAATGAACATTCTCATCAGGTCGCTGAGCTGCTTTATGCCTGACTGTGAAAGAAATACCTCTGACTCGAATATGCCGCTGAACATCTTATTAAGTTCATTCCACATATAGGTCATTGCTGCGATGGTGATGCCGTTTTTTGTTCCGAACCAGCGATAGAGAGTAGCAACGCCGATACCGCACTCGTCGGCGATGTCGGTCATTTTAACAGAGTCGATGCCGTTTTTGAGAAAGAGCTGAGCGCTGACCTCTACCGCTTTCTCATACCGCTTATTTTTCAAGCTATCGTGAGAAATTTCATTTTCCACTTGACAAACCTCCTTTTTTGTGATAGACTATATATCAAATGATAGACAATCTATCAATCTTTTGAATAATTTTAACATATTTCACGAACTTTGTCAAGAGTCTGGAGGCGATTTTATGGACAGATCCAAATTTATTTTTGAAAATGAGATATCTGAGCGTGCCTACAAGAAGGCTGTGAAGAACAAGGCTAAGTTTATCCGCAAGTACGGAGATGACACAGATGCTGTCTATCATCTCGCCCCGAAGGCAGCTCCTGCTATCGGAAAAGCTCTCGGAGTCCGTCAGCTTGTGCTGTCGGACAGCAGCGAGTGCAGATTTGACGGGAAAAGTCTCATTATAGGAAATATCCGCATGGGCTTCGGACACTATCGCATTTCCATGGCGATAGCTTCTGCGGCACATTCCATGGGCTATGAGCCCTATTGGTTCGACCTCCATTCGTTCAAGGACGCAGCCTGCGGAAAGATAATAGCAGAGCAGAATGACCTCTATTCTCTGGGGTCACGGCTGTCACAGCGGTTCGGACTTTTCAACAAGCTTGTCTGGGAGCCGCTCAACAGTGAGGGCTTTCGGAAGCTGACATATAACAGCTCCGATCAGAAGACGGCAGAGCTTATGACGGCGGTATTCTGCGATCTGCCTAAGGATATACCATTTGTGGCAACTCATGTATGGCCCTCACAGGCAGCGGTTCACGCAGGCCTTACCAACGTAGTCAATGCCATTCCCGATAACTGGCCTATGGGACTTCATCTCTCAGAGGGAGCTATACACACGGTGCAGACTCCGTCCTCATATCTCGGCTACCGCGCTCTGAGGGGAATGGACAAAAAGCGTCAGCTGAAGCCCATGCCCAAGGATGCCATAGTTTATACGGGGCATTATATCGACCACGAGCTTGTTTCTAACATCGAAAGGGACTGCATAAAGCGCGTGTACAGGGCGGCAGGCGGCAAGTCCAAGCGCTGGCTCATGTCAGTAGGCGGTGCAGGCGCACAGAAGGAGATATTTGCGGCGGTCATCAGAAAGCTTCTTCCGGAGATAAAGGCGGGCAGAGCGTCACTGTTTATAAATGTGGGGGACCATGCTGCGGTCTGGCGCGACCTGCTTACTGAGATCCCTCAGATGAAACCGTTCCTCCACGAGCACTTTGACGACTTCAAGGAGACACAGCGCTTCTGCTCAGAGGTGTATGAAAGGGAAGTGAGCGGTATTCACGCATTCTGCCATTCGGATATATTTGCGGCGGTGTACTCCACCAATCTGCTCTTGAGGTGCAGTGATATTCTCATAACAAAGCCCAGTGAGCTGGCATTCTATCCCATCCCGAAGCTGATGATAAAGCGCGTAGGCGGTCATGAGGCGTGGGGAGCTATCCGATCAGCGGAGATCGGCGACGGTACATATGAGTGCTCAACTCCTGCGGAGACTATCGCAATGATAGACATGATACAGAACGGCGGCGATATCATCGAGAAAATGTGCAAGCATATCATTACCGCAAAGAAGGCAGGTATATATGACGGTGCCTACCATGCCGTAGAGCTTGCAGTAGGATCTGATAAGTGATATTATTGTGCTTAAAGCTAAAATGTAAGAATAGTGCTATTAATACGGCATATATGCTGTAACACCGTTATATAAATTGCAATTCAGCAATTTTTGGTCAGAAATCCGCAATTATTGACATCACTTTGCGAAGCTCGCAGATTTGCCTGTTTTAGGGCGTTTCTGCGAGCTTTTTCAGCACAAAAATGTCATTTGAACGGCAGCATTGTTTCTTGACTTTTTATTGGAAATAAGTTATAATTAATTCAAGTTTTAATGTGCATTTGTGTGCATATTCATTAAATTATGCTGATGCGTTAATTTAATTTACTCATTGGCGCTTTCGCACAAATCCGGAAGCCTGAAGCTGTGCGAATTGCCGATTTTTTGCGTATCGTCGGATTGTCCACCCGATATGTAAAAAGTAGGTTGTTTTATTTTTACCTGCACGGTATAATAAAAATGGAGAAATTTTGATAATTATAAGGAGTGATGCAAATGAAAACAACAAACATCTTCGGAAAAATGCTGTCTGCTGTTACGGCTGCGGCAATACTGCTCTCAGGCACAGCAGTATTTTCCGAGACTGCACCTCTTGAAGCAGCGGCTGCCGGTGCGGCGGTAATCGATACCACCGACATCCATCAGACCATCCGAGGCTTCGGAGGTATCAATCTTCCCGAGTGGGCAGGTTCCGATATGACCGACGCACAGGTGCAGAAGGCATTCGGAAACGGGGAGGACGAGCTTGGTCTCACTATTCTGCGTGTTTATATCAGCGATGATTCAAATGCGTGGAAAAATGCTGTTCCTACAGCTAAGAAGGCACAGGAGCTTGGAGCTACGGTATTCGCATCTCCGTGGTATCCCCCTGCAAGCATGAGAAGTGCAGGCTCCAGCAGCCGATATGTACTCAATAAGAACCAGTATGGCGACTATGCAAAACATCTCAACAGCTATATCAAGTACATGGAGGGTCAGGGCATTGACCTCTATTCCGTTTCGGTGCAGAATGAGCCAGACTACGCTCAGGACTGGACTGCATGGAGCACAAGCGATCTTGTAAGCTTCATCGCCAACTACGGAAAGCAGGTAACGGCAGGCACCAATGCAAAGCTCATGTCACCTGAGAGCTTCCAGTACAGAAAGGATATCTATAACGGTATCCTCGGAAACCAGCAGGCTTTCGCGAATACCGATCTTTTCGGCACTCATTTTTACGGTACCAGCCGCAATGATATGGATTTCCCCGCACTTGAGAACTGCGGCAAGGATGTCTGGATGACAGAGGTATATGTACCTGATTCATCCTCTGACGCCGATCTTTATCCTCAGGCTCTTCAGGTATCGGAGAATATCCACAACGGTCTTGTTGTTGGCAATATGAACGCCTATGTATGGTGGTTCATCAGAAGAAAATACAGTCCCATGAAGGAAGACGGCAATATCAGTAAGCGCGGCTACTGCATGGCTCAGTATTCAAAGTGGGTGCGTCCCGGCGCTGTTCGTATCGGCGCTACTGAGCAGCCCAACAGCAACGTCCTTGTTTCTGCATACAAGAATACAGACGGAACTATCGCTGTTGTTGCTATCAACAAGAATAAGAGCAACGTAAATCAGGAATTCCAGATGGGCAGCGGTGAGACTCTCACCTATGTTGACAGCTATACCACATCTGCTTCCGGAAACCTTAAAAAGAATGAGCTCTCAGCAAGCGGAACAAGCTTCTCGGCTACACTTCCTTCAGAGAGCGTTACCACATTCGTTCTCTCAGGCGAGGGCGGCGGACAGGATCCATCAAAGGTCCTTGACGATGACGGATACTTCTTCCACGACACCTTCGACAGCTCCACAAACAGCTGGACAGGCAGAGCAAGCGAAACGGTTGAGACTGCTTCCGGCAAGGGCATGGATGGCACAGGTGCTCTCAGCATTTCAGACAGAACAGCTACATGGAACGGCGCTGCAAAGTCTCTCAGCTCGAGAACATTTGCCGCAGGCAGCGAGTTCAGCTTCGCTGCAAATGTCAAGTATGACAGTGGTCCTGCCGAGCAGGGCTTCCAGCTCTCACTCCAGTATTCCGACGGCACTGACACAAAGTACGCTCAGATAGCCGCAGGAAAGGCTGTAAAGGGCGAGTGGATGCAGCTTGCAAATACCAATTATACTATCCCCGCAGGCGCTACAGATCTGAAGCTCTACGTTGAGACAGACGAGACCGATTCGGACTATATCAGTTTCTATGTAGACGAGGCTGTAGGCGCTCCCGCAGGTACAGTCATCAAGGGCGCAGAGCCTCCCAAGCAGGTCATCCTCGGCGATGTGAACTTCGACGGAGCTGTTGACTCTCTCGACATGATCGCTGCAAGAAAGGGCATCATCGCAGGAAACCTCACAGGCTCAACTCTCAAGGCTGCCGACGTTGACCAGAACGGCAAGTTCGAGGTGGCAGACCTTGTAAATATCCAGAAGTTCATTCTCAAGAAGATCACAGAATGGCCCGAGCCTGAGATCATTATCCCTCCCGAGCCGGTATATGACTCAAAGTGGGATACATATCAGGAGACAGCTTCTTCACAGTATCTTGAATTCTACAAGAACTCCATCAAGCACATGGGCAACACATACAGACTTGACAAGAAGCTCGCAGGCGCTGAAAACGGCGATCCTCTTACAATAGCTTACCTCGGCGGCTCTATCACCGAGGGCAAGAACTACACAACACCTTTCTCTAATTATGTAAGGAACACCTTTGCAAAGGGCAGCTTCAAGGAAGTCAATGCAGGTCTTTCGGGTACTTCATCAGTTGTAGGTCTCGTTAGAAGCGAGCAGGAGATAGTTGCACAGAATCCCGACATCATCTTCCTCGAGTTCTCGGTAAACGACCACGAGGATATCATGTACAAGAAGTGCTTCGAGAGCTGTATCAAGAAGTTCCTCGACCTTCCCAACGAGCCTGCTGTTATCGTACTTATCACAAGGGCACAGGGCGGCTTCTCCAGCCAGAACCAGATGTATCCCATCGGTAAGAACTTCGACATCCCTGTTATCAGTATGGACGACGCTCTGACAAAGGCATTCAACAGCGGATTCCTCAAGGCAAGCGACTACTACACTGACGAGTATCATCCTCATCAGAAGGGCGGACAGCTCATCGCAGACTGCCTCGGATACTTCTTCCGTCAGGCTATGAAGACCGAAAACCGTTCAAGCTCATATACTCTGCCCTCCAAGGCAGTTTACGGCTTCGAGTACGCTGACTGCGTAAACATCAATCCCAAGAACATGACAGGCTTCAATGCAGGTTCATGGACATCGGGCATGGGCTATAACAGCAGTCCTTCACTGAACTACTCATACACCCTCAACGGCGGAAGTCCTATGACCTTCAAGGCACAGGGCAAGGGCCTTATCATCGTATTCAAGGCTAACAGCTCAGGTATGGGCAGCATCAATGTTACTGTAAACGGCAAGACCACAAAGGTCAACGGCAGCAAGCAGTACACATGGGGCGGTCCTGACGCAGAGCTTGGCTACTATCAGGATACTTCGGGCGAGCTTGATGTTTCCATCACAGGAAGCGGACAGTTCACCATCTGGGGCATGGGTCTCATCAAGTAAAACATATGTAAAAAGCTCCGACTTTACGTCGGAGCTTTTTTCTGCCAAATGATATGAAAAAGCACAAAAAACTATTGATTTTTTGGAGAAAATAAGATAAAATGAGCTTAGAGGAAGATCATTATTTATCCTGAAAGCTGTCTTTTGAGATCTACTGACTGAAGTATAAATAATTTTCGTGAAAAGAGGTTTTTAAAATGAACAGACTGAAAAGAGTGCTTGCAGCTGCAAGCACGGCAGCACTGGTCGCTGCTGCCTGTCCGCCTGTGCAGTCCTTTGCTGTGGTGTCCGCCGACTACGCTGACAGCTTCGGTGAGGTCATAAGCGGCGGTGACTATACCATCATGGTGCGTCTCAGCGGAAAGTACATAACTGCTGCAAGTGACGGCAATGTCCACCAGTGGGAGAAACTGGGGGACAATTCTCAGGTCTGGCATATCGAGAGTGCAGGTGACGGAAAATGCTGCATTTTCTCAGGTGCAGACAGGAGAATGGCTCTGACTGTCGAGAATGGCGACTCCACCAACGGAAATAACATCTATCTCTCGGAATACAGGGATACAGCGGCTCAGCACTTCATTCTCCACAGGACAGATGATGCATACTATATCACAGGCGAGTGCTCGGGAAATGCTGCCCTTGATGTATACGACATAAGCCACGAGAATGGCGCCAATATCGACCAGTGGGACTACTGGGCAGGCGAGGGACAGAAGTTCTATATCCGTCCCGTGGGAGGCGATTACAGCTTTATCCGCGGCGATCTTAACTTTGACGGCTCTGTGGACATTTTCGACAGGACAGTCATGCAGCGCGGCATTATCGCAGGCTTTGACGAGACTATGGCTGCCATAGCCGATATGGACGGCAGCGGAACGGTAAATACTGCCGATCTGGTGCTTCTCTCTCAGTTTCTGCTGGGAAATGATGCGGATATCGAGACTTACAGCACCATTTCAACGGAAAAGCCCGATGTTGCTTACCTTTTCGCATACTTCCTCGGCAATTCTCCGGAGCAGGAGCGCCTTTCCTATGCGGTGAGCACCGACGGCTACAACTTCAAGGCGCTCAACGGCGGCAGAGCTGTATGGCAGTCAAGCGTGGGTACCGAGTGTCTCCGTGACCCATATATCTTCAAGGGCGAGGACGGACTGTACTACCTGCTTGCTACGGATATGAAGTCCTCACTTGGCTGGAACAGCAACAGAAATCTGCTCAGCGCAAAATCTACCGACCTTGTACACTGGTTTGATGAGACCAGTATTGAAATAGCCAACAAGTATCCTCTCATGCAGGGAGCAGACCGTGCATGGGCTCCTCAGGCGATATATGATCCCGAGAAGGAGTCCTATATGCTATACTTTGCAGCGAGAGTACCGAACCGCGATAACCGAACGATAATGTACTATGCCTACAGCAAGGACATGAAGAAGCTGGACACCGATCCGCAGCTGCTCTTTGCTCCGAAGAACGGCAATGATGCCATAGATTCGGATATAATCTTTGTGAACGGAAAGTACTATATGTACTACAAGAATGAGACAAACAAGCGCATTTATCTTGCAACAGCCGACCACGCCAGCGGTCCCTACACAGAGATAAAACAGGTTTCGGAGGGCAATCTGGGCGTTGAGGGTCCCAACATCTACAAGCTTATAGGTCAGGACAAGTGGCTCATGATGTCCGATGCATATGGTGACGGTTACTATGTTATGCAGGAGACCCGTGATCTTACCAACTTCACCACACTCAGCCGAAGCAGTTACAGCTTCAACTTTACACCTCGCCACGGTTATGTCATACCTATTAACGCCGACCAGTACACGGCGCTGATAAATGCCTATCCCTCGGCAGGTCTCACTACCCTTAACACAGGTTTCAGATCAACTGCTATTAATGTGGGACTGGGGGAGAATATGTCCGCTGTCCCGAGGGTGCTCACTGCGGAGTACTCCGACGGCGGCTCCTGCGATATGAGCTTTGACTGGGCGGGGCTTTCATATATGGTGGATACCTCAAAGCCGGGCGTTTACGATGCACAGGCAAAGGTCAAGTCAAGCTCGGAGCTTTACGCAAATCCTTTTATAAACGAAAGGGCTGACCCCTACATCGTGGACGGCGAGGACGGATATTACTACTTTACGGCTTCATATCCTGCTTACGGAAGCGTTGACAAGGGCTATGACCGTATTATCCTCAGGCGCAGCAATACCGTGGGCGGACTTGCCTCTGCTGAGGAAAAGACCATCTGGAAGGCGCATTCAAGCGGCATACTTTCAAAGCACATCTGGGCTCCCGAGATGCATAAGATAGGCGGAGCATGGTATATGTTCTTTGCGGCAGGTGCCAGCGACAACATCTGGGCTATACGTCCCTATGTGCTCAAGTGTGACGGTGATCCCTATAACGGGAACTGGACGGAGTGCGGACAGATGCAGGCTTCCTCCGGCGACACGGAGTCATTCAGGAGCTTTTCTCTGGATATGACCTACTTTGAGAATAATGGCAGGCACTATGTGATATGGGCTGAAATAAAGGGAGACTCATCACTGTTTATGGCTGAGATAGACCCCTCAGAGCCGTGGAAGCTCATTTCCAAGCCAATTATGCTCACCAAGCCCGAGTACAGCTGGGAGCTTGTCAACAACCGTGTAAACGAGGGGGCGGCAGTTCTCAAGACAGATAAGAAGGTATATGTGTTCTTCTCGGCTTCGGGCACAGGCTCGGAGTACTGCGTTGGCAGAATGGAAGCGGATATAAACTCCGACCTTATGAATATAAACAGCTGGAAGAAGCTTAACTCTCCTGTGCTCCAGACCGCTGATCTCAGCGGACAGTCGGGACCCGGACATAACAGCTTTGTAAGGGACGAAAAAGGCAATCTTCTTATTGTTTATCACGCCCGTCCATCCTCACATTCCGAGCAGAAATGCGGCACCTACAACAAAGATCCGCTATACGATCCGTGCAGGCACACCCGTATAAAGCGTGTTGCTTTTGACGGAAACGGTGACCCCGTGATCAACCTCAGCGATGAGGCGGAGCTGGCTCCGCAAAACAAGGACATAACTGTCAGGATAGTTGTGGGCTGAGCTTTCAGCTCCGAAAAATAATAAAAAAGACCTGCTTCACTTTACAGTGGAGCAGGTCCGTTTTTTAGTGGTTTAAAATCAGCATTTTCCTCAGAAGAATGATGTCATAGATGTCAATAACACCGTCGTTCAGCAGGTCTGCGCCTTCCCAGTCGGTGAGCTCGGAGTTGCCGAGGAGGAACTGCTGCACCATGATAAGATCGGCAACATTGACCGCACCGTCCTTGTTGGCATCGCCCATGAGCTTTGACGGAGCAGGCCCCTTTGTGACATACTTCTCTTTCAGTGCAAGAAGGTTAGTGTGGAGCTCAGTGTCCTTCATTTTATATGTCTTTCTGTCGTAGTGAAGATCGGTAACATCCCACATAACAGGGCAGATTCCGCCTCTTGAAAGAGCTGCCTCGCACACTGAGGTTAGGTAGCGGCGGACAGACTCAGGCTCCTTGTTGTCCTTGGTAGCGCCGTATTCGCCGATGATAACCGGTATGCCTTTGTCAACAAAGGTGGACTTTACAAGGTCCATCTGCTGCTTCAGCTCTGCAAGCTCCTCATCGCTTCCCCATGTGTAGGCGGATTTGCCCCAGTCAGCGTCCTCGGTGAGGATGGTGAATGTGGACGGAGTGTAGTAATGTACCGATACAGCGCAGCGGTTTGCGGGATCGGCAGGCATTTTGAACAGGGGATCGCAGGTGAGGTCGATGGAGGTATTGTAGCCCGAAATGAGCAGGTGACGCTGAGCGTTATTGCCGCCCGAATTTCTCACGATATCCACAAAGCTCTGGTTCACCTCATTGACATAGCCGAAGCTCTCAGCCTTGCCGTTGGTACTGCCGCTCCACTGGTTCCAGACGTCGTTCCAGCCCAGCTCCTCGTTCTGGGACTCAAAAATGAGCTTGTCGCCGTAGTCCTTGAACTCGTCGCTTACCTGAGTCCAGATGGCGTTGTATTTTTTCATTACGTTGTCGTGGTCGGTGGGGAGCTTTTCCAGCCAGCCGCCGTCCCAGTGGAGGTTCACGATAACGTAGAGATCAGCGTCCAGCGCCCAGTCCGTGACCTGTTTAACTCTTGCCATATACTTGTCCGAGATGGTATAGCTGCCGTCCTTGGACATCATATTCGACCACGCAACGGGAATACGCAGGGAGTCAAAACCTGCGGCGGCATAGCCCTTGATGAGGTCCTCGGTGACAGTGGGGCTTCCCCATGCAGTTTCGTACGCATTAGGCGTACCGTCGCCCCACTGCTCGATCCAGTCTCCCGAGGATTCAAAGGTATTTCCGAGGTTGATGCCTATTCCCATGTCGCTGACTATTTCCATAGTTGTCATATCGCGCATTGCAGGTGCAGCGCTGATATCTGCCGCGGAAGCGCTCCCGATGAGAGAAGCTGCAAATGCGGCGGAGAGAGAGGTGCTGATGATCCTTTTGAACATAAAAATTCCTCCGTTTTCTAATATCCCTGTAAACGAACTATGTTACCCAAGAACATTATAGCACTTCCAGCACGAAAATGCAACACAATTTTTATATTTTTATGCATAAAAGGGTACGAATTTTGCTGTAACCGTATATTATTAATCATATATTGAACTAATGGTGGATAAAAAGAAGGTGCAGCGTATGCTGCACCTTGCAGTCATTTTGCAAAATCAGTTATCAGTCCGAGAAGCTTTCTCTGTATCTCCAGAGCGTCATTGGAGGTAAGTCCGTTCTTTCCGCCTTCAACGTCACCGTTGATGCGTCCCTGTTCGGTGAGGTGGTTGGGATCGCTGCCCTCTATGCCGTACTTATTTGGATTTGCAAGAGCCTGCATGATAAGAATAGCGTCGCTGAGCTCAACTGTGCCGTCACAGTTGGTATCTCCGGGTACATCGGAGCCTTGCGGCGGTACCTCGGGGACAGCTCCTACGACTTTGACGATATTTACTATATTGGTTGTGGTCTCGATCCCGCTTACATTGGTAAGCTTCACGGAGTAGCTTCCCTCATCGGAGGCGGAAGGTTTGGGAATGGTGTAGGTCATTTTTGTGGCACCTTCAATAGCTTTTCCGTTATGGTACCACTGGCAGCTGAGGTCTTCGTTTGCTGTCTCGGCAAAGAGCGTAAACGCTTTATCGGTATTGATACGGATATCATGCTCCGCAGTATAGACAGTTATCTTTGACGGTATATCCACATTTTTTGCGGTCAGATCGCCGAGCTCCTTCCAGTCGTTGGCGCTGTCCTGCAGGAAAAGTCTTATGGAGTCCACAGGAGTTCCCGGGGTGAGTCCCATAACTTCAAATGGTATCTTAAACTCTACCATGCCGTTTTTCCACTTGCACTGGCAGCCTGCATATGAGTCGTGGTCAAAGTAGATGTAGCCGTCAGATGCGTAGTACAGCCAGTAGCGTTCACCGCCGCTGTGTACTTCAAGATTGTATACGGGAGCGGAAGCCGCGTTGGACATCTTTCCCATGACATATATGGCTTCCTCGTCAGCTCTCAGGGACATGGACTGCTCCTCAGCCGATTTTATAATATCCGCTTCCTTCCACTCACGGGGATTGGACATCTCTCCGTCAACAACGGTGATATCGTCATAGGTTACGGGAGCTGAATACTGTACGAGTCCGACGATGGCACCGTTCTGCACCATGTAGTTGTCCGTTCCGACAGTGTCGGACTTGGTGATGTTTACCTTGCCCATGTAGTTTGCGCCCAGCTGTGCGTTCCAGATTCCGTCGTTGGCAAATCTGATTCCGTATTTGGGCGTATGACCTATATTGCTCACTGCAGGGGTTATCCTGAGATAGATGTTCCATTCACCCGGGGCTATACTGTCGGGGAGCTTTATGGAAAGGTCGTTTGAGATATTTCTGACGGTATCCCATTCGGCGCCGCCGTTAAAGCTGACGTTGGTGCTGTATATAACACCGTCCTTTTCAAGCATTACCTTTTGCCTTGTGGGGAATACCACCTCTCCGAAGCCTGTGTTTTCAAGGTCAAACTTCATCCGAACATCTCCGCCCTGAGCGGTCTGTGCTGTGTTCTCAGCCTTTCTGACCACAAAGCGGTAGCCGATATGGTCACGGATGAATTGAAATACGCTCTGTCCGTAGTATGCGGAGTTGTCAATGCCCTCAACGGAGTACTCCTCACCGAAAGTGTAGTCCTTGTAAAGCTGGAAGATATTGCCGTTTATGTAGCTCAGACGGGTCTTGTACATCTCTGGTATAGCGTTTTCGGGGAGATAGGTGTTAAACTGCTTGGCATAGTCGATATCGCCTGAGAATTCGCCGCCAAAGTAGGTGTTGTGAGTAACGCGGCTCAGCCATTCAGTCTCGATCTCACGGTCTGCGTAGGTGCCCAGATCAGAGTCGCTGCCCATATAGCCGTCGTCATAGAGACCAACACGTTCAAAGTCGAGTATACAGGGAAAAGGGTCAACAACAACGTCAGGGTCAGAGAAGCTGTATCTTTTATAATACTTGTCATCTGCAAGATCTGCGCGGCTCAGACCGATAAGATTTGCAAAGGTATCGGGAGTTCTTACGGTTACGGGAATCGGTTCGGGAACAGCGTTCAGCATAGCACTCAGCAGCCTTGTCTTGTAGTCCACAGTGGTGTACTTGCCGCCGTGCTGTTCGCCCCATTTTCCCACGAATCCGCTTTCAACATAGGCGAGAATGTCCTCGTTGTCCGAGAGGATCTTGCTGTCCTTTATCTGCTTTATGTGAGCCAGCACCTTGTCAAATGAAGCAGGCTCGGGGTTCTCTTTGCCGACAGCGTCATAGCGGAAGCGCACAGCTATCATACAGCCGTTTTTGCGGCAGTTGTCAAAAGTCTGCCGCCACGAATCAAAAAAAGTCTGGTCAAGGTCGTAATCCTTACCGGGGACATAGTTTCCATCTGCATCGGTAGTGCCGTTGACTCCCGAGGAGAAGGCTCCGATGTCGATAAAGAACAGAACGAGGCTTCCTGTGGGACTGTATACGGGAGTTTTGCCCGGTTTGCAGACCGCCCATACAGTGGAGGTGTAACCTGCGCCCGGGTTCTGTATTGTCTCAACGGATTCGGTGTAGCTGATACCGCTGTCTGCAAGTCCGTTGTCAGCGCTTGCAGCGGGTATCTGCGGCAGAGCGGAGACGATAAAAGCGGCAGACAGCAGAGAAGTTATTAGTTTTTTCATGTGTTATCTCCTTTCGGTAAAAAATTGGCGCTTTCTCAATGGGAAAGCGCCTTATGTGTCAAGCACTTAATTCGGGGGATATTTTCAGTTCGCCCGCGGATATTTTTTCCCTTAGCTTTTCGATGGGAACAGGCTTGCTGAACAGGTAACCCTGTGCGCGGTCACAGCCAATAGCCTCAAGGAAGCGGAACTGTTCGGCAGTCTCAACACCTTCGGTAAGGGAGAGCATTTTCAGCTGCTTGGTGAGGCTTACGATATTTTCCAGAATAGGTCTGGTCTTTTCGTTATCCTTGAAGCCTGAGAGGAACTTCATGTCTATTTTAAGAACATCGAACTGGTAGTCCTTCAAAACATTCAGCGATGAGTAGCCGCTTCCGAAATCGTCCAGCCATACCTTGTAGCCGAAGCTGCGCAGGTTCTTTATTGCACTGGGGAGAAAGTCCTGCTGATCCGTAAGGGCACTTTCGGTTATCTCGATATCGATGAAGTTTTTCGGTACGCCGTACTTCTCAACAGTATCGCAGAGATATCCGACTATGTCACAAAGCTCAAAGTCAAGGCGCGAGAAGTTGAGGGAAACAGGAGCAAAAGGCTTCTTGTTGTCAGCAGCATCGCGGTAGTCCCTGCATACAGCGTCGATTATGTACCGGTCGAGCTTGTAGATCTGGCGGTACTCCTCAAGGATCTCGATGAATGCTCCGGGGGAAAGCAGACCGTAGTTGGGATCCTCCCATCTGGCGAGAGCTTCAAGACCGCAGATACAGCCGTTCCTTGTAGATACCACTGGCTGGTAGTAGACCTTGATATAGCCGTTTGCAATAGCATTGTCTATGTTATTTACGATGTAATGCTTCAGCTGGAACTTGTCCTCAAGGGACTTGTCGTATATACGCAGAGTCCTGTCGTAGTGCTTCTTGATACTGTTGCAGGCAAATCTTGCGCGGTCGCAGGCAAGGCTTACGTCTGCCTCGTCGCCTACGGGCTTGTATGCTCCGCATTTCAGTTCAAGATGGACTTCTCGCTGCAGCTTCTTTATCTCGCCCGAAAGCTGTCCGATGATATTTTTTGCACCGTCTATCCTTGTGAGGACTACGAAATGATCGTCGGAAAAACGTGATACAAGCGAGCCCTTGAATGAGTCCTCGATCATGTGAGCCACCTTTATGAGCAGTTCATTTCCCTCATGAAAGCCATACTTTTCGTTGTAGGATTTGAAGTTCTCGATATCAAAGAACAGAAAGATGACGTTCTCCTTGTCGGTAGTGACATAGCCGAGGACCTTTTCAGCCTCATTCCTGAAATACACCATATTATGTATTCCCGTAAGCTCGTCCTCGACGGATATCTTGGAGAGGTAGGTATTTATCTTTTCAAGATTTTCGTCCTTCAGCGCCTGAACTCTTGTGTTGTTGTAATTGGCTACGCAGACCATCATAGTGGATATCCACATGATAAAGAAGTTTATCTGTGTGGCAACAGTGGTTCCGACCTCTCCCGTGTTCACAGCAACCATCTCATTCATGCGATAATAGAAGTACAGATATGAGACTGAGGCGATAATAAAGGCGATATAGGGTTTCCATGTAAGCAGGCAGAGCGAGAAAAGCTCCATGGTAAGAAAGGTGAGTATCTGCTCACCTTTGGAATAGTCATTCAGAGAGATCTTTATGCCGAAATAGATGCACACCAGAGTGAATACCCATTTGACAGTGGTACAAAGATACCGTTTGTCTTTTTTTCCCATCATGAACCTTACGGAGAAAAACAGCATTATAATTCCCGTAAACATGAGTATGAAGTAGTTGATGTAGTACTTCTCTATATAGTGCATCATGTTGCTCTGGAGGTTTTCGCGGAAGATTGTCAGCGTCATGCGCATTATCATCCATATCTCAAGAACTATGACAACAATGGACATATATATACTTGCACGCATATTTGTGGTGAAGAAGTAGTCGCGGACATATTTACTCTGTTTTTCGAATCCGAGTCCGTTGAGTATTGATCTCATATTTCCGCCCCCTAATGAAAAAATGAAATATTTGTCATTTTATTATAACATATTGACGGTAAATTGTCAATAGAACGCGAAAAATATGTTAGATTTCAACATAAAGTCATATGCGAGCAGTAAATTACAGTATGTCAATTTATTTTGTTAGTTTATTATTGGTCACAGTTTTGCGGAATGCTGTTTCAGGCTGTGCCTCTTGCCTTTTTTCTGCGCATATGATATAATATTATCTGAAATAACAAAAAGGAGGGAGCCGATGAAAAGGTCGTCACTGAAAAAAGCAGCACTTTCTGTACGCGAAAAGACAGATATATTCCTCGGGGAAAAGGCGGAGCCTTTCGGCTTTGAAGCTTTTTTTCGCAGTGCAGCAGGACTGTATATGGCTGAAAACAGCCTTATCTCACGGGACGATCTGTTCAGGCTCAGTGAGCTCCTTCCGAGTATTTTTCCGCAATGCGGAGATAATGAGGAGCTTGTAAGAGCTGCTTCCGCAAGAGCCTGCGATGTTCTTGGTGAATTGACCGAGGAAGTGTGGAAGGGCGGCGTCGAGACAGTCGGTCAGCTTTACCAGTACTTTATCAGCGGTGACAGGGACAGCGCTGAGCAGGGCATGAAAAAAAATCACAAGGTCTCTGCGGAGTGTTTGCCTGCCGCAACACAGATATTCACTCCCCGGTGGATCGCACGTTATCTTACCGAGAATACTCTCGGCCGTGTTTTTTCGGGAAGCTGCGGATTTGACACCTCGGGACTGTCCTATTATGTTGAGCGTGAGACTTCTCTCCGCAGACGTTCGCCAGAGGAGATAACTCTCCTTGACCCATGTGTGGGAAGCGGAAATATCCTTGTCTGTGCCTTTGATATGTTTATGGAGCTCTACCGCTCTCTTGGCTATGACAGCAGCACCGCGGCAAAAACTATACTCGAACGTAATTTGTTCGGACTGGACATCGACTGCCGCGTTTGCAGGATAGCCCGATTTGCTCTCATCATAAGAGCTGCGGAGCAGGACAGAGAGCTGCTGTTCAGCGGCATTTCTCCGAGGATATATGACCTGAGCGAGTCTGAGACAGCAGAGCAGTTTTCGGGAAGTGAGGTCTTCGGCAGTCTTATAAGACCTGTTTCCCTGCGCAGTGACGTTAGCGGCAGCGCAAAAGCTCTCCGTGAAATCCTCACAGGCAGATTTACCTGTGTGGTGACAAATCCGCCATATCTTTCAAGTGCCCGCATGAACAGGGAGCTTCTCAGCTTTCTTAAAGAGGAATACACCGATTTTTCAGCAGACCTGTTTGCGGCGTTCATAGTACGGTGCTGTCAGCTCGCCGAGGATGACGGCTACACAGGCTTTCTGACGCCTTATGTGTGGATGTTCATCAAGAGCTACGAAAAGCTGAGGAGAATGATGTTCACGGAGAAAACACCCGAGACCCTTGTACAGTTTGAGTACTCCGCATTCGGTGAGGCGACTGTGCCTGTCTGCGGCTTTACTCTCAGGAACTGTCGGACAGATGTTAAGGGAGTATATTTCCGTCTGACAGAGTTCAAGGGAGGACTTGAAGTCCAGCACGACAGGTTCCTCGAGGCTGTGAGAAACAGAGACTGCGGCTATGTATATGAGACTGCGGCATCGGATTTCGGCAGGCTGCCAGAGTCGCCTGCGGCATACTGGGTGAGCAGCAGAGTGAGAGAGCTCTATGAGAAATATCCCTCCCTCGGCAGCATATCAGCTCCGAGAAAGGGCAATTCCACCTCTGATAACAGCAGATTTCTCCGTTACTGGTACGAGGTGGACTACAGCACGATAAATTTACACAGCAGTTCCATCAACAGGGCAGAGACCCGAAAAAAACGCTGGTTTCCCTATAATAAGGGGGGCGGCTTCCGGAAGTGGTACGGTTTTAAGGAGTACATAATCGACTGGTATGACGATGCGGCAGAGATAAGAGCGGTGCCTACTGCGGTCATTGCCAATTATCAGTACTTCATGAAGGAGGGGCTTACATGGTCCACCCTTACCAGCGGCAAGTTCAGCATAAGGCAGTTTGGCAGCGGCTATATTTTCGATAACGGGGGCTGCTGTATATTTGAGCTAGGTGACAGAAAAAACTTCATCTGCGGGCTGCTCAACTCCAAGGTCTTTGCCTATATATTCGGTCAGCTCAACCCGACCCTGAACTTCCAGTCGGGTGAGGTGGCTAAGTTCCCTGTGATATGCAAGCCGTCTGTGGAAGCGGACAGGCTTGTGGAGGAATGTGTGGAGATATCAAAGTCCGAATACGATTCATTTGAAACAAGCCGCGGTTTTATGCGGCACCCACTTATATGAAAGGGGGAAAAGATGTCAGATAATCCAAAGCTTTTTATTAGAAGGGCATTTCCTGTCGTACTCGTTGCCGCAGCAGTTGTATGCTGCGCTGTGCTGGCAGTAAAGATAAGCAAGGGCAAGAATACTGTAAGCAGGATAAGTGCTGTTCCTGTTGAGGAGAAGAGCACTGCTGCGGATGAGACTACTGTGACTACGGTTCCCGTTACTACTGCGGAGCCTACTACCGAACCTCCCGATGATGTAACTGTCAGAATAGGGGAGATGTCCCTGCACGAAAAGGTCTGTCAGCTCTTTGTGGTGACTCCGGAAAGCCTTACAAACGGAGAGAATTATTCCGTTGCAGGAGAGATGACAAGAGCTGCACTGAAGGACTATCCCGTGGGCGGACTTGTGTACTTTGCAAAGAATATAGACTCTGCGGAAGCTATCTCGCAGATGATAGCCAATACGAAGCAATATGCCTCGGAGCAGAGCATGGTTCCGCTGTTTTACTCGGTTGATGAAGAGGGCGGTACAGTGGCAAGATGTGCTCAGAAGGCAGGTACAACGTGGTTTTCGTCCATGTATTACTACAAAGAAGGCGGAAAGGATACTGCTTTTGCCAATGCCGAGACCATAGGCTCGGATATTGCTGGTCTTGGCTTTGATCTTGACTTTGCTCCTGTTGCGGATACATGGTCAAATCCGTACAATACCGTCATCGGCGCCCGTGCATACAGCGATGATTTTCATCAGTCCGCAGACCTTGTGGCTTCAGCGGTGGAGGGATTTCACAGCGGCGGAGTTTATTGTACCCTGAAGCATTTCCCGGGACACGGTGACACAGCAGGCGACTCACACTACGGAGCGGTCTACACCGATAAGAGCGTTGCCGAACTCACACAGGGGGAGTACCTTGCCTTTGAGAGCGGTATCGCCTCGGGAGCCGATATGGTCATGGTGGGGCATATAACCATGAACGGCGTAGACGGTCTGCCTGCAACTCTCTCCCATACTATGGTGACGGACGAGCTGCGCGGAAGGCTTGGCTTTGGCGGCGTCGTCATAACGGATTCCCTGTCAATGGGAGCAGTTGCCGATATGTACGGCAGCGGAGAGCTTGCGGTCAGGGTCATAGAGGCAGGCGGAGATATGCTGCTCATGCCTCGTGACCTCGGAGAAGCTGTCAGGGGAGTGGAAGCTGCTGTCAATGATGGACGTATCGCCGAGGAGCGCATCGACGAGAGCCTTGACAGGATATTGCGTCTGAAATCTGAAAGATCGGATATAAAAAAGAGCTGAACAGTGTTCAGCTCTTTTTATTATCGGTTATATCGTCATCTGAGTCCCTTTCAAGCTCTACCGTTTTCCTGCGCCAGTCGTTTGCTGCAAGCTCGTATGCGGTATTGAAGTATCGCTCGGACTCGTTCATATCTCCCATGCGCTTCAGACATCTGGCCTTATCGAGAGATATGCCGAAGGCTATTGACTTCACATCGTCGTACTTTTTCAGCAGCTTCATTGCATTCTCATACTGCTCATGCACCATAAGTGACTCAAAGTATGCAGTGTCTATGAAATAGTCCACCCATTCATTTCTGCCGCGCATCCGTGAGAAGTACTTTTCACCGTGCTTCAGCCAGTATTCGGTGCGCTCAGTGTCTTTTCGTGCGGAGCTGAGCTGTATAAGCAGGACATGGTACATTATCATGTTCTGCTGAGCGTTGATATCAGCGTGGTTTTGGGCAGCTTTTTCCATATAGTCCATATCGGCAAGGTCCAGCTTTTCCTCGGCATCGTCGAAGCGATGCAGCGAAAGATAGGCTTCACCGAGAAACATGGCGTACTGTGAGATATAGAGCTTGTTGTTCTCTCTGTCACTGAGACAGACGCGAAGCTGCTCCTCCATCTCGTTTATCAGCGGCTCTGCGTAGCCTTCATCAGCAATGCGCATAACAAGGCGGCGAAAAGTCTTGTACTGCTTGTTCATACGGGGAGCTATAAAAACAGCGGTCAGTATATTCACAATAACAGAGGCGACAGCGGCAAAGACAAGTCTGAAAAACACCGAGCCCGAGGTCTTGCTGCCTGCAAGAGCGCTGACAGCGTCAACTCCCGTTATAAGTGCGAATACGATCACAAATATCAGCGCCCACCGTTTGAATACTCTTATGAAGAAGTGGGCAGAGCTGTTTGCTTTTGACGAATTATCCATAGTTTATAACGCTTCATTCTTTATGAAGCCCTTTCTTAGTATGGGGATAAGGATACCGCCCGCAGAGTTTCCGAGAGTCATTATCATAAGCCACAGAATAGCCTTTCCGCTCCAGACCTGCGCAAGTGTGAAGTAGAACATATTGGCGACGCAGTGTTCAAATCCGCTGAGTATAAAGACTACCACAGGCAGAAATACGGCAAGTATCTTACCCACATTGTTTGTGATGGTCTTGTAGCCGTCGGCGGCGATGAACATAAGCAGTCCGCAGAACACTGCAAGTATGAATATGCTCAAGGGGGAATCTGTTAGCTTTGTATCGCACATAGCGGAGGCTTTATCGGCAATGCAGCAGATACGGGTATTCAGCACAAGGAATGCGGAAAGGGCAGTACCTGCAAGGTTGCCGAGCCAGATGACTATAAGGTTCAGTATGTATGACGGTTTATTTTCAACAGCGTATCCTACCTTGCCTGTGAACAGATTGAAGCCAAAGCTTAGTATCACGAACAGCCCTGTACCGAACAGGAAGGCTCCGAGATATCTGTTCTCGCAGGAGAGGTAAGCAATACCGCCGATGGCGATAGCGATACCTGTTGCAAAAGCTCTGAGGAATGTATCGGTTATTATTTTCATTGACAGACTTCTTTCATGCTAAAATAGGTTATGTGCAGCTAACCGCAGCTAAACTATTATATCATGTTGTTAGTCTTTTGTCAAAGTCTGTGTACATCGGAAAGGCTCCGAAGATGTCGGAGCCTTTGATGTCAGGTCTGGTCAGGCTTCAGCTTTATGAGGATATTTCTCAGTTCAACAAGGTCAAAAACATCCTCTGTGCCGTCGTCATTAAGGTCGCAGGAACGGCTTATCTTCACCTTTCCATGCAGGTAGAGGTGGTAGAATACAAGGTCAGCAACATTAACTTCTCCGTCATTATTGAGGTCACCTCTGAGAGGTGTTGGCGGTGCAGTTGTTGTTGTGGTAGTCGTGGTTAACGAAGTTGTTGATGTTGAAGTTGATGTAGTGGTTGTGGAAGTAGTGGTCGTACTGGTGGTTGTGGTACTGGTTGACGTAGTAGTGGTTGTAGTCGTAGTAGTGGTTGTGGAAGGAGTAGTAGTAGTTGTTGTAGTTGTTGTTGTGCTTGTAGTTGTAGTGCTGACAGGTGTGGTCAGTACATAATTATCCTCCGATATCTCGGGATAGGTGAGGATAGTGATATTGAAGTCGGACTCGGGAGTATGATTTGTGAAGAAGCTCTTTGAGCCCTTGAGAAAATAGTCATACTTGACCTCTCTGCCGTCTGTGCCGTCGGTATCGTCCCATGTGACGTCCATGGCGTACCACTTATCGTCCTCCATTTTTACATAGTTCCACATATGACCTGTGTTGTTCTCGGCATTGAGATTGCCGAAAACACAGATACACGGGATATCCAGTTTGTCACATATAAGCTTGAAGGCTTCGGAGTATCCCTCACAGACAACTCCGGGTTCTGCAAGAGCACCCAGAGCTGAGCTGCTGAATCTTGCACCTGTGTCATAATATGTGAATTTTGCTATGTAGTCGTGGATGTTCTTCAGAGTGGCATATCTTGTGTCTCCCGAAACGGGGACAAGCTCTATGCCTGCTGCAAGTTTTTCACCGTATTCCTTAGCTTCATCAAGGGACTCAAAGCCTTTGAGATAGGCGGGGGTTATGACAAGTGAGCGTACCTTTACTGTGTATGTGCCTGTCCAGAAGTTTGATGAGCTTGTTGTGTCATTGCCGAGAGCTATGTTTATTCCCGAAGGCTCTATCCAGTAAAGCTCGGGCTTGTCCAGCATAACTGCGTCAATACCCGGCTTACAGTTCCCGAAAATGGCAAGCTGATAAGTCTCGTCGTCCTCCTCGGTAAACCGTGAGGAATTTGGCAGTGCTGAGAGCTTTATTGATACTGTCTCGGGAAGCTTTATGGTAATAGGTGAGACAGACGGCTCATTCAGCTCTGCAAGGGCGTTGTAAACTGCCAGATTATTTGCGTCGAGCTGATCCTTATAGTTGAATGATCCGCTTTTATAGTTGGACTCAACAGCAGGATACTCAGGCAGTTTAAGGCTTGTGTCAAGATCGCCCAGAAGCAGCTCGGTCTCCGAAAATGCAGGATCAATATACTCCTCCGTATTCTCGGCAGCCATAGCTCCGAACCCTGCGCACATAAGAAGTGCGGCTGATGTGATGAATGAAATTGTCGATGAGATTAATTTTTTCATACAGATACCTCCTAATTGAAGCAATTAATTCCCATCCCCTGAAATTATTTCTGTATACTTCTATTATATACAAAATATCTATAAAAGTCAATGATTTATTGCACTTTTCATATAATATTCACACTGACGATAGGTTCAATTGTGCTATTCCAAACAGGAATATCGCTATATATAGCCGAATAGTGCCGAAAGCCACAAAAAAACGAGTTTTCCTTTATTATAATTTGTTATATTGTCTCTTGAAAATACAATTATGCTGTGATATACTGTTATGTGGAGATTTTGTGCGATTTACTGCACTTAAAATATTTGAAAGGTGAGATTACCGATAATGAATTTATCACAGATGACAAAGGAACAGCTTCTCTCGTTCAAGAGCGAGAACGAAAAGCTCTATAATGATTTCAAGGGTCAGGGGCTCTGCCTCAATATGTCAAGAGGAAATCCCTGCAAGGAGCAGCTTGAACTGAGCGTTGATATGCTCAGATCCTTTGATGACGGAAACTTTATGAGCGAGTGCGGCACAGATGTCCGCAATTACGGTGTACTTGACGGTATCCCCGAGGCAAAGAAGCTCTTTTCCGATATGATAGGCGTTCCTCAGGATCAGGTCATCATCTTCGGTAATTCAAGCCTTAACGCGATGTTCTTCACAGTACAGTGTGCTTTTAACAAGGGTATCCTCGGCAGCAAGCCTTGGTCACAGTGCGGAAAGATCAAGTTCCTCTGTCCTGTTCCCGGATATGACAGACACTTCAAGGTTACCGAGTTCTTCGGCGTTGAGATGATAAATATACCCATGACTCCCACAGGTCCCGATATGGACATGATCGAGGAGCTTGTAAAGGACGAGTCCGTAAAGGGAATCTGGTGCGTACCTCAGTATTCCAACCCTGACGGCATCTCATACAGCGACGAGACAGTAAAGCGTTTTGCAGCTCTCAAGCCTGCCGCCAAGGACTTCCGTATCTTCTGGGATAACGCTTACTGCATCCACCACCTTACAGATAAGCCCAAGTACATTCTCAATATCCTTGACGAGGCAAAGAAGGCAGGCAACGAAAATATCGTTTACATTTTCGGTTCGACCTCAAAGATCACTTTCCCCGGTGCCGGTGTAGCAGTTATGGGCGCAAGCAAGGAAAATGTTGAGGATCTGAAGAAGTATCTCGGTATCAGCATTATCAGCTACGATAAGATGAATCAGCTCCGTCATGTGAAGTTCTTCGGCACATTCGAGAATATGCTTGAGCACATGAAGAAGCACATGGCTATCATCGCTCCCAAGTTCAGACTTGTATGCGATGTTCTTGACAAGGAGATTGCTCCTCTGGGAATAGGTGAGTGGACTACTCCCGAGGGCGGATACTTCATTTCTTTCAATGCTCCCGAGGGCTGTGCAAAGAAGATCGTTAAGCTCTGTGCAGAGGCAGGAGTTACACTCACAGGTGCAGGAGCAACATTCCCTTACGGCGTTGATCCTGAGGACAAGAATATCCGTCTTGCTCCTACATATCCCACTATCGATGATCTTGCGAAGGCTATGGAGCTGTTCGTTATCTGTGTAAAGATCGCAGCAGCAGAGAAGCTTCTTGCTGAATGATTGAAAACTAAAAGCTACAATATCATAATACAGAAGTTTTGCCCCTGAGAGTCTTTTAGCACTCAGGGGCTTTGTGTTTATTCGTATGCTCAGATAAATCAGAATTTAACACCGCAGGTGTTAAATTCTGAGTGAGTAGCGAGTAGTAAGTAGAGAGTAGTATTATTCAGTGTATCGGCTTCTACTCACTACTTTCTACTTACTACTTACTCAAATCAAAATTTAGCAAAGCTAAATTTTGATTTATGTTAGTTGACAGGCTGAGCTACACATTGTATAATTGAATTATTCTTACAAATGGGGAGGGATATTACGGATACGGCAGATATAATCTTTACAGGCAGTACCATGGCAGGGTACTGGCTTACTGCGATCGTTTATATGGCTGTGCCTGTGGTCGCTTTTTTTATAATGCGCGGCTGCGGAGCTGCAAAATGGCTGCCGATCATTGCAGGAGTAATAATGTATTTCATCTCCACAAGGCTCTGCGATCTGACAGTGTGGGCAACACTTTTCTCTGCGCCTTTTGCTGTGAAGCAGGCGGCGGCAGTTGAGCTGATCTGTATTTTTGAAGAGACAGGGCGTTGGCTTGCTATGAAGTATCCGCTTTTCAACATAAAGTCCTCAGGCTCGGCAGTCTGCTACGGTATAGGTCACGCAGGTCTGGAGTGCTGGATGAGAGGCTTCAGTACATTCGGGCTGATAAGTACGGGAAGCAGACTGAACAGAGAGGGTATAAGTTCATTTATTGAGGAAAAGACACCGGAAGCTGCTGAGGCTGCTGTAAAAGAGCTCCAAAGGCTGGCAGATAACGGAATAATAAACGGCATAGCTGATTCGGCGGAGGTAATAACGAATTTCGGCTTCCATATTGCACTCTCACTGCTCATATTCAAAAAGATGGGTGAGCCAAAGTTCAAAAGGCGCTGGCTGCTGCTTGCCATAGGTCTTCATTATGCGCTGAACTTCATGTCGTGGCTGACATCATTAAGCGGAAGTCCTCTTATCAGCAGCATTGTGGGTATATTAACAGGTACTGCCATAATTGCTCTGGTGTACCGGCTTATAGACGGAAGAAGTATCATCGGAGAGATACTTTACCCTATGGATGGTTAACTGCAAAAAGCCCCGAGGCAGATGCCTCGGGGCTTAGTTTTATTTTGACTCTGCAAAGACTTCGTTATCGATGACCTGACGGTTTCTGTCAATATCATCTATCCAGAGTACATTTCCTACATCAACATCTTCACCGTGGAATGTGCCGTCGGCAGGTATCTGTATCTGCTTGATCGAATACCGCGCACAGAAAGGCATTCTCAGTGAGAGCAGGTACATATTCATGCCCGACATATTTGTGGATACATCAGGGATGACATCTGATGCGAGATTTTTGAACATTGAGGGCTTGAAGCTCTTTACTTTCGCGAAGATGAGGGACATTACCCGACGCTGGCGCTCTGTACGCTCAAAGTCGCTGTTGCCCACCTTTCTGATACGGGAGTAGGAGAGAGCCTGCTTGCCGTTTAAGTGGAGCTTTCCGCCGCCGTTCAGAAGGTCTGACATCCTGTCGTCGCCTACGAGCTCGTTTACCTCGGATATGAGGATAACATTTATCTCCTCGGCTTCTGCGTCCGAGACCTCAAGGTCTATGCCGCCAACAGCATCTACCATGGATACGAAGGAGACAAAGTCCACTGAAACATAGTCGTCGATGCGGACGTCGAAGTTGTATTCTATGGTATCCATGAGCAGCTCGGGACCGCCGAATGCATAGGCTGCATTTAGCTTGTTCCAGCCGTTATCCGGGATCTCCACATAGCTGTCACGCATGAAAGAGGTCATGATTATCTCGTTGGTCTTTCTGTTGAGTGACACCAGTATCATTGAGTCTGAGCGGCCGCGGTCATCGGAGGTCCTGCCGTCAGTACCTATGACAAGGACATTGCGGACATGACCTTTTCCTACACTGTCAGCGTAATGATTGCGGTGACCTGTGGGTTCCTGATTTACCTGTCTGATAAGGCAAACTGATGTACATGAGTATATTCCGAAAAGCAGCAGGAAAAGTATGAGGATAATATGTATTATCCTGCGGATTATTCTTCCCACAAGGGACTTGTGTCTGCGCTTTTTCTTCTTTTTCTTAGGAGCCTCCTCCTCATGACGGGGAGCTGTGGGCTTTTTACCGCCTGTGGGCTGAGGTCTCGGGGACTGAGGCGCCATTGGCGGAGGCGGTGCGTATCCGCCTCCGCCGGAGGTATTGCCTCCGTATTCCTTAGGAGCCTGTCTCTCATAGTCATAGTAGCGGCGGTCGCTGTAGTCGAACTGCTGCTGAGGCTGAGGGGGTGGTGTGGACTGAGGAAAGCGGGGTGGCTGTCCTGTTTTCGGAAACTGAGGAGGTGTATCATTGCTGCTGTACTGTGGTGACTGAGGCTTGACGCTCTGCTGCGGAGCCTGTGACGAAGCTCTGCGATTGACCTTTCTCAGGGGAGGAAGATCGGACTTTGGCGCGCCGTAGCCCTCAAGATCATTGGGCAGGAGCACGGTATCCTCATTATCGGTGTTCTGGATGTTGTCGTTATCATTATATCTGTTTGACATGATAATCCCTTTCTCTTTTATGCTGTAAGAACCTGTATCAGGCGTGAATGCCGATACAGGTTCCTTCGTTTTGTTATGTTTTTTTCAGGCTCACCGCTATGTATGTCAGTGCAGTCCATGCGATGTTGTAGACTGTCACGGCTGTAGCCGACATATACACGAAATTGGACTGGAACGCCTTTGAGAGTATCAGCAGCATACACAGTACAAATCCCAGAAGTATGGAAGCGGATTGCAGTATCAGTCCTATTATCGCGGACGAATGGACTACCTTTGTTCCGATTATAAGCTCTGCAAGTGAAGCAAATTTACCGGTAGTTGCCATCGAAGCACTCAGACGAACTGCCTTTTTGGTCTCCTCATAGAAGTCCTCATGGAGCTTCTTGGGGAGTATCCTTGCCATCTCCTCGGGTATACCAAAAAGAGTGTTGAGCTTTTTCAGTGTTATACAGGGGTCGATGCTCTTGATGAACATACATATCTTCTGCTTTGCAAGCTTCTTTGCCCATTTCTTCACATATCTGTCAGCAACGATATCAACGACGAAAAGTGCCGCGAGATTTCCTGATATAGAAAGATAAAGTGCATCCTTCCTGCCGTCCACGAACTCAGCTTCCTGAGTTTTTGTGGGAACGCCTTCAATGTTGTGGCTGGTCATGAGTTCGCGGTTTCCGAAGAGTACGCGCTTGTTGTTTATCCAGCCGCACATTCCCATTCCCTCCTCGTAGGAGTAGTTCTCAATGGGATAGAGGGCACCGTTCCTGCCGGCGATAACATCTGTGAAGAGCTGTGACATTATGCTTCCTGCGGTAGCTGTAAGGCTTGCCGCTTCGAGGAGAGCCTCGTCAAGCTTTGTATTGGAGAAGACCTTGATACCGTCGAGTCTGACTGTACCCTCGGGGAAGAGAGTGCTTGCGTCGATGAGAATGGAGTTGGTATCATAGAAGTCGTCAACGCTCTGATAGCCAAGCATTATACCCTTGTTTCTGATAGCGCTGTTTGAGACGTTCTCAAGAGGGATATTGACTACAAATGGCATTGCTATGCAGGATGTGGCACATATTATCATACTGAATATGGAGAAGCCGAATGCAGCAGACTCCATGGTAGCAAATGTACCCTTGCAGAAGAATGTGAGGAAGAGCGAGACTAAGATGGAAGCTATGAGACACAGCGGCGAAGCCTTGCGGCAGAAGTCGTCGGTCATATCCGAGGAATATGTGTATCTCAGGAAGTCGGTCAGGAAGTCGGTCTTTCTCATTGAAGCGAGGATAGGGAAGTCGCCAAGAGTTCCGCGGGTAATGCGTTCGGCTCTGTCCTCGTCGGTCACATAGGTAACGCCGTGCCTGTCAAAGTTTTTGGACACGAACTTGAAGTTTCGCGCCGCTCGTCTGATGATAAGCAGCTTGCCGATGGCATTTATCAGCAGCGCCAGAATACCAACAGGCATATATATGTGGATATTTTCCGAGCTTACAAGGTCGGGGCGCATGAATGCGGGGATAATTGCGATGAGGCAGGACAGTGCGGTGACTGCCGTCATGGAATCGCTGTCCGCCTTGAAGCTGAGCAGCTTCCGCAGTCCCTTTGTGATGACTGCCATGGAGGAAAGCACCGAAATTGCGCCGAGTACGAGATGTATGGTCAGGTATGTCTTTATATGGGACATACTGAGAAAATCAAGTATAGGAAGCTCAAACTGATTGGTCACAGTCATGAAAAGACTGAGGAAGGCAGTCATTGCCAGTATGAACACTCTTACGGAAATAGTGCTCTTCAGCTCATAGATATCTCTGCCCACGTCCTCTACATCACCGTAGTAATTAAAGTCAACGATGCGCTTTGTGCGCTTTGACTTTGAGTGGAGGGACATGAACTCGTCCGCCTCCTGAGTGATGTGAACATCCAGCTGACCTGCATTTATATCAGCTTTTTCGCTGAGGTTGATGCTGGTGAGCTCTGCTCTGGGAGCCGGCTCAACGGGCTTTGCAGCTTCCACAGCGGCAGGTGAGGGGACGATATCCGTTATCTGCTTCTTGCCCTCCGGACTTTCAGCTGCCTGTATTATCTGTATCCTGCTTCGTTTTTTCTTCTTGAATTCGGGGGGAGTATACATATACTCACCCTCGGGAGTCTCCCTTGCGTAGGTGTAATCGTTGTCCTTGCCGCGTCTTTTCTTGCTGCGCTTTTTAGCGCTCTGGACCTCTTTTGCTCTGGTGGACTCGCTCATTCTCCTTATCTTCGGAGCTTCGTCGGGAGTCATCTGTACCGGGGTGATAGTGCCTGAGGGGATGACCTTTCTCTGGGGATTGGTGCGTATCTCGCTCATGGCGTCAGAGCTTACAACGGCTATTTTATGCCGTGAGAGATCGGCGGGCTTTACGTCGTCCGCAGGAGTATCGCTTCTGAGAGCGTTATCGAAAAGTGCTGATTTTTCGTGTGAGACAGGAGGTCTCGACTTAGCTTTTTCAACGATGTCGGGAGATTCTACGGTAGAGTTTATTATCTTCTGGGCATCGACTCTGCCCACTCTCGTCTTGGGTTCTTCGTTATCGGGAGAGTACTCGTCAAGAATAGCCTCCAGCGACGGTTTCTGTTCCGACATAATTATCTCCTTATTTGCTTCCTCTGCGCTGGCGGAGCACTTCATACATGAAGATACCTGCCGCAACGGAAGCATTGAGTGAATTTATCCTTCCCAGCATGGGAAGCTTTATCATGAAGTCGCATTTTTTCGCGATGAGCTTGCTTATACCGAAGCCCTCCGAGCCTATTACAAGACCGACCCCGCCTGTGAGATCTGTCTCGGAGTAATCTGAGCCCGAGGCGTCTGTGCCGTATATCCACACGCCGTTATCCTTGAGGGTGTCGATACAGGCGGCAAGGTTGGACACTCTTGCTACGGGGACGTAGCTTGCCGCGCCTGCCGAGGTCTTGAAGACAGTGGCATTCAGTGAGGCGCTCCTGCGCTTGGGGATAATGACTCCGTCAGCGCCCGAAGTCTCGGCAGTACGGATGATAGCACCGAGATTGTGTGGATCTTCGATCTCATCGCATATGATGATGAAGGGCTTGGTGCCCTTTTCCTGTGAGACTGCAAGGATATCCTCAACAGTCACATACTCTCCGCAGGCGCCCTCGGCAACTACACCCTGATGGGAAGCGCCGCCCGAAAGGCGTGAGAGCTTTTTATCGTCGGCGTCCTTTACAACAACGCCCTGTTCCTTTGCCATTTTGCGGATAAGTCCAAGACTTCCGCCGTTTCCGTCTATGTAGATAGTGTCGAGGTTAGCCCCTGATTTGAGCGCCTCGATGACGGGATTACGTCCGCATATGATATTTTCGGACATCTCTGCAGTTCTTTTATCTTTTTCCATACCTTACAGCGGGCTCGAAATGCCCATGCTCCTTTTGTTCTGTATAGTCTTATCCCTGAAAAGGGAAGATCAATTTTTATTATACCATTATTGAGCTGAAATTACAAGAGCTTTTTTTATTTTCTGCAAATTACCGCGGAAAAGAGCGGCTGCTCATCTGTTTATATCGATCACCGAAAGCTCGGGACGGTTGAATATTCTCGGAATGTATATCATTCTCAGAGGTCGGGCAAGTCCTACGCTTATTATATGCACAGTGCCGTCATATTCGTACATTCCCTGCGTATAATCCGGGAAAATTCCCTGATCGGGGGCGTAGAGTCCCTGATCAAGCAGCTTTGGTATCCTCCACTGACCGCCGTGGGCGTGACCGGAGAGGATAAGGTCAAAGTTTTCCTTATTATTGAGTCCCTCGCCGAGGTATGCATTTATCTGTTCGGGCTGATGGGCGACAAGTATATTGTAATAATCGCCGTCAAGAGTATCGAAGCACTCCTCGAGCTGTGTCTTGTGTTTGCCCCATGCAACAGAGTCCTCTGCGCCGTATATCCTGACTTTTTCGCCGTTTACGACAGTCTCGGAGAAGTCTCCGAGCAGCAGGGGACATATCTCCCTGACCTGCTCATAGAATTCCTCGGTATCCTTGCGCATCTCCTCGTGATTACCCGGGGAATAGAAGCATGGATACTCGGCAGAAAGCGCCTTCATGAGGGTGAGGGCGTGTTTTGTGCCGCCCCATGCGTCCACAACATCACCGCCGAAGATAACTATATCGGGGGCTGCCTTGCGGACCTCGTCTATTATTCCCGACTGGTCGGTACCGCCGTAGAAGCAGTTGTGGAGGTCCGAGATAAAGACTATCCTCATACCGTTCTGAAGCTTCGTACTTTTTACCTTGTAGCTGACCGTCCTCATTGTAAATCCCCATGCGGACAGCAGAGCAAGAACCAGCAGTATAATTGCGATGATAAGACGCTTTTTAGCCTTTTTCGACATTATTTTCCTCTTTCTGCGATGATGTTAATCATCTCTCCAACGTTCTTCATGCCGGAGACCTCACGCATCTTGAAGCGCATGCCGAACTCGTCCTCAACAGCAGCGATGAGGTTGATATGTTCGATGCTGTCCCAGTCCTCGATATCATCTGAAGTGGTGGAAGGTGTTACGGAAATGGAGGGATCACCGAAAACGTCGCGGAATACCTCGTTAAGTCTTGCTGTTATCTCATTATTGTTCATTGTTGTTCTCCTTATCGCGAATTTTTATTACTTTGTTCTTGTTTTCGTAGTTTTCGATATCCATATGCCATACAGAATCGCCGTTTTCTGCTGTTCTGTCACAAGTAAAGCCGAAAGTGCCGTAGAGCTCCGAGACCAGATGGTTCTTGAGGGTCTTATAGTAGAATCCGTTGAGGCGGCTGATGCCCTTTTCCTTAGCAAGGCGCACAAGCTCGTCAAGCATGGCAAGCTCCATATCTCTTTTCAGTACGCGGCAGCTCATGAGCCAGAGCTCAATATCAAGCTCATTGCCGCGGCACTTGCCGATAATTACGGAAACTATGCCGTTATCGCCGAACTTGTCCAGAAGCCTTCCGCAGAGGCATATATGGTCGGGACTGAGACTGATTTCGTGTATCTCATTCTCGGTATATCGCCTTGTAGTCAGGTTGAACTGGTTGCTCTTGTTGGTGAGCTGAGTGATACGCTGGATATATATTGGCTTGAAGCCGCATATAACAGCGTTCATGTCAAGGCTCAGGAGATAGTCTTCATAGCTCTCGAATTCCTTGCGCTGTGCAGCTCTCTGAGCATTTGCCTTGTACATCTCAGAGCGGTGCATATCGTCCTCGGAAACTGAGGTGACCTCGAAGTAGCCGCCTCTTGTAAGCTTGTACATAGCATCGTGGACGTTGCTCAGATTCACGGTCTGTACCATGGGGAGCTGTCCCTCAACGATGGCGCACTCAGCGGGATTGTCGTCAACGAACACAAAGCTGTCAAGACCGAGACTGAGTTCATCGGCGGCTTCTGCGATATTCCTGTCCTTGGGCTCCCAGTTTGCCTTGATGGAGACAAAATCGGAGGGGGAGAGGATGCTACTTGGGTGCTGAAGACCGAGGAGGGCGTTTTCCTTCTCGTTCTTGGAGCATACAGCAAGAAGCACACCGTAGTCCTTGTAGCCCTTTATGAAGCTCTGAAATTCCTCGTAAGCCTGTCCGACCGCTGTTTCGGGGCCTATTTCGATGCCCTCCTGACCATCATCGCCTATGACTCCGCCCCAGAGGGTGTTATCGAGGTCGAGGTCAATGACCTTATGGTTCTTGCCGTAAATGGACTTGATTATACAGGCAAGGCTGTATGCAAGGTCGGGGATAACAGCTGTGCTCATGGCGTACTTGTAGAGATACCATGCCTCAGCATCATGCCAGCGGGAGAGGCCGCAGACTGCGGAGAGGTAGTTGATATCATGGATATAAAGCCCGTGAGCGTTCCTTGCGTAGTCCGAGAACATAACGTTCATACGTTCAATGAATGCGCCGTGACCTGTTACGCTCCAGCCGTCATAGCTGCCTGTACGTCTGAACAGAGGCTGCTCGAAGTTGTTCTGTATAATAGGGCAGGAATAGCGCTGTATAAGGCTTTCCCAGACCTGTCTGAATATGCCGAACTGCTCGTCAAGTCGATGCTGCACTCTTTCGGGCTTTTCAGCCGGACTTTCGGGCAGAAGCGTAAGATTTCTCGAAGTGGTATGGATATAGATGATGTCGGGTGCGAAGCTGTCCAGCTCGGGATTACCGAAAACTGCGTCCTCATAGAACTTGTTGTACTCCGACTGGTAGAATTCGGGCTCAATGCCGAAATTCAGCAGAAAAAGTTCCAGTGCGGATACGATGTGGTTAGTCGTTGAGCCCCCCAGCACAGCGACCTTTTTCCTGATGCGGACAGTGCCGTCGGAAAGCAGCGCTTTTTTCAGCGCCAGCCTTTTGCGTATTATGTCCTTGCCATCAAAGGGAAAGTTGAGTTCTCTCATTTTATCTCCTTATTTGTTAAGATTATTGTGTATGCAGCTGCGGTTTGCCCCCACAGCTGAGAATGAGCACATGGCAAAAAGCACATCCGTAGCCCCGACGCTGTCTATGAAGTCGATGGCGTTCAGGTCGAAATAACGTATATCACAGAGATATATGTTCTCGAAGGAGCTTGTCAGCATGGGCAGCAGAGCGTTGCCGTAGCTGTCCTTGAAGATGACAAGATTTCTGCCGTTCTTGCACTCTGTATTTACATGGACTATCCTCTCGTCAGAGCCGAATACCATATAATAGCCGGAATTAGGCATGGGAGTCGGGTCAAGGAGAAGGTTGGCTGCCACAGGATTCTGGAAATGGGTGTCGTACTGTGTGACAGTAACGGGAGTTTTGGGCTTATAGTATACGAAGTCCTCGGGATTATTGAGGAGAGTAGCGCTCTGGGTGTACATATAGAGCGTACCCACATATCCGGGGAGAGTGACTGTTTCGTATTCTGACAGTTCGGCAAAGGGAACACCTGCCATGAGGGCAAATTCCTGTGCTGCGTAGTAAGCGCCGAGAGGCTGCCAGTGGTGGTCGGTTCGGGAGTAAATAGCCTCGTTCTTGTGAGCGTTGAGGATATTGTAAGCATCAACGGGAATGACTCCCTTCAGCGAAGCCTCTATCTTGTCGAAGTCATCCTTCTCGCTGTAAGCAAGATTGCTGTACTGCTCGGGGATGTAGAATGAGCTTGAGGTGGGGAGCACCATTGAGTAGACGTTTTTGCCGCCGAGAGCCTCTTTGTATTCATTCACAAAGGAAGCGTACTCCTGCTCGGTGCCCCATGCGCCGCCGTAGAGAGTGACACCGCGCTTGTTTACGATGAGGATATTGTTGGTGAGCTCTCCCTGCGCTTGCTCTTCCTCCTGAGGTGGAGCGGTTGTCTCGGGAACAGCCGTTGTCTCTGACGTCGGTGCAGGGGACTGAGCTGCAGCAGTGGTGGTCACCTGCGGAGCTGTTGTTATGGCAGCAGCAGGAGGCTTGCGTACAAAGCCGCTGCCATAGAGCTCGGCTCCGTCTTCGCCGTCGCCGTATTTCCTGCCCTTGAGAGGCGTGATGTTATCGGCGATGAACTGTTTTATGTGAGCGCGGTCGTGGACCGTATCATCGAAGTAGTCCGCAATGCCTGCGGTAAATTCGCCGCTTATATAGCTCTTAGGTGAGAACTTCGGTAAGGTTGTGAGCATACGGTTCTCATCATCAGCCTTGGTCTCATGGGGGAGAAGGGCAACGTAAACGAAGCCGCCGGCGAAAATGGCTCCCATAAGTATGATATTGGCAAGAGCAATAGAGTTCAGGACAGTCTTTCTGCGCTGTTTTTTCAGCTTTTTAGCCTTTATGGGTATATCTATGGCTGTTTTTTCGCGGTCTGAAGCCTCTATGGATATAACGGGCTCGGGACGTACAGCCTTATCGCTCACATCTGCGGACTTGTTTTTTTCTTTGTCCTTGGATGCGTTTTTGTTATCTTCATTCATTTGTGTGCCTCTTTAAAATCTGTAATACAGGAATGGGTGAGTAGTTGAGTCAACAAGCATGATGCTTGTTATCACCAGAAGAAGTGCTGCGGCAACAGCAGCTGACGATGATATGACAGCCTTTGAAGCAAAACGCTTGTCCGATAAGGTTTTTATACCGTTTAAGACAGGGAAGCAGCATATCACCGCGATGATGAGCAGGTACATATTATTGATGAGAGAGATCCTGTCCTGCACCGCGATGAAACCGTTTTTGCCGAAGCCGAAGGCTGTCTTGAAAAAAGTACCCAGCTTGCCGATATCCTCGAAATAGAATATGCCGAAGCCTATGAATATTACGAACTTGCTGTATATATGCCTGATAACAACAGGAATCTTCTTCATCTTCTTTTTGCCTATCTTCATTTCGATAAAGACGAAGACACCGTAGTAGAGTCCCCAGAAAATGAAGTTCCAGCTTGCTCCGTGCCATATGCCCGTACAGAGCCATACGAGGAAGAGTCCGCCGTACTTCCTGCGCTTGCCGAAAATCGGGATATACAGTACATAGTCACGGAAGAATGTACTGAGGGAGATATGCCAGCGCTGCCAGAATTCGGTAATGTCCTTGCAGATAAAGGGATGATTGAAGTTTTCGTCAAAGTGGAAGCCGAAAACTCGTCCCAGACCGATGGCTATATCGGAATAGCCCGAGAAGTCAAAGTAGATACGCATTCCGTATGCGATGACTCCGTACCATGCGCCAAAAGCGGTGCTTCCGCCGATATTGCCGAGAAAACTTTCCGAGATGATGTTGAGCTGGTCAGCAAGAAGGACCTTCTTAGCCAGTCCTAAAGCGATACGGTTAAATCCGTAGGAAATATCGCGGAGCTCAACAGTACGGTTCACGATCTCTTTTTCGATGGTGCTGTATCTTACAATGGGACCTGCCACAAGCTGAGGGAACAGTGTGAGGAAGAGCAGAAAGTTCTTGAAGTTCTTCTGAGGCTTTACCTTTTCCCAGTGGCAGTCTATTATATAGGATATGGTCTGGAAGGTATAGAAGCTGATACCTATGGGAAGCCGTATATCCGGAACAGGTATAGAGCATGAAAAAAGGGCGTTGATATTTTCTGCGATAAAGCCGCTGTACTTGAATATGCCCAGCATAAGAAGGTCGTATGCAACAGCCGCAGCAGTCGCAGCCGTATCGCCCCCCTTGCCCTGATATTTCCCGATAATGAGACCTGCTGTATAGTTGACAGCAGCAGTCAGCAGCATCAGGAAAATATAAACGGGCTCGCCCCATGCATAGAATAACAGCGAGAAAATGATCAACACCGTATTTTTTTGTTTGATCCCTCTTGCCGCTGCATATACGAGCAGGCATAAAGGGAGAAATATATATATAAAGAAAAGTCTTGAAAAAACCATTGTTCTACCGCCTTGTTGCTTTTGTTCTGTATCTTTTTTTTACCGCGTAAAGGCAGGCGGAACAGTTAAAATCAAATATTTTTCTTTATCTTTTTTCTGCGGAAAACATTAATGCTCCGCACACAATATTATACAACAAATACTGCTGAAATGCAAGAGAAAAAGAGCCTGATTTACAAAAATCGGCAGTATTTTTCAAAAATCGTATCAAGGCACAAAAAAACCGCAGATGTCTGCGGTTTTTTTGTGAGGCGGTATTGTTTAGATAAAAAATCCCCTCACCATTTCGGTGAGGGGATATATGTTACTGTACGTCGGTATTATCGTTTGAAACGATAGCCTTGAGACCTGTTGCCAGACCTGCAAGACCCTGTATCTCACTTGGGATGATGATCTTTGTAGCCTTGCCGTCAGCAGCCTTTGCGAAGGACTCAAGTGACTTGAGCTGGATAACTCTGTCGTTAGGATTAGCATTGTTCAGCTTTACGATACTGTCTGCAAGTGCTTCCTGAACCATCTCGATAGCTCTTGCTTCACCGGTAGCCTCAAGGATCTTCTGCTCTCTTACAGCGTCAGCTCTCAGTACCATTGCCTGCTTTTCAGCCTCTGCCTCGAGGATCTGAGCTTCCTTCTTAGCCTGTGCGCGGAGGATCTGTGATTCCTTTTCACCTTCTGCAACGAGGATCTGTGACTTCTTGTCACCCTCTGCCTGAAGGATCTTCTCACGGCGCTCACGCTCAGCCTTCATCTGCTTTTCCATAGCGTCCTGGATCTCACGAGGAGGCAGGATATTCTTGAGCTCAACGCGGTTTACCTTGATACCCCAGCGGTCAGTAGCCTGATCGAGGATAGCTGTGATCTTTGAGTTTATAACATCTCTTGATGTGAGAGTAGCGTCCAGTTCCATCTCACCGATGATGTTACGGAGAGTTGTAGCTGAAAGGTTCTCGATAGCTGCGAGAGGTCTTTCAACGCCGTAGATATACTGCTTTGCGTCAGTTACCTGATAGAATACGACTGTATCTATCTGCATTGTAACGTTATCCTTTGTGATAACGGGCTGAGGCTTGAAGTCTACTACTTTTTCCTTCAGTGATACCTTGCCTGCGATCCTGTCGATGAAGGGAACAAGAACGTGGAGTCCTGTCTCCCACTCAGCGTGGAATGAGCCCAGACGCTCGATAACGAACACATGAGCCTGAGGAACGATCCTGAAGGATCTGATGATAACGAATAAAAGAGCAACGATTACCAATAATACTATGATTCCGAATACATCCATTTTTGATTACCTCCGATTGATTTTATGGACAGTTTAATTTTACTCAGGTCTTACGCGCAGCTTCGCGCCCATGACCTTGGTGACGATAACGATAGCTCCCGCGGGAATTATCGCATTTTCGTCCTCAGGAACGGCACTCCAGTTTACCCCGTTGAGAGTGACGCGGCCTGTACCTTTGTCGACATTTATCTCCTCGATGACCGTGGCGTGTCTGCCGACGTCAAGCTCGGCATTTGTTGCAACAGCTGCCTTTTTCCTGCGTTTTTTGATAAGCGGTACGCTCAGCAGCAGGAAGACAGACGATGATATAATGAATATACCAAGCTGTTCAAATGCGGACAGCTCATAGAAATAGCTCAGCAGAAGTGTTACGAATGCACCTGCTGCGAACCAAATGGAAACGAGCTGTACCGTAGCGATCTCCGCGATCACGAAAGCGACAACTGCGATAGCCCAAAACAGTACACTCAAGGTGATTTCCCCCTTTCGCAAATATTTGTAGTAATCCCTACAATTCGTATTATATCACGAAAGTGTGAACTTTTCAAGTATGTTCGTCAAAAATGTGACAAAATTTTTAGCCTTAAAGTATAATTATTGTGTTTTTTTGGTTTCCGTATACACCATAATATACGGAGCAATACCCTTTCCGTCGTTTTCGACTACTTTTTCGCTGAGATAGTATTCTGCGGAGCCGTCACGGCCTGCGTCGCCGCCGAGACCTCCCATAAGGCAGATATTCCTCAGCACGGGAGTCTCACCGCTGTTGTCGATGTACTTTTCGGTGACGGTGTTAAAGGCTTTCTCGCCGGCGCTGCGTATATCCTCACCGCATATGCCGAGCCTTGCAGCTTTCATGGCTGCATAGGCAAACAGGAGAGTGCCGCTTGTCTCGGGATAGTTGCCTGCAAGCTCTTTTCGCGCAGGCAGCTGGAGCAGCATACCGTCATCGGTACAGAAGGCGCTCATATCATGAAGAAGTGAAGCAAGCTGCTTTCTCATGGCAGAGCTGTCCGTGACTATCTCGCAGGTGTCCGCCAGTGCGGCACAGAGCCATCCGTTGGAGCGGAGCCAGAATTCGGGGGAAAGTCCTGTGATACGGTCTGCCCAGCACATGGAGTTTGTGTCATCGTAGCCGTGGTAGTACAGCCCTGTAACGGGATCGCGCATGATCTTCATCATATCCGTGAACTGCCGCTGAACGTCCTCGGTGACGCCGCGCATATGGTGGAGCTTTGCATATTCAGCCATGAAAGGCAGCACCATATAAGCTCCGTCAAGCCAGATCTGATCCTGATATATCGCCTTATGCCAGAAGCTTCCGCAGGAGAGGCGCGGATGGCGGACGAGCTGCTCATACCAGAGCTTCTCGAATCCCAGACGGTAGCGCTCCTCGCCCGTGAGCTCCCACAGGCGGAACAGGTTTTTGCCGCCGTTTATATTGTCGAGATTATAGTCGGCGAAGTTCATGGTGGGGATAGAGCCGTCCTCGGAGACATAGGAGTCTATGAACCTTATTGAATAGTCCGCAAGCCGCTTGTCACCGCTTATATCATAGAGCATCAGCAGGGCGGTTATCATGCAGTTGTCGATATAGTTCCACTTGGGAGACTTGTCGCAGAGAATGCTCTCCTTGTTCCATAAAGGGCTCAGAGGCGGTGACGGAAGTATGAATGAGTCTATATATTTTGAAATAATGCTGTCTGCTTTTGTCATCCTGTCAGACCTCCTGCGGTTATGCCGCTGACAAATTTTTTCTGTGCGATCGCAAATACAGCCAAGGAGGGGATAAGTCCGATGACGGACATAGCTATGACGGTGCGAAGCTCATAGCCCTGACCTGTGCTGTCAACGGACAGCCTCAGCGCCAGTGACAGGGGATATTTCTCCACCGACTGTATCATTATAAGGGGACCGAGAAAATCGTTCATGGTCCAGAGAAAGGTGAATACCGCTATTGAAATTACCGCAGGCTTTATGCACGGCACAAGCACAAGAAACAGTGTTTTCAGCGTGCCGCAGCCGTCTATCCTTGCAGCTTCGTCAAATTCACGCGGTATGCCCTTGAAAAACTGAATGAGTATGAATACGAACATTCCCTCGCCTGCGAAAAGTGCAGGCAGAGTGAGGGGGATATATGTGTCCAGCAGACCGAGTCTGCTCCAGAAGCTGTACATCGGCATAACGGTGACTATGGAGGGCATGAGCATTCCGCATATGAGAAGCCCGTAGAACAGCTTTTTCAGCGGAAAATCAAACCTTGCAAAGCCGTATGCCACCAGAACCGATGACAGCACAGCAAAGGCAGTCTTTGGCACTATTATCATGAATGTGTTCAGGAAATAATGCCCCATAGTGTAAGGCGTCACGGTCTGCCATGCTCTTTTATATACTGACAGGTCGAGAACTTTCGGCATGAACCATACCGAGGTGAATATCTCGTCATTAGTCTTGAATGAAGCCCCCAGCAGCCAGAGCAGGGGATAGAGCATAAGCAAAGCAGCAGCGGTGAGGAGCAAATAAAGAAGGAGTTTTTTCATCAGCCGTCCCTCCTCAGTGTTCCCGTTACCCTGTACATTATAAATACAATAAGGGCGATAAGCATGAACAGCAGCCATGACAGCGCATTTGCCATGCCTGCGTCACCGTAGGTGAACATCTCCTCGTATATGTACATACCGATGGTGCGTGTTTTTCCGAGGGGACCTCCCCCTGTCAGTATGTACGGAGCATTGAACTCCTGCATGGCAGCAATGGTCTGGAGAACCAGATTTATGAAGATAACATTCTTTAGCTGGGGCAGGGTAATGGAAAAAAACGCCCTTGCCCGTCCGCAGCCGTCCACCCTTGCGGCTTCATACAGCTCACGGGGGATATCACGGAGCGCCGCAAGAAAGATTATCATAGTTGAGCCGAACTCCCAGAGCCTCAGCAGCACTATCATAAAAAGCGCAGCATTTGGGTCACCGTACCAGCTTACGGGCGAAAGACCCACAGTTTCAAGGAGCTGATTGACAAGCCCATCCGAGGTGAAAAGGTACTGCCACATGATGATGACAGCAAGATTAGCTCCCAGTATAGATGGTATGTAGAACGCTGTGCGGAATATACCGATCCCCCTCAGCTCCATATTGAGAACAAGTGCAGCAGCCAGCGAGACAATCAGCTTCAGCGGTACAAGTATGAGGGCATACTTCAGCGTGACTGCGGCGGAGCTCCGTATCTGTCCGTCTGACAGGATATGCTTGTAGTTTTCAAAGCCGACAAAGCTGCTCCCGTCGGTGAGCCCTGTTATAAAGGATGATACGAAGGGATAGACTATCAGCAGCAGTGCACCTATGATAAAAGGCGATATAAGGAGCAGTCCCGTATATCTGCTGACGCCTGTGGGATTTCGGTAGGTTCTGGTCTTCATTTTTTTATCTTCTCCAGATATTCATTGATAGAGCGGTACATCTGCTCTGCGGCGGTTTGGGTATCGGCTGTGCCGTAGGAGACAGATCCGATAGCTGCATTGTAAAAGGACTTCATGCGCGTCAGCTCCATATAGGGGCTGATGGTTATTGTGTCAGCCTCTGACAGCATATCCTCGCACTCCTTGGAAAGTCCCGTAAGAGAGCCGCTTTTTTCAAGAGCAGCACGGGCTTTCATTGATGCAGGTATACCTCTTGTAGTACCAAGTATTTCGGCGCATTCTTCGTCGTTGAGGAGAAAGTCCACAAAGGCAGCAGCCTCATCGGGATGCTTTGTGTGCCCCGAAACTGCATAGAGCAGCGAGGGCTTGATCATCCAGCCGCTGTTGTTTCCGTTATCGTCGGCGAGGAGAGGTCCCGCTTCGAGGACTCCCTTTGGAAGCACCGCTTCATATTTGCCCACAGCGCTTCCCCATTCCAGAACGCCTGCCACATTTCCGCCGATAAACTCGGGGGACTGATAGAGCGCAGCATTGCCGTCCTCGTCTGTACGGGCCTTTACCGTCCTGATGACATGGTTGTCCTCAAGGAGCTTGTAGAAGTCAAGAGCATCGCGGATATCCTCCTCGGTGAAGCCCAGCTCACCGTCAAGGGTTATGAACTGTCTGCCTGTTTTCTGCTGTATGTACACGACTGCAAGATACCACGCAGTGCCGCCCGACTGTATATCCAGATCCATAGGATATGCGTCTTCACCGCCGAAGCTGTCACCCAGTTCAATGAGATCCGACCATGTCTTTGGATAATCAGCACCGATGGAATCATACGCCTGTGAATTGTAGAACAGTCCCCGTCCGCTGAGGGACACAGTAACGGCATTGAGTTTACCGTCTACCCGTCCGAAGGATAGGGTATCCTCGTCAAATCCCGAAAGATCGAGAGTACCGCTCAGTGCGTCAAGGTCGTAGAAGCCTTTGCCGTCAGGGGACATTGTTATGAGCCAGTCGTAGTTTATCTGCATAATATCGGGCTCTGTACCGCCTTTCATCTGTGCGGTGACCTTTTCCGTCCAGCCGTCCCAGCCTCCGTATTCGGGGGTGACAATGATATCGGGATGCTTTTTGCTCCACAGATCGATGGCTTTCAGAGTCGCTTCGTGTCTGTCATCGCCGCCCCACCATGAAAAGCGCAGCTCGCACTTGTCAAGGCTCCCATCAGGGGGCGTTACAGAAACAGCTTTTTTGCTTGCGCAGGCAGAGAGTGAAAGTGCGCAGCAAAGTGCTGCGGCTTTGATAATAATATTTTTCATACTCTCAGATCCCTGATATAATGATATAATGTAATTATACACCATTATAAAAGTAAAATCAATACAAAAATGGCAAAAACTCACAAAAATGCTTTCTGAGGAGAGCATAATTCACAGGCTGCTTTTTATGCGCTCAATGGCGCTTTTTTCAAGTCTTGACACCTGTGCCTGAGATATGCCGATCTCTCCCGCCACCTCCATCTGAGTTTTGCCGCGGAAGAAACGAAGATAGAGGATATTCTGTTCACGCTTGCCGAGTCCTCGGATGGCGTCACGGATAGTAAGTTCGTCCATGCGGCTCTCGACATCGTTCATATCACTTATCTGATCCATGATGTAGAGATTGTCCTCGGAATCGGAGTAAACGGGCTCATACAGCGAAACGGGATCGCTTATGCTTTCGAGGGCTATTACCACATCGGAGCGTTTTTCGCCGATATCCTCGGCTATCTCGTCCATAGTGGGTTCGCGCTGGAGGCCTGCGGTGAGGCGCTCCTTGGACTGGAGTGCCTTGTATGCAAGGTCACGGAGAGAGCGGCTCACCTTCACATGACTGCTGTCGCGGAGGTACCTTCTCAGCTCGCCGCTTATCATGGGAACGCAGTATGTGGAGAAGCGCACTTCCTTTGTCAGGTCGAAATTGTCGATAGCCTTCATGAGGCCTATCACACCTATCTGGAACAGGTCATCTATGTCCTCTCCCCGTCCCGTAAAGCGCTGTATCACGCTGAGTACAAGGCGGAGATTGCCTTTGATGAGCCTGTCTCTTGCGGTTTTGCTGCCTGTTTCGCGTATCTCTTTCAGCAGCTTTATTTTCTCGTCCTCTTTGAGAACGGTCAGCTCGGAAGTGTTTATCCCTGCGATGACTACTTTATTATATGCCATTACTATCCCTCCGTAAGGTATTACAAGGGTATTATTGCCTGTGTGAGCTGAGCTAATCACAGGGAAATAATGGCACAAAAAAAGGAGCAGCGTGAACTGCTCCTTAAACTATCTCCGGCAACCGAGAGATATGCTTCTTATTGAATTTGCGTATATAAGTCTTATTGAAGGCTGAAACTGCTTTTTTGCCGTTCAGATGTTCCTTATCGGGCAGAGCCTGAAGCACATCTGCGATATCACCGGCAAATGCCTCGTCTCCGCTTTCGAGGGCTCTGTGCATTTCTCTTGCGGAGAATACCACAAAAGCTGTTGCACCGTTGGGAACAGGGCTCTTTATCTGAAGCTCACAGCCCAGACAGTCCGAAAGAATGGCAAGAGCTTCATCTGCCGATATCCTGCCGTCTATCATGTCCGCAAGAGCAGCGGCGGCTTGCCGGCTTTCCGCAGTATCGGTATTTGCTCTTATAAAGACAGCGGTCTTTCTTATGATATCTGTCATTACTGCTCCTTTACATAGTCGATGAGCTTGCCGAGGCAGAGCTCAAAGCAGCTTCCGTACCATGTCTCCGCCATGTGTGGGATAGTGGCTTCGATGCAGTCGAGAGTGAACTTCACGGATATATCAAGGCACTGCTGTATGTCCTTGCCAAGTGCGCAGGCTCCCGAGAACACACTGGAGAAAATATCTCCCGTGCCGTGAAAGCGTGAATTAACATTCCTTCCGAATGAGAAGTAGTACTTGTCGGACTCACTGTCGTAAGCAGCAGCTCCCTGCAGCCTGTCATCGTAGTGAACTCCTGTTATAACGGGAGTCCTGCAGCCAAGTTCCGCAAGTCTGCGGAGCGCGTCCTTGACATATTCCTCGTCGTAATCCTCGGTGTATGGAATGCCGAGGAGAAAAGCTGTCTCGGTCATGTTGGGGATTATGAAATCAGCCTTTGCGCAGAGCTTCTTCATTTTTTTCACGAACTCGTCTGTGAAGCCTGCATAAAGCTTGCCTGCGTCGCCGAGTACAGGGTCTACTATTATATAATTATCATCTGTCCCGAAATCATCAAAAAAGTCCGAAACTATGTCCACCTGTTCCATGGAGCCGAGATATCCCGTATAGAGAGCATCAAAGCGCAGGTCCATAGTCTTCCAGTGTGAGGCGATGGCAGGGATATCGCTGGTAAGGTCGCGGAATGTGTAGCCGCTGAAGCCCTCGCCTGTATGTGTGGAAAGCACAGCTGTTGGTATGACTGCTGTCTCAATGCCCATAGCTGAAATAATGGGGAGAGCAACAGTCAGCGAGCACTTTCCGAAGCATGAGATGTCCTGTATGGATACGATCTTCTTCATTATCATCTTTCTTTCAAAATAGCATTATCAATTTATGATTATACATCAAAGCTGCTTCTTTGTCAATATGCCGCGTTATACTGATAATATCATGCTGTATATACTGTATCAAATAACTATTCTGCGAAGTATTATGTCATGATTTTGTTTTAAATGACATGATAGTACCATTGCAGGTTTGACACTGTTTCCCCTCATATGATAGAATTTAGGTGGTGATAAACTCCATATCACTCAGCCAAAAACAGTTATAAAGGGGAATGGTGTATGAGGATCGAAAGCATAAACCTCGATCATGAAAGAAAGAGAAACTTTGTTGTGGAGCGTCCCATGGGCGCAGGAGTATGGGTGTTTCTTGCACTGAAGGCAAGGGCAGTGTTCACTATCGGCAGCAGGGAGATACCCTCACCCGATAATTCCTTTATCCTGCTGACTCCCGAGCAGCCTTTCAGCTATCGCTGCGATTCGGACGATTTCAAGGAAGACAGCGTTTTCTTTACTCCCGATGATGAGGACATGAAGCGTATCACCGATATGAAGATACCGCTCAACAAGGTAATACCTGCAGCTGAGCTCACAGGCATAACTTCACTTCTGCGCAGTATGTGCCTTGAGTACTATTCTGCCAACAAGAACAGGCTTGAATCTGTGGATCTCTATTTCCGGCTGCTTCTCAGCAAGGTCAACGAGAGCGTTCTCAGCATGAAGAAGATAAGCGCTGTTCACGAGGGACTCTACATAGAGAAGCTCATGTGGCTCCGCGAGAGCATTTACCGCTGGCCCTCAAAGACATGGACCGTGGACGAAATGGCAGCGGACGTATCCCTGAGCCGTTCAAGGCTCCAGCATCTCTACACCGAGACCTTCGGCATAAGCATATCAAAGGATATAATCACCAGCCGTCTGGACAAGGCGACTGAGCTCCTGAAAAAGTCGGAATACTCCATCAACAAGGTAGCGGAGCTGGTAGGCTATCCCAACGCCTCCTACTTCAACAGACAGTTCAAGAACGGACTGGGCATGACTCCCACCGAATTTCGCAGGGAATATCAGGAACAGGAAGCAATATAAGCAAAAGCTCCGATAAATTCCGATTTATCGGAGCAGCCGTATAAAATACAATGCCCCTAAACGCTTTGAAGCGCTTAGGGGCAAAACTTATATATGGGGATTTGTCTGATGCGGAGCTTTTTATTATTCACAGAACCATGGCTTTTTTGAGTTAAGTGTCATTTCCAGATCAAACTGTGTAGCAGTTCCGCTGCCGTCGTAAGGCAGGGGATTGAGCATTTCAGTGGTTTTTGAAACATCGGCATTATGCAGCATTGCCAGTAAAACAGATCTGCCGCTGCCAAGAACCAGTGTGAGGTATACCTCCTCGTTTTTAGGGAGCTTCCAGTTTGCGCCGTCTGTTACTCTGTACTTTAAGATATGGCTGCCGTTGAAAGAAAAACCTTCATAGGTATAAGGAGCAAAGTCCTCGGGAGACAGATCCGGTCCCTTTTCATTGTGGAGCTGTATTACATCGTCCATGTTCAGCGTACCTGCTGCAATAGAAGAAGTTATGGCTTCGTTGAAGGTCCATTTGTTTACCTCGTCACGAACTGTCTCATACGGAGTTCTTATTATATCTATGCTGTTGCCGCCGATATGATCTGACAGTGTGCAGACGGCAAGTGCATCAGAGTTTTCGGACTTCTTGACGGTCAGATACCAGTTGCTCTTGTCCATTACGATAAACTTCATGTTCAGTGTGGGATCGAAATAATTGTAATAGTTGCTGTATTCACGGAAGTCATCTATCCTCAGATCCGAGCCTTTTTTAGCGAGCTTCAGAACATCTTTAAGGTAAATGATACCCTCGTATTCTCTCTCGGGCTGTGACTCATTGATAAAGCTCTGAACATCGTCATATCTGATGTCTATGAAGTTCTTGGTATCTATGCCCTCCGTGGCAGGATACTCCTTTTTATTGATGCCGCGAAGAAGCCTGATATAGTTTGGTTTCTCGTTGAGCACTCCGCCTACCAGAACAGTATATCCGCTGCCCTCATTGATCCTGAACTCCCAGATATAAAGACCTGAGCCGATATCCTGATAGATATATTCAGTAAAATCGGACCATGTGAGGGCGTCTTTCTTCTTGGAAAGCTCAATGACGTCATTAAGTGTAAGATTTTTTGACATTGGCTTGACCTGAGTCGTGGTTACAGCCGCAGTTGTAGTTGCAGTATCGGTTTTAGCGGTCGATTTTGCTGTGGTTGTTGTAGCCGTTCTGCGTTCTTCAGTGCGGGGGGCACGGGTAGTCGTGGTTATGTCGATATCGTTCCTGTCTGTGACCACCGCGGCTATACTGCTTGATGAGGGCTGCTGTGAAGATCTCTCTGTGGTATCGCTGATGTTGTCGTCAGTGACCACGGCGACAGTATTTGTAGTCTCGGCGGTGCTTTTTTCGATGATGTCAGAGGTAACGGTCGTACCTGTTGCGACGATGATAGGAGAATCGTCAACAGGCTTGCGGTCGGGAGCTTTCATTTTCATGATGCCTATGACCGCACCGCAGACTACAAGCAGGCAGGCAGCCGCAAGGAAAACTCTCTGAATGGCGGGGGAGCGGCGTACTACGTCGATACCTGAGACCGTTTCATTATCAGCCATATCCATTTTTGAAAGGGCCTTCTGATATATCCGCTCGGAGGTCTTTTTATCGGCAGCCCTATAGCTCTCAGCGATGCGGCGGACAGTGTCATCATCTGCGTTGTGCAGTATATCGCTTATGTTCCTTTTCATATTATCCCTCCTTTATAAAGTGATATCCAAATCGGTAAGGGCGGTTTTCAGCTTTTTCAGTGCTCTTCGGAGCCTGCTTCTTACCGTTATGGGGTTCATGCCGAGAATACGCGCAGTCTCGGTGGAGTTTCGGTCGTAGAAGTACTTCTGTATTATTATGGAGGAATCGGGTTCACCCAGTTCCTCGATCTTATCAAGCAGTATCGCTGAGATCTGGACTCTTTCAGTGTCTGCTTCGACATCGTCTGCCGAGGGAAGTGAAAATTCCGTTTCGGGATCAAGTGGGATATTCAGCGAACTATGGATGTTTATGGAGCGTTTAAAGTCTATGGCTCGTCTTTTTGCCGAGGTGCCGATATAGGCTTTCAGCGAGGTATCGCGCAAAGTATCGTACTTCATCATTACGTCACTGAGCACCTCTGCCGTGCAGTCCTCAACGTCATTCCGGCTTGCGGAGTCTCTGAGCACATTGTAGATTATGGTGTAAGCGTAGCTCCAGTACTCGTCAAACAGTGCTCTGAAGCCTTCATCAGGAGCTTCTCTGAGCTTTTGCTTTATGTCTTTCTCTGTCATTATCCCACCTCCTCGTCTGAAAGATCAGCGAATTCGTCTTCTTTCATTATACACATACGGTAAAAAGATGTAAAGTGTTGCAGTGTTATAACTTTTTTATGCCTTTTTTCTGACTTGTTTTGAAATGGCTCAGTTTTTCTCCGTGTCCTTTGCTATTATCAAACTTTTATGTTATAAGCGGGGAGCCCCCCCGCAGGCTGTTTCGCGGCAAAGTATCATAAAACGGCAGTTTTTCTCCGCGCATCTTGCTATTTTCGTACTAATATGTTATAATAGTAGATATTCTACTATGAGGAGTGAGATTATGAAGGAAATACACAACGAGCACTTTACGGGGGAAAGGGCTCTGTTTCAGTGCAACGAACACAGAATAAGCGGTTCGGTCTTCGATGACGGAGAGTCACCGCTAAAACACAGCAGATTTATCGATCTTTCCGACTGTACCTTCGGGTGGAAATATCCCATATGGTACAGTGAAAACATCAGGATGAAGAACTGCAGGATAGGCGAGCACGGCCGCGCGGGAATATGGTACGTTTCCGATATAAAGGTAGATGATACTGTTATCGAGGCGCCCAAGTGTTTCCGCCATTCAAACAGTATAAGTCTCAATAATGTAAGTTTTCCAAGCGGTCCCGAGACTCTGTGGAAGTGTGCAAATATCCGCATAAACAATGTGACCGCCGAAGGTGATTATTTTGCTATGGACTGCGACGGCATGGACATCAACGGCCTGAAGCTAACAGGAGGCTACTCCTTTGACGGCGTTAAGAACGTGACCGTGAGAAATTCTGTTATCACGGGCAGAGATGCATTCTGGAACAGTGAAAACGTCATCATATATGATTCTGTCATAACAGGCAAGTACTTCTGCTGGAATTCCCGCAATATCACTCTTGTGAACTGCACTGTGGAGAGCCTTCAGGGAATGTGTTATACGGAGAACCTTATACTCAGGAACTGCAAGCTTCCGAATACTACCCTTGCCTTTGAGTATTCTACGGTAAATGCCGATATAAAGGGCGGCATCGACAGTATCATGAATCCGTCGGGCGGTATTATCAGAGCCGAGTCCATAGGAGAGATCATCATGGACGAGAAGCAGGTAGATGTATCAAGGACAAAGATAATACTCGGCGCTCAGTAAAAAATATAGCCCCGAAGCGTTTGACGCTTCGGGGCTGTTTATACTTATTTCGCCGCAAAAGAGTTGCTTTATTGCGTGATCTATGCTATAATTACTTGGAAATAAGAGCGAGAGTATCTCTTGCGATGAGGAGCTCCTCATTTGTGGGAACGATCCATACCTCGATCTTTGAGTCAGGTGTGGAGATCTTTGTGAGCTTGCCTCTGATAGAGCGGTTGAGCTCCTTGTCGATCTTGATTCCGAAGTAATCCATATCCTCGCAAACCTGCTCTCTTACTTCCCATGAGTTCTCGCCGATACCGCCTGTGAAGAGGACAGCGTCGAGACCGTTCATAGCAGCTGCGTAAGAGCCGATGTACTTCTTGATCTCGTAAGCCAGCATATCCGAAACCAGCTGAGCCTTCTTGTTGCCGTTGTTTGCAGCTTCCTGAATGTCACGATTATCCGAGCCAACGCCTGATACACCGAGGAAGCCTGACTTCTTGTTCATATATTCGCTCATCTGTGAAGGTGTGAAGCCGTGCTTGTCAGCTACGAATGTTACAGCAGAGGGATCTACTGAACCTGTTCTTGTACCCATTACAACGCCGTCAAGAGGAGTGAAGCCCATTGAAGTATCTACGGACTTGCCTGCGTCAACAGCTGTGATGGAAGAACCGTTTCCGAGGTGACATGAAACGATCTTGAGATCCTTGATGTCCTTGCCCATAGCCTCTGCGAGAGCAGCGGATACGAAACGGTGTGATGTGCCGTGGAAGCCGTACTTTCTTACATGGAGCTTCTCATAATCATCATAGGGAAGACCGAACATGAATGCCTTGGGGGGCATTGTCTGGTGGAAGGCTGTATCAAAAACAACTACCTGAGGTACGTTTGCGGGGATAACGCTCTTGCAGGCTCTCAGTGCCAGTGCGTGTGCGTGGTTGTGTACGGGAGCAAGCTCGCGGAGCTCGTCGATCTTGTCGATTACCTCGTCAGTAACGAGAACGGACTTGTCGAATACATCAGCACCCTGTACTATTCTGTGACCAACAGCGGAGATAGCGTCCATGCTGTCGATGACCTTTGCATCACCTGATGTAAGGCACTCTACCAGCTTCATGAAAGCCTCTGTATGTGTGGGGAATGAGCAGTCCTCGTCAAGAACTCTGCCGTCAGCAGTCTTGTGATTGATATGGCCGTCGATACCGATACGGTCGCAGTTGCCCTTAGCGATAACGCTCTCATCGCTCATGTCGATGAGCTGATACTTCAGTGAGGAGCTTCCTGCATTTACAACTAAGATGATCATATATGTAATTTCCTTTCAAAAAATATTTTGCATATATTATTATATACTATTTTTGAAAAATTGCAAGTCCTTTTTTGAAATTTACGGGGCGCAAGAGGCATTTTTATGCGTGAAAGGGGCGTAAAAGCAGCGGTTTAGTGTTGCAAATCGCCTAAAACCGCATCAAAAACCTGCAATAATATGTAAAGTTGAGAAAAATTTACAGAAAATCATTGAAATAAAAGAAAAGAGGTAGTAAAATGAAAGTCAGCGGTATTATCTGTGAGTATAATCCCTTTCATAACGGACATCTTTACCATATCAGAAAGACCCGCGAGAATGGTGCTACGCATATTGCGGCGGTAATGAGCGGCAACTTCGTGCAGCGCGGCGATACAGCCATAATGGACAAGCTTGAAAGAGCGCGTCTGGCAGTACGCTCGGGAGCCGATCTTGTAATCGAGCTGCCTGTGCAGTACAGCCTTGCCTCGGCGGAGAATTTCGCGTCGGGAGCTGTTCATCTTCTGGACAGTCTCGGTGCTGTGGACGAGCTTTCATTCGGCAGCGAATGCGGCGATACCCGGAAGCTTCTGAAGGCTATGGAAACAGTTGATCTGGCGGCACTCACACACGCCGACGAGATAAAAAGCATTATGGAAAAGGGATATACTTATCCGAGAGCGCTCAATTCAGTGGTAAACGGCTATGATCCCGAGGCTGCTGCAATTATTGCAGAGCCCAACAACACCCTTGCAGTGGAGTACCTGAGGGCACTGAAAAGGAGCGGCTCTGCCATGGAGCCCTTCACGGTCATGCGCGAAAAGGCTGCACACGACGGAACGGAAGCCTCTGACGGCTTTGCCAGCGCATCAATGCTCCGCGAGATGATAGAGAACGGCGAGAGCATAGACAGTTTCACCACAGAGGAGTGGGCTGCGGCTGTAAGGAGTGCTGTGAAAAACGGCGAGACAGCGTCCATGAGCAGGCTCGAAAGAGTCATACTCTACAAGCTGCGCACCTGCTCTGTTGAGGAGATAGCGCAGATATGCGACGTGGGACAGGGACTTGAACACAGGATATACGGAGCGAGGATGGCAGGCTCACTTGACGAGCTGCTGTTCACGGTAAAGACAAAAAGATACACTATGGCAAGGATAAGGCGTATAATGCTTGCCCTGCTCATAGGCATAACAAAGACAGATATGGAGCAGCTGCCGCCATACGGAAGGATACTCGCCTTCAATGAGCGGGGCAGGGAGATACTTGCGAGAGCCAAGGGCTCTGCGATGATCCCATTCGGCTCCTCTATCGCAAAGCTGTCACAGCTGGGGGATACTGCTGAGCGCTTTGCAGAGCTTGAGATAAGAGCATCGGATATATATGGGCTGGCACTTGACACGGTAACGTCCGCCCAGAAGGATTATAGGGCAAAAATAATGATAGATATGGAGTAGTGTAAATGATAGCGGACTTTCTTCGTAAAGCAGCCGCAGCGGCTGCTGCGATGATATCACTGACGTCATGCGGAAAAATGGTAGTGCTCATGGACTCTGATGTAAACGAGCCACACGCTTCAGCAAATGCCTATTCAAAGGTGGAGGTCACTGAGGCGGCTGAGCCTGCTTCCGAGCCTGTTACGGAACAGTTTACTCTTGACATAAAAATGCCCGAGGGATATGAGATCCCCAAAAGCTATGCAATAGCTGATTTCAACGCCGTGCTCCAGAAGCCCGAGCTTCCTACGGGCTGTGAGGTGACGGCACTGTGCGAGGTGCTTCAGTATCTCGGCTTTGATATCGACAAGGTGACGCTTGCCGACGAGTTCATGCCCATGGACAACAACGGTATCACCACCATGAAGACCGCCTATATAGGCGATCCTAAGTCAGATGAGGGCTTCGGCTGCTTTGCTCCGGTCATAGTGCAGACTGCCGACGATTACTTTGAATCAGTGAACTCTCCCTGCTATGCCGTGGACATCACGGGAAGCTCAATGCAGGAGATATACTATCAGGTGAGTCAGGGCAGACCCGTAGTTATATGGAGCACCATCAACCAGATAATAACCACTCCCAACCTGCGCTGGGTGACCAATGAGGGAGAGGAGATGTGGTTCAATGATTTCCAGCACTGCGTTGCCATTTACGGCTACGATCTCGAAGAAAAGGCGGTCCATATCGCGGATCCTCTGGTCGGCAATGTAAAGTACGGTATAGAACAGTTTGAAAAGACCTATGAGGTCATGGGCAAGCAGGCTGTGGTCATCTGCGGAGACGCAAAAACTCAGGGAGACTACAAGGCTCCTGCCGATAAGCCTCAGTCGCCGATACTTAGCCGCAACAAGGCTGAGCGTAAGAAAGCGGAGGAGGAAGAAGCCCGCCGCAAGGCTGAAGAAGAGGAGCGCAAAAAGGCGGAGGAAGAGCGCAAGAAGGCTGAAGAGGAAGAACGCAAAAGAGCTGAGGAAGAAGAAAAACGCAGAGCAGAGGAGGAAGCAGCCGGGGCTCAGGAGGAGAATGAGGCTGTTGAAGAGCCTGCCCCTGCAGAGGAACAACATGATGAAGGCGAAGAGGAGCAGGGATAATTTGATAAAGGGCGTGATTTTTGACCTTGACGGTACGCTGCTGGACTCAATGACAGTGTGGAGCAGCATTGACCGTGAATTTTTAATAGAGAACGGCATCTCCGATCCGCCTCCCGAGGTCTCGGACGTTGTCAAAAAGATGACTGTGGACGAGTCTTCACAGTACTTCATTGACCGATTCGGACTTCACTGCACCAAGGAGTATGTTATCAAGCGTATCGAGGACATGGTTCGTCAGCGCTATGAGGAGCAGATACCCCTGAAGCCCCATGCGGAGGAGGTGCTGGACTTCCTCGACAGCAGGAACGTGCCTTACGGCATTGCCACTGCCACCTACAAGGGACTGGCTGAGGCGGCACTGAAGCGCTGCGGAGTCTACGACAGGTTCCGCTTTCTGCTGACTGACAGGGAATACCCCGCAGGCAAGAATTTCCCCGATATCTTCCTCGGAGGAGCAGAGCGTCTCGGCGCGCATCCTGACGAGACCCTTGTCATAGAGGACTCTCTCCACTGCATAGAGACTGCCAAGTCCGCGGGCTTTACGGTCTGCGGAGTTTATGACTCCGTTGCAGAGGCTGACAGCGGCAGGATAATGGAGCTTTCCGACTTCTATGTGAAGTCTCTTGATGGGATAATACAAATAATTTAGGGCGAACGATGTTCGCCCGTGCTGTTTTCAAAGGAGCATACAGATGAAAAAGGTAATGGTTGGAATGAGCGGCGGAGTTGACAGCTCCGTAGCGGCAATGCTGCTCCGTGACAGAGGTTATGAAGTCATGGGCGTAACGCTGAAACTCTTTTCCGATGAGGATATATCCGAGGCACAGAAGGAGGGCAAGACCTGCTGTGCGCTGTCGGACGTGGAGGACGCAAGGAGCGTTGCATACAGGCTCGGCTTCGAGCACCTTGTGTTCAACTTTAAGGACAATTTCCGCGAGCACGTTATGAAGCAGTTCGCGGAAAGCTATATAAGCGGCAGAACACCCAATCCATGCATAGAGTGCAACCGCCATGTGAAGTTCGACAAAATGCTCAGGAGAGCGCAGGAGCTGGGCTATGACTATATAGCTACGGGACACTATGCCGTGAACGAGTACGATGAGGAGAGGGGGCGCTTTTTGCTGAAACGTCCCAAGGATCGCAGCAAGGATCAGACCTATGTGCTGTATTCTCTCACACAGGAGCAGCTTTCCCACACACTTTTTCCACTTGGTGAGCTGGAAAAGTCTCAGGTCAGGGAACTTGCGGAGGCGGCAGGTCTGGTGAACTCCAACAAGCCCGACAGTCAGGATATATGCTTTGTACCCGACGGTGACTACGCAGGCTTCATACGACGATTTACAGGCTGTGAAACGCCCTGCGGAAGTTTCGTGGATATGGAGGGCAATGTTCTCGGCGAGCACAAGGGCATCATAAAATATACCATAGGTCAGCGCAAGGGACTGGGCATAGCTCTGGGACACCCTGCTTATGTGGTGAAGAAGGATATAGCTGCAAATACAGTCACTCTCGGACTTGAGTCCGACCTGTACACAAAGAGCCTTATCGCCGACGATTTCAATCTTATATCCGTTGAGAAGCTGGAGGCTCCCATGCGTGTGACTGCAAAGACACGTTACAGCCAGAAGGAACAGCCTGCGGTGGTGTCATATCTCGGGAATGGCGAGTACATGGTGGAGTTCGACGAGCCGCAAAGAGCCGTTACCAGCGGTCAGGCGGTAGTCCTCTACGACGGAGATATCGTCGTGGGAGGAGGCACCATAAAATGAGCGAAACCGTTCTGCTTGTGGTAGATGTGCAGAAGCTTATAACCAACGACAGACTCTGTTTTTTTGACAGGTTCAGGGAGAACCTGCGCAGTCTCATAGCCGAGGCGAGAAAATGGGGCACGGAGATAGTTTTTATCCGCCACGATGACGGCGAGGGGCAGCCTCTGTCAAAGAGGAATGATGGCTACGATATACATGAGGATTTCGCGCCCGAAGCAGGGGAGAGAGTCTTTGACAAGTCTGTGAACAGCCCATTCCGCGATACGGGAATGACAGAATACCTGCGCTCAAAGGGCGTAAAAAGGCTCATAGTCACAGGCTTGCAGACCGAATACTGCATAGACGCAACGGTGAAGTGCGGCTTCGAGCACGGCTTTGAGATGATAGTTCCCGAATACTGCAATACTACCACCGATAATGAATACATGACCGCGGAGCAGACCTACCGATACTATAACGAGTTTATGTGGAAAAACAGGTACGCGCATTGCATTGGTATGGCGAAAGCACTTGATATGATACGGCATAACAACTATGAGCCGGAAAAAATCAAGACTGAAAAGGCACATATCATCAGAAGAGCGACAGAAGAAGATGTTTCGAGGATTGCGGAGATACTTGTATTTGCCAAACGAATGAAGTATCGCTCTATTTTTAATGATGACGCATATTCATTTTGCGAATTGCAAGTATTATCTGTCGCTGAAAAGTACATTGAAAACGGCTTTCTTAACAATATGTTCCTGTATGATGACGGAATTATAAAAGGGCTTATCCGCATTGAGAAAGATGAGATCGTTGAATTATATGTGGATCATTTCTTCCAAGGGCAGGGAGTCGGCGCAGAGCTGATAGAATATGCCAAAGAGAATTATCCTGTCAGTTTTCTATGGACGATTGAAAAGAACACTGATGCAATACGCTTTTATGAAGCACATGGTTTTCATCTTACGGACATTAAGAAGTTTGAAGAAGGGACCACGGAATATATTGTAAAAATGAAAAGATAATATTTACCGAAAAAGGAACATTATGGAATACAAATACGAAAAGCTAACCGATAAAATATACGTCTGCGCCAGCAGCGACCATCGCTTCGGCACAGACGCTTTTCTGCTGGCGGACTTTTCACAGTACCGCGCCAAGGACAAGGTCTGCGACCTTGGTACGGGCTGCGGCATAATACCGCTGATAATGCAGAAGAAGCTGCCTCCTAAGGTCACCTATGCCGTGGATATACAGGAAGGGGCCATAGAGCAGCTTCGGCTGGGACTTGAAAAGAGTGAGACAACGGGGATAGTTCCTGTCTGTGCAGACCTGAAAGAGCTGTGGGAGGGCGCTCCGCTGGGACAGCTTGACCTTGTGACCTGCAATCCGCCGTATAAGGTGAACAATGCAGGCTTCCAGAGCGTTATCACTGCCCAGAAAATAGCCAGACATGAGATATTATGCACCATTGATGACGTCTGTGCGGCTGCACAGAAGCTGCTGAAATTCGGGGGAAGACTTTGTGTCTGCAACCGTCCCGAAAGGCTCAGCGACGTTATATTTGCCATGAAGAGCCACGACATCGAGCCTAAGAGACTTCGCTTCGTATCGAAAAACGCTGAGGAAGCTCCGTGGCTGTTCCTCATCGAAGGCAAAAAGGGCTCAAAGCCTTTCATGAAAGTGGAGCCGCAGTTGTACATACGCAGCGAGAACGGCTTCTCGGAGGAGCTTCAGAAGATATACGACACAGGAAAGGAGCAGGTATGAGCGGAACATTTTACGTTATAGGCACTCCCATCGGGAACCTTGAGGATATAACTCTACGTCAGCTCGATACACTGGCAGCAGTGGACTTCATCTGTGCGGAGGATACCCGTGTTACACTGAAGCTGCTGAACCGCTTCGACATAAAAAAGCAGCTCATAAGCTTTCATGAGCACAGCTCAAAAGCAGACGCACAGCGCATAATCGACAGACTTCTTGCAGGGGAGAGCTGCGGTATCGTTACCGACGCGGGAATGCCCTGTATATCCGACCCGGGAGAGGTGCTTGTGAAGATGTGTGCCGAGCAGGGCATAGACATAAAGGTGGTCCCCGGTCCAAGCGCCGTAGTTTCGGCTGTTGCGGTGTCGGGGCTGAGCACTCGCAGGTTCACATTCGAGGGCTTCCTGCCCGTTCCGAAAAAGGAGAGAGCCGAGCGCCTTGAAAAGCTCCGCGGCGAGACCGCAGTCATGGTGTTCTACGAAGCTCCCCATAAACTGAAGACCACTCTTGCGGACCTTTGCGGTTTCTTCGGCGGTGACCGCAGGATAGCACTCTGCCGCGAGCTTACCAAGATACATGAGGAGGTCATAAGACTTACTCTGTCGGAGGCAGTCGAGTACTACAGCATCAATGAACCAAAGGGTGAGTTCGTCCTCGTGCTTGAGGGAGCTTCTGAGGATGCAGAGGACGGTATCACCATCGAACAGGCTATGGAGCAGGTGATGAAGCTCATAGATATGGGCGAAAAGCCCACAGAAGCCTGCAAGGCTGTGGCAAAGGAAACAGGCTTCCGTAAGAGTGAGCTTTATGCGAAGCTTCAGTAAAAAAGCCGCGTATGACCGCCGAAGAAGTTTCCTACATTATAATAATATAATGATAGAAAAATGAAAATTAGTGTAAAAAGCTTGAAATTGTAAAGAATTTGTGATATAATTATTAGCGTTATTATTACTGTTTCAGTAATATGTGTAACCATGTTCCCAATAAAGCGCTATATCAATACAATTATAAATATTCTGCCGCAGATACAAGACCTGCGGCGAAAGAAGGTTCTTTATGATTTGCGATCTGCACTGTCACACCACGCTTTCCGACGGCTCTCTGGGCATCGAAGACGTTATTGCTCAGGCGAAGCGCATGAATATCGACTGGCTCTCCATTACAGACCATGATACCATGGCTTCATTTTCAAGAGCTGACGTTCTGGGCGACCGCGCAGGAGTAAAGATACTCCACGGCGTAGAGCTTTCAGCGTGGGATAAGGAAAGAAACAGCAAGGTACACATACTTTGCTACGCTCCGTCAAAGCCCAACAGACTTGAGGGGCTTTGCCTCAAATCCTGCGAGATAAGAAAGGAATGCTCCAGAGAAATGATCGAAAAGGTCATGGAGAAGTTCCCGATCACACAGGAAAGCATACTGAAACGCACAACGGCTTCAAAGAGCATATTCAAGCAGCATATCATGCGCGCCCTTATAGACTACGGCTATGCGCTGGAGTTCTACGGCGACCTTGACCGAGAGCTTTTCAATCCGGAAAACGGCTCCTGCTACGTTGAGCGTGAATATCCTGACGTAAATTTTGTTATTGACCTGATACACACTGCAAAGGGCGTTGCTGTCATGGCTCACCCTGCGCAATACAATAATATCGAGCTTCTTGAGGAGCTTGCCAAGAAAGGAAAGATCGACGGCGTTGAGGTGGGACACTTCTCAGCCGACGAAAACTGCCGCAGGGAGCTTTCAGCCATTGCACAGAAGTACGGGCTCATTGAGACCGGCGGTTCGGATTTCCACGGACTCTATAACAAGGTGCCCACACATCTTGGCAGCGAGACTACCACAAAGGAAAACCTCGACAGGATCCTCAAGCTGGCTGCAAGCATGAAATAAGAGGTAAAAATGAGCTTAAAGATCATACCGTTCATACTGTTTCTGGGACTGTTCCTGCTTTTTGCAGCGCCTGTCGCCATGGGGATAATCAACCTCGGCAACGGCGTCGGGATGGCGTTATCCGCTGTGATGATTCTGATAGTGCTGTTCTGGGGAAAGTTCACTGGAGCTGTGGGAAAATGCTGGGATAAGCCGCTGGGAAAGATAGTTCTTTCCCTTCTTGGACTTGCTGCGGCAGCAGCTATAGTTCTGGCTGTGGTCATCAGCGTTTTCATGATACGGGAAGCAAATGATCCGCCCAAGGACGAGAACACCACGGTCGTGGTGCTTGGCTGCAAGGTAAAGAACGGTGCTCCCAGCCTTATGCTGAAGAGAAGGCTTGATGCCGCTTACGGCTATCTTTCCGAGCATGAAAGTGTCTGCGCCGTCGTTTCCGGCGGACAGGGAAGTGATGAAGCTGTCAGCGAGGCACAGTGCATGAGAGATTATCTTGTGTCAAGGGGAATATCTCCCGACAGGATATTCATGGAGGATAAGTCCGTGAACACTGAGGAAAATCTCCGCTTTTCAAAGGCTGTTATCAGCGAGAACGGACTTCCCGGGAGGATCACTCTTGTTACCGATAATTTCCATCAGTACCGCGCAGAGCTCATAGCCAATTCAAACGGTATAGAGGCATATAACATATCGGGCAAGACCTCGTGGTATCTGCTTCCTACTTACGGAGTCAGAGAATGGTTCGGTATCGTCTACTATAAGCTTTTCGGTTAGGAGCTATTGGCGTGAAATGGGTCATAATGCGGATATCCGATGGTATGTATGCGGTATCATCGCGGTTTTTTGTATTCAATAAGCTGTATGCAAGGCGCTTCAACACAAGGAAGCAGGCAGAGGCTTATATGATATCATCAGGTTTTGACAAAAGGGCGTACACCGCCTGTGAGCTTGAAGTTGAGACATAATCGGCTGAATGCATCAGCCGGACTGCTATTTAATAGTATAAGTTATTTGTAAAGGAATGGTTATTTTGAAGATCGGTTTTTCAACACTTGCTTGTCCTGAATGGTCGTGGACTGATATCTACTCTATGGCTAAGGACTTCAGATTTGACGGAATTGAGATAAGAGGTCTCGGCAATGAGATATTTTCCGTTAAGGCACAGCCCTTTACAGAGTCTCAGCTACCCAATACAGTTGCAAAGCTCCGCTCACTCGGACTGGAGATCCCCTGTCTTTCTTCGGGTGCCTGCCTGAAGTTCAAGGACAAGTATCAGGAGGCTGAGGACGAGATCAGGGCTTATGCTCAGCTGGCTCAGAAGCTCGGTGCTTCTTATATAAGAATACTCGGTGATCTTGAGCCTGCACCCGGAGGCGATGTTGATGATGAGTATATCGTAGAGACACTGAAGAAACTTGTTCCAATTGCTGAGGAGTACAATGTTACACTGCTGGTGGAGACCAACGGCGTATACTCCGATACTGCCCGTCTTGCAAAGATCCTCGACAGCGTAAAGAGCAGAAAGGTAGCTGCCCTTTGGGATATGCACCACCCCTACCGCTATAACAACGAGTCTCCCGAGACAACTGTTGCAAACCTTGGCGAGTATATAAAGTACATTCAGGTCAAGGACAGCGTTATGCGCGAGGACGGCACTGTTGAGTACCGCATAATGGGCACAGGTGACATTCCCGTAAAGCAGATGATAGAGGCTCTCGATACCATCAACTACAACGGCTATATTTCGCTGGAATGGGTAAAGCGCTGGGCAAGAGATCTCAGCGACGCAGGTATAGTTATACCTCAGTTCGCAGAGTATATGGCTCCCTACAAGAAGTCACACAAGCATCCTCTCCAGACAAATATGAGAGGGGATGGTCAGTATCCATGGCCCAAGGAGAGGATACTCAACTACACATTCCCCGACATACTTGACCGTATCTGTGAGCAGTTCCCCAATCAGTATGCGTTCCGCTATACTGAGCTGGACTACACGAGAACATATCCCGAGTTCCGCGACGACGTAGACAACTTCGCACGTTCACTCCTTGCAATGGGCGTAAAGAAGGGAGACCACGTTGCTATCTGGGCTACAAATGTACCCCAGTGGTATATCACATTCTGGGCTACTACCAAGATAGGTGCCGTACTCGTAACAATGAATACCGAATACCGCATCCACGAGGCTGAGTATCTGCTGAGACAGTCCGATACCATGACCCTCGTTATGATCGACGGTATCAAGAACATAAACTACGTTGATATCATCAAGGAGCTCTGCCCCGAGCTTGACACCTGCGAGCCCGGCAAGCTCAACTCCGCAAAACTTCCTTATCTCAAGAATGTCATCACCGTTGATTCAAAGAACAACGGCTGCTACACATGGGAGGAAGCAGTTGCTCTCTCCAAGAATGTTCCATACAGCGAGGTCGAGCGCGTAAGAAAGACCATCGATATCCACGATGTTGCAAATATGCAGTACACCTCGGGAACCACAGGCTTCCCGAAGGGCGTTATGCTCACTCACTATAACGTAGTCAACAACGGTAAGGCTATCGGCGACTGCATGGATCTCTCCACAGCAGACCGCATGATGATACAGGTGCCTATGTTCCACTGCTTCGGAATGGTCCTCGCTATGACTGCTTCCATGACACACGGTACTACAATGTCTCCTATAACAAGATTCTCTCCCAGAAAGGGACTGGCTTGTATCAACAAGGAGAAGATAACCTGCTTCCACGGCGTTCCTACTATGTTCATTGCTATGCTTGGACATGAGGACTTTGAAAAGACTGATTTCTCACACATGAGAACAGGTATCATGGCAGGTTCTCCCTGTCCTATAAAGACCATGGAGGAAGTTATCGAGAAGATGCATATGAGCGAGATCTGTATCACCTACGGTCAGACCGAGGCATCTCCCGCTACTACCATGAGTAAGACCACAGACTCCATCGAGCAGCGTGTAAACACTGTCGGCGGACCTATCTTCGGAGTTGAGTGCCGTATAGTTGATCCCGAGACTAATCAGGAAGTTCCTGACGACGTTGACGGCGAGTTCGTTGCAAGGGGATACAATATAATGAAGGGCTACTACAAGATGCCCGAGGCTACTGCCGCAGCTATCGACTCCGAGGGCTGGCTCCATACAGGTGACCTTGCAAGACGCCGTTCAGAGGACGGTTACTTCAAGATCACAGGCCGTATCAAGGATATGATAATCCGCGGCGGTGAGAATATCTACCCCAAAGAGATAGAGGACTTCCTCTATACATATCCCAAGGTAAAGGACGTTCAGGTAATAGGCGTTCCCGACGAGGACTACGGTGAGGAAATAATGGCTTGTATCGTTCTTCAGGACGGAGAAACAGCTACGGAACAGGAGATCAAGGACTTCTGTCTTGCAAGAATGGCAAAGCACAAGTGCCCCAGATATGTGGATTTCGTTGAGGGCTTCCCCATGAATGCCGCAGGAAAGATACTCAAGTACAAGATGAGAGAGCAGGCAGTTGAAAAGCTCAAGCTCCATAAGGCTGACAGTATCGTTACCGCATAATTAAAAAATATAAAGCCGCTTATCTTCGGCATAACAGTCGGAGATAAGCGGCTTTTTGCATAAATCTTACAAAACGGAACACTTTTGCGGATATCCTTGATTTCTTATACATTATGTGTTATAATAGTCACATATGACAGAAAGGAGAAGGGATATGAGAAAAATTTCAAGCAGATTGCTTGCTGCGGTCTCAGCAGCGGTGATCTCCTGCACTGCAGTTCCTTCAGCAGTTTATGCGGAAACTTCTATACAAGACCTGTTTGATGTCAAGCAGGGGACGGCTGTTTCTTCTCAGGGATGCAGTCTTTCTATGCCTGTTCTGCGGAGAAACACAGGCGGCGACGGCATGAGTCTCACGCCGACTGCGGATTACACTCCCGTGAGCAGGAATACATGGGCAGGGGAGGAAAACTTCCCGTCAGCTTTTGATATGAGGGGCGTATTCAGTACCACAGAGGTAAAGGATCAGGATGCCTTCGGCACCTGCTGGGCTCATGCTGCAATAGAGAGTGCGCAGTCAAGTCTTATCGGTTCTGAGCCTGATATCGACCTTTCAGAGCTCCATACGGCTTATTACACCTATTACGGCGATGATGAGCTCCAGCTTTTCAATAAGACCACCGAGGAGATACTCAATGAAGGCGGAACGTCGAGAATGGTATCAAATCTCTGGTCGCAGTGGATCGGTCCTGTCAAAGAGGATAAGCTTCCGTATAACAATGTGGACTTTTTCAGGGAAAATACTGACGTCGGTTATTTTCGCTATCAGGCAGATTATCATCTCAGAAATGCATATAGCTTTGATTTCTCGCGCAGCAGGGATAACTTCGATGAGATCAATTCTATCGTAAAGGACTTTGTATATAAGGGCAGAGCTGTTGATGTATCCTATATGTCCAACAAATCATTGAACTGGTCTGCCGCATACAACAGCTCCTATACAACCAGATCAAAGCGCTTTGCAAATCATGCTGTTACTATAGTGGGCTGGGACGATAACTTCTCCTCTGACAACTTCAGGAACCCACCCGAAGGGGACGGTGCTTGGCTGTGCAAGAACAGCTGGGGAACCGATGACGGCGATAACGGCTATCTCTGGATATCCTATTACGATCATTCACTGTCGGATTTCTCTGTGTTTGAACTGGACAACATTGACGAGCATGATATTATATATCAGCATGACAGCTTCATACCGATACAGACTCTGTCTGCATATGATACCGCTGAGGAGAACGGTCCGTCATATATGGCAAACGTGTTTGAAGGTCAGCCCAACACTCAGATAAGCTCCATAGGTACATATTTTTATAATGCCGGCACCGAGTACGAGATAACTATATACACCGATATACAGGATATCTTGGATCCTTCATCGGGAACTCCCTCCGAGGTGACAAAGGGAGTGTGTGATCTTACGGGATTTTACACTATCGATCTTGACACCCCTGTTATACTTCCCGAAAATGAATGGTTCAGTGTTGTGGTAAAGCTTTACTGCCCCGATTCGCCATTCGTTATACCTGTCGAGAGCAGTATGTATGTTGAGGACGGTGCGAGAAGAAGGACCGATCTTACTTCCTATAGTAAGGACGAGCAGATAAGGACTTATACCAGATGGGGAGAGAGCTTCACAAGCGCTGACGGCAAGAACTGGACGGATGTAGTGGATGACTCCATCGTATATACGGACGAGGAGAAACAGGCTCTGCTGGACTCCTTTATTTTCCAGCTTTATGACGGACTCGAGCCCGGGGATACAGAGCTCCTTGAGGATGCTGCAAGGGACGAGGGATACTATACCCGACTCTTTGACAAGGGCGATGTAATGTGTACTATCGGCAACGTTACATTGAAGGCGTACGGAGACCCTGTGGGAAAGGTGCATTTTTCTCACCCTGAGGGTATGGTCAATGCCGACGAAAAGATATCGCTCTCTACCGGAATGGACGAGGGCACCATTTATTACCGTACAAGTGAGAAAGAGGAGTACATCCCCTATACCGAGCCCTTTGCGGTCACAAAGGACATGAAGGTGTCCGCGTACAACGATCTTATCCCGCTCCTTGGAGGAGAGATCAGCGAGAATATGCTCAACACTGTGTCCACAAGAAACTTCTTGCAGCACAGACCTGTCATGAACTGGATAGGCTATAAGTTCAACGAGGATGTTTATACAGAGAAGATGAAGTATCTTCATAAGGATAACGATAACGAGTACTCTATAGAGATCCCCAGCAATATCGAGAAGCTGTCCATATACTGCGGAACGGAATATGCTGTCAACTATGACGGAGAATACCACGGCGGCTTTGAGTGGATAAAGAACATCCCTATCGAATACGGCGCAAATGATATAAAGCTCACACTTACAGGAGCAGGTCTGCCCGATGAGGTCGTTACCATCCATGCCAACAGAGTCATGATAGGCTTTGACATGGAGAAAGAAGTCGTCGACTTCAGTTTCGTTGACAAGATAGTTGCTCCTGACGGCAGAGAGCTTGCTGTCGGAAGCTCCATAAGTGATTACGCAGGACAGTACCTGACTGTTATCAAGAACGACATCGAAAAACAGGTATTCGTCAATCCCAGACCAGTCATCAACGGCCTTGAGATAGACTACCGCAATGAGATCCTCGGACCTATAAGCAAAAAGATAGCTGATAAGCTCATGGTGCGTACAGGCGACGATGAAGAGCATCCCTATATACCGGCAGTACCGCGGATAGCATCGGGAGATGAATTCTATAATACCGATATACTCCAGTATTACATTAGGATACTCCCGGGAGAGACGATCACTTTAAAAGTCGATTCCGACAGCGAGACCATGGCGAGCGTTCCTGTTACATACAAGATCCCGGAGGCTCCTAAGGAAGCTCCGGATCCGAGGGATTTTTATGAGAATTCACAGGGACTCATAGTTTCAGATGACAATTCAAAGTATGAAGCGGGATTTACGGATTATATGCCTTCTGACCTCTTAGACATTGTAGGTATGGACTACGGCTATAATGATCCCGCTGAATTCCGTGTCATTCTCAGAAACCGCTACGGAGCAGAGGGAGCGGATATAGAAGAGGTATTCGCTTCAGATTATCTGGACTTTGATCACCTTGAAGAAAAGTGCATGTATGTGGTGAGATATGCGGCGACTTCCGACAGCTTTGCTTCCGCAGGCGTTGTTTTCATGCCTCGCAGGCGCGGAGATGTAAACGCGGATATGCGTATTGACGCCAATGATGCTTCGGAAGTCCTTCAGCACTATGCGATGGTGTCGGGCAATACGCAGGGAACTCTTGATGCATATGGAGAGTACATAGCTGATATGAACAGCGACGGAATGGTCGATGCCGTTGATGCGTCTCAGATACTCCGTATATATGCAGATCTGTCTGTGTCATAAGAATGGCGAACAGGTTTGAAGAAGCATACAAAAAGTTGCACAGAAGACGGCTCGGATTTTGTATTCGTTAGGCAATAGGCATAAAAGAATGCTTCGGTATTTGTGTAATAAACGTCAAAACGCTTTTACCGATTTGTAACTTTTATTTTTTATCGTTGCGATTTGTGTTATTATTGCCAAAAAATAAGTGTTGAAAATGTACATCACGCCCAAAAAAGATTAAAGAACGATACAAAGCATTGACTTTGACCGCAAAATACGGTATATTTGTAAATGCAAAAGCAATTGTTGCACAGTTCTGTGTGTGCGGTGCAGATGGCATGACGGTCTGATGTACAGGCAGCATTGAACGTGATACGGTTACATTCGGAAATGTAAGGGCTCTTATGACGAAGCCTGCGGAGTACATTCGCAGACCGAGCCGCCCGGACATGAAAAAATGCAAATGTATAAAAGACATTGCCGAGCATATTAAAAGAAAACTAATGACAAAAAGTCATGGTTATGGCTTCATAGAACAGAAGCAGGGAAGACATACGGTTGCAGGACGTCAGCGGTGAGCACAATCATCAGACAGAGAAAAATCGCGATGTTGCCCGCAAAACATTAATTACCGAATATTATACACGGAGATGTATAATATACATATTTAAGGAGGAAAAATCTCATGAACACACTTAAGAGAACTTTAGCTTTAGTAGCTACACTCGCAATGGCAGCTACAGCATTCGCAAGCTGTGGAGATGACAAGAAGGAGTCAACTTCAAAGGCTGACGAAACAACAACAGCTGCTCCTCAGGAAGATACAACAGCTGCTGAGGAAACAACAGCAGAGCCTGAGGGCGACGGCACAATTGATCCCTCAGTTGGCGTAGGCGGCGACACATTCACAGTTGCAGCTTGGAACCACGATGACGTTCCTGCTCTTATCGCTCAGTGGAAGGGCCTTGACTACGATACAGTAGTTGCAGACCTCGCTGACAACAAGGTTGATGGCATCAAGTTCATCGACTTCGGTGTAGGCGGCGGCCAGGCTTCCGAGAACTATGACCAGCTCTTCAATGACGGCAGCGACCTCGACGTTTACTTCTGCGAGGCTGACTGGGCACTCAAGTACATCAACGATGATGAGAAGACACTTCCTCTCAGCAAGCTCGGTCTCGGCGATTCTGACTTCGCTAACATCTACAGCTACACAGACGAAATCGGTAAGGATTCTAACGGCGTTCGTAAGGGTATCTCATGGCAGGCTGCAGCAGGCGGCTTCGCATACAGAGCTGATCTCGCTGAGGAATACCTCGGTGCTAAGAGCCCCGCAGAGATGCAGGAGCAGATCGGTACTTGGGAAGATTTCGTAACAGCTGCTAAGACAATCTCTGACAAGACAAGCGGCGGTGTTGCACTTGCTGATACACTTGGCGGTCTCTGGCAGGCATTCGCTTGCGGACGTACACAGCCTTGGGTTGTTGACAACAAGCTCGTTGTTGATGACTTCTGCAAGAACTTCGCTGACACAGCTAAGGAGCTCTGGGATTGCGGCGGTATCACAAAGAACAGCCAGTGGACAGATGAGTGGACAGCTGCTGGTGTATCCGGTAACTGCATGGGCTACTTCGTATCAACTTGGGGCTTCGGCGGATTCTTCCTCGATGCTGCAGGCGGCGAAGGCGGCGAGCAGTATGGTAAGTGGGCAGTATGCCAGGGCCCGACTCCTTTCTACTGGGGCGGTACTTGGATCGTTGTTAACCCCGCTACAGACAACGGTGAAGAGGCTCGTGAGTTCATCCTCTCAGCTACATCTGATGAGGCTGCAATGTCTGAGTACGCTACAAAGAAGCCTGAGTATGTAAACAACTCTAAGGTTATGGATGAGCTTATCGCTGGCGACACAGTATTCAACGAGAAGATCTCCGGCAACTTCAAGGACAAGCAGAACTACTTCGCAGAGCTCGCTGAGAATGCTAAGAGCATCGACTTCAAGGGTCTTATCACTCCTTACGATGCTACAATCAAGGGCAACTTCGCTGACGCTGTTAAGGAGAACTACCTCGATGGCGGCAAGGACTGGGATGCTACTGTTGAAGCATTCAAGGACAAGGTTGCTGAGTCTGTACCCGATCTCGACGTTGACTAATCTATTCTGATTATTTAAACGAAACAAATGAAGATATGCCTACGGGGTACTTATGTATCCCGTAGGTGTATATTTATCTGTACTATTATTCCGAGAGGGTGTGTGTTATGGCATCAGGCGCGCAGAGACGTATAAAGTCTATCAGCTACGCTAAGTATGGCTATATTTTTATATTGCCATTTTTTCTTGTTTATTTCTTTTTCCAGTTATGGCCGCTGATCAACACCTTTATAGTAAGTTTCCACGGCAACGGTAAGTCCGTTGAAGACTGGGTAGGACTCCAGAACTATAAAGATGTCCTTTTTGGCGGTGAAGGTCGTAGAGTAAGAGTTATCCATGAGAGCTTCTTCAGATGTCTGAAGAATACAGTTATCCTTTGGGTAGGTAACTTTATTCCTCAGCTCGCTCTTTCACTTTCTCTTGCGGTTTGGTTTACAGAAGCACAGTTAAAGATCCCGGGCAAGGGCTTCTTTAAGGTTGTTATGTACCTTCCAAACATCATCACAGCTGCTTCAGTAGCTGTACTTTTCCTTCAGCTCATGGGTCAGTCCGAAACTAACCCCGGAGCTATCAATTTCCTTCTTTATAAGATGGGAATCGTAAAACGAGATTCCGCTTCGCTGCTCTATCATACTGTTCCATTCATTGAGGGCGTATGGCAGTCAAGAATCGTAATCATGTTCATTCAGACATGGATGTGGTTTGGTAATACCATGATCATGCTTATGTCTGGTATCCAGGGTATCAATCCCTCACTGTTCGAGGCTGCAAGCATCGACGGTGCAAGCTCAGGACAGGTGTTCAGAAAGATCACTCTGCCCCTTCTTACTCCTATCATGGCTTATACACTTATCACCTCCATGATCGGTGGTCTCCAGATGTTCGATATTCCTTTCCTGTACACCAAGACAGGTAACGTTAAGGATCATCTCAAGACTGTGGCTGTAATGATCTTCCAGTACTTCCATGCTCAGGCTAACGAAAATAAGATGGGCTATGCAGGTGCTGTATCGGTACTGCTGTTCTTCATCACTCTTGCACTCGGTCTTATCGCATTCTACATGACTCGTGATAAGGATGAGATCGCTAAGAAGAAGCAGCGCAAGAAGATCGCTAAGCAGGCTAAGCTTGAAAGTAAGCAGTTTGGAGGTATCAGCCTATGAGTAATGAAATGAAATCTGTTTACGGAAAAGCAAAGGATAATTACCACTTCAAGATCAGACTGAAGTCAACTATCCTTTTTATATGGTTTTTAATTCTTACCATTATATGTTTGCTCCCTATCTATATCCTTGTTATCAATGCAACAAGAACACATACTGATATAGCAAACGGTCTTAGCTTTATTCCCGGAAGCAATCTGAAGAACAACTGGCATAAGGTATTCAATGAGCCCGGATTCAAGCTCTGTTATAACGCTCTCGCAGGTTATAAGAACAGCTTGTTCATTACTTGCTGCTCAACATTCCTTACAGTATTCTTCTCAGCACTTACTGCTTATGGTATCCATGTTTACGACTTCAAGCTCAAGGAAGTAGCTTACTCAGTTATCCTCCTTGTAATGATGGTACCTATGCAGGTTACATCAGCCGGTTTCGTAAGCTTCATGTCAGATCTTAAGCTTACAAATACATACTGGCCCCTTATCATCCCTTCCATTGCGGCTCCCGCAGTCGTATACTTCATGAGGTCATACATGAAGTCGTCATTCCCGCTGGACATCGTTGAAGCAGCGAGAATCGATGGTTGTGGAGAATTCAGGACTTTCTTATCTATTGCAATTCCTATGATGAAGCCCGCTATAGCTGTTCAGGCTATCTTCGCTTTCATCGCAAGCTGGAACAACTTCTATACACCTAACATGATCCTCATCAGTGTTGATCTGAAGAAGAAGACCCTTCCTATGATGGTTTCCGCTCTCCAGTCATCTGATAAGTTCAATGATTACGGTGCTATCTATCTTGCAATTGCACTTTCTATTATTCCTATCATTATCGCTTACGTTCTCCTTTCGAGATTCATCATCGCTGGTGTTGCTCTTGGCGGCGTAAAGGAATGATCAAAAAAACTACAGCACACTTCGGTGTGCTGTTTTTTTATGAGCGCAGTGATGCGCTCTTTTTTTGTTCTATCGGATGTGTCGGCTGCATACTATTTATTGTAAGGAGCTGATAAAAATGAAAGATAGTACAAGCTATAAAGTAATAGTCGATCATATGCCCGACAGACTGCGGAAACTTCTTCTGGGATCTGCCGATTATCTCGCTGATGATCTTATGGAGGTCAGGTTTCATGGAGGGGGAGCAGTCTGTTTTGTATTCCCGAACAGGGTAAGCTTCCTCGGAAAGAATGGTTCAATAGTTGCATCATTTTCATATGATGCCTACATAGTGGATCAGGAGGATATAAGAGAGTGTATTGACAAGCTCTGTCATTATTCGGTACACAGCTGCACAAAGCAGCTCTCGGAAGGCTTTTTTGTTATCGGTAATGGAGTGAGAGTTGGTGTCTCCGGTATATATTCCTCATCCGAGCCGCCCGTTCTGACGGAGTTTTGTTCTCTTAACTTTCGTATATCACGTCAGGTCATCAACTGCGCGGACAGACTTTTTTCCGAGACGTTTGATTGGAATGTCATTATCTGCGGCGGTGTCAATTCCGGAAAGACTACACTTCTCAGGGAGCTTTGCCGTCTTAACGGCAATCTGCGAAAGACTGTACTTATAGATGAACGTAACGAGATCGCTGCTTTCTGCAGCGGCTATCCACGGAATGACGTGGGTGCAATGACAGATATTATTGGTAATTGCAGCAGGAGCAAAGGCATTATGTCGGCAATACGCACACTTTCTCCCGAGCTTATAGTTTGTGATGAAATTGCTTCTTCCTCCGATGCTGAGGCGATAATTAGCGGACTTGCCTGTGGAGTTCGTTTTCTTGTCACGGCTCACGGCGAGAACGAAAAAGAAGTCTCGAAGCGCCCCGAGCTGAAAACTCTTACTGACAGCGGTTTTTTCCACAAGCTTGTTTTTCTTCGGGGTGCTTCCGCTCCCGGAGAAGTCAGCAGGATCGTGAGGCTTTGATATGGAGCTCAGGTTTATTGCTGTTATTTTGATAGTGCTGTGTGGAGCCTTCTGCGGAGCGCTTAATGCCGAAAAGCTGAAACATCGTGTACAGTTATGCTGCGAGGCTGAAAAACTTATGCGCCTTTCAGAGACTATGATACGGACAGGCGGATCTGACATTTATAGTATAGTAAAGAAGTTGAAGGCTGAAAAAGCAAAGTATATTGCTTTTATTTCAAAGCTGCCCGACAGTTTTTCAGCCGACTGCTCTATAAGAGAAAAATGGCGTGAGCTGCTTCTGCGTGATACCTCTGTACCGGAGGAGGAAAGTGCAGTGCTTCTGGAGTTTGGATCTGTACTCGGTACAACTGATGTACAGGGACAGCTAAGCAGTATAGATGCGCTGCTTGTGAGAATTGAGGAGCTTCGTGAGCAGAGGCGGCAGGAATATCTTCAGAAGGGGAGACTTTACCGAAGTCTCGGTGTAATGGCAGGAGTTTCGGTGGGAATAATACTGATTTGAGGGATATAAATGGACATTGATCTTATATTCAAGATCGCAGGAACGGGAATTATAGTTGCGGTGCTCAATCTTGTGCTGAAACGGGCAGAGAGGGAGGAACAGGCTATGATGACTACTCTGGCGGGGCTGATAGTCGTTCTTGTGGTCATTATTGACGAGATAAGCGACCTTTTTGAAAAGGTCAAATCGGTTTTCGGACTATGGTAGACAGCTGTTTTTCCGTTGGTATATTCTGTGTATGCGGAGCACTGATCTCTGTGATCCTGCGACAATATTGCGCTGAGCATTCGCTGGTAGTTTCTGTTGCTGTTTCGGTTTCTGTAATGGCAGGAGCAGTAGTGGTTCTCGCAGAACCGTTTGCACAGCTGCGTACAATGATGATATCGGGAGGCGTTCCCGAAAGTTATCTGAACATTGTTTTCAAGGCTATGGCTATATGCTGTATTACGCATATTTCGGCTCAGCTCTGCCGTGACAGCGGCGAAGGAGCAATGGGCGCGGCTGCCGAATTATGGGGAAGAGCATCTCTTGCGGCGATCAGTCTTCCTGTGCTCGGGGAGTTCGTTTCTCTTATGGACAGGCTTATGTAGGTGGAGTATGTACAAGGTTTTAAGAGTACTGATTATAACTATATTGCTCACTCTGGTTTTGCGTCCTGTGGGAGCTTTTGCAGAGGAAAAAGACGCTGCTGCTGACAGCTATTACTCTCAGCTTGACGAAATTCTTGCGGATAATGCCATAGATCATGATACTGAAGAGCTGAGCCTTCAGTGCTTTTCTGAGACTGTGGCTGAGATAACCGACCTGATAGGCTGGGACAGCTCTGACGTTCTCGGGCTGCTGGGAACTATCCTTGTTATCGTAGTTATTACTGCTGCGCTGAAAAGCGTGGGCGAGAGCTTTACGGAAAGCACAGCCGACATCTATGGAACTGTCAGCGTTCTTACAGCTGTAACTGCCATAGCGCCAAAGCTTTTCGAGGTCTTCGGACGTGCGTCCGCTGCGGTGCAGTCAGGCGGCAGCTTTATTGCTGTTTTCATACCTGTTTTCGCGGGGGTCTCTGCAGCCATGGGCAATGTGACGTCAGCAGGTTTCTATGATATGGCAGTTCTTGCCGCTTCGGAGCTTTTTGTACAGCTTTCCGCGGCATTTCTCATGCCTGTTGTAACGGCATCGGTCATGCTTGCAGTTTCGGGAAGCGTTTTCGGCGGGGAAGGTCTGGGGAGTATAGTCCGCCTTGGTAAAAAGCTCATAACATGGGGAGTTACCGTGGCAATGACGTTGTTTACGGGATTTCTCACTATGAAGTGTACACTTGCGGGGAAGGCAGACGGAGCAGCAACCAAGACCACGCGGTTCGTCATATCCGGCATGGTACCGGTGGTGGGCGGAGCTGTCTCGGATGCGTATTCAACAGTGCGCGGAAGCTTTGATCTGATCCGAGGAACAGTTGGGATAACGGGCTGTATCGCAATGATACTTCTTTTTCTGCCACCCGTTTTACAGATCCTTATATTCAGAGCGGTACTGTGGACAGGAGCATCTGCCGCAGAGCTTTTTTCGGTGGATAGCATGGCAAAGCTGCTGAGAGCACTTGATGACGGACTTGCCATCGCGCAGTGCATACTTGTGTGCTTCGGGCTCATGTTCGTGATTTCAACAGCAATACTATTACAGACAGCAGGAGGGTGAAATGGAAGATCTGGTATCTGCCGCAGGCGGTGTCTGTGCAGTTTCGGCGCTTATCTGCGTAATGCGCATGATAGCAGGCGGAACACGGCTCAAAGGGCAGGCTGAGCTCATCGCAAAGCTTGTGCTGGCGGCGTCTGTTATATCTCTTTTTTCTGAGGGAACGATCAGCTTTGAAGTTCCCGATATAAATTACGGCAGTGTTCAGGATTTCAGCGCTTCGGAGCAGCTTTATGACGATGAGCTCATAAGGCAGACAGGCGAGAATATCTCTGAGGTGCTGAGAGGACAGCTGGAAGCAGCAGGGATAGATGCCGAAAAAATCGAGACTGAGGTTAATATTCTTGCTGACGGCAGCATAATTATTAATAGAGTCATTATCAGTTCTGCGGATAATGAAGCTGCCGCAGATGTCATACGCAGCAGTCTCGGACAGGAAACGGAGGTCGTGAATGGAAATAGCTGAAAAAGCCAGGGAGCTCCTAAAACAGAGGAAGTGGGCTGTATTCATGACAGTCTGCGGAGCTGCCGGGCTGCTGCTGATAATGATATCCTCACTGCTGCCGGACAAAAAGCAGGAGACCGTTAAGCCTTCCGAAAACGGTATTAGCTTTGCAGAAACCGACGAGCTTCGCTGTGATACCGAGAAGCGCCTCGGAGAGCTTCTCAGCAGCATCGACGGGGCAGGGAGTGTCAAAGTTTACCTTTCCTTCGGCAGCTGTCAGCGGTATATTTACGCATCCGAGGGGCGCAGGAGCCGCTCCGGAGACAAAACAGAGGAGGAAGACAAGTATGTTATGGTAGGCAGCGGAAGTGAAAAATCACCACTTGTAGAAACTGTCGAAAAACCCGAGGTCACGGGAGCGGTTATAGTATGTGACGGCGGCGACAGTCCATCTGTCAGGGAGAAGATGTATAAAGCCGCATCAGCGGCGCTTGGTATCTCAACTGCAAAGATATATGTTGCAAAACTAAGATAAAAGGAGAATAACTATGAAAAAACCATCACTTATCATTGGAAAAAAGCAGATAATCATGACCTGTCTCACACTTATGCTGGCAGTTGCGGTCTACATAAACTACACAGCCTCGCCAAAGCTGACGGATGACAGCGGTTCAGCAGTATTCTCAGAGGAGACAGAAAAGGTGCGTTACGGTGAAACAGAGTTCGTGAATGCCGAAGCAGAACCCATGTCGGGGGACTATTTTGCTCAGGCGCGCATCGACAAGCTGAGGGATCGCGATGAGGCTGTCCAGACCTTGCAGACCATGATAGGCGGAGGAGATGTTACCGAGGACGAAATGGTAGTCAATGCGCTGGATGCAGTTCAGGTCTCGAAGCTCATCGAAAGCGAGGGAACCATCGAATCTCTCATAAAAGCGCAGGGATTTCAGGACTGTATAGCTTATCTTGACGGTGAAAATGCAAAGGTAGTTGTAAAGACAGAGGGGCTTGAAAAGTCTCAGGCAGCAGCAATTAAGGAGATAATTCTTGGGGAAACAGAAGTTCCTGCAGAAAATATAAGAATTTTTGAGGTGAAATAGTTGAACTGAGCGAAATAATTTGGTATAATATAATAGTAAGGGTGTAAGCACAGCTTTGATTAAAAAATACACCCAAATATGTACCAACGGAGGTCCCCATATGGAAGTTGAAGAGATGAAGCCTGAGGTATCAAGCAGACTTAAAATATCAGAGGATGTGCTCATAGCTATCGCAAAGCTGGCAGCACAGGACGTCAAGGGCGTTGCAGGGCTTGGCGGAGAAGTTGGAAAAATGAGTAAGCTCAGAAAGAACGGTCCCATCAAGATAAGCATGATGGGCGACGTCGCTGCTATCGACATGAAGATAGTCATAAAGAGCGGTGAGAAGGCTTGCAATGTTGCACAGGAGGTACAGACCGTAGTAAAGGAAAATGTCCAGAATATGACGGGAGTTCCTGTTGCAAGAGTAAACGTAACGGTAAGCGGAGTAGTTTTTGAATGATCCGCAGATATAGACAGGATGACCTTGACGGAGCAGCCGAGGTCTTCCGCTGTGCTTTTATGGCAGAGCCTTGGAAAGAGGCATGGAGCAGGGAGCTTGCGGCGGAACGTATATCCCAGCTCATGTCAGCTCCTCAGTCAGTAGGCTATGTGTCTGAGGCGAACGGCACCATACAGGCGATACTCTGCGGCAGGAAGCTTACCTATCTTCACGGGACGGAGTACGTCATAGACGAGTTCTGCGTGTCACCGTCTGTTCAGAGACAGGGTACGGGAACTGCCGTAATGGAATATGCTGCTTATGAGCTGCGCCGCGAGGGAGTAGTCGCTATTGCACTCATGACCACAAGGGGCTATCCCGGCGAAAGGTTTTACCTGAAAAACGGATTTGAAGGAATAGACGGTATGGTATTCATGTATCGTTCAATAAAGGAGAATGTAAATGACAAGACGTGAAATAAGAGACAGCGCATTCAAGCTGGTTTTTGAACAGCTTCTGCGCGATGATGATATAAACGAGCTCTACGAGATCGCCGAGGAGATCGACGAGATAACCGTTAATGATGATGTAAAGAAGATCGTTGAGGGAACTCTTACCCACGCCGAGGAACTTGACGGTATCATCGCAAAATACAGTAAATCCAGAAGTATTTCCCGTATCTCAAAGCTTAATCTGGCTATACTCCGTATTGCTATGTATGAGTCGCTCTACGACGACAATACTCCCATGAATGCTGCTATCAGCGAGGCTATCAAGCTTTCCATGATGTATACATATCAGGAGGATACAGCTTTCATAAACGGAGTTCTCGGTGCATTTTCAAGAGATACCCAGAAGGAAGCGAACGCAGATGCCTGAGTTTCTCGGTATTGATACCAGCAATTATACTACCTCTGCGGCAGTGTACGTCAGTGAGGAGAACAGGATATATCAGACAAAGAAGCTCCTTCCCGTAAAGGAGGGGGAGCTTGGTCTGAGGCAGAGCGATGCGGTATTCCATCACACGAAACAGCTTCCCGATATGATAGAGAAACTGTTCTCCGAGTCGGAACTCGGTTCGCCCATGACAGTTACCGCCTCCGCGAGACCTCGCAATACAGAAGGCTCTTATATGCCATGCTTTCTCTGCGGAGAGGGCTTTGCGCGCTCCTATTCGGCAATTACGGGAGCAACGCTGTTCACCACCTCCCACCAGATAGGACATATCCTTGCGGCACTGTATTCCGCAGACAGGCTTGAGCTTGTGAAGGAACCGTTCATAGCCTTCCATGTCAGCGGCGGAACTACCGACTGCCTGCTCTGTGAGCCTGATGATGAGAACGTCCTCGCCATTACCGAGATAGGTACTTCTCTGGACTTGAAGGCAGGACAGGCTGTTGACCGCACGGGCGTCATGCTGGGACTGCGTTTTCCCTGCGGAGCCGAGCTTGAAAAGCTGGCGGCAGGTGCCGACAAGCGCTATAAAGTTAAACCTGTCCTGAAGGACGGCAGCTGCTGTCTTTCGGGAGTTGAGAATAAGTGCGGCAGTATGCTGAAAAACGGGGAGTCGCCCGAGAATACAGCGAGATACTGCCTTGATTTTATTGCAGAGACCATTATTGCCATGACAGCTCATGCAGTTGAAAAGCACGGTGAGCTGCCCCTTGTTTTTGCAGGGGGAGTTATGTCGGATGTTATTATCCGCGACAGGATAATTTCCCGATATCCCTCCGCAAGCTTTGCAGAGCCGCAGTTTTCCTGCGACAATGCGGCAGGAGTGGCGATATACGGTTATCTTAAAAGTACAGGAGAAAAGTGATGCCTGTAATCACAGTAACACAGATAAACAGATACATCGGCTCAATCCTGAAAAACGACAGGAACATACAGGGAATAATGGTCCGCGGAGAGATCTCAAACTATGTTAAGCATTTCCGCAGCGGACATGTTTACTTCACACTGAAGGACAGTGAGAGTGCCATAAAGGCGGTGATGTTCGCAAGTGCTGCGTCACGCCTTAAATTTGCTCCCGAGGACGGTATGGCTGTTATAGTTTCGGGAAGTATAGGAGTCTACGAGCGCGACGGAGCCTATCAGCTCTATGTGAACGATATTATCCCCGAGGGCGCAGGCGCTCAGGGAGCGGCTCTTGAGCAGCTGAAGCGCAAGCTTCAGAAAGAGGGCATTTTTGATACCGCACATAAACGCCCCATACCTTCTATGCCGAAGAAAATAGGTGCAGTTACCTCTCTCAGCGGTGCAGCGGTAAGGGATATAATAAACGTCCTTTCGAGGAGATACCCCATAGGCGAGGTATATGCCGTAAACGCGCTTGTACAGGGAGATGGAGCTCCCGAGTCGGTGTGCAGGGGAATACTCCGCGCGGAAGCCGCAGGCTGCGATGTTATCATCGTAGGAAGAGGCGGAGGCTCCAGCGAGGACCTGAGTGCATTCAATACGGAAAAGGTGGCATATGCCATATATAACTGCAAGGTTCCTGTTATCTCGGCTGTGGGACATGAGACAGACTTTACCATTGCCGACCTTGCGGCTGACCTTAGAGCTCCCACGCCGTCAGCAGCGGCGGAGCTGGCAGCTCCCGATATATCTCTGCTTTATGAGAAGATAGGTATACTGGAGCGCCGATACGAAAAGGCTGCACTGGCAGTTCTTGACAGGAGCACCGACAGGTTTATCGCGCTTAATGCCCGTCTTGCAGCGCAGTCTCCCGAGAACCGTCTGAAGCTTACCGGAGAGAAGCTCTCAGTGCTGGACAAGCGCCGTGATGCAGCTTTTCTGCGGTATATGGACAGGCTTGAAAGACAGCTGGGTGAAAAAGCGGCAAAGCTTGACAGTCTCAGTCCGCTGAAGGTTCTGTCAAGAGGATATTCTCTCGTATATAAGGAAGACAGTCTGCTCAGCAGCTCCGAGAGCCTCAGCAAGGGCGACAAAGTTAAGATAACCTTCGGAAGCGGCGGTGCAGAGGCGGAAATTACTGATAAATGGTGATATAATGGCTAAAAAAGTAACTTTTGAGGACAATATGACAAGACTTGGACAGATAGTCTCTGAGCTTGAAAAGGGTGATATCCCTCTTGAAAAGGCTGTGGAGCTCTACGGCGAGGGAGTGAAGCTCTCTGCCGAGTGCAGGAAGCAGCTTGACAGCGCACAGATAAAAATAACGGAGGACGACGGAAAAGCTCCGTCGGAGGAATGAATATGACAGATATCAAAGAAAAACTCAATGAGTATATCAGGTTCACAGAGGATAACCTGAAAAAATATAACCTTCATTCGGAAGCTATGGCGGCTCAGAAAAATCTTATCGACGCCATGAATTACTCTCTTGAAGCAGGCGGAAAGCGTATACGTCCCGTGCTGGTCTATGCCTTCTGCAATGCTCTTGGCGGCGATCACAGAAATGCCTGCGCACCTGCTGCGGCTATCGAGATGATACACACATTCTCGCTTATCCACGATGATCTTCCTGCAATGGATGATGACGACTACCGCCGCGGAAAGCCCTCCTGTCACAAGGCTTTCGGCGAAGCTATGGCTATACTGGCAGGCGACGCGCTCTCGGTCCAGCCCTTTGAGATCATTGCAGACGACGATCACCTCAGCAGTGAGCAGAAGGTGAAGATCATCTCATGTCTGGCTAAGGCGGTTGGCAGAGCGGGTATGATCGGCGGTCAGGTAATAGATATGGAGAACGAAGAGCGCACTGATGTTAATGAGGCTGATCTCCGCAATATGTACCGCCACAAGACAGGTCAGCTAATTGCTGTTTCATGCATGATGGGCTGTATATGTGCAGGTGCAGACGATGATACCATTTCCGCTGCAGCGGATTACGGCTTCAAGCTTGGACTTGCTTTCCAGATAGTTGACGATATCCTTGACGTTACCAGTACCACAGAAGTGCTTGGCAAGCCTGTGGGCAGCGATGAGGAGGAGAACAAGACCACTTTCGTCACTCTCTACGGAGTTGAAAAAGCACAGGAAATAGCAAACGCAGTTACGGACGAAGCTCTCGGCTGCCTTGAAAAATTCGGCAATGACGCATTCCTCACAGCGCTGACGGAAATGCTTCTCAGAAGAAAGAATTAACGTAAAGGAGCTGCGGAGCATTCTCCGCATTTCGTAGAAAATGAAGGATAATATAAATAATAACGAAAAGGTGACTCTCAGTGAACTGGAGCTGCCTCAGGATCTTAAAAAGCTGTCATTATCACAGTGCGCGGGACTTTGCAAGGAGATAAGGAACATCCTGATCTCAACTGTTTCCAAAACAGGAGGTCACCTTGCATCAAATCTCGGTGCAGTTGAGCTGACAATGGCACTGCACCGCAATTTCAATTCTCCCGAGGACAAGATAGTCTGGGACGTAGGTCATCAGGCATATACCCACAAGATACTTACCGGACGTCTGGACCGTTTTTCCACACTCCGTCAGGAGGGCGGTATATCAGGATTTCCAAAGCCCAATGAATCTCCGCATGATACGTTCATAAGCGGACACAGCAGTACCTCTGTATCTGTTGCCTGCGGTATCTCCGAGGCAATGAGGCTTCAGGGCAAGGACAATTATGCTGTTGCTGTAATAGGTGACGGTGCAATGTCGGGCGGTATGTTCTATGAGGCGATGAATAACTGCGGCAGGGATAAGCACAGAAACCTTATTGTCATTCTCAATGACAACAATATGTCTATTTCCAAGAGCGTGGGTTCACTGTCCAAGTACCTGACCTCTCTGCGAAACACAGAGAAATATCTCCACACCAAGAGAGCGGTTGAGCGCGGACTCGAAAAGATACCTCTTGTGGGCACAAGTGTTGCCAAGGGTATCAAAAACGTAAAGGATTCGGTAAAATCCAATATTCTCGAGCAGAGCACCATGTTTGAGGACATGGGCTTCATATATCTCGGACCCGTCAACGGTCACAGCCTTTCCGAGCTGGAGGAGGTCTTCCACATGGCTAAGACCTATCACCAGCCTGTCTTCATCCATGTCAAGACAGTAAAGGGAAAGGGTTATATCCCTGCGGAACAGAACCCCGGTGAATACCACGGTATCTCGAAATTCGATATAACTACGGGAAATCCCGAGGTGGCTGCTGCCGACAGTTATTCTACCGTTTTCGGCAAGGAGCTTGTGAAACTTGCGGAAAAGGACAACAAGCTCTGCGCCATCACAGCGGCTATGAAGTACGGAACAGGACTTCAGTTCTTCCATTTCAAGTATCCGGAGAGGTTCTTTGATGTAGGTATAGCAGAGCAGCACGCCGTTACTTTTGCAGGCGGACTTGCTTCCATGGGAATGACACCTGTTTTCGCGGTGTACTCAACCTTCCTCCAGAGAGCCTACGACCAGCTTGTCCACGATGTAGCTATCGGAAATCTCCATGTGGTGCTGGGAGTTGACCGTGCAGGTATTGTCGGTGAGGACGGCGAGACCCATCAGGGACTTCTTGATGTTCCTATGCTCACCTCCATACCGAATACAGTTATTTTCTCTCCCTCATGCTACTCAGAGATGAAGATGTGCATGAAGAAGGCTATATACGAGGAGAAGGGACTTGCTGCTGTAAGATATCCCAGAGGAGCGGAGAAGGTGGAGTTCAGCGAGTTCCACCTTACTACAGAGCATCTTTTCATACGCGAGGAAAAGAGCAATACCCTCATCATAACCTACGGAAGGCTATACAACGAAGCTTATAAGGCTCAGCAGAAGCTGAAAGCTGAGGGCATAAACTGCGATATCCTGAAGCTGACAAAGATATTCCCGCTGGAGAACGATCTTGGTGATGAGATAAAGGGATATAAGCGCATAGTATTCTTTGAGGAGTCTGTGGGCGAGGGCGGTATTTCCGAAAAGGTCGGAGATATACTGTCCGAGCTGGGCTATTGCGGTGATTACAGCAGAGTTACAGCACACGGCTTTGTCAAGCAGGCTTCTGTAAGGTCATGTCTTGAAAAGCTGGGACTCACGGACAATAAGATGGCTGAGTACATCAGGAGCAAGAGCAATGGCAAGGCTTGACAGTGAGATGGTGTCACGGGGACTTGCAAGGAGCCGTGAACGTGCCAAGGAGATGATACGCTCGGGAAGCGTCACTGTCAACGGAAAGAATGCGAAAAAGCCATCGGATGAGGTACTCGCTGAGGATATGATAGAGACTGCCGAGTCGGATGTTTACGTCGGACGCGGAGCGCTGAAGCTTGAAAAGGCATATGAGGAATTCGGACTCGACCTTAAAGGAAAGGTCTGTCTGGATATCGGAGCTTCAACAGGAGGATTTACCGATTTTATGCTTCAGCAGGGCGCCGAAAAGGTCTTTGCGGTAGATGTTGGACACGGTCAGCTGGCGCAGTCTCTTATAGCAGACCCGAGAGTCGTTAACATGGAGGGCACCGATATCAGGGAGGTCACTGCTGATGTCCTCGGCGGACAGGCAGACTTCATATCCGTTGATGTTTCCTTTATATCCCTTACGAAGATACTTCCCAAGGTCTATGAGCTGCTGAAAGAGGGCGCCGTGGCAGCGGTGCTCATTAAACCCCAGTTTGAGGCAGGCAGGAGCGATATCGGCAAGCGCGGAATCGTAAAGGACAGAAAGGTGCATATCCGTGTGCTTTCTGAGATAGACAGCTTTGCATCGACTATAGGTTTTATAACGGAAAAATATACCTTTTCTCCCGTCAGGGGAGGAAGCGGCAATATAGAGTATCTGGTGAAGCTGCGCAAGTGTGCGGGTGAGCCTGTGATACATGATTTCAGGGAGCTGGCAGACAGCTCATTCAGTAAACTGTAAGGAGTGCGACTATGAAGGCAGCATTGTACCCTAATTTTCAGAAGCCCAATGCGCTCACCTGCGCCCGTGAGGCCTGTGATGTTCTTGCGGACTGCGGCATAGATGTTTCGGTAAGCGAGATATTCAGAAAGGACTTTTCGGACAAGCCGCATATTATATTCGAGGACATAAACGAATCCGCAAAGACTGCGGATATAGTTCTGGCTATCGGCGGCGACGGAACTATCCTGCGCTGTGCAAAGCTCCTTATCGGAACTGATACGAAGCTTCTCGGCATAAACACGGGAACTCTCGGCTTTATGGCAGGTCTTGAAGCAGACCAGCTGGACAAGCTCAGTCTGCTTACTACCGGAGAATACGAGATATCCCACCGCATGACACTTGACGTTGTATACCACGGCAAGGACGGGGATATAACAGCTGCTGTGCTCAATGAGGTCTCGGCGAGATCGGGCAGCTTCCACATATGTGATTTTGACGTTTTTGCCGACGATTACCTGATCGGAAGATATCGTGCCGACGGCGTGCTTTTCAGCACTCCCTCAGGCTCTACAGCCTATGCACTTTCCGCCGGCGGTCCCGTTATTGAGCCTGATCTTGAATGTATCGAGATGACTCTCATCTGCCCACATTCTCTTTTTTCAAGAGCTACAATGTTCAGTCCTTCACGAAAGCTGAGAATGATGGATACCACCACCCGTGTGGACTCCATGGTGATAAGCGTTGACGGCGAGCATTTCGCGAGCATAGGAGTCGGCGAATCCATTGATATATGCCGCGGAAAGAATGATATCAATTTCGTAAACCTCATAGGAAATTCCTTCCACGAGTCACTCTGCAAGAAAATGTGCAAGCCCATCAAGTAAGGAGCAGCTTTTTATTATGAAAAATCGCAGACACGAAGCAATTCTTGAAATAATAACCGAACAGCCTGTTGCCACTCAGGAGCTTCTTATAGAGCTGCTTGCAGAGCGCGGTATAAAGACCACACAGGCTACCCTGTCAAGGGATATACAGCAGCTCTCACTCGTGAAGCAGCGCGATGAGAACGGAGTCTATCGCTATTCGATGCCTGCTGCGGCGGCAGCGGAGAAGTCTCTGTTTGAAGAAGCTGTTATCTCGGTGGACTATGCCATGAATACCATAGTTCTGAAGTGCCGCGCAGGCATGGCGCAGGGGACCTGCGCTGCGATAGACTCCGTGGAGCATCAGGGCATCGTGGGAACTATCGCAGGTGATGATACTATCTTTATTCTCGTGCGCAGCGAGGCAGACGCGAAAAAGCTCTCAAAGAAGTTCCGCAGCGAGCTTTTTCCGAGGAGGTAAGCTCTCAGAATGTTAAAGGAAATCTATATACAGAATCTGGCAGTTATAAAGGAAGCAGTAATACCGCTGGACAGGCATCTCAATATATTTACGGGAGAAACAGGAGCAGGAAAGTCCATACTTATAAACGGTATCAACGCGGTTCTCGGACAGCGCTGTACCAAGGACATAGTCCGTACAGGCTGCGACAAGGCAGTCATAACAGCGCTTTTTACCGAGCTTTCCGCTGAGGTCTGCGCTAAGCTTGACGAGCTTGGCATATCTCACGATGACGGAGAGATAACTGTTACCCGTGAGATAAGTGCAGACGGCGGAAGCGTTTCCCGTATCAATCACAGGACAGCTTCTGCGGCGCTGCTGAAAGAGATAGGCGCTATGTTAATAAATATCCACGGACAGCATGATAACCAGATACTTCTGGACAGCGAGAGGCATTTGCAGATACTTGACGACTTCGGAGGTGACGACAGCCTCCTGAGCGAATACAGAGTTACCTTCCGAGAGCTCCAGCACACTGCGCGGAGACTGGGAGAGCTGAAAAAGCAGGAGCAGTCCCGTATCGAGCGCAGCCGTACTCTCAACGAGATTATAGACGATATAGGCGAGCTTGAACTGCGTGAGGGCGAAGATGATGAGCTTGAAAAGGAGTATGAGACTGCAAAGAACTCCGAGAAAACGCTCATTGCCATAAAAAATGCGGTGAGCCTTATAACAGGAGATGAGGCTGCCAATGATATGATAGTCTCGGCAGAAACTGAAATAGCTGCCTATACAGATAACAGCACTCAGCTCAACAGCCTCTACGAAAGGCTTTCTGCCGCCGAGATAGAGCTTGCGGACATTGCCTCCGAGCTTGAGAGCTTTGCGGACAAGGTGGAGCTTGACGGTCAGCGTCTTGAATACCTCGGCACAAGGCTCAACAACATAAACAAGATGAAGCGTAAGTACGCCACTGACTGTGAGGGGCTCATAAAGCTCTATGACGATGCCTGCCGAGAGATAATGCAGCTTGAAAGCTCGGGCAGCGAGATTAAGGAGCTTGCGGAGAAGCGAGAGGCTCTGCTTCACAAGGTCACGGAGCAGGCAAAGGCACTCTATGACTACCGCGAGACTGTTGCGGAGCGCTTTACACGCAGAGTTACCGAGGAGCTTGAATTTCTCAATATGGCAGGAGTCATAATTGCCGTAAAACATGAGAAGGGCAAGCTCACAGTCAATGGCATGGATACGGTGGAGTTCCTTATCTCTGCCAACAAGGGCGAGGAACCCAAGCCCATCTCCAAGATAGCATCCGGCGGTGAGCTTTCGCGAATAATGCTTGCTCTCAAAAGCGTTATTGCGGATAAGGACTCTATCCCGACTATGATCTTTGATGAGATAGATACAGGCGTAAGCGGTAAGGCTGCCCAGAAGATAGGCATAAAGCTTCGCGAGATAGGACAGGTGCGTCAGGTCATCTGCGTTACTCATCTCTCTCAGATAGCGGTAATGGCTGACAACCACCTGCTTATCGAGAAGCAGATAGTGGGCGACCGCACGGAGACTCACGTTATGCAGCTCGATATGGACGGCAGAGTTGCCGAGATAGCAAGAATTATGGGCGGAGATGATCCCAGCGACCTTATGCTGGACAACGCCCGTGCAGAGATAAAAAAAGCCTGCGGGCTTTAATGGAGGAAGAATATTGAAGATATATTCCACAAGACACGGACAGACCTCATACAACATACAGGAGATAATTCTCGGAACTACCGATATCGGGCTTGACGAAACAGGGGAGCAGCAGGCGCAGGCTCTTGCGGAGCGGATCGCAGAGCTCGGAACTGTCGATATCATCATTGCTTCTCCCATGAAAAGGGCTCAGAGGACAGCCCGTGCAGTTGCGGAGCGCTGCGGACTTGATATAGTTACCGAGGAAAGATTTCGTGAGTGGGATTATGGTGCCTACGAGGGCAAGAGCCGCTTTACCGAGGGCTTTGCGGAGAACAAGGTGAATTTTGCGGTCCGTATGGGCGACAGCGGTGAGTCGCTGCTTCAGCTGACCCACAGAGTATATTCCGCTCTTGATGATATCATCGCGGAATACGGCGGCAGGACCGTTCTTCTTGTGACTCACGGCGGAGTGTGCCGCGTGATCGAGACATACTTCAATGATATGACAAATGAGCAGTTCTCAAACTGGTTCATGGACAACTGCGGACTGCTTGAATATAATATCTGATGACGGAGGGATATAATGAAAATAGGCGTTGATTACTATCCCGAGCAATGGGACAGAGCTTTATGGAATGCAGATGCAGACCTTATGGCAAGAACGGGGGTAAAGCTTGTAAGACTGGGAGAGTTTGCATGGTCGAGACTTGAACCTAAGGATGGGGAGTTTGATTTTACATGGCTGGACGAGGCGATAATCAACTTTTCACGCCGCGCAATGGGAATAGTTCTGTGTACACCCACAAGCTGTCCGCCTATGTGGATGTATGAGACCTATCCCGATATAGTACAGGTCGGCACAGACGGAAACAGGCTCCAGACCGGCATAAGAGCTCACAGGTGTCTTAATGCTCCCATGTTCCTTTACTATGCAAAGCGTATCACGGAGCAGCTTGCAAAGAGATATGCCAACAATCCTGCTATCGCTGCATGGCAGATAGACAACGAGCTTGAAGCCTATCCCTGCACCTGCGAGGTCTGCCGCGGACTTTTCCGTGACTGGCTCATTGATAAATATGATGACCTTGCAAATATAAATGCCGCATTCGGAAATATCGTCTGGAGCGGCGAATACAGTGATATCTCGCAGATACAGCCGCCCAATGCCTATCCCAAGGCATGGCAGAACCCTGCGCTCTGTCTGGAGTACAGCAGGTTTTCGGCGGATATGACCGCGAAGTTTGCCCATGATATGGCTATGATAATCAAGCGTGAAAATCCAAGGGCAAAGGTCACCACCAACACATTTTTCAGCGAGAATACTCCTGATTTCTATAAGCTTTTCAGCAATCTCGATTTTGTCTCCTATGACAATTATCCTCCCGTTAAGCTTACAGATGACTCCGGTATGAGCAGCTCCCACGCATTCAGACTGGATATGATGAGAGGTGTGAAGCAGAAGAATTTCTGGGTCATGGAGCAGCTCAGCGGTCCAACAGGAAGCTGGATGCCAATGGGACCAACGCCCCGTCCGGGACAGATAAAGGGCTACGCAATGCAGGCTATGGCTCACGGAGCTGATACCGTTATGCATTTCCGCTGGCGCACAGCCAACAAGGGCGCAGAGATGTACTGGCACGGTCTCATTGACCACAGCAACGTGCCGGGACGCAGATTCAATGAATTTGCAGAGCTTTGCAGACTTGCTCCCAAGCTCAGTGTCATAGAGACTACGGAGCTTGTTTCCGATGTGGCTATACTTTATTCCTATGACAACGATGCCGCCTTCAGGATACAGCCGCAGACAGAGGGATTCAGCTACTTTGAGCAGCTCAGGTACTTCCATGCGGCATTCTCAAAATACGGAGTAAACGTGGATATAGTGCCTCCCACCACTGACCTGTCCAAGTACAAGGCGGTAATTGCACCCTCTATGTATGTTTATGACAAGAGCTCCGCGGAGAACATCTACCGCTACGTCATCAAGGGCGGAACGGTTGTGATGACTGCAAGGAGCGGTGTCAAGGATCCCTGCAACAACTGCATCATGGAGCCTCTTCCCACTGTATACAGGGAGATGATAGGAGCTGAGGTCAGTGAGTACGACCCTATAGGCAAGGAAGAGCAGACTATTGTTGATTTTGCGGGAAATACATTCAAATGCAGACAGTGGTGTGATATCCTTGAGCTGGGAACAGCCCGTGCATACGCGGAGTATAAGGACAGCTTCTACAGCGGCAAGCCTGCTGTCACCATGAACCGTTACTGCAGCGGTGTGGCATACTATATCGGAACAGTCTGCCATATGGATTTCTATGAGAAGTTCGCAGGCAATATCATGAAACAGACAGGCATACCGAGACTCAAGGACCTGCCAAAGGGAGTTGAGGTCACCACAAGGACAAACGGCCTTGACGATTATATCTTCTTCTTCAACAATTCGGAACAGGAAGCGGATATAACTCTCCCAAAGGCTATGTTCAGTATCATTGACGATACCGAGAAGGACAAGCTGAAGCTGAAGCCCTTCGATATGGATATTGTCAGAAAGTAGGCAATAATGAGGATAGTTTTACAGCGAGTTACCTCCGCAAGCGTTAAAGTTGACGGAGAGGTGATCGGAAGGATCGGAACGGGATTTCTTCTGCTCTTCGGAGTAGGTCACGAGGATACCGAGGAGGACTGCCGCAGGCTTGCCGACAAGATCTCGGGACTGCGAATATTCTCAGATGAAAACGATAAGATAAATCTTGACCTTGACAGTGTAGGCGGAGAGCTTCTTGTGGTTCCGCAGTTTACTCTTTATGCGGACTGCCGCAAGGGAAACCGTCCGAACTTCATACAGGCAGCCAAGCCCGAAAAGGCAAATGCGCTGTATGAGTACTTTGTGGAGTATCTCAGAAGCAAGGGAAAGCACGTTGAAACGGGCTCATTCGGCGCCGATATGAAGGTGGAGCTCCTCAATGACGGACCTTTTACAGTAATACTTGAATAAAAAAGTCCCGACACATGAGTAATAAGTCGGTAATACAATGCCCCGAAACGCTTTTGTAACGTCTCGGGGCATATTTTACTATTGGCAGCTAATCAAAGCTGAATAAAGCGAGCTCAACCGGCAAGACTTACCATGAGGTGATAAAATGGTAAGGAAAAGAGGAGAGCATGGTGTCATACTGCTGACTGCCGTATTCTTCATTGTTTTTACGGTACTTGCCTGCAATTTCTATCGTATTTCGTACGAGGGGACGAGTCTGCCTGTCTTCAGTTCAGACCATACCATTACCATAGAGGCAGGAAGCTGTCAGGGGACTATCTACGACAGAAAGATGCGTCCCATTGTCAATGCGGATATGCAGGACATAGCGGTTGCAGTTCCGTCGGCACTGGACAGGGAAACTGCTGCCGCATATGCAATTGACAGAGAGAGCTTTCTTGAGGACTTTGACAAGGGGGAGCCTTTTGTTTTTGAGTGCGGCGAAAGAACTATCGAGGGCGACGGAATAACTGTATTCAGTGTTCCTGTAAGATATTCGGAACACCAGACGGCAAGGCATATAGTCGGGTATCTTTCCGAGGACGCTGGAGCTGACGGTATTGAATACGCCTATGATTCGATCCTGCGGTCGGAGCTTCCGCAAAACAGTGTTACCTATTCGACCGACGGCTTTGGCAATATACTCATCGGTGACGGAAAGAAAATATTCCGTTCCGAGTCCTACAAAAGCGGAGTTGTCCTTACCATAGACAGGGATATACAGAAGATATGCGAGGAGTGCGGCAAGGGCATAGAAACAGGAGCCATAGTCTGCGCGGATATAAAAACAGGCGATATTCTTGCTATGGCGAGCTTTCCCGATTATGACCCGTCGGAAATGGAAAAGGCAATGAACGACAGCAGATGTCCGCTTATTGACCGCGCTCTTTATTCCTACAGCGTGGGCTCGGTTTTCAAGCTTGTGACTGCCGCATCTGCCCTTGAACAGGGATTTGGCGGCAATATGTACAGCTGCAGCGGCAGTATAGACATAGGCGGAAAGCGGTTCAACTGTCATAAGCTTGACGGTCACGGGCTTCAGGATATGTCTGAGGCTATGAAGAATTCCTGCAACACTTACTTCATCGATCTTGCACAGAGTCTTGATATCGAGAAGTTCAGGCGGAAGGCGACTTATCTGGGCTTCGGCAGGGAGAACTATCTCTGTGCAGGCATCACAGGCTCGGGAGGAGTGCTCCCAACCTGTGAGGAGCTGACCGTGCCGGCGGAGCTTGCCAATTTTGCTTTCGGACAGGGCAAGCTTTCTGCAACGCCGCTTCAGATAACTCAGCTGACCTGCGCAATAGCAGGCGGCGGACGTATGCCTGTACTCAGGCTCATAAAGGGACTCACCGCTGACGGCAGCGCTGTAAGCAGTGAAAAGTCTCCGCAGATATCGGAAGTGATGAGCAGCGAGGATGCTGAAGCACTGCGGAAGATGATGGTGCTTGCGGTCCGCGGGAACGATAACTCAAAGGCGAGAACAAAAAAGATCAGCGTCGGAGCCAAGACATCTACCGCTCAGACAGGGCGATACAACGAAAAAGGGGAGGAACTCTGTCATGCATGGATAACGGGTTTCTTTCCTGCAAGAAAGCCGAAATATGCAGTCACGGTCCTCATTGAGAACGGAGGTTACGGCAATGAAGCTGCCGCACCTGTGTTCAGAAGGATTGCTGAGAAAATTGCAGACCTTGAAAAAGAGAAATAATACAGTAATTTTTTTGTGAAATAGTTGACATTTCCGAAAAACAGCGTTATAATATATGTGTATTGCAATGACGGGATTGACTGTCTGTAAGCGGAGTTCAGAGAGAAGGCGGCAGGTGTGAGCCTTTATCCGCGGGACGGGTGCTGCCCCCGAGCTACTCTGAGAAATCAGAGCGTAATTCTGCGTTAAGGATAACGAGGAAAGGACATCGTTCCTTTTGAATTTGGGTGGTACCACGAGAGCCTTCGTCCCATTTATGGCGGCGGAGGTGTTTTTTATTTTATGGGTATCTCACCAATATGTGCCGTTAGCTCAGTGGTAGAGCACGTCTTATAAAGTCTTGTATAAGACTCTTACCGCAATTATCGGTGTCGCGGGTTCGACTCCCGCACGGCGTACCGTAATAATTATTTTAAAGGAGATCATTTTTATGCAGTGGACAGGTCTTAACGATCTACGTGAAAAGTATCTTTCGTTCTTTGAAAGCAAGAACCATACCAGAATGGCAAGCGCTTCTCTTGTACCTCAGGGTGATAAGAGCCTGCTTCTCATCAATTCGGGTATGGCACCTCTGAAGAAGTTCTTCCTCGGACAGGCTACTCCTCCCAACAAGAGAGTAACTACCTGCCAGAAGTGTATCAGAACTCCCGATATCGAAAGCGTCGGCAAGACAGCTCGTCACGGTACATACTTCGAGATGCTTGGCAACTTCTCATTCGGCGATTACTTCAAGACAGAGGCTATCGAGTGGGCGTGGGAGTTCCTTACAAAGACTCTTGAGATCCCTGCTGAAAAACTCTGGATCACCATTTTCGAGAGCGATGACGAGGCTGAGCAGATCTGGGAGAACCATATCGGTATCCCTCACGACAGGATAATCCGTCTCGGAAAGAAGGACAACTTCTGGGAGCACGGCTCAGGTCCCTGCGGTCCATGTTCTGAGATCCACTTTGACCGCGGTGAGGCTTACGGTCCCTTTGAGAGCTTTGAGCAGGCAAGCGACTGCGACAGAGTTATCGAGATCTGGAACCTTGTATTCAGCCAGTTCGACAGCGACGGTGAAGGTCACTATGCTGAGATGAAGAACAAGAACATCGATACAGGTATGGGTCTTGAGAGACTTGCCTGTGTAATGCAGGGCGTTGACAACATCTTTGAGGTTGACACAGTCCAGAACATAATGAAGCACATCTCAAAGATCGCAGGTGTTGAGTACAAGAAGGACGCCAAGACTGACGTTTCCCTCCGTGTTATCACTGACCACATCAGAAGCACTACATTCATGGTAGGTGACGGTATACTTCCTTCAAATGAGGGCAGAGGCTATGTTCTCCGCCGTCTCCTGAGAAGAGCAGCTCGTCACGGCAGACTCTTAGGCATCACAAAGCCTTTCCTATGCGATGTATGCGATACTGTTATCAACGAGAATGCAAACGCTTATCCCGAGCTTGCTGAGAAGCGCGACTACATAAAGAAGATCATCGGCGTTGAGGAAGAAGCTTTCGCCAAGACTATCGACAAGGGCACAGAGCTCCTCAACCAGTTCACAGACAAGCTGGCAGCTGAGGGTGGCAAGGTGCTGTCAGGCGACGACGCATTCAAGCTCTCCGATACATACGGATTCCCCATTGACCTTACAGAGGAGATCTGCGAGGAAAAGGGCTACACTGTGGACCGTGACCGCTTCACAGAGCTGGCTAAGGAGCAGAGAGCAAGAGCAAAGGCTGATCACGCTGCAAAGGCAGGTTCATCATGGGCTGACAACAGCATAAAGGTAGACGCTCCCGCAACTATATTCACAGGCTATACAGACTTTGAAGCCGACAGTGCTGAGATACTTGCTATTTACAGGGACGGCGTTGAGGTGGAGACTGCTGTTGAGGGCAACAATGTAGTTATCGTTCTTGATGTAACTCCTTTCTACGCTGAGAGCGGCGGACAGGTAGGCGATACAGGTATGCTCCTCAATGGCGCAAATATCGCTGCTGTTGACGATACCATCAAGTCAGAGGGACATTTCCTCCACATCGCTACTATCGAGCAGGGAAGCCTTTCCAAGGGCGACAATGTTATCGCTCAGATCGAAAAGGAACGCAGAATGGCTATCATGCGCAATCATACAACAGCACATCTTCTCCAGCACGCACTCAGACAGGTGCTTGGCGATCACGTTCATCAGGCAGGACAGCTTGTTAACGAGAAGGCTTGCCGTTTCGACTTCAACCACTTCAGCGCTATGACAGATGAGGAGATAGCTAAGGTCGAGGATATCGTAAATGCCGAGATAATGTCAGCATTCCCCGTAACCATGGAGGAAATGCCTATCGAGGAAGCAAGAAAGCTTGGAGCTATGGCTCTCTTCGGTGAGAAGTACGGCAATACAGTAAGAGTTGTAACTGCACACAACTCCATCGAGTTCTGCGGAGGTACTCATGTATCCAATACATCACAGATCGGACTTTTCAAGATAGTTTCCGAGAGCTCAGTAGCAGCAGGCGTAAGACGTATAGAGGCTGTAACAGGTCTTAATGTTATTGCTCTCCTCAATGAGTTCAAGAGCACTATCGCAAGGTCTGCAAAGGCTTTGAAGCTTGCAAACGTAACTGAGCTTCCCGAGAAGTGCGCAGCAATGGCTGCCGAGTCCAAGGAGAAAGACAAGAAGCTTGAAAGTCTTACACAGCAGATCGCTAATTCCAAGACAGCTGCTCTCTTTGACAATGCCAAGGAAGTAGGCGGCGTGAAGATAGTTTCCGCAAGAATGGACGGCTCTGCACCCGATGCTCTCAGAAAGCTCGGCGACAGCGTCAAGGACAAGAATGAGGCTATTATCGCACTCTTTGCAGGAACGATCGGCGAAAAGGGCACATTTTACTGTGTATGCACCAAGGATGCAGTTGCAAAGGGCGCTAATGCAGGCAAGATAGTCCGCGAGATAGCAGCTGTTACAGGCGGCAAGGGCGGCGGAAAGCCCGACGGTGCTATGGCAGGTGCAGGAGATATAAGCAAGATAGATGAGGCAATGGCAAAGCTTTCAGATGTTGTTGCCGATACACTGAAGTAATATAACAGGTCGGTACACAGACCTGAATTAAAAGAGGAGGATCAATATGGACTGTTTATTCTGTAAGATAATCGACGGAGAGATACCCAGCACAAAGGTATATGAGGACGAATTCGTGTATGCCTTCAAGGACATTGCTCCTATCGCTCCAATGCATATACTCATAATCCCTAAGGTTCATATAACAAGTGCCAACGACATAACCGAGGATAACTCCTCCGTAGTTGCCAAGGTATTTGAAGCAGCAGGAAAGATCGCTAAGGAGCAGGGCTATGAGAGCTACCGCATAATCAATAACTGCGGTGATGATGCAGGTCAGACAGTGAAGCACCTTCACTTCCACCTTCTCGGCGGCGTAAAAATGGGCTGGGGTCCCGAATCCCTCGGAAAAACTGAATAAGGAGCATTATAATGGCAGGTTCATATAAAATGACTATCGCAGGACTGGAGAGGGAGCTCCCTCTCTGTCCTCTCAATGACAAGATAGATATTGCGGCTTTCGTTATGTTTTCTGATGTAGAGCTTACAGTTGCTGCTGCTGAGCAGCTTCTGGACAAGTCTCCATACTTTGACGTTATTCTCACAGCAGAATCAAAGGGTATCCCCCTTGCGTACGAGATGTCAAGACAGAGCGGAAAGCCCTATGTTGTTGCAAGAAAGTCCGTAAAGCTCTATATGACGGATCCCATCGCGGTAACAGTAAAGTCCATAACCACAGCAGCAGAGCAGACTCTTTACCTCTCGCAGGAAAAGGCTGCAATGCTGAAGGGCAAGAAGGTTCTTCTTGTTGATGATGTTATCAGCACAGGCGAGTCTCTCATTGCTCTTGAAAAGCTCACAGCAGCTGCCGGCGGCGAGATCTCAGGCAGATCCGCAGTTCTTGCAGAGGGCGATGCAGCGGACAGGAAGGACATTGCTTTCCTCGAGAAATTACCGCTCTTCTTTAAATAAGGAATAGAATTATGAAGCGAAAAATGATTGGAGCTGCGGCAGCGTATATGGCGGGATTGTTTTTCGCTTCGTTTTTTTCAAATATCCCGTTTCTCGTAATACTTTCATTGATTCTGGCAGCAGCTCTTTTGATCGGCAGAAAATACGGCTTCAAGGCAGGGGACTATCTTATGCTTGCGGTATTTTTCACATCTGCCGCAGCTGTTTTCAGTGTCTATACCGCAGTACGTTACCTACCTGCGGTTGAAATGGACGGAAAAGAAGGCAGCTTCCGCGGAGAGGTCATCGAGGCATATCGTTACAGCGGCAGCGACTCATCATATATCCTCAGAGGCAGGATAAACGATGAGATATCCGCAAAAATAAGCTTTTACGGCGGAGAGCTTCAGGCTGACAGGGGAGATATGATCACCATTGGCAGCTGCACCTTCTCCAAGCCTTCAAAGGACTATCTTTTCGACGGCGAAAGCTATTACAGGACTGACGGTATATTCTTAACTGCCGTAAATGCCAAGGATGTGTCTGCCGAGCCGTTTCACACTCACAGACTTCGTGAGCTTATCAGCAGTTACCGTGAGAAGATGATCTTTGATTTCCGCACAGCAGTCGGCAGTGACAGCGGTGACCTGCTGGCAGGAATGGTGTTCGGCGAAAAGCGTGGCATGGACGAAAATGTGAGAACTGCGGTGTATCGCTGCGGAATAGGACATATTCTTGCAGTATCGGGACTTCATGTTTCTGTTGCGGTGCTTGTTCTCATGTTCGTATTGAAGCGCTGCCGTGTGAATAAATATATCTCTTTCGCTGTTATGGAGGTACTTCTGCTTTTTCTGACTGCTATGGCGAACTATCCCGTTTCCGCAATAAGAGCGGCAGTGATGATGAATTTCCTGTACGGAGCTAAGCTGTTCAGGCGTCAGAACGACACCTTCAATTCTCTTGCAGGTGCAGTCCTGCTGATATGCCTTTTCTCGCCATATGCAGTTTACGATGAGGGCTTTCTCATGTCGGTGGCAGGAACATTCGGTATCGGTGTTGCTGCTCCGTATATGACCAAGGATATGCCTCGCGACAGCTTCATGCAGAGAACAGCCGTCAGCTTTGTGACCATGCTTTGCACCACTATCTGCGTATTTCCGCTGTCACTTCTGTTTTTTGACGAGACCTCGCTGATATCACCTCTCAGCAACATGGTTCTTGTGCCGCTGTGTTCGATTTCAATGGTAGTCGGACTCATTTATGCCCTCACAGGCGGAGTGGTCGATCTGCTATTTTTGTCAAAGCTCATAAACTATGTGATACTGCGCCTTTCGGATACCTTTGCAAGATTTAGAGCAACTCACTTTACAGCAGGAAGCAGAACGGTTGTATTCGGACTCATTATCTGTTCGGCGGTCGTGGTTTTCACCTTTGCAGTATTCCGAAGCAGAAAATTTACAGTAGCCGCGGTGACAGCTACTGTTGTATTCATGTTCACGGGTGCAGCTTTTTATCGCATGGAGCGTGATGATCATGTTATAGTTGCTGTTCTGGGCAAGGGTAATAATGCTGCTGTGGTAGTAAATGACAAGGGAAATGTTACTGTTGCAGACCTGAGCGGGCATTACCGTTCCTCCGCCTATGTGCGGAAGTATCTTACCCGAAACAGTATAGACAGGGTCAATACGGTAATGCTGTCTGATAAAGCAGAGTCGGCATTTGCTTCATATGTCAGTGCTCTTGAATATACCGACACAGGCAGATGGTATGCCGAGGGCGAAGAGATAAAGGTAAAGACTGTTCCGGAACTGCGCTATATGGGCGCGGACGGCTTTACGGCGGAAAGCGGCAGCTGTGATATCACTCTTTTCGGCGGCACACTGACTGTCAGAAACGGTGACAGTGCTGTCGTGATCGAAAAAAGCGGCGCAGCTGTTACAGGTGCTCTGACGGTGATCTACGGCAAGCCACCGCAAGACGCGGATGAGGCTCCCGATAATGTGATCTATACAGATAACGGCAATAATTTCGAGATATGGTTTTCCGCAGAGGGAAGCTTTGAGATAAGGAGGCTGTAATGCCACAGACAGACCCAAAGGCCATAAGGGCTCAGCTGAAAAAGGGCGAGCTGAAAAATCTTTATTATATCTTCGGTAAGAACGTTCCCGAGGTCGAAAAGCTCACCAGACATATTATAAAAGCGGCTGTCGGCGATAACGAGGACTTTGCCCTCAACAAGCTTGAGGGGCGTTATCTCGACATTTCAGAACTCTATGATATGATACAGATGATGCCGATGATGTCAGACTATAACTGTATACTGATAAACGACTATAACTGCGAGAGACCCAGAGAGGTCATGGCAGGAATCAAGGCAGAGGATGTCAATAAGAAGCTCCTTGATGCACTGAAGGATATTCCGCCTCAGACCGTTGTTATATTCAATGTCACCGGCTTTGAGGTGCCTGTGAAGAATGATTTCAAAACAGGCAGATCGGTCATCAAGGACAAGAACAAAAAACTTTTTGACTATGCTGCCAAGGTGGGCGAGGCAGTTGAGTGTCCCATAAAGTCGGAAAATGAGCTTGCCAAGGATATTGCCGCCAGCGTTTCTGCGAGGGGAAGCCTCATATCGCTGGACAATGCCCGCGAGCTTGCAGATATGTGTCAGTCCGACACGCTCACGATCCGCAATGAGATAGACAAGCTGTGTTCGTATGCCGGAAAGAACGAGATAACCTCAGATATTCTGCATAATCTTGTCCACAGGCAGAGCGATGCTACGTTTTACAAGCTTGCAGACGCTGTGGCAGCCTTCAACAAGCGCGCTGCCTTTGACGCTCTTGATGAGCTCATGCAGGACAGGGAAAACCGCGGAGCTGTTCTCGGCAATATAACAGCTTCATTTATAGATATGTACCGTGCTGCCTGTGCACGGCAGAAGGGCAGGCAGATAGCCGATGTCAAAGCAGATTTCGGCTATGTCTGGGAGTTCAAGGTGAAGAACGCATTCCGTGACAGCTCCAGAATGAGCATCAGAAGGCTGCGTCAGTGCATAGCCATACTTCGTGACACCAATATTATGCTGAATTCGGGAAGCTGTGACGAGAAGACAGTACTTGAACAGACCGTCACTAAAATGCTCATGACAAAGAATTAGCGGAGGAGAACATGATAAAGATAGATGAAGCCATAATCGTGGAGGGAAAGTACGACAAGATAAAGCTCTCCTCCATTGTTGACGCAGTCATCATAATAACCAACGGCTTCGGTATTTTCAAGGATATTGAGAGGCTGGAGCTTATCCGCTATTATGCAAAGAAAACGGGAATAATCATACTTACTGACTCCGATGCCGCAGGTCGTAAGATACGCGGCTATATCAAGGGAGCTGTCGGAGACGGCAGGATCGTGAACGTGTATATCCCGGATATTTTCGGCAAGGAAAGGCGCAAGGTAAAGCCATCTGCCGAGGGTAAGCTCGGAGTTGAGGGAATGGATCCCAAGGTGCTCCTTGAAGCTTTTGAAAGATCAGGCATAACCGCTTCTGAGGGCGTAAAGCGCTCGGATATAACAAAGCTTACCCTTTATGAGCTGGGACTGAGCGGCGGTGAAAACAGCCGTGAACTGAGGGAAAAGCTTCAGCACCGTCTCGGACTTCCCCGACAACTTTCCGCAGGAGCACTTATTGAAGTGCTTTCCACAATGATGGATAGTACAGAGCTTGCCCGTATCACAGCAGAGATAAAGGAGGAGAGCGATGGAAGTATATAGCAGCCTGCTGTTTATATACGGGTTCCTGCCCGTTTCGTTACTGCTGTTCTATATAACACCCAAAAAGCTTCGTGAGATGATGCTGCTTTTTCTCAGCGCCGCATTCTGCTGCCTTTTAAGTCTATATTTCCTTATATTCATTGTAGCTTTTGCAGCTGTTAACTATATTTTCATGCATCTTATAAGCAGGTCGCGCAGAAGCGAAAAGCTTGCAGCAGTACCTCTCACAGTCGGGATAATACTTGATCTTGTGGCGATACTTGCCTTCAGAACACAGTTCTTCACATGGCTCCACCGAATGATAAGAGCTCCCGAGAGCTTTTATCCTGTGGGTATATCCTTCTTTGCACTGGGAGCCATAGGTACTCTTATAGATGTGTACAAGGGCAGGATAAAAGCTGACAGGAACATGGTGCGTTTTGCACTGTACATCATGTTTTTCCCGCGGCTTCTTATGGGACCGCTTCTCAGGTACAAGGTTTTCACCAATATTCTTGACAACCGAAGCGAAAACCTTTCCGGAATGGGAGTTGGCATGACCATATTTGTCAAAGGTCTTGCCAAGAAGGTGATTGCTGCCGATAATCTCTATATGCTTTATGCAGCCGCAGGAAGCAGTGATGTCGGGGAGATATCTGCGGTTACTGCGTGGCTGGGTGCAGTGGCATATATTCTTTGTCTCTATTTTGAGCTTTCCGGATTTGCTGATATGGGAACGGGAACAGCATATCTTTTCGGACTGAAGTTCCCTCAGAGCTTCAATTATCCGCTTTTCAGCATCAGATTAAAGTACTTTGCAGCCCGCTGGCAGTCTCAGGTTACCCAGTGGCTAAGGAGATATGTGACCAAACCCATATACGGAGTTTGCAGAAAAAGATGGCTCCGTGAAGCAGTCTTTATCATTGGCTGGGGACTTTTCGGTTTCTGGTATACAGTTGACCTCGGCGGTGTGGTCTGGGGCATTCTGATAGGGGCGGCTGTTATAATCGAGAGCAGGCTCCTCAGAAAGAAGATAATGAACTTCACAGGTATGATATATACCTTTTTCACAGTGGTCATCTGCGGAGTATTTCTCTCGGGAGACAGCTTGGGCTCATCGGTAAGGTATCTCTTTGCCATGGTGGGCGGCAATGGCGTATTGGCAGATTCTGACAGCTTTTACCTTATAAAGTCGTATATAGTTCTTCTGCTGGTAACTATGTATGCATCAACCGATCTTTTCAGGAACCTTATGACACGTTCGGGAAAGAACAGGATAAAGGCAGCTATAATGGCAGTTTCGCCGGTGCTGGTGCTTGCAGTGCTTGTACTTTGTACAGCATTCATATCCTATGGCGGAAGCTCTCATATGATTCTCATGAAGCTGTAAGGAGGTGGAGATATTATGAAGCTTACAAGCAGGATAACTGCTGTTCTGACTCTTGCATTTATTGCAGTTTTCTCGGCTCTTACCTTTTTCGGCGAAAAGCGTGATATCTCCGCTGAGGAGAACCGCGTTCTCGCAGAAGCTCCCGAGATCAGCATGAATGAGCTTTATGACGGAAGCACAGGTGATAAGCTGGACAGATATGTTACCGACCATTTTGCAGGCAGAAGCAAGTGGCTGGTGGGAAATACCGTTATCCGCACTGAGCTTTCCGAGAGCATCGTCAACGGTGTATATGTCAGCGATGAAAGGCTGATAAGTACAGATAAATGCGGTATATCCGATACAACTGCCATTGCGGAGATATTTGACGGCTTTGCAAGAAATTATGACGGAATGGTTTATTTAGCCGTTATCCCCACTTCCGCAGGAGTATACGGAGATGTTCTTCCGAGTCATATCGTCGGACGCACGGAGAGCCAGCAGATAAATGAGCTCTATGACGCTATAGACAGTGATATACGAAAGATCGATGCATATAATATCCTGAAAATGCTCAAGGATAATTATATTTATTACAGGAATGATACTAAATGGACAAGTTACGGGGCATACTGTGTATACAAGACTGTCATACAGAAGCTTGGTTTTCAGCCGAATTCATACGACAAATACAGCATTGAGCACGTTACCGACAGCTTCCGAGGAGATCTGTATAACAGGACGCTTTCACGCAGACCCAAGGCAGATATAATTGATATCTATGAATATCATAATGGTGCCGAGGTCACATCATGTATAGTTACCCGCAGGGACGGCATCAACGCCGAGGGACAGATCTTTGACAGAGAAAGACTTGAAACAGGGGATATGTACTCCATGTATCTGGGAGACTCTGTTCCCGTAATGAGAATATCCACCTCAGCCAGCACCGATAAGAAGCTCCTTGTGGTAAAGGACTCTTTCGGCGACTGCTTTATTCCGTTTCTTCTCCAGCATTACAGCGAGATAACGGTAGTGGATCCTTCTGTGATGAACGGAAAACTGTCAGACTATGTAAATGCTGACGATTACGGACAGACATTGTTTCTGTTCGGGACAGATTCGCTGAGTGACAGGGAAATAATAGCGAAAATAGCCTAAACGAAAGGAATGATATGAATGAAAGCATTAGTTACGGGTGCAACATCGGGCATAGGACAGAGCATTGCAAGAAAGCTTGCAAAAAGAGGCTGGGAGCTCATACTCACAGGCAGAAATGAGGACGCTCTGAAGGAGATGCAGAAAACACTTGGCAGCGGTACCGAGATAATCGCAGCGGATCTTGCCAGAAAGGAAGAGGTATTCAGAGTATACAAGTTCTGTCAGGGAAAAGAAGTAGATATGCTGGTCAACAATGCAGGCTACGGACTTTTCGGAAAGTTTGACGAGACCGATCTTGAGGACGAGCTGAATATGATCAACGTGAATATCACCGCGCTTCATATACTTACAAAGCTTTTCCTGCGTGATTTCAAGAAGCAGGATCACGGCACCATACTGAACGTAGCCTCTGCTGCAGGTTTCATGTCGGGACCTCTCATGGCGGCATACTACGCTTCAAAGAACTATGTTCTCCGACTTTCTCTTGCGATATATGAGGAGCTTCGCCGTGACAAGTCAAATGTGACCATAACGGTTCTGTGTCCCGGACCTGTTGCGACCAACTTCAATAACCGCGCCGGAGTAAGCTTTTCCGTAAAGCCTATAACTGCTGATTATGCTGCTGAGTACGCAATTCACAAGGCAATGACGGGCAAGTTTTTTGCTGTACCGGGGCTGACAGTAAGACTTGGCACATGGGGAGCACGTTTCCTCCCGCACAAGATGCTTTCGGCTATCGTATACAATATACAGCAGGCAAAGAAAACTGCCGATGGAAAGGATAAGGCACTTAATAAATGAGAGACATAAGCTACAGAGTAGCGCTGGGAGGTATCGTTTCCGCACTTTGTCTGGTGACGATGTTTCTTGCGGGAGTTATCCCGGCGCTGTATCTGCTGCTTCCCGGGATCGCAGGCATACTGCTTATGATAATTGCCGTTGAGGTCAATATACCATGGGCTTTTCTGACATATCTTTCGGTAAGCCTGCTTTCCCTGTTCATTACATTTGACAAGGAAGCTGCACTGATATTCATAATGTTCTTCGGACATTATCCCATAATCAGGTTTTATATACAGAAGATACCGCTGAAGCTTCTGAGACTTGTTGTCAAGCTGATACTGTTCAATGTATGTATCATCGGATACTTCTATGTTACGGTATACATTTTCGGACTTGACGAGATGCTTGATGAATTCAGCGACTTCGGAAGATACGGCGCATACATAATGCTTGGCGTCTGTAACCTGATCTTCCTTGTGTATGATCTCGACCTTGACTTTATGTACAGGATCTACCAGAAGAGGATAATGCCGAAATTCAAACAGAAAAGATAGACCGTTCCGTTTTGAAATGCAATTCGGGACGGTCTTTTTATATGACTTGATTTCTTAATAATTATGTGCTATAATAAAAGCGTAATTTTTATTCTGGAGTGATAACAATGAAGACTATAGCTATAATCGGAGCAATGCCGTCAGAACTTGCTGACATACGAGAGATACTCGGTAAAGCCGAGATAAAGCGCATCTCGGGCTTCGATTTTTATGTCAATGAGAGAAACGGCAAAACTGTGATCAATGCCTGCTGCGGAATAGCAAAGGTAAATGCAGCGCTTTGTACACAGGTTATGATAGATAATTTCCACCCTGACTGTGTGATCAATACCGGTATTGCAGGCGGAATGAACAGTGCAGTAAAGGTATGCGATATCGTGATCTCTACAGAGGTACTGCCTCATGATCTTGATCTCCATTTCCTCAAGGATTACCCTCCCTATTGTGCAATATTCAAAGCTGATGACGTGCTTATGGATACTGCCGAAAAGGTGTGCGGAGAATTCGGGGTCAATTCGTTCAGAGGCAGGATCGTTTCGGGAGAAGCCTTCATTTCAAGCAATGAGGTGAAGAATTCAATTCAGGAAAGATTCGATCCCTATGCCGTTGATATGGAGAGTGCCGCAGTGGGACACTGCTGCTATCTCAATGAGCTTCCCTATGTAAGTGTACGCTGTATATCAGACAATGCGGACGATGAGGGAGCTATGTCATTTGACGAATTTGAAAAGATTGCGGCAAAGCGTGTTGCGGAGATCGTTCTCCGGATGGCTGAGCTGCTCTGAAAGGAGTAACCTAAAATGAAAAAAATTATTTCACTCATTTCATCTATCGTGCTTGCAGCAGGTATGACAACTGCTATGGCAGCAAATGCAGTTAATGTTGAGGACTATAAGCCCAGTTTCTTCTTTAAGGCTGAGGAGAGTACAGGTGTAGAGGTGCTCAAGTACGGTTCTGTATTCGTAAACAGAAGTACAGCTCCCGAGGGAACAAAGATACCCGCTGCTGTATATTTTAGTGATGACTATCATTATGCAGGTCAGATCTTTGTTAAGTGGAACTGCGAGAAAACTGATCTTCAGCTTACAGATCTTACAGGACCTTTTGCAAAGGCAGGCGGCTGTCCTTATAAGATCACAGGCATCAATTCCGATGCTGATCTGGTAAATCTTCTCAATACATTCCCTGAACTCAATATGATGGCAGTTAATTACACTGAGACAAATGTAAACAAGCCTCTCCAGCTGACAGGCACAGAATCCTATGATTATCCTCTGGCTTGCTTCAATGCTGTATTCAAGAGCGGTGCAGCTGGCGGAAGCTATGATATCGAATTCTATGATCAGGGCAATTACTTCACAGCAGTTGTACCGAGATTCCCTGACGATCCCAAGCTTTCCATAGAAGTACATCCTGCTGAGTACAGTGAAGGTCTTCGCATAAACTGTTCCGACAGAATGCTCGGCGATATCAATGATGATAAAATGATCGACGCAGTTGACGCTTCATCTATTCTTGCAGCTTATGCTAAGATATCATCTAGTATGGAGTCTGGTCTCAGCGATGATCAGCTTGCCGCAGCAGATGTTGACGGAAACAAGAAGGTCGACGCAGTTGACGCCAGCAATGTTCTGGGATACTATGCATTTATTTCAGGAACAGGAACAGGCACACTCAATGAGTTTGTAAAGAGATAAGATCATACACAAAAAAGCAGCTGTTTTTCAGCTGCTTTTTTCTTATTGAGGGACTTAATATTGAAAAGAAATTACCGGGCCTCATAAAAGAGACCCGGTAATTATTCGTTATCCATAAACAGGACACCGGCTGTGTGACCGCTTATTTTGCAGCAAGACTGCTGAATGCGTTGTCAACGACCTTCTTTTCGGGAGCCTTTGTAAAGCTGCTCACGATAGGCACTATAATGAGGGAAACGATCATTGCGAAAGCTCCTGCATTGATAGGCGAGAGGAGGTTGAGGGGGCAGTTCAGATCGATAACAGCCTGTCTGATACCGCTGAAAGCTTCGATATTAAGGCTGAAGAGGAGCATATGTGCAACGCTGATACCAACGCCTGTGATGAAGCTTGTCCAGCAGGCAGCCTTGGAAGCCTTCTTCATGAAAAGACCGAAGAGGAAAGGTCCGAGGAATGCGCCTGAGAGAGCTCCCCATGAGTAGGACATGAGAGTGGAGATGGAGGCGTTTTTGTTGCAGGCGATAATTACAGAAATAACAAGGAACACAGCAATGAATGCTCGCATGAATGTTACCTGCTTCTTATCATCGAAATTCTTCACACGGGGCTTGATAAGGTCATTGGTAAGAGTTGAGCTGGATGTAAGAACCAGTGAAGAAAGGGTTGAGAGTGAAGCCGAGAGAACCAGTACAACTACCAGTCCGATAAGGATATTGGGAAGTGCCTGATGGATAAGGGCAGGCACCATTGTATCGTATACGGGCTTGCCATTTACAGTTTCGATGAAAGTCCTGCCTGAACCGTCAGCACTGTCCAGTGTACAGTAAAGTCTTACGAAGCCGCCCATGAAGTAAGAGCCGCCTGCTACAACGATAGCAAAGAAAGTTGAGATGATCGCGCCCTTCTTGATGGCCTGCTCGTCTTTGATAGCGTAGAACTTCTGGACCATCTGAGGAAGTCCCCATGTACCGAGAGAGGTAAGGAGTACAACTCCGAGGAGGTTTATGGGATCAGGTCCGAAGAGGGAACCGAGAGTTCCTGTTTCTGTTTTGCTGTCGGAAATATTGTTGAGGGCGTCAAGAGCTGCTGACAGACCGTCCTTTTTCTGGACAGTAAGGGCAACGACTGTACCGATACCGATGAGCATGATTATACCCTGGAAGAAGTCGTTGAGAGCAGTAGCCTTGTAGCCGCCAAGCATAACGTAGATAGCTGAGAGAACAGCCATAGCGATTATGATGTATGTACCGCCGTTTTCACCGAGGTCGAATACCATTCCGAAAAGTCTCGAAAGACCGTTGTAAACGGAAGCGGTATAGGGGATAAGGAAGATAAAAACAATGAGAGCAGAAGCCGTTTTCAGCTTGGTGGAGTCAAATCTGTGCTCGAAGTACTCGGGCATTGTTTTAGCGCCGAGGTGATTTGTCATAAGACGGGTACGCTTACCTATGAGGAAGAAGGGGATAAGGCTTCCGATTATGGCGTTGCCGATACCAACCCATGTAGCTGAAGCACCGTACATCCAGCCGAACTGACCGGCATATCCGATGAAAACAACAGCAGAGAAATAAGTCGTGCCGTAGGAGAAGGCGGTGAGCCATGAACCTACGCTTCTGCCGCCCAGCATGAAGTCCTCGGTGGACTTTGTCCTGCGTGACATATAGAGTCCGATCCCGACCATTATGGCGACATAGATTGCGAGAATGACGAATGTTGCGGCTTGTGAGCCCATTGATATCAAGACCTTTCTTTTTGATTTACAGTGTTGAATGATAAACCTGTAAAGCTTTAAATGAATAAAGTAGTTAACCGAGACTAATTATACTATATTATTGTAATAATGTCAATAGGATTTCCGAAAAATCGATGTAAAAAAGATATAAAATCCGTTAAGCGGCTATAACATTTTTTATAAAGATAAAAAGAGCAATTATCGACCATAATTGCGGGGGAGACATGAAAAAAACGCAATTTTTGGTTAGAAAAAGGCAAAATGAGATGCTTTTGCACAATAATTTACTTGAATTATTTCAAATATGGTGGTATTATTTGTTTATAAAGCCGAAAAGCGGCTTTGAATAACATGATAGGAGGAATTATAATGAACAAGCTATTCAAAAAAATCGTATCCATTGTTATGTCAGCCTCCATGTGTATGTCAGGCGGGATCGTTGCTGCCCATGCAGAAGACGAGCCGGATTGGTCTTTCTTGCCATATACTGAGATCAATACTGACCAGACAAATGTAGAGGGCGCCAGCGGACTCTATGATTACGTTGCATGGAGAGGCAATGAAGCTGACGAGACCAAATTCAGTATCGGCAGCTTTGGTGTGTACAACTGCGAATGGGATCTTAACGACAGTGCCCTGTTCATGACAGGACATAAAGTTGATAAACGCGGCACCAGCTATATCGAAGGCTCAGATATCTATATCTCATACCGTGCAAATATAGACTGTGACGGTTACTATACCTTCGGCGCATATGGCTGGATGAACGATTGTTCAACAGAGTACTTTATCATCGACGACTGGGGCGACTACAAGCCTTGTCAGGATAAGGAGCCTGTTGGTTCAGTAGAGACCGAGGGCGGAGTATACGACATTTACAAAGTCAGAACTGTTTCATCTCTTTGCACGTTAAACTCATCGATCGGCCCATATCAGTACTGGAGCGTTCGCCGTGAAAAGCTTTCGGAGGATTACAATACATTCTCAAATACAATAGCTGTTTCCGAGCACTTTGCGGCATGGGAAGAGGTCGGAATGCCTGTAAACGATCTGTATGAGGTCATGCTGTGTGTTGACCCGTTCAACTCTAAGGGAAGTGCGAAGGTTCTTAATAACAGTATTTACTATGTTGTTCCCGACCCTGAGGCAGAGATCCCCGACCCCGATGAAGAGCCATATGTTCCCGAGAACATAGATCAGGTAACATTCACCGAAGCTGCTGGTGATGAGCGCGGAGGATACTTCTATAGCCTTTACGATGATACTATCTTCGGTCAGGGCGGCACTATGAAGATGGATGTTCTTGACGGCGGAAACTTCAACTGTGAATGGAATAACAATTATCGTGTTTCTTTCTGCAGAGGTCTTGCTTATCTTGACAAGAACAACACAAGGTCTATTGTAAGAGAGTATGCAGGTGAGGATATCTCCATAGATTATAAGGCTGATATTGAATCAGATGGTACAGTTTTTGCAGGTGCATACGGCTGTCTCAATAATAGCAGAGTTGATTGTTACATAGTTGACGGCTGGAAGGACTGGCAGATAAGTGATAAAGCAGAGTATCTCGGTACAGTAAGTATCGACGATGGCGTTTACGACCTTTACAGGACTCCGTTCAACGGTTTCTTTGAGGAATACTGGAGCGTCCGCAAGGACAACAAGCTTTCGGAAGACGGAACTATGGAAGGCACTATCCCTGTTTCAAAGCATCTTGATGCATTCGTAAAGTACGGTCTTGGTATTGCCGATCCCAATAGAGTATTGTTTACCGTAGAGGGAAGAGACGGTTCAAGCGGTTCTGCTGAGATCACAAAGAACATTGTCAAGATAGACGGCGTTGATATTGCAGTATCTGCCGGATTTGAGTCGCTGGAGAATAACGAGGCTCCTGCTGAGGAGGAAGATGTTTACATTCCCGGCGATCTTAACAACGATCAGACAGTTGACTCATTTGATCTTGTTGTTGCCCGCAGAGAGCTTATAAAGGCTATCGACGGCAATGACACCATTGTTGAAGCTGATATCGATTGCAGTGGTGCTACACAGATCAATGATCTGGTGCTTATCACAAGAATAGTTCTCGGAGACGAGGTATCTGTTCCCAAGACAAGACCACAGCGCTTAAAGTAAAGTTAAAAGCTCCCCTGATAGGGGAGCTTTTTTTCGCGGATAAAAACAAAAGGACTGTACACTGTACAGTCCTTTTTCAGTGCCGCTGACCGGACTTGAACCGGTACGATATTGCTACCGAGGGATTTTAAGTTTTTCCGTAAGCTCGGCAATTCACGGCAGTTCACGGCAATTCACGGCAGTTTATGCCCTCAAAAAGCTCGCATTTTCGGGAGTTTTAAGACCTTCAATCTCCTTCTGACCGTAAGCTCGTAAAAAACGAAGAAATCAGAAAAACGGTCGATTTGGTAGAAATGTGGTAGAAAGAATTGCGCTTCGACTTGTTTTCGGCAGAAAAGGTGGTAGAAAGTTGGTAGAAACGAAATCTTGGTAGAATGGCGTTGTTGCGAAGAAAAACCGAATAATTAGTAGCTTATAGCGTGTAGCGTAAAGTGATAGTATCACGGAGCGCTATACGCTATTTTTATGCCTGAAAACTGAATATACCGATAACGCTCCTCAGCAATGAGGGGCGTTTTTTTATTGTCAAAACTTATAAATCCCAGCGATTCACCATCAACATCAGACATGATAGCCATAGCCACACGCTATTTCGCTGATGTATCACTATTGCCTGAATATAGTGATACTTGTATTCAATTTATTACATTATATCATGTCTGCTGTTTTTAGTCAAGCAAAATGGAAAATATTACCGAAAAATAGGAGGTTTTTTATGTCTGAACGCCAGATCATCACGATCAGCGATGATAAGCTGTCCTGCGAAGCAACAGCTATACTGCTGAGAATGCTCAACTTTCCTGATACGGACTATCATACCGCAGAGGAGCTTTGTCCGTTCTTTGAGAATGATTCGCTGAAAACTATCAGGAACGCTCTGAATGAGCTTTACGATGCAGGCTACCTCCGACGCAGCGGTAAGACCTATATGGTCAACAAGGTTAGGATCACACAAATGAAGCTCGCCTGAGCTGCAAACAGGAGGAAAATGGATATGTCTGCTAAAAAATCGAAAAAGAACAAAACAACAGCTTCATCGGTGTGCCGTGTCAATAAAAACGCCAACTATACCGTAATGAGCAATTATCATCTGCGGTCAACGAACCTCAGCCTGAAAGCAATCGGGCTTCTGAGTAAGGTTCTTTCTCTGCCGGAGAATTGGGATTACTCTATCTCAGGTCTGACGGCTATCTGCAAAGAGAAAGAAACAGCGATCAAGGCAGCATTAGATGAGCTGAAGCATTGGGGCTATCTTGTTGTCACGAAGCTGATGCCGAATGAAACAAACAGCGGTCGAATCGAGTATGTCTACGATTTCTATGAGTATTCCGAAAAGGATACGCCTGATGCTGACCAGAACGATGATGATACATACGATGAGGACGGAGATGTTTCAACAATCTCCGTAAAAAAAGCTCCGCAAGGGGCAGAAAAACAAGGCATAGAAAATCTACCCCTTGAAATTCTACCCATAGAAATTCAAGCGGTAGAAAATCAAGGGCAAATAAATACTAAGAAGAAAATAAAGAAAAATCAAATACTGAGTGATCAAGTATCTATCAATCAATCCCTCTCCGACAGCGAAAAATCCGTTGAAAATGTTGAAAGTCAGACAGATGGACTGATTGACGGATATATCAGCGAAAAAGAAGTTTATACCGATGTGGTGAAAACCAACATCGAATTTCCTTACTTTGCAGAATGGCTCGGAGATGAGGAAGAAGCTGAGGAGATCGTTCAGATGATCGTTCGGCGGATATGCTCCCGAAAGAAAACAGAGCGTATCTGCGGACAGGACTTCCCCAGGGAGGTTGTCAAGTCCGCTATGCTCAAGGTTGATATAAACGTTCTTGAAAACGCTATTGAGCAGATGAAGCGAACAGACAACGTTCGGAACTATGAGAGTTATCTTATCAGCACTCTGTTCAACGAAGCCAACGGCAAGCGTTTCAAGGAAAATGCTGAGGGACGGTGGGCTGAGTATGCTGTCAAGAGAGATTTTGGCGGTTACGATGACTGAACGTTCCTGAGAGGAGGTGGTGGCTATGGGTGCGGTGAAGAAATCGGACGTAGCCGCTTGATAGATGGCAAATAAGATTTTGGGAAAGGAAGGTGAAGATCATGGCTAAGACTATCGCTACGCAGTATGGTGAGTTCCTGAACTATGATAATCTCGTCAAGATCGGTATTGAAATGAATTGGGACGATGCCGAGCCGGACGAGAACGGCATTGTCACTCCCGATTATGAGATGATCGGAACGGATACCTGTGGCAATAAGATTCCTATGGGAAACTATAAGACACCCGAAGAAGCTGAAGAAGCACTCAAAGACCTTCATGACTGGCTGGGTATGGAAGCCTATGCGGTCTATGAGGTCAAGTTCGGCGGTGATGCCTAATGCCGTCGGACTATGAGAACGGTGCGAAGAAAACTATCGACATTTCGATCAAGGCGGAGAAAATGACCGCTGATGTGCTGAAATCGGCATTGCAGGAGTTTATGTCGGGCAAGGCAGAGAAAAAAGGGCGAATGACCTACAAGCAGTTGCAGGCTAAATCGCCGTCCAAGCTCGACAGCATTGAGGTTTCGGACAGGAATATCGGAGATTTTCTGAAAACCGCAAGGAAGTATGATGTGGATTTTGCCCTGAAAAGAGATAAAAGCACCACTCCGCCTACCTATCATGTTTTCTTTTCCGCTGCTAAGACAGAGGATTTCAAGAGAGCATTTTCAGAGTATGTCGGAAAGGGACAGGGCAAGACACAAAAGCGTGGAGAGTTCACCCGTGAGCAGATGCAGCAGCAGGCTCAGAAGCTCAGGAGCAAACCTCGCAAACAGAAACAGAGAGAGAAAACAAGGGAGAACAGACGATGATCTACGGCTATTTCATGCCTGCACCCGTTCCACGGGCAAGGGGCGATGATGTTTTTACGGCGGTTTTTGATGCCGATACCAACAGAAAGGAAAGGTCTGCACATTGCAGATCGACACGAGAAAACTCAAAAAGCTGATCATCAAGGCTATCCCCTA